>NZ_SPQP01000002.1 GCF_004571075.1 Blastococcus sp. TF02A-35
GCTCGTCCGTCTTCGTCTCGCGGTCCAGTACGACGGGACCGCCTTCCACGGGTGGGCGCGCCAGCCGTCCCTGCGCACGGTCCAGGAGGAGCTGGAGCGGGGGCTGGCCACCGTGCTGCGCCGACCCGTCGAGCTGACCGTCGCCGGGCGGACCGACGCGGGGGTGCACGCCACCGGTCAGGTCGTGCACTGCGACGTGCCCGCCCCGCTGTGGGAGGAGCAGGCCCCGAAGCTCCTCCGCAGGCTGCGCGGGGTCCTGCCCTCCGACGTCGCCGTGCGCGCGGTCACCGAGGCGCACCCGGACTTCGACGCCCGGTTCGGCGCGCTGGCCCGGCACTACGTCTACCGGCTCACCGACGAGCCGGCCGGCGCCCCTCCGCTGCGCAGGTCGGACACCGTCGCCTGGCCCCGGCGGCTGGACGCAGCCGCCATGGACCTGGCCGCGGGCCTGCTGCTGGGCGAGAACGACTTCGCCGCCTACTGCAAGCGGCGCGAGGGGGCCACGACCGTGCGCACGCTGCTGCGGCTCACCGTCGAGCGCCGGCGCGAGGACGACGGCGGCGAGGTGGTGCGCATCGACGCCTCGGCCGACGCCTTCTGCCACTCGATGGTCCGCAGCCTCGTCGGCGGGCTGGTCGCCGTGGGGGAGGGGCGCCGCCCGCTGGACTGGCCCGCGGGCCTGCTGAGCCGCACCGAGCGGGCCAGCGAGGTGCCGGTGGCCCCCGCCCACGGGCTGACGCTGGTCGCGGTCGACTACCCGGCCGACGACGAGCTCGCCGCCCGCACCCGCGTCACCCGCGCCCGCCGGGGCGAGTGACCGCTCGGGTTCACGGCAGGGAGCGCACCGCGTCGTCGATCGGGGTGTCGCCGGAGACCAGCTCCACCACGGCCCCGTCGCGGCCGGCGTCGAGGAGCGCGAGGAGGACCGCGGCGACGTCGTCCCGCGGGATGCTGCCGCGGTCGGCGTGCCGGGCCAGGGTCACCCGGCCGGTGCCCGGGTCGTCGGTGAGCCCGCCGGGACGGACCACCGTGACGGCGAGCGCCTCCCGCGCCAGCAGGTCCTGCTCGGCGGCCAGCTTCGCGCGCAGGTAGGCGGTGAAGACCTCGTCGACGCCGTCGGGCTGAGCGCCGTCGGCGACCAGGTCCACGCCCATCGACGACACCAGTACGTACCGGCGGACGCCGGCCCGCTCGGCGGCGTCGGCGAGCAGGACGGCGGCGGCGCGGTCGACGGTGTCCTTGCGGCCGGTGCCGCTGCCCGGGCCCGCCCCGGCGGCGAACACGACGGCGTCGGCGCCCGAGACCACCGCGGCCACGTCCTCGACGCCGGCCTGCTCCAGGTCCAGCACCGCCGGGGCCGTGCCGTCGGCCTCCAGGTCGGCCCGGTGGTCGGGGTTGCGGACGATCCCGGTGACGGAGTCCCCGCGGGCGGACAGCAGGCGGCCGAGGCGGCGGGCGATCTGGCCGTGGGCCCCGGCGATGACGATGCGCATGGGGGCGCCCTACCCGGGGCGCCGGGCGGCTACCTCCCGGGCGCTCGCCAGCTCCTCAGGTGTGTCGCAGTCCACCCACGGCGGCACGGAGCCGGGGGCGACGGGCGGACGGTGCCGGTCCACCTCCAGCCCGCCCAGCGCGTGGTGCAGCGCGGCCGGGGCCCCGGGGGCCGCCACGGCGCGGCGCAGGGCCGCCGTCCGCCAGACGCCGAGCAGCAGCTGGTCACGGCCGGTGTCGTCGACGACGAGCACGCCGTCGGCCCGCAGGCCCCGGCGCAGCTCGGTGACCAGCTGCGCGGTGAGGAAGGGCAGGTCGGCGGCGAGCACGGCGACGACGTCCGTGTCGACGGCGGCGAGCCCCGCCCGCAGCGCGGCGACCGGTCCGCCTCCGGGCGGCTCCTCCCGGACGACCACGACGCCCGGGGCCGTGGGCTGCGGGGGCCCGACCACCACCCGGAGCGCCGCGTCCGCCGCGGCGGCGAGGACGGCGGCCAGCATGGTGCGGCCACCGACGTCCAGCTGCGGCTTCGCCTGCCCGCCCAGCCGCGCGGCACGGCCGCCGGCCAGCACCACGGCCGAGTACGGCGGCAGATCCTCCATGCGCAGCACCGTAGGCCGCCGGGCCTGGGTACCGTCGCCCCCGTGGGACGAGTCACCAGCCGCACCCCGGTGCTGCGCATCCGCGGGCCGCAGCACACCACCCGGCCCGACACCGTGGCGGCCGAGGAGCCGCTGGAGATCCGGCTGGGCGGCACAGCGCTCGCCGTGACCATGCGGACGCCCGGCGACGACTTCGACCTGGTGCACGGCTTCCTGGCCACCGAGGGGGTCATCACCGGGGCCGCCGACGTGGCCGGCCTGCGGTACTGCGACTCGGTCGACGCCGACGGCCGCAACACCTACAACGTGGTGGACGTCGACCTCGCGCCCGGCGTGCCCGTCCCGGACACCGGCCTGGAGCGGAACTTCTACACGTCGAGCTCGTGCGGGGTCTGCGGCAAGGCGAGCATCGACGCGATCCGCACCAGGACGACCTTCGACGTCGCCTCCGACGGGGCGCGGCTGCCGCTGGAGGTGCTGCTGGCCCTGCCGGACCGGCTGCGGGCCGAGCAGCAGGTGTTCGAGAAGACCGGCGGGCTGCACGCCGCGGGCCTGTTCACCGCCGAGGGCGAGCTGGTGGCGCTGCGCGAGGACGTCGGCCGGCACAACGCGGTGGACAAGGTGGTCGGCGACGGCGTGCGCGCCGGTCGGCTGCCGCTGGCGGGGCACGTGCTCATGGTCAGCGGGCGGGCCAGCTTCGAGCTCACCCAGAAGGCGGCCATGGCCGGCATCCCGGTGCTCGCCGCCGTCTCGGCGCCGTCGTCCCTGGCGGTGGAGCTCGCCCGCGAGGTCGGCATCACCCTGGTCGGCTTCCTGCGCGGCGACGGGTGCAACGTCTACACGCACCAGGAGCGGATCGTCCTCCCGGACTGATCAGTGGTCGCCGCCGCGGAGCTGGCTGACCACGTGCGGCAGCAGCGGCCCGAGGACCGCCAGGCCGTCCTTCACGCCGCCGGTCGACCCCGGCAGGTTCACGATCAGCGTGCGCCCGGCCGTGCCGGCCAGCCCCCGAGAGAGGACCGCGGTCGGCACCCCGTTCTCGGCTCCGTACCGGCGGACCGCCTCGGCGATGCCCGGTGCCTCCCGGTCGAGGACCGCCCGGGTGGCCTCCGGGGTCACGTCGGTGGGGGACAGGCCGGTGCCGCCGGTCGTGACCACCAGGTCGACGCCCAGGTCGACGGCGTCCCGCAGCACCGCGGCCAGCTCCTCGACGTCGTCCGGGCGCACGTGCGGGCCCTCGACGGCGAAGCCGAGCTCGCGCAGCCCGGCCGCCAGAGCCTGGCCGCTGCGGTCCTCGTAGACGCCCGCGGAGGCCCGGTTCGACGCGGTGACGACGACGGCGCGCGCACCGGCCAGGGGGCTGCTCACCGGGTCCACTCGCCGCTCTTGCCGCCGGTCTTCCGCAGCAGCCGGACGTCGGTGACGCTCGCCCGCGGGTCCACCGCCTTGACCATGTCGATCATGGTCAGGCCGGCCACGGAGACCGCAGTCAGCGCCTCCATCTCCACCCCGGTCCGGTCGGCGGTGCGGGCGGTGGCGGTGATCTCCACGGCGTCGTCGGTGACCTCGATGTCCACGGTGACGCCGTGCAGGGCGATCGGGTGGCACAGCGGCACGAGGTCCGGGGTCCGCTTGGCCCCGGCGATGCCGGCGATCCGCGCGACGGCGACGGCGTCGCCCTTGGGCACGCCCTTCCCGCGGAGCAGGTCGACGACCTCGGCGCTGACCAGCACCCGGCCGGCCGCGGTCGCCTCGCGGGCGGTGACCTGCTTGGCGCTGACGTCGACCATGCGGGCGGCGCCGGTCTCGTCCACGTGCGTGAGCCGCGGTCCGGTCATTGCAGGGCTCCTTCGATCAGCACCACGTCGACGTGCGCGCCGGCGGGCAGTTCGGTGACGTCCTCGGGGACCACCACGAGGCAGTTGGCGCGGGCGAGGTGCGCCACCAGGTGCGAGCCGGGCCCGCCGACCTGGGAGACCTCGCCGCCGTCGTACCGGCCGCGCAGGAACTGGCGCCTGCCCGCCGGGGAGCGCAGCGGCCCGGAGAGGCGCGCGGGGGCCCGCAGCCGGTCGGGGAAGGCGTGCCCGAGCGCCCGGCGCAGGGCCGGGCGGACGAACACCTCGAAGGACACGAAGGAGCTGACCGGGTTGCCCGGCAGCGTCACGACCGGGACGCCGTCGACGGTGCCGGCGCCCTGGGGACCGCCGGGCTGCATCGCCACCTTGCCGAACTCGACGGTACCCAGGGTGCGGAAGGCGTCCTTGACGACCTCGTACGCGCCGGCGCTCACCCCGCCGCTGGTGACCAGCAGGTCGGCCGAGGCCAGCTCCGCCCGGACGGTGGTGAGGAACTGGTCGACGTCGTCGGGCACGAAGTGCAGGCGCCGGGGGACGCCGCCGGCCTCCTCGACAGCGGCGGCCAGCAGCGTCGAGTTCGACTCGTAGATCTGCCCCCGCTGCAGCGGCCGGCCCGGCTCGACCAGCTCGCTGCCGGTGGACAGGACCAGCACGCGGGGCCGGCGCCGGACGGTGAGCGCGGTGACCCCGACCGCCGCGGCCAGGCCCAGCTGCGCCGCGCCCAGCGGCGCCCCGGCGGACAGCGCGACGGTGCCCGCCGCGATGTCCTCACCGGCTCCGCGCAGGTGGCTGCCGACGGGTGGGCGGTCCCGGATCTCGACGACGTCGGTGCCGCCGTCGGTGAGCTCCACCGGGACGACGACGTCGGCACCCGGCGGCAGCGGGGCACCGGTCATGATGCGGTGCACGGTGCCGGGTGCGAGCGCCACGACGTCGCTGCGGCCGGCGGGGATGTCCTCGGCGACCGGCAGCCGCACGGGGCCGCCGTCGGGGCCGGCCAGCTCGGCCCAGCGGCCGGCGTACCCGTCCATCGCGGAGTTGTCGAAGCCGGGCAGCGGGACCTGCGCCACGACGTCGCGGGCCAGCACCCGCCCGTGCGCCTCGGCCAGCGGGACGGTCTCCTCCGGCATGGCCGGCAGCAGGGCGTTCACCACCGCCTGGTGTTCCTCGACCGTGCGCACCCGCCCATCCTGGCCGATCGTCCCTGCTGCCGGCCCGGCGGCCGCCGGTTACTGTCCCCGGGCACCGACGGAGAGACGGAGGACGGACGTGGCGGAGATCGACCGGATGCTCGAGGCGAACGCAGCCTGGGCGGCGAGGTTCCCGGGCAGCAAGCCGGTGCGCCCGGCCCGCAAGGTGGCCGTGGTGGCCTGCATGGACGCGCGCATCCCGCTGTTCGGCGTCCTCGGCCTGGAGGTCGGCGACGCGCACGTGATCCGCAACGCCGGCGGGGTCGTCACCGAGGACGTCATCCGGTCGCTCACCATCAGCCAGCACGCGCTGGGCACCCGGGAGATCGTCCTGGTGCACCACACCGAGTGCGGCCTGCAGGCCACCGACGACATCTCCTTCGCCGACGCGGTCGAGAAGGCCACCGGCCGGCGCCCGCCGTGGGCGGCCCGGGCCTTCACCGACGTCGACGACGACGTCCGCGAGTCGATCCGGCTCATCAAGGAGAGCCCCTACCTGCTCTCGCACGAGGTGCGCGGCACGGTCTACGACGTCGACACGGGGCTGGTCCGCGAGGTCGCCTGACCCCTGCCCGCCGGCGGCGGGAGGGCGAGATCGCCCGGCTGGTATCGTGAACGGCTGGCGCGCGCGAGCCGGCTGGTGCTGCGCGCGTCGACCCACGTCTCCCGTGCTCGGTGAGGCGAACCCACCAGCCACCCCGACGACGACGCAAGGAGTCGAGCGCCCGTGCGCACGTACACCCCCAAGCCCGGCGAGG
The DNA here is from genome assembly GCF_004571075.1 of Blastococcus sp. TF02A-35. Taxonomy (GTDB): domain Bacteria; phylum Actinomycetota; class Actinomycetes; order Mycobacteriales; family Geodermatophilaceae; genus Blastococcus. The sequence continues at coordinate 5,898 of NZ_SPQP01000002.1, forward strand.
TCGCCCGGGCCTGGCACGTCATCGACGCCACCGATGTGGTGCTCGGTCGACTGGCCAGCCAGACCGCGCAGCTGCTGCGCGGCAAGCACAAGCCCCAGTACGCCCCGCACGTCGACGTCGGCGACTTCGTCGTCATCGTCAACGCCGGCAAGGTCGCCCTGACCGGGTCGAAGCGGGACGACAAGCTCGCCTACCGGCACTCCGGTCACCCGGGTGGTCTCAAGACCATCAACGTGGGCGACCAGCTGCGCACGCACCCCGACCGCGTCATCGAGCGCGCGATCAAGGGCATGCTGCCGCACAACACCCTCGGTCGGCAGATGCTCAAGAAGCTCAAGGTCTACGCCGGCCCCGAGCACCCGCACGCCGCGCAGGCGCCCACGAACTACGAGATCAAGCAGGTGGCCCAGTGACCAGCGCACTGACCGTGACCGACGCCGACGGGCGTCCGATCCAGACCGTCGGCCGCCGCAAGGAGGCCATCGTCCGGGTGCGCCTCCTGCCCGGCACCGGCCAGTTCAAGCTCAACGGCCGCACCCTCGAGGAGTACTTCCCGAACAAGGTGCACCAGCAGCTCATCCGTGAGCCGTTCGTGACCCTCGAGAAGGCCGAGCAGTACGACGTCGTCGGCCTGCTCAAGGGTGGCGGCGTCACCGGCCAGGCCGGTGCCCTCCGCCTGGCGATCGCCCGCGCCCTCATCGAGGTCGAGGCCGAGGACCGCCCGGCCCTCAAGAAGGCCGGCTTCCTGACCCGTGACGCTCGCGTCAAGGAGCGCAAGAAGTACGGGCTCAAGAAGGCCCGCAAGGCTCCTCAGTACTCCAAGCGCTGACCGGCACGGCGGCGTCGTCCATGGGGGGGAGACTCTTCGGGACCGACGGCGTCCGGGGTCGGGCCAACTCCGACCTCACGCCGGAGCTGGCCCTCTCGGTGGCTCGTGCCGCCGCAGGCGTGCTCGCCGACCGCGACGGGGCCTCGCGTCCCGTCGCGGTCGTCGGCCGCGACCCCCGCGCCAGCGGGGAGATGCTCGAGGCCGCGGTCGTCGCGGGCCTCACGAGCGCCGGAGCCGAGGTGCTCCTGGCCGGCGTGGTCCCCACGCCGGCGCTGGCCTACCTGACCGGCCGCAGCGACGCCGACCTCGGCGTCATGATCTCGGCCAGCCACAACCCGATGCCCGACAACGGCATCAAGCTCTTCAGCCGGGGCGGGCACAAGCTCCCCGACGCCGTCGAGGCCGCCATCGAGCAGGCCGTCACCTCCGGCGTGACCGACGGGCACCGCCCGACCGGCGCCGCGATCGGCCGCGTCCAGGCGCTCACCGACGGCGTCGACTCCTACGTCGAGCACCTGCTGTCGACCGTGGACCGGCCGCTGTCCGGCCTCTCCGTGGTCGTCGACGGGGCGCACGGCGCCGCCGCCGGTGCCGCTCCCGAGGTCTACCGCCGTGCCGGGGCCACCGTCCACGCCATCGGCTGCGAGCCCGACGGCTGGAACATCAACGACGGCATCGGCTCGACCCACCTGGGCCCGCTCGTCAGCGCGGTGCGCGAGCACGGCGCGGACATCGGCATCGCCCACGACGGCGACGCCGACCGCTGCCTGGCCGTGACCGCCTCCGGCGAGGTCGTCGACGGCGACGCGATCCTGGCCATCTGCGCGCTGGCGCTGCACGAGCGCGGCGAACTGAGGTCCGACACCGTCGTGGCGACGGTGATGAGCAACCTGGGCTTCCACCACACGATGCGCGACGCAGGCATCGCCGTGCACACCACCGCCGTGGGCGACCGCTACGTGCTGGAGGCCCTCCGCGCGCGGGGGCTGAGCCTCGGCGGCGAGCAGAGCGGCCACCTCGTGTTCCTCGAGCACGCCACCACCGGCGACGGTCTGCTCACCGGCCTGTCCCTGCTCTCCCGCATGGCCGCGACCGGCTCCTCGCTGGCCGAGCTCGCCTCCGTCGTGCAGCGGCTCCCGCAGGTGCTCATCAACGTGCCCGTGCAGGACCGGCTCGCCGTCGCCGAGAGCGACGAGGTCGCCGCCGCGGTGAACGCGGTGGAGGAGGAGCTCGGCGACTCCGGCCGGGTGCTGCTGCGCCCGTCCGGGACCGAGCAGCTGGTGCGCGTCATGGTCGAGGCGCCCACGCAGGAGCAGGCCGACGCGGTCGCCCAGCGGCTGGCCGCCGTCGTCGCCGTCGTCTGACGGGCGGCGCCCGCGGTCCCGCGGGTGGCTGGTGGGCCGCGTGTGACGCAGGGCGAGCCGAGCAGCGCCCGGGGGGCCTGCGACGGCGTCGTTGACGGATCGGTCCGCCTCCGGCGGTATCCTCGGACCAATGTGCGGCATCGTGGGTTACGTCGGTCCGCAGGGCGCGCTTGACGTCGTCCTGGAAGGACTCCGGAGGCTGGAGTACCGCGGGTACGACTCGGCAGGCGTCGCCCTCCTCTCGGACGGTGAGCTGAGCACGGCCAAGAAGGCCGGCAAGCTGGCCAACCTGGAGAAGGAGCTCGCCGAGCAGCCGCTGCCGGCGGCCACCATCGGCATCGGCCACACGCGCTGGGCCACGCACGGCGGCCCGAGCGACCGGAACGCCCACCCGCACGTCTCCGCGGACGGCACCGTCGCGGTGATCCACAACGGCATCATCGAGAACTTCGCCGCGCTGCGCGCCGAGTGCGAGGCCTCGGGCATCGAGTTCTCGTCTGAGACCGACACCGAGGTCGTCGCCCACCTGCTCGCGGCGGTCTACGAGGCCACCCCCGAGGGCGAGGGCCGCCTCGCCGAGGCGATGCGCGGCGTCTGCCAGCGGCTGGAGGGCGCCTTCACCCTCGTCGCCACGCACGTCGCCGAGCCCGACACCCTCGTCGCCGCCCGCCGCAGCAGCCCCCTGGTCGTGGGCGTCGGCGACGGCGAGTACTTCCTGGGGTCCGACGTCGCCGCCTTCATCGGGCACACCCGCGAGGCCCGCGAGCTCGGCCAGGACCAGGTCGTGGAGATCGACCGCACCCGCGGCCTCACCGTGACCGGCTTCGACGGCACGCCCGCCGAGCCCAAGGCCTACACCGTCGACTGGGACGCCGCGGCCGCCGAGAAGGGCGGCTACGACTGGTTCATGCTCAAGGAGATCGCCGAGCAGCCCCAGGCCGTCGCCGACACGCTGCTCGGCCGCCTCGGGGAGAACGGCGAGCTGCTCCTGGACGAGGTCCGCCTCTCCGACGAGGAGCTGCGCGACATCGACAAGATCTTCGTCGTCTCGTGCGGGACCTCCTACCACGCGGGCCTGATCGCCAAGTACGCCATCGAGCACTGGACCCGGATCCCGGTCGAGGTCGAGGTGGCCAGCGAGTTCCGCTACCGCGACCCGGTGCTCGACCGCTCCACGCTCGTGATCGTCATCAGCCAGTCCGGCGAGACCATGGACACCCTGATGGCCCTGCGGCACGCCAAGGAGCAGAAGGCCCGCGTCCTGGCGATCTGCAACGCCAACGGGTCGACCATCCCGCGCGAGTCCGACGCGGTGCTCTACACGCACGCCGGCCCCGAGATCGCCGTCGCCTCCACCAAGGCCTTCCTCAGCCAGATCGTCGCCTGCTACCTGGTGGGGCTCTTCCTCGCCCAGGTGCGCGGCATCAAGTACGAGGACGAGATCGCCGCCATCGTCGACGACCTCCGCCGCCTGCCCGAGGCGGTGGAGAAGGTGCTCGAGCAGATGGAGCCGGTCCGCGCGCTGGGCCGCTCGCTGGCCGACGCGAACACGATCCTCTTCCTCGGCCGGCACGTCGGGTTCCCCGTCGCGCTCGAGGGCGCGCTCAAGCTCAAGGAGCTCGCCTACATCCACGCCGAGGGCTTCGCCGCCGGCGAGCTCAAGCACGGGCCGATCGCCGTCATCGACCAGGGGACGCCGGTCGTGGTGATCGTGCCCTCGCCGCGCAGCCGCAACTCGGTGCACGGCAAGGTGGTCTCCAACATCCAGGAGGTGCGCGCCCGCGGGGCCCGCACCATCGTGATCGCGGAGGAGGGCGACGAGGACGTCGTCCCCTACGCCGACCACCTGATCCGGGTGCCCCGCACGCCGACGCTGATGGCTCCGGTGGTCACCACCGTGCCGCTGCAGGTCCTCTCCTGCGAGATCGCGGACACCCGCGGCTTCGACGTCGACCAGCCGCGCAACCTGGCCAAGTCCGTCACCGTCGAGTAGCAGAAGGACCCCTCCGCCTCCCCCCAGCACTCGCTCCGCTCGCGCCGGGACCCCTGCGGAGGGGCCGTTCCATACACTCGCCCAGGTGATCATCGGTGTCGGGATCGACGTGGTGCCGGTGGAGCGGTTCGCGGAGTCGCTCACCCGGACGCCCGGGCTGCGCGACCGGCTGTTCACCGCGGCCGAGCAGCGCACGCCCGCGGGCAACCCCCGCAGCGGTGAGTCCCTAGCCGCCCGGTTCGCGGCCAAGGAGGCGCTGGCCAAGGCGCTCGGCGCGCCCGGTGACCTGCACTGGCACGACGCCGAGGTGACCGTCGGCGAGCACGGCCGGCCGCACCTGGAGGTGCGCGGCTCGGTGGCCGGGCGCGCGGCGCAGCTGGGCGTCACGTCGTGGCACGTCTCGCTCAGCCACGACGGCGGCATCGCCTCGGCCGTGGTCGTCGCCGAGGGCTTCCCGCGGGAGGCGTCGTGATCGGGCTGCACACCGCCGACGAGGTGCGGGCCGCGGAGGCGCCGCTGCTCGCCGCGCTCCCGGACGGCGCCCTCATGCAGCGCGCCGCGACCGGGCTGGCCACGGTCTGCCTGCGGCTGCTCGGCCGCCCCTACGGCGCCCGCGTCGCCCTGCTGGTGGGTGCCGGCGGCAACGGCGGGGACGCGCTGCACGCCGGCGCCCTGCTCGCCGGGCGCGGGGCCCGCGTCACCGCCGTCCTGCTCAGCCCCGAGCGGGCGCACGCCCCGGGGCTGGCCGCCCTCCGCCGGGCGGGGGGACGCACCGTCGCGCCCGACGACGCCGGGCCCTTGCTCGACCGGGCCGACCTCGTGCTCGACGGGATCGTGGGCATCGGCGGTTCCGGAGGCCTCCGCCCGTCCGCCGCGGCGCTCGTCGAGCGGGCGGCCGGCGGGCCCGCGCTCATGGTCGCCGTCGACGTGCCGAGCGGCGTCGACGCGGACACCGGCGCGGTCGAGGGCGCCGCCTTCCCGGCCACCCACACCGTCACCTTCGGCGCGGTGAAGCCCGGCCTCGTCGTCGGTGCCGGGCGCGCGCACGCCGGCGAGGTGCACCTGGTCGACATCGGGCTGGGGGAGCACCTCCGGCCCGCGCGGGCGTGGCAGCTGACCGACGCCGACGTCGCGGGCCGGCTGCCGGTGCCCGAGGCCGGTGACGACAAGTACTCGCAGGGCGTGGTCGGCGTCGTCGCCGGCTCGGCGACCTACCCGGGTGCCGGCGTGCTCTGCACCGGGGCGGCGCTGCGCACCCGGCCGGGGCTGGTGCGCTACGCGGGGACCGCCGCCGAGGGGGTCCGCGCCGCGTGGCCCGAGGCGATCGTCACCGAGGGGCGGCCCTCCGACGCCGGGCGGGTGCAGGCGTGGGTGGTCGGGCCCGGCACGGGCACCGACGACGACGCCCGCGGCGTGCTGGCCGAGGTGCTGGCCACCGACCTCCCGGTGCTGGTCGACGCCGACGCGCTGACCCTGCTCGCGCGCGAGCCCGACCTGGTCCGGCAGCGCGCCGCCGCCACCGTGCTGACCCCGCACGACCGCGAGTTCGCCCGGTTCGGTGCGGAGGTGGGCGAGGACCGCATCGGTGCGGCCCGGCGGCTGGCCGCCGACCTCGGCGCCGTCGTCCTGCTCAAGGGCGAGGCCACGGTCGTCGCGGACCCCCGCGGCACGGCGTTCGTCAACGCCACGGGTACCCCCTGGCTGGCCACGGCCGGCACGGGCGACGTGCTCTCGGGCATCACCGGCGCGCTGCTGGCCACCGACCTCCCCGCGGCCGAGGCGGCGGCCGTGGCGGCGCACGTGCACGGCCGGGCCGGGCAGCTGGCGGCCGCCGAGGGGCCGCTGATCGCCGGTGACCTGGTGCGGCACCTGCCCGCGGCGATCGACCGGGTGCGCGGTGGCCGTCCGGTGCGCCTGCCAGACTCGGGACCGTGACGAACGGGACCGGGGCCGAGATCGTCGTCGACCTCGACGCGATCGCGGCCAACACCGCTGCGCTCCGCGAGCGCGTGCGCCGGCCGCTGATGGCGGTCGTCAAGGCCGACGCCTACGGCCACGGGCTGGTCCCGGCGGCTCGGGCCGCGCTGGCCGGCGGCGCCGACCAGCTGGGGGTCACCGTCCTGGAGGAGGGGCTGGCGCTGCGCGCCGCCGGGGTCACCGCCCCCGTGCTGACCTGGCTGAACGGGCCGGGCGCCGACTACGCCGCCGCGCTCACCGCCGACCTCGAGGTCTCGGTGAACGCGGTCTGGGCGCTGGCCGAGGTCGTGGCCGCGGCCCGGGCCACCGGACGGCCCGCGCGGCTGCACCTGTTCGTCGACACCGGGCTGTCCCGGGAGGGCGCCACGGCTGCCGAGTGGCCCGGGCTGGTGGCCGCAGCCGTCCGCGCGCAGGCCGACGGCGACGTGACCGTCGTCGGGCTGTGGAGCCACATGGCCTACGCCGACGCGCCCACCCACCCCACCATCGGCGCCCAGGTGCGTGCGTTCGAGGAGGCGGTGGGCATCGCGCGCTCGGCCGGCCTCACCGACGCCCGACGGCACCTCGCCAACTCCGCGGCGACCGTGGCGCTGCCCGACACCTGGTTCGACATGGTGCGGCCCGGGGTCGCCGTCTACGGCCTGGACCCGCTGGGCGGGGACGCCGCCGCGCACGGGCTGCGACCGGCGATGACCGTGCGGGCGCGGGTCGCGCTGGCCAAGCGCGTGCCCGCGGGGTCCGGCGTCTCCTACGGCCACACGTACACGACGCCGGCCGAGACGACGCTGGCCCTGGTGCCGGTCGGCTACGCCGACGGGGTGCCGCGCGCCGGGGGGAACAGCGCGCCGGTCCTGGCGGCCGGCGCTCAGCGCACCATCGCCGGCCGGGTGTGCATGGACCAGTTCGTCGTCGACGTCGGCGACGCGGCGGTCGCGCCCGGCGACGAGGTGGTCCTGTGGGGGCCGGGCGACGGCGGTGAGCCGACGGCCCAGCAGTGGGCCGACGCCACCGGCACCATCCACTACGAGCTGGTCACCCGGATCGGGGGACGGTTCGCCCGCCGGTACGTCGGCTCGGCGGGGGCGGTCTGATGGCCCGCGGGGGAGCTCCGCACAAGCACCCGAAGGCCCGCAAGGCCGGGGTGGTCGGCGCCCTGCTGGGCCTGGCCGCGGCCGGCACCGCCACGGGCGTCGCGGTCAGCAAGATCGCCGCCCGCCGGGTGCGCGCCGCGGAGCTCGGGCCGGCGGCGGAGCTGCCGGAGAACCTCACCGAGGCGCAGCTGCGCGAGGTCGACCCCCTCGGCCTGGAGGCGCGGCCGGCCGACCGCACGGCGCTGGTGCAGACCGACGACCGCGTCCTGCTGGCCGTCGAGGAGATCGGGCCGCGCGACGCCCCGCTGACCGTCGTCTTCGTGCACGGCTACACCCTCTCCATGGCCTCCTGGGCCTTCCAGCGGCGCACCCTGGCCGCCGAGCTCGCCACGGAGAACGGCCACCGGCCGGACGCCCGCCTGGTGTTCTACGACCAGCGCGGCCACGGGGCCTCCGGCCGCGGCAGGCCGGAGAACTCGACGATCGAGCAGCTCGCCCGCGACCTGCTCGCGGTGCTCGACGCCCGGGTCCCGCGTGGGCCGGTGGTGCTGGTCGGCCACTCCATGGGCGGCATGACGGTCATGGGCCTGGCGGCGCTGCGGCCGGAGCTGTTCGGCAGCCGCGTGGTGGGGGCCGCGCTCGTCTCGACCTCCAGCGGCAACCTCGCCGACCTGAACTTCGGCCTCCCCGAGATGCTCACCCGGGTGCGGGCCGCCGTCCTGCCGGTCGCCGCGTGGACCATGCGGCACCGCCCGGCGTTCGCCGAGCGCACCCGGCGGGTGGCCGCGGAGCTGGTGTCGGTCGCGACGCGCTCGCTGTCGTTCGGCTCCTCCGACGTCGACCCGGCGCTGGGGCGCTACGTGGACGCGATGATCGCCGGCACCCCGGTCGACGTGATCGCGGAGTTCTACCCGGCGCTGGCCGGCCTGGACGAGACCGGCTCGCTCGAGCCGCTGCGCGCCGTCCCCACGCTGGTGCTCACCGGCGACCGGGACAAGATGATCCCCAAGGAGCACAGCGACCTGATCGCGGAGCGGCTCGGGCGGGCCGGCGAGGCCTCGTCCGAGTACGTGGTCGTCCCCGGGGCCGGCCACATGGTGCAGCTGGAGCGACCCGACGAGGTCAGCGCCGCGATCACCGCGCTGCTCCGCCGCGCCGGGGCAGGGCAGCGGTCCGGGAGGGCGCCCCGATGAGCCCGGTCGGTGCCGACCACGACGCCCGGACCGTCGCCGCCACCGCGGAGGCGGCCCCGGACTGGGCGGCGCTGGCCGCGGCGGCGCGGACGTGCGTGGCCTGCCCCGAGCTGGCCGCGACCCGGCAGCACGTCGTCGTCGGCGACGTGCCGGTGACCGGACGTCCCCGGCTCGTGCTGGTCGGGGAGGCGCCCGGGGCCACCGAGGACGAGACCGGCCGGCCGTTCGTCGGGAAGTCGGGTGCGCTGCTGGACCTGCTGCTCGCCGAGGCCGGGCTGGACCGGGCCGAGGCCGCCGTGCTGAACGTGGTCAAGTGCCGCCCGCCGGCGAACCGCACCCCGAAGGCCCCCGAGGTCGCGCGGTGCAGCGGCTGGCTGCGGCGCCAGCTGGACCTGCTCGGCGCGCCGGTCGTCGTGGCGCTCGGGCTGTCGTCGGCCAAGTGGTTCCTCGGCCCCCGGACCGTCCTCGCCTCCGTCCGCGGCCGGCCGCACGAGGTCGACGGCCGTGCCGTGTGGGCGACCTACCACCCGTCGGCGGCCATCCGGTTCGGGCCGAACGGGGCGCCGCGGGCAGGGCTGCTCGCCGACCTCACCGCCGTCGCAGCGACCCTGGAGGGAACCGCGTGAAGCGCGAGCACGTGCTGCCGACGCTCGCCGACACCCACGAGCTCGGCCGGCAGCTGGCCGAGCTGGCGCGCCCGGGGGACCTGCTGGTCCTGGTCGGGCCGCTGGGGGCGGGCAAGACCGCGCTGACCCAGGGCATCGGCGCCGGGCTGGGCGTGCGCGAGCCGGTGACGTCGCCGACGTTCGTCATCGCCCGGGCCCACCGCGACGGGCGCATCCCGCTCGTGCACGTCGACGCCTACCGGCTGGGCGGCCACGCCGACGTCGACGACCTCGACCTGGACGCCTCGACGGAGGAGTCGGTGACCGTCGTCGAGTGGGGGCAGGGCCTGGTCGAGCAGCTGGCCGACGAGCACCTCGAGGTGCGGCTGGACCGGCGGGAGGACGACGTCCGCACCGCCGTCCTGCTGCCGCACGGCCCCGGCTGGGAGCAGCGGCTCGGCGGAGGCGCGTGACCGCCCCGGCGGTGCGGGTGGACGTGGCGCGCCACCCGCGGGAGGACGGCGGGCTCGCCGCGCGGCTCTGGCGGCTGCAGCGGGCGGCCTACGCGGTGGAGGCGGCGCTGATCGGTGACGACCGGATCCCCGCGCTGCACGAGAGCGTCGACGACATGGTCTCCGCGCCGCTGCGCTGGGCGGTCGCCGAGGAGGACGGAGCCGTCCTCGGTGCCCTGGCCTGGGCGGAGTCGCCGGACGTGCTGCAGGTCGACCGGCTCGTCGTCGACCCGGCGGCGCACCGGCGCGGCGTGGGCCGGGCGCTGGTCGGCGTGCTCCTGGACCACGCCGCCGGCCGCGACGTCGTCGTCTCCACCGGCCGGGACAACGCTCCGGCCCGCGCGCTGTACGAGCGCGCCGGGTTCCGGCCGCGCGGGGACCGCGAGGTCCTCGCCGGGCTGTGGGTGACCGACTACCGCCGCGCGGGCCGGCCCACCGGGGTCACGCGCGGAAGACCACCAGCCGCAGCACCACGAAGTTGACCGCCGTCCCGAGCCCCTGCGAGAGCGCCCAGGCCAGCGTCACCCGCCACGAGGAGCCGGGCAGGGTGGCCAGGGCGAGGGCGTTGGTGGCCAGGATGACGACGAACGTGGTGCCGTAGAGCAGCGCGAACGACGCGGCCCGGCGGCGCCCGCCGGAGACCCCGAACGCCCACCGCCGGTTCAGCACGTACGCCGTCGTCGTGCCGGCCGCGAAGCTGATCGCGCGCGCCGCGTACGTGGGCAGGCCCAGGTGCAGCCCGAGCGTGTAGACGCCGAGGTCCACCAGGGCGCTCACCGCGCCCACGGCCGCGAACCGGACGAGCTGGCCGACCCACTCGGGGCGGCCGGGGCCGGTACCGCCGCTCATCGCCCACCCCGTCCGTTCCCGCGGCACCCGCTGCCGGTCGCCGCCAGCCTGCCGCATGGCCGCGGCACGCGCGGGTACGGCGCGGTCGTGGCAGACACCCAGGACGGTCCCGAGCTCCACCCGGTCACCCGCGAGCTGGCGGAGGGCGCGAACTACGCGGCGATGAGCACGCTGCTGCCGAGCGGCCGCATCCAGACGCAGTACGTGTGGGTGCACACCGACGGCGCGCGGGTGTGCGTGAACACCGAGGTACACCGGCAGAAGTACAAGGACCTCGAGCGCGACCCCCGCGTCACCCTGGCGATCCTCGACGCCGGCAACCCCTACCGGTACGCCGAGGTGCGCGGCCGGGTCGTGGAGACCGAGCGCGGGGAGCGGGCGCGCGCCCAGATCGACGAGCTGTCCCAGAAGTACGACGGTCGGCCCTACCCGGCGGAGAACATCCACAGCGAGCGGGTCATCGTCTGGATCGAGCCGGAGCGGCAGACGATCGCCGGCTGACAGCCGGCCGTGCCATCGCCGGCTGACACCCCGGCGGGCGGCGCGCACTACCCTGGCCCTCCGTGCTGGTCCTCGCGCTCGACACCGCCACCCCGACCCTCGTCGCGGGCGTGGCGCGGTGGACACCCGACGGTGGCGCCGAGGTCCTGGCCGAGCGCGCCGTCCCCTCGGGCACGAAGCACGCCGAGCTGCTGACGCCCGCGGTCCGGGGTGCGCTGGCCGACGCCGGGCTGTCGCTGGCCGACGTCGAGGCCGTCGTCACCGGGCTGGGCCCCGGGCCCTTCACCGGCCTGCGGGTCGGCGTGGTCACCGCCGCCGCGATCGCCGACGCCCGGGGGCTGCCCGTCGTGGGCGTCTGCTCGCTGGACGCGGTGGGCTCGGGCGCGCGGACCGTCGTCACCGACGCCCGCCGCAAGGAGGTCTACTGGGCCACCTACGCCGCCGACGGCTCGCGCACCGACGGCCCGGCGGTCGTCCGGCCGGAGGAGCTGGGCCTGCCCGGCCCGTTCGTCGGTGACCCCGCCTTCGAGCAGCGGCTGGGCGCGGAGGTGGCCCGGGCCGACGTCACGACCGCAGGGCTGCTGCGCGCCGCCGCCGACCAGCTGGCCGACCCGGGCTCCGCGGCGCCGCTGGTCCCGCTGTACCTGCGCCGGCCCGACGCGGTGCCCCCGACGTCGATCAAGGCCGTGACGCAGTGACCCGGCTGCGGCCGATGCGGCTGGCCGACATCCCCGCGGTGATGGTGCTGGAGGAGGAGCTCTTCGCCCCCGACACGTGGACGGCGGCGATGTACCGGGAGGAGCTGGCGCAGACCGGGACCCGGCACTACCTGGTCGCCGAGGACGGCGAGTCGGTCGTCGGGTACGCCGGGCTGATCGCCTACTCCGACGAGGCGCACGTGGCGACGATCGGCGTCACGGGGGCACGGCAGGGCGAGGGCATCGGGGCGCAGCTGCTGGACGCGCTGCTCGCCGAGGCCGACCGGCGGCGGAGCCCCGTGGTGCTGCTCGAGGTGCGGGCGGACAACGAGCTGGCCCAGGGGCTGTACCGGCGGCGCGGGTTCGCCGAGATCGGCCGGCGGCCGAGGTACTACCAACCGAGCGGCACGGACGCGGTCGTCATGAGGCGGGAGAAGCCGTGAAGCAGGAACCGATCGTCCTGGGGTTCGAGACCTCGTGCGACGAGACCGGTGTCGGCATCGTCCGCGGGCACACCCTGCTCGCCGACGCGCTGGCCACCTCGATGGCCGAGCACGAGCGGTTCGGCGGGGTCGTGCCCGAGATCGCCTCGCGGGCGCACCTCGAGGCGATGGTGCCCACCGTGCACCGCGCACTCGCCGAGGCCGGCCTGCAGGCCTCCGACGTCGACGCCGTGGCGGTGACCAGCGGCCCCGGCCTCACCGGCGCGCTGCTGGTGGGCGTGGCGGCGGCCAAGGCCTACGCGCTGGCGCTGGACAAGCCGCTGTACGGCGTCAACCACCTGGCCGCGCACGTCGCCGTCGACGAGCTGCAGCACGGCCCGCTGGCCGAGCCGTCGATCGCGATGCTGGTCTCGGGTGGGCACAGCTCGCTGCTGCTGGTGCCCGACCTGGCGCAGGAGGTGCAGTCGCTCGGCCGCACCATCGACGACGCGGCGGGGGAGGCCTTCGACAAGGTCGCCCGCGTGCTCGGTCTGCCGTTCCCGGGCGGGCCGCCGATCGACCGCGCCGCCCGCGAGGGCGACCCGGACGCGATCGCCTTCCCGCGCGGGCTCACCGGGCCGCGGGACCCGGTCTACGACTTCTCGTTCTCCGGGCTGAAGACCGCCGTCGCCCGCTGGATCGAGGCGCGCGAGCGGGCGGGGGAGCCGGTGCCGGTCGCCGACGTCGCGGCCTCGTTCCAGGAGGCGGTCGCCGACGTGCTGACCGCCAAGGCAGTGCGGGCGTGCAAGGACCACGGCGTGGACCACCTGGTGCTCGGCGGGGGAGTGGCGGCCAACTCGCGGCTGCGCGCCCTGGCCGAGGAGCGGTGCGCCGCGGCCGGCATCGTGCTCCGGGTGCCCAGCCCCAAGCTGTGCACCGACAACGGCGCCATGGTGGCCGCGCTCGGCTCCCGGCTGGTCGCCGCCGGTGTCGCGCCGTCGGCCCCCGACCTGGGCGCGGACAGCTCGCTGCCGATCGACGTCGTCAGCCGCTGAGCCGTGCGCCCGCCCCCGGTGATCCGCCTCCTCGCCCCGGGGGAGCTGAGCACGGCGCAGGAGATCGAGCGGGCCGCGGGGCGGGCGTTCGCGGACGTCGGCATGCCGGAGATAGCCACCGACGACCCGCTGCCGGCGGCCGAGCTGGATCGGTACCGGCGGGCCGGACTGGCCTGGGCGGCGGCCGATGCGGACGACGAGCCGGTCGGCTACCTGCTCGCCGAGCCGGTGGACGGCGCGCTGCACGTCGAGCAGGTCTCGGTGCACCCCCGGGCCGCCCGCCGGGGAGTCGGGCGGGCGCTGCTCGAGCACGCCGCCATGCACGCCGCGGAGGCCGGCCTCACGTCGCTGACCCTCACCACCTTCGAGGACGTGCCGTGGAACGCGCCCTACTACCGCCGGTGCGGCTTCCGCGTGCTGGACGAGCGCGAGTGGACGCCGGGGCTGCGGGCGATCCGGGAGCGCGAGGCGGCGCACGGCCTGGACCGGTGGCGCCGCGTGTGCATGCGCCGGGACCTGGCCTCCGCGGCCGGGGGCGTCGTCAGCCGTTGACGTTCGGCCGGGTTGAGCCGCCCGGGCGACCGTGAGGCCGCACCGTGGCCCGGCTACAGGTCCGGTGGTGCGGGTCGACCCGCCCTACGTGAGGTCGCAGACGAGCGCGGTGGGTGCACCAGCCACGCGGGTGACGACGACGGTCGCCGTCCCGGAGCCGTCGCCGCGCAGCTGGCGGGCCAGCGTCTCCGGCTCGATCGCGGAGCCGCGCTTCTTCACGACCACCCGGCCCACGCCGCGGGAGCGCAGCAGCGCCTTCAGCTTCTTGAGGTTGAACGGCAGCACCTCGTCCACCCGGTAGGAGCGCACCCACGGGCCGTCGGCGGGCGCGTCGGAGGTGAGGTAGGCGATCGTCGGGTCGACCAGCGTCGCGCCGAGGTCGGCGGCGACCAGCGACACGAGGCCCGAGCGGATCACCGCCGGGTCCGGCTCGTGCAGCCAGCCGCGCACCGGCCCCGGAGCTGCCGGGCCGGGGTCCGCGTCGGCGGTCAGCTCGTGCGCGGCGCCGTCGCGCACGACCGTGGCGCGGCGCCAGGTGGAGGAGACCGCGCGGCCCCACAGCAGCGCCTCGACGATCGAGCCGCCGACGGAGACCCACTCGGCCTCCACGCCGTCGGGGACGCGGTCGTGGTCGAGGCCGGGGGCGACCTTCACGACCGAGGTCGGCATCCGGTCGAGCAGCTGGGCCACGGTCGACCACGGCGGGGACCAGTGGTCGGGGTCGAGCTGGCGTCGGCCGCCCGCGCGCCTGGCCGGGTCCAGGACGGCGGCGCCGCACCCCGCGACCTCGCCGCCGCGCGCCGCCGCCACCAGCTCGACGGCGTCGCCGGCCACCACCCACACGTCGTCGGCGACCCCCATGGCCTCGACGTTGAGGGCGGTGAGCTCGCGGGCGACGGGGTCGACGTCGACGGCGAGCACGCGCGCGCCGGCGCGGGCGAGCGCGATCGTGTCGGTGCCCGCCGCGCACCCGAGGTCGGCGACGGAGTCCGCACCGCCGGCGAGGAGCCGGGCGGCGCGACGGGCCGCGAGCTCCGGGCGGCCGGCCTGCTCGAGCGCGTCGGAGGTGAACAGCAGCCGGTCGGCGTCGGCCCCGAACGTCGCCCGGGCCCGCTGCCGCTGGCGCGCGATGCCCCAGGCCGGTCCGGCCAGGTCCGCGCCCACCTCGGCGCGCAGCCGGGTCAGGGCGGCGACCGCGTCCACCCTCTCGTCCAGGAGCACCGACGCCCGGGACAGCGCCGCCGCACCCTCCGGCGTCGCCAGCGCGCGCAGCTGGCGCACCGTCTCGGCGGTCTGCTCCTCGGGTTCCCGGTCCACCGGCACAGCGTGGCGTACGGGCCGGTCCGTCCCGTCGTCACCCACCCCGGGGACCAGGTTGAGCGGCTGGCACTCTCGTAGGTAGAGTGCCAAGCGACACGGGCTGGCGCCCGACCCCCGCGACGGCGGGTGCCCGGATCCCGTGCCACAGCATCAGCACCACAGCACGAACATCCACCAGCCGTCCGACACCGAAGGGGGCGTCACCGACGTGACGACCGCTACCAAGGTCAGCATCAAGCCGCTGGAGGACCGGGTCGTGGTCCAGGCCAACGAGGCCGAGACCACCACCGCCTCCGGTCTGGTCATCCCGGACACCGCCAAGGAGAAGCCCCAGGAGGGCACCGTCGTCGCCGTCGGCCCCGGCCGCATCGACGACAACGGCAACCGCGTCCCGCTCGACGTGAACGTCGGCGACGTGGTCATCTACTCGAAGTACGGCGGCACCGAGGTCAAGTACGCTGGCGAGGAGTACCTCGTGCTCTCCGCCCGCGACCTGCTCGCCGTCGTGGAGAAGTAGAAGGACCTCGTCCTCCTCATCCCTCGCGAGCTCGGGACGAGCCTCTGGACGAGGCCGTCCCAGCACGGCGAGAAGCTCCACCAGTAGTTCCCTCGACCGCCCCGGGCGACCCGAACTCGGGTCCCGGGGCGGTCGTCTTTCGCCCTGCACTTACTGATCGGACAAGCCCATGGCCAAGATCATCAAGTTCAACGAGGACGCCCGTCGGGCCCTCGAGCGCGGTGTCGACAAGCTCGCCGACGCCGTCAAGGTGACGATCGGCCCCCGCGGCCGCAACGTCGTCCTCGACAAGAAGTTCGGCGCCCCGACCATCACCAACGACGGCGTCACCATCGCCCGTGAGGTCGAGCTCGACGACCCCTACGAGAACCTCGGCGCGCAGCTCGCCAAGAGCGTCGCGACCAAGACCAACGACGTCGCCGGCGACGGCACGACCACCGCGACCGTGCTCGCCCAGGCGCTGGTCCACGAGGGCATGCGCAACGTCGCCGCCGGTGCCAGCCCCCTCGGCCTCGGCCGCGGCATGCGCGCGGCCGTCGACGCCGTGCACGCCGCCCTCGACGCCGCCGCCATCCCGGTGGAGAAGCGCGAGGCCATCGCCGGCGTCGCCACCATCTCCGCCCAGGACGCCGAGGTCGGCGAGCTGATCGGCGAGGCGATGGAGCGCGTCGGCAAGGACGGCGTCATCACCGTCGAGGAGAGCAACACCCTGCACACCGAGCTCGACGTCACCGAGGGCGTCCAGTTCGACAAGGGCTACCTCTCGCCGTACTTCGTCACCGACCAGGAGGCCATGGAGGCCGTCCTGGACGACGCCCTCGTGCTGCTGGTCAGCGGCAAGGTCAGCGCGCTGGCCGAGCTGCTCCCGCTGCTGGAGAAGGTCCTCTCCACCGGCGGCCGGCCGCTGCTGATCGTCGCCGAGGACGTCGAGGGCGAGGCGCTGTCGACCCTGGTCGTGAACTCGATCCGCAAGACCATCAAGGTCGTCGCGGTGAAGTCGCCGTACTTCGGCGACCGGCGCAAGGCGTTCATGGCCGACCTCGCCGTCGTCACCGGCGGGCAGGTCGTCACCGAGGACGTCGGCCTCAAGCTCGACCAGGTCGGCCTCGAGGTGCTCGGCACCGCCCGCCGGGTCACCGTCACCAAGGACGCCACCACGATCGTCGACGGCGGCGGCACCTCCGACGGCATCGCCGACCGGGTGGCGCAGATCCGCCGCGAGATCGACGCCACCGACTCCGACTGGGACCGCGAGAAGCTCCAGGAGCGCCTCGCGAAGCTGGCCGGTGGCATCGGCGTCATCCGCGTCGGCGCGGCCACCGAGGTCGAGCTCAAGGAGCGCAAGCACCGCATCGAGGACGCCATCGCGGCCACCCGCGCGGCGGTCGAGGAGGGGGTCATCCCCGGCGGCGGCTCTGCGCTGGTGCACGCCGCCTCGGCGATCGACGGCCTCTCGCTCGAGGGCGACGAGCTGACCGGTGCCCGCGCGGTCCGCGCGGCGCTGGACGCCCCGATGGTGCAGATCGCCGAGAACGCCGGCTTCGAGGGCCGCGTCGTCGTCGCCAAGGTGCGCGAGGCCGGCGCCGGTCAGGGCTTCAACGCCGCGACCGGTGAGTACGGCGACCTGGCCGCCCAAGGCGTCATCGACCCGGTCAAGGTCACCAAGGCCGCGCTGGGCAACGCCGTCTCGATCGCGGCGATGGTGCTCACCACCGACTCCGCCGTCGTCGAGGCTCCCGAGGAGGAGCACGACCACGGCGCCGGTGGGCACCACACCCACGGCCACTCGCACGGCGGGCACGGCCACAGCCACTAGGCCCCGCCGGCTCGATCGCACACGCGAGAGGGCCCGGTCCAGGAATCCTGGACCGGGCCCTCTCGGCGTTCGTAGGGGGTGTCAGACCCCGGCTGCGACGGCGGCCGGCTCGGCGGCGATCAGCCGGGCCCGCTCCTCCTCGCTCATCCCGCCCCAGACCCCGTAGGGCTCCCGCACCGCCAGGGCGTGCTTGAGGCACGCCTCGACGACCGGGCACCGCGCGCACACGGCCTTGGCTGCGGTCTGCCGACGCGCCCGGGCCGGCCCGCGCTCGCCGTCGGGGTGGAAGAAGAGGGACGTGTTCTCGCCACGGCAGGCGCCGTGGAGCTGCCAGTCCCAGACCTCGGCGACGGGCGTCGGGAGTCTGCGGATGTCGGCCATGTCTCCTCCAGGACTCGATCGAGCCGGGGGGCGTCCGGCTGCAAGGGGCCGGTGCCCTCGGCATCCCGCCGTCAAACCCTGCGGATTCGCAACTTTTTGGCGATGTGTGCTGCGTCACCGCTGTTCGGGGCCGCTCACCCCCCGGGGTGAGGGCGTCTGTCGGAGGCCCCGGGAGTCGATCAAGGTGGCTGCAGGTCGCGCCGACGACCGGGTGGGGGAGATACCCGGATCCGGTGCGCGACCCGCGCAGAGGTGGAGGGCCCCCCGGGTGGGAGCCCTCCACCCGAGCGACAGCCGGTCGGGCCTCCCGACCGGTCGGGGGACCCCCGGCGCAGGCCGGGAAGAGCGAGGAGCAGGCGTGATCGAGGACAGGATGCGTGCCCCGGTGCACGGCGCGACCGTGTGGGTCTACGACGAGCGACGGCGGGTCCGTGACGACGTCGCCTCGCGGCTGGTCGCCCTGCCCTTCGTCGGTCGCGTCGAGGTGGTCGGCGACGGGCAGTCGCTGATGTCGCGCCTGGCCACCCGCAGCCCCGACGTCCTCGTCGTCGGCACGCAGCGCGCCGTCGACACCGGCCTCTCGGCCGCCACCCAGGCGCTGCGCGCCCACCCGGGTCTCCCGGTGCTGGTGCTCGGTGCCCCCGACGACGCCGAGAGCGTGCGCGCCGCCGTCGCCTTCGGTGCCCGCGGCTACCTCCGCTGGGACGCCACCCCCATCGAGATGGGCCTGGGCCTCTCCCGGGTCGGCCTGCGGGCCGACGGCCGCATCCCGGTGCAGCAGGCGCCGCAGCCGGCCATGGCCTGGAGCGGTGCCGCGCCGCTGGCGGGCTCGGCGCCGACCACGGTGCGCTCGACCGTCCGGGAGGCCACCCCGTCCCCGGCGCTGTCCATGCGCGAGATGCAGGTGCTCACCGGCATGAGCCAGGGCAAGAGCAACGCCCAGATCGGCCGCGAGCTCTACCTGTCCGAGGACACCATCAAGACCCACGCCCGCCGGCTGTTCCGGAAGCTGGGCGCCAAGGACCGCGCCGAGGCGGTCGCCCTCGGCTTCCGCCGCGGCATCATGGCCTGACCCGCGACACCCGTCGCACGCCGAGGGCCCCTCCCGATCGTCGGGAGGGGCCCTCGGTCCGTGCTGGGCTCAGTCGTCGCGGGCGTGGCGGCCGGTGCGTCGGCCGCTGGGCTCGTCGCGCTCGGCCAGGGCGGCGATGCCGTCGGCGTACCCGCTCGCGTAGTCCCAGCTGACGTAGTCGTCCGGGTTCGGCTCGAACGGCGGCTCGTGCCGGCCGGTCTGCCCCTCCTCCAGGAGCTGGCGCAGGTTCGCCTGCATCAGCGCCCAGTCGACGTGGTGCTCCTCCTCGCAGTCGGGGCAGTCCACGACGATGCCCTTGATGCCGGTGGGCTCGAGCAGGGTGCGGAACACCTCGAGCTCGGCGAGGTCGTCGAGGACTCCCGCGCGCTCCTCCATCGTGAGCGGTGGCGGAGCGGGACGGTCGGTGGAACCGAAGTCCGGCCCGAAGGCGTCGTCGAACGGGGACACGGCTCACACGGTAGTCGTCGTACAGGCGGAAGGCCGCCTCCTCATCCCCGCCGCCTACGATCAGTACAGGCCCGCCACCTCTCTGCCCGGGGTGAGCCGGCCGGGAACAGTCCCCGATCTGCCCCGAAGGGTGGCCGCGCACATGCAGCCCGACGACCGCACCATGGAGCTGCCGGCGAAGTTCGCCCGCCTCGGCCTCACCTACGACGACGTCCTCCTCGTCCCCGGGGCGTCCGACGTGGTCCCGGCCGAGGTGGACACCAGCAGCCGGGTGACCCGCCGCATCACGCTGGCCGTGCCGCTGCTCTCCAGCGCCATGGACACCGTCACCGAGGCGCGGATGGCGATCGCCATGGCCCGGGTCGGCGGCATGGGCGTGCTCCACCGCAACCTCTCCGCCGAGGAGCAGGCCGGCCAGGTCGACCTGGTGAAGCGCTCCGAGGCCGGCATGGTGACCAACCCGGTCACCTGCTCGCCCGACAGCACGCTCGCCGAGGTCGACGCGCTGTCGGCCCGCTACCGCATCTCCGGCGCCCCGGTGGTGGACGCCGACGGCGTCCTGCTGGGCATCGTCACCAACCGCGACATGCGGTTCGAGACCGACCAGAACCGGCTCGTGCGCGACGTCATGACGCCGATGCCGCTGGTGACCGCGCCCGTCGGCGTGGACCCCGACACCGCGCTGTCCCTGCTGTCCAAGCACAAGATCGAGAAGCTCCCCCTGGTCGACGACGCCGGCCGCCTGCGCGGGCTGATCACCGTCAAGGACTTCGTCAAGCGCGACCAGTTCCCGCTGAGCACCAAGGACGCCGACGGCCGCCTCGTCGTCGGCGCCGCCCTCGGCGTCGGCGAGGACGCGTTCAAGCGCGCCGGGCTGCTGGTCGACGCCGGTGTCGACGTGCTCGTCGTCGACACCGCGCACGGCCACCAGCGCGCGGTGCTCGACATGGTCGCCCGCGTGAAGAAGGAGTTCGGCGGCGACAACGGCGTCGAGGTGGTCGGCGGCAACGTCGCCACCCGCGCCGGTGCCCAGGCCCTGGTCGAGGCCGGCGTGGACGCGGTCAAGGTCGGCGTCGGACCGGGCTCGATCTGCACCACCCGCGTCGTCGCCGGAGTCGGCGTCCCGCAGATCACCGCGATCTACGAGGCCTGGCTCGCGGCCGGCCCGGCCGGGATCCCGGTCATCGCCGACGGCGGGCTGCAGTACTCCGGTGACATCGCCAAGGCGATGGTCGCCGGCGCCGACACCGTGATGATCGGCGGCCTGTTCGCCGGCGTCGAGGAGGCGCCGGGCGAGCTGGTCTTCATGAACGGCAAGCAGTACAAGACCTACCGCGGCATGGGGTCCCTGGGCGCCATGCAGAAGCGCGGCAACCAGTCGTTCAGCCGCGACCGCTACTTCGCCGACGACGTGCTCTCCGACGACAAGCTCGTCCCCGAGGGCATCGAGGGCCAGGTGCCCTACCGCGGCGCGCTGTCGGGCGTCGCCCACCAGCTCGTCGGCGGCCTGCGCGCCTCGATGGGCTACGCGGGCGCGGCCACCATCGCCGACCTCAAGGAGCGCGGCCAGCTGACCCGCATCACGTCGGCCGGCCTGGTGGAGAGCCACCCGCACGACATCCAGATGACCGTCGAGGCACCGAACTACCGAGGGCGCTGAGCATGAGCGTGCGTGACACCGTCGAGATCGGGCTGAACCGCTTCGCCCGCCGTGGCTACGACCTGGACGAGGTCTCCATCGTCCCGTCCCGCCGCACCCGGGACGTCGACGACGTCTCGACCGCCTGGCAGATCGACGCCTTCCGGTTCGACATCCCGCTGATCGCCAGCCCCAGCGACGCCGTGATGAGCCCGGCCACGGCGATCGCCGTCGGCCAGGCCGGCGGGCTCGGCGTGCTCAACGGCGAGGGCCTCTGGACCCGCTACGACGACCCGGCCCCGGTCTACCGGGAGATCGCCGCGGCGGCCGCCGCCGGCGCCCCGCCGGTCGCGCTCCTGCAGAAGGTCTACGCCGAGCCGGTGAAGACCGACCTGATCACCGCGCGGATCAAGGAGATGAGCGACGCCGGGGTGACCACGGCGATCCGGGTCTCCCCGCAGCACACCCAGCAGCTGGCGCCCGCCGCGCTGTCCGCGGGCGTGGACCTGCTGGTCATCCAGGGCACGATCGTCTCGGCCGAGCACGTGACCAGCCAGGGCGACGCGCTCAACCTCAAGGAGTTCATCGCCGACCTCGACGTGCCGGTGATCGTCGGGGGTGCGGCGAACTACACGACCGCGCTGCACCTGATGCGCACCGGCGCGGCCGGCGTGATCGTCGGCGTGGGTGCCGACACCTACTCGACCACCGACGCCGTCATGGGCATCCGGGTGCCGCTGGCCAGCGCGATCGCCGACGCCGCCGCGGCCCGCCGCGACTACCTCGACGAGACCGGCGGCCGGTACGTGCACGTCATCGCCAACGGCGCGATCGAGACCAGCGGCGCCATCGCCCGGGCCCTGGCCTGCGGTGCCGACGCCGTCCAGCTGGGCGAGCCGCTGCGGATCGCCGCCGAGGCGCCCGCCGGCGGCGTGTGGTGGGACTCCGTCGCCGCGCACCCGCGCCTGCCGCGCGGTGCCACCTCCGCGCCGGTCGAGCCCGCCGGCTCGCTGGCCGACGTGCTCAACGGGGCGGCGGAGTCCGCCGACGGCCGCACCAACCTCTTCGGGGCGCTGGCCCGCACGATGGCCAAGACCGGCTACCGGGACCTCAAGGAGTTCCAGCGGGTCGACCTGGTCATCGGGGGCTGAGCCACGTCATGGGTATGGACTTCCCGACCGTCCTGGTCGTCGACTTCGGCGCCCAGTACGCCCAGCTGATCGCCCGGCGGATCCGGGAGGCCGGCGTCTACTCCGAGATCGTGTCGTCGGAGGTGCCGGTCGAGGAGATCCTCGCCCGCAAGCCCGCCGCCATCGTCCTCTCCGGCGGGCCCTCCAGCGTCTACGCGCCGGAGGCCCCGAAGGTCGACCCGACCCTCTTCGAGGCCGGCGTCCCCGCCTTCGGCATCTGCTACGGCTTCCAGGCGATGGCCGCCTCGCTGGGCGGCACGGTCGCCCGCACCGGCGACCGCGAGTACGGCGGGACGCCGCTGACGGTCACCACCGGCGCGCGGCTGTTCGGCTCGCTGCCGGTGGAGCAGAACGTCTGGATGAGCCACGGCGACGCCGTCAGCGAGGCGCCCCCCGGGTTCACCGTCACCGCCACCTCCACCGGCGCCCCCGTCGCGGCCTTCGAGGACGTCGACCGGCGGCTGGCCGGCGTGCAGTTCCACCCCGAGGTGCGGCACACCGCGCACGGGCAGACGGTGCTCGAGCACTTCCTGTTCGACATCGCGGGCCTGGAGCCCACCTGGACGATGAGCAACGTCGTCGACGAGCAGGTCGCGCTGATCCGGGAGCAGATCGGCGACCGGCGGGCGCTGTGCGCGCTGTCCGGCGGCGTCGACTCCGCCGTCGCCGCGGCCCTGGTCCAGCGGGCCATCGGCGACCGGCTCACCTGCGTCTACGTCGACCACGGCCTGATGCGCCAGGGCGAGACCGAGCAGATCGAGCGCGACTTCGCCGCCACCACCGGCGCGGACCTGCGCGTGGTCGACGCCAGCGAGCAGTTCCTCTCCGCGCTCGCCGGGGTCAGCGACCCCGAGCAGAAGCGGAAGATCATCGGCCGCGAGTTCATCCGGGTGTTCGAGCAGGCGGCCACCGACGTCGTCGCCGACGCCCAGGCGCACGGGGAGACCGTCGACTTCCTCGTGCAGGGGACGCTCTACCCCGACGTCGTCGAGTCCGGCGGCGGCACCGGGACGGCGAACATCAAGAGCCACCACAACGTCGGCGGGCTGCCCGAGGACCTGCAGTTCACCCTGGTCGAGCCGCTGCGCACCCTGTTCAAGGACGAGGTGCGCGAGGTCGGCCGGCAGCTGGGCCTGCCCGACACCCTCGTGCAGCGGCAGCCGTTCCCCGGGCCGGGGCTGGGCATCCGCATCGTCGGCGAGGTGACCCGCGAGCGGCTCGACGTGCTGCGCAAGGCCGACGCGATCGCCCGCGAGGAGCTCACCACGGCGAAGCTGGACACCGAGATCTGGCAGTGCCCCGTGGTCCTGCTGGCCGACGTCCGCTCCGTCGGGGTGCAGGGCGACGGGCGCACCTACGGCCACCCGGTCGTGCTGCGGCCGGTGTCCAGCGAGGACGCCATGACCGCCGACTGGACGCGGCTGCCCTACGACGTGCTGGCCAGGATCTCCACCCGCATCACCAACGAGGTGGAAGAGGTCAACCGCGTGGTCCTCGACGTGACGAGCAAGCCCCCGGGCACCATCGAGTGGGAATGAGGACCTCGTCGCCCCCCACCCGCTCGCTGACGCTCGCGGGCGGGACCCTGCGACGAGGCCGTTCCATCCCGTTGCTTCGACGCCCCTCGCTGCGCTCGGGGCGTCGCGTCACCTCAGGGGATGCGCGTCGTCGGGCGGGGTTCCGAAGATGGCGGGGTCGTGGGCCGGGGCCGGCTCGGTCGTGAGGTCTGCGGCCTCGATGCGGTCCCACCGGAACCAGCGCGGTGCCCGGCGCTCCTGGCACCAGGCGGCCAGGAGCCAGCGGCCGCCCGTGCGGGCCAGGAAGACCGGCTCCACGCGGCGGCGCGAGACCTCCCCGGTGCCGCTCCGGTAGCGGATCGCCACGACCCGGCGGCGCAGCACCGCCTCCTCGACCACTGCGGCCGCGGGCGGCCGCCGGCTCTCCGGCCCCCGCACCCAGACCTGGCCGCCGAGCCGCTCGGCATCGGCCCGCGCGGCGGGGCCGAGCACGTCGAGGACCTTCTCCAGCGCCGCCCGCGCGTCGACGGCGAAGGGCGCCTCCGGGCTGCCCGCGACCGCCACGGCGAGGGCGATCGCCTGGGACGGCGTGAGGTTCACCGGGGGCAGCGACGCCGAAGCCTCCAGCACGTAGCCGCCACCCGGCCCGCCGGACGCCCAGATCGGTGCGCCGGCCTGCTGCAGCGCCGAGATGTCGCGCTTGATCGTGCGCGGGGACACCTCGAGCCACTCGGCCAGCCGCTGGGCGGTGCGGCCACGCCGGCCGGCCCGGCGGAGCTCCTCGGAGACGGCGTGCAGCCGGTCGGTGCGGTTCACGCCCGAAGACTGGCAGAAACGGTGACAGGACGGTGTCACCGGAGGGGCGGGACAGTCCTCCCATGACTCAGATCGCGCTCTTCCACTCCGCCCTCGACGTCCGTCCCGGCGTCCTCGACGCCGCCGACCGGCTGCGCTCCGCCGGCCACGAGGTGCTGGTCGTCGACCAGTACGACGGCCTGGTCTTCGACGACTACGCCGAGGCGGGCGCGCACGTCGAGCGGGTCGGGTTCCCGGCGCTCATGGCGGCGGCTCTCGACGGCGTCGCGGACCTGCCCGACGGGTTCGTCGCCGCCGGCTTCTCCAACGGCGCCGGCATGGCGGAGCTGGTGGCGACGCAGCGGCGGTGCGCGGGGCTGGTGATGTTCTCCGGCGCCCTGCCGCTGGCGATGCTCGGTGTCGGCTCCTGGCCCGACGGGGTGCCGGTCCAGCTGCACGTCGCCGAGGGCGACCCCCTGCGCAACCCGGAGTGGGACGAGGCCTTCCTGGCCGACGTGGGGGACGCCCCGGTCGAGGTCTTCGAGTACCCGGTCGCCGGGCACCTCTTCACCGACCCGTCCCTGCCCGGCGAGTTCGACGCGGCCGCGACGGAGCTGCTGTGGTCGCGGACGCTGGACTTCTGCGGCCGCACGGCCCTCAGCCGGTCGTGAACTGCAGCCCCGTCCCGTCGGGAGCGGTCAGGGCGAGGCGGTCCCGCGCGATGCGCAGCGCCCCGCCCTGGTGGAGCACGTGCAGCACCTGACCGTCCTGCTCGGCCAGGTCCGCCGGGCACTCGCCGTCGGTGACCACGTCGGTGGTGGTGAGCCGCTCGTCGGCCACCTGCCACGTGCCGCGCACCGGCCGGCAGCCGGTGCTGCCCGTGAAGGTGCCGTCGGACCGGAACTCGACCGCGGCGGGCTGGAGCGGCGAGGCCGCGGTCTCCCGGTCGACCAGTGCGGCGAGCTGCCAGGTGCCGGCGAGGTCGGCGTCGGCCACCGGCGGGCGGGGGAGCAGGTGGACATCCACCCCGCCGCCGCGGACGACCAGCCGGTCGCCGTCACGCGCCAGCCGGACGTCGGAGGCGCTCAGCGCGGCGAGGTAGCGGCTCTCGGCGGTGGTGACGCCGTCGTCCAGGCAGGCCATCGCGGTCACCCCCAGGTCCTCGACCGTCAGCCGGTCGCCCTCGATCCGGTACCCGGTGAAGAAGCTGTTGCAGAAGGCCTGGCCGAGCAGCCGCGCGTCCTCCACCGCGAGGGTGCCGTCGACACCGGCGGGCAGCGGCACCACCTCGCCGTCGCGGCGGAGCTCGGTGACCACCCACTCGCCGCGCACGTCGCCGGGGCCCTCGCCCGGCGGCTCCGCCGGCGGGGCGCCGGTCCCGCCCCCGCCGCAGGCGGCGACGGCCAGCGCCACGAGGAGCAGCAGGGCGGTCCGGGCCATGCCCTCCAGACGTCCGGGTGGACCGGAGGGTTCCGGACGACGACGGGGCCCGGGGAGCGGTCGCTCCCCGGGCCCCGCGGCTCCGCGTCCTCGCCTCAGCTCTGGCGGCGTGACCTCCGCAGCTCCCTGACCAGCAGGGCCACGCCGGCCGCGATGACGGCGACCCAGATGATGCCGCCGTCGGCGAGGAAGCCCAGCCGCAGGTCCACGCCGGCCATCGCGGTGACCGCGAGGAGGACGAACAGCACCCCGGGGACGAGGGCGACGAGGTCGACCCGCCTGCGCGGGGCCGGCTCGGGCCGGTCCTCGGTCTGCAGAGCGCGGACCTCCTCCCACTGCTGCTCCTGCCACGCTGTCGGCGTGGTCGGGAACTCGCTGTAGTCAGCCACGGGACACCTCCACCTCTCCGACACCCGCGTGGATGTCCAGGTCGAACTCGAGCTCGCCGTCGTCGGACCAGGCGGCGGAGCCGCTGCCCGGGTAGGTGCGCGGCCCGGCGTCGCTCTCACCGAAGACGTCGATGTCGCCCAGACCGTTCATCACCTCGACGCGCACGTCCGCGGAGCGCGGCACGACCACCTCCACGTTGCCGATGCCGTGCTGGACCTCGATCTCCAGCACCTCGTCGAGGTCGGCCAGCGGCACGTCGGAGAGGTCGATCGTGAGGTCGCCGACCCCGCCCTCGTAGACCTCCCGGACGCCTGCCGCGGTCTGCGGCGCGAAGGTGCGGTCGCCGACCTGGGCGTCGGCCGGCCACGGGTCGGTCGCCTCGACGGCGACGGCGACCGACAGGGCCACGCCCAGCGCGATCAGCCCGCCGCGGGCCCGGCGTCCGCCGGTGAAGGCGGCCGCGACGAGCCCCAGGCCCACCAGCAGCAGCGCCGTCCCGAGGAAGTAGCCGGCGTCGAGGTCCCAGTCGGTGAAGCGGGCGAGGAGCGCCCCCGTGCCGAGCACGATGAGCAGCGCGGCGAGGGTGATGCCCGGGACGGGGGAGCGGGGCTCGGCCGGCCGCCTGGCCCGCACGGCGGGAGCGGAGCCCGGGCCGGCGTCCGGGCCGGCGGGCAGCAGCACCCACAGCAGCAGGTAGACCAGGACGCCGGAGCCGGCGGCGAGCGTGAGGGCGACGAAGCCGACCCGCCAGAGCAGGGCGTCGATCCCGGTGTACTCGGCCAGGCCACCGTTCACGCCGCCTAGCACCTTGTCGGTGCGGCTGCGGCGCAGCTGCGGTCGGTCCGGGAGGCCGGAGGGCGGCGGGGGCTGCCAGGCCGGCGGCTGCACCGTCGGCGGTGGAGGAGGAGGTGCGGAGGTCATGGCAGCAAGCGTGCCGACGATCCGGCCCGGGAACCATCAGGGAACCCCCCGAACCGACCCTGGTTCCTCTTCCGGGGTGTCACCGGTGTCGGTCGCCCTCCTCCCGGTGCGACGATCGACACCGTGACCACGTCCCTCGCCGCGCCGCCGCGCCCACCGTTGGCGCGCCCGCGCTCCGGCCGGGTCATCTCGGGCGTGGCAGCGGGGACCGCGGCGCACCTGCGGCAGGACGCCGTCGTGGTCCGCGTGGGCTTCGTGCTCCTGGCGGTGGCCGGCATCGGCCTCATCGTCTACGCCCTGCTGTGGCTGACCATGCCGGTCGCCGCGCCGGGGGAGGACCCGGCCCCGAACGCGGCCGCGTGGCGTCCGTCGGGCACCGGGCAGTGGGTGGTCACCGGGGTGCTGGGCCTGGTCGCGGTCTCGCTGCTCGGCGAGCTCACCAGGTGGACCAGCAGCGACGTCGTCCTGCCGCTGCTGCTGGTGGGCGCCGGTCTGGCCGTCATCTGGCGGCAGCTGGACACCGACCGGACCCTCGCCGTCCGCGGGGCGCGATGGGCCCTGGCCGGCGGCGTCGCGCTCGCCGGCGGCGGGCTGTTCATCCTGCTGGCCACCACCGGCCAGCTGGCCAACGCGCGCAACGGGTTCGCCGCGACCCTGGTCATCCTGACCGGCGTCGTGCTGGCGACGGCGCCGCTGTGGCGCCGGCTGCTCGACTCGCGGGCCGAGGAGCGTGCCGCGCGCATCCGGTCCGAGGAGCGGGCCGCGGTCGCCGCGCACCTGCACGACTCGGTGCTGCAGACCCTCGCGCTCATCCAGCGCAACGCCGACGAGCCGCAGGCGGTCAGCCGCCTGGCCCGCAGCCAGGAGCGCGAGCTGCGCGCCTGGCTCTACGACCCCGCGGCGGTCCGCGAGGGCGGCACGTGGGCCGGCCTGGTCGCCGGGATGGTCGCCGAGGTCGAGGCCGACCACGCGTTCACCGTCGACCCGGTCGTCGTCGGTGACGCCCCCGTCGACGACGCGGTCGCCGCGCTCGGCGCAGCCACGCGCGAGGCGCTGGTCAACGCGGCCAAGCACTCCGGTGCCGACTCCGCCGACCTCTACACCGAGGTGACCCCGCAGCAGGTGTCGGTCTTCGTCCGCGACCGCGGGAAGGGCTTCGACCCCGAGACCGTGCCCGACGACCGCCGCGGCCTCCGCGACTCGGTGCGGGGCCGGCTGGCCCGGCTCGGTGGCACGACGCTCGTGCGCTCCGCGGCCGGTGAGGGCACCGAGATCGAGCTCGTCCTGCCGAGGAGCAACCCGTGAGCCCACGCGTCTTCCTGGTCGACGACCACGCCATGGTGCGGGCGGGGGTGCGCGCCGAGCTGGGCGACGCCGTCGACGTCGTGGGCGAGGCGTTCGACGTGCCGACCGCGGTCGAGGGGATCCGCGCGACCCGGCCCGACGTCGTCCTGCTCGACGTGCACCTCCCCGGCGGCGACGGGCGCGCGGTGCTGGAGACGCTGCGCGGCGAGCTGCCCGACGTCCGCTGGCTGGCGCTGTCGGTCTCCGACGCCGCCGAGGACGTCATCGCCGTCATCCGGGCCGGCGCCCGCGGCTACGTCACCAAGACCATCTCCGGGCCCGACCTGCTCGACGCCGTCCGCCGGGTGGCCGACGGCGACGTGGTGTTCAGCCCCCGGCTGGCCGGCTTCGTGCTCGACGCGTTCTCGGCCGGGCCGGGTGCCGCGCCCGCGCCCGCCGAGGAGGTGACCGACCCCGGCCTGGACCTGCTCAGCGCGCGCGAGCGCGAGGTGATGCAGCTGCTGGCCCGCGGCTACACCTACCGCGAGATCGGCTCCCGGCTGTTCATCTCGGTGAAGACCGTGGAGTCCCACGCCTCGAACGTGCTCCGCAAGCTCCAGCTGTCCAACCGCAACGAGCTCACCCGCTGGGCGGCGACCAACCGCCTGCTCTAGCTACTGCGCGGCGACGTACGCGCGGGCCTCCTCGACCAGCGGAGCCGGGTCGGCCGAGGGCCCCAGCACGACCCAGCCGTTCATGCGGCGCCCCTCCATGGGCTCGAACGGCGTGCCGGCGCCGTCCTCGACCAGCCGGGCGAGCCGGGTCGGCGGCAGCTTGAGCACCAGCTGCCCCTCCCAGCGGATCGTGAAGAACCTCCGGCCGGTCCGCAGCCCCTGGCACCCGAACATGTGCCCGCGCGTGACCTCGCCGTCGGTGAACCGGTCGACCAGGTCCTCCCAGGCGTCCTCCGTCATGGGCCCAGATCCTGCCCGCGGGCGGCCTCCCGCGGGAGGCCGCCCGCGCGCCTCACGCGAAGCGGCTCTTCGGGATCACGGCGTGCACGCCGACCGTGCGGTCGACCACCTGGGAGACCTCGAAGTCCACGGCGGCCGACAGGTAGGCGTAGGCCACCATCCGGTCCATCCCGAGGTCGTTCTGCAGGAAGTCCAGGGCGTGGATCACCGCCCGGCGGTTGGCCACGTCGAGGTCGCCGCCCTGCCCGTTGCGGGCGCCGTCCGGGTCGGACAGGCCGATCGGCACCCAGGACTCCGGGGTCTCCCCGAACGGGTAGCGGTAGGCCACCGACGGCGCGGCCTTCGAGCCCTTCTTGCACACCGTGAGGCGGAAGGTCAGCCGCAGCGACCCCTCCAGCGCGGTGAGCGCGACCTCGCCGCTGCCCATGGACATGTGCGGGTCGCCGACGGAGAACAGCGCCCCCTCGGCGACCACCGGCAGGTAGAAGGCCGAGCCGACGCCCAGCAGGTTCACGTCGATGTTGCCGCCACCCACGGTGGGCGGGATGGAGTTGACCAGGGGGTCGTTCAGCGTCGGTGCGTCGGCGACGGTCGCGACCGCCATCAGCCCGGCGAAGGGGTCCACCGGCCACGCCACCGACCCGTGCCGGCCCCGCGGGAGGGCGGCCCGGACGACGCCCCGGCTGGTCGACAGCGGCGTGAAGTGGGAGAGGTTGCCGTACCGCATCGGGTCCTTGGTGGCGCGACCGTCGGTGGCGGCGGCGGGCAGGACCTCGGTGGTGCTGATGTCGCCGGGGTTGGCCGCGAACGCAGCGGAGAGCGCACCCTTGCCGTGCCGGCTGCTGATCACGCCGTAGGGCACCCGGGGGAGGGCGGACAGCGGCTCGATCTTGAGCACGTCACCGGGCCGCGCGCCCTCGACGTACACCGGGCCGGTGACCACGTGCGGGCCGTCGGCGTCGAAGTTCCGCGGATGCCGCGAGTACTCCTTCGCGATGGCGACGGCGTCGTCCAGCACCCGGTTGCGGGGCACGCCCTTGCTGCCGAACCAGGCGACCGGGTCGCGTCCCTGGTCCTCGAGGATGCCCTCGTGGCTGACCGTGTCGATCGTGATCGTGCGGCCCGAGCGGACGCGGACCACCGGCGCGTCGGTCGTGCGGGGCAGGTAGCCCCAGCGGACCTGGTCGGGCCGGGAGGGCAGGTAGACGTCGCCGTCGATGGGGCCCTTGCCCGGCTGCAGCACCTCCCCGGGCAGCCGGGTGCGGTTCGGGGTGGCCGCCGCGGGAGCCGCCGTCGCCACCCCGGCCGCCATCAGGGCGCCGGTCGCCAGCGCGGCCTGCACGAACCCGCGCCGGCCCAGCCCCCGCTCCAGGCGCTCGGCGGCCTCCTGCGGGTCGGGTGCGGGGGCGGTGTGGTCGTGCGAGGACGTGGTCATGAGTGCTCTCTCCCGGGGCCGTGATCAGCGGTCGGGCGAGTTCTACGTGCTCGGTGTTGCGTCCCCGTGCCGATCGGGGACCGCGGTGTTGCGTCCTCGTTTCGGCTGCCGGGTCAGGCCGTGTGGACGACGTGGAACGTCTCGGCCAGCCGGCCCTCGGGCAGCCCGTGCGTCCGCGCGTTCTGCGCCATCCAGGCGCGGACGAACCCGTCGAGGTCGGGCATGTGGCTGACCTGGGTGACGTGGCAGCGCAGCGCGGCCATCTTGCGGTCGGCGACCTCGGTGACGTCGACGGCGTGGTCGGCCCGCGGGCTGGCGCCCAGCCACACCTCGGGCACCGTCCACGCCTCCAGTCCCTCGTCGGCGAGCAGCTCGGGGAAGGCGAAGGGGTTGCGCGCGTCGGGGTAGACCGCGCGCAGGGTCGACTCACCGACCGTCATGTGGTCGGGGTGGCTGGCGCCGATCCGCTCCCAGTACCGCTCCGGCGAGCTGGTCAGCACCCGCTGCGGCCGGACCTGGCGGATGACCCGGCTGATGTCGCGGCGGAGGTCCAGGGTCAGCTCCAGCCGCCCGTCGGGGTAGCCGAGGAACCGGACGTCGGTGACGCCGACCTCCGCGGCCGCCGCCCGCTGCTCGGCCCGGCGCAGCGGCCCCATCTGGTCCCGCGGCGTCTCGTCGAACCCGCCGGCGTCGCCGTCGGTGACGATCAGGTAGGTCACCTCGGTGCCCGCCGCGGTCCAGGTGGCGACCGTCCCCGCGCTGCCGAAGTCGACGTCGTCGGGGTGGGCGAGCACGCACAGCGCGCGCTCGACGTGCTCGGCGGGGTGCTGGGGGATGGGTCCGGTCACCCGCGGGAGCCTAGGAGAAGGAGCCTCGTGCAGGCCGTCACCACCGTTCGAGCCCGGCCAGCTTGTCGGGGTTGCGCACCATGAGCACCTGCTCGACCAGGCCGTCGCCGGAGACCACCACGGTCGCGGCCATGAACGGCCGCCCGTCCTGCCAGGCCGCGACGCCGGGACGCCCGTTCACCTCCGCCGGAAGCACCACGAACGACGGGTCGGCCCCGGTGGCGGCGATCGCCAGGAGGAAGCGGGCGACCTTCTCGGCACCGGTGATCGGCCGCAGCGCGGCGCGCGCCTTGCCCCCGCCGTCGCTCACCAGCACGGCGGACGGCGCCAGCACCGCGAGCAGGGCCGACACGTCGCCACCCGCGCAGGCGGCCAGGAACCGGTCGGTCACCTCCCGCTGCACGGCTGCCGAGGGCTCGAAGCGGGGGCGGCGGGCCTGCACGTGCTCGCGCGCCCGGTGCCCCATCTGCCGGACCGCGGCCTCGCTGCGGCCCAGCGCCTGCGCCACCTCGGCGGCCGGCATGCCGAAGACCTCGCGCAGCACGAACACCGCGCGCTCTGCGGGGGAGAGGGTCTCCAGCACCACGAGCACCGCCAGGGACACCTCCTCGCCCAGCTCCGCGCTGTCGGCCGGGTCCCGCGGGGCGGGCGCGCCGGCCAGGGGGGCGGCCGCGGTCACCAGGGGCTCGGGCAGCCACGGTCCGACGTAGCTCTCCCGGCGGGCCCGGGCGGACCCGAGCCGGTCCAGGGCGAGGTTGGTGGCGATCCGCACGAGGTAGGCGCGCGCGTCGGTGACCTCGCCCCGGTCCGCCGCCGACCACCGCAGCCAGGTGTCCTGGACGACGTCCTCGGCGTCGGCGACGCTGCCCAGCAGCTGGTAGGCCACCGAGAAGAGCAGCCCGCGGTGCTGGTCGAACGGGGCGAGGCCCTCGCTCACGCCGGGAGCTCGCAGCGGTCCTTGAACCCCTGGCTGGTCAGCCCCAGGGCGCTGTTGAAGCGGGAACGGGAGTTCTCCACGGACACCATCATCGTCAGCTCGACGAGCTCGGCGTCGTCCAGGTGCCGCCGCAGACCGGCCACCATCTCGTCGGTGACCTGCAGGGGCGTGGTCGTCATCGCCTCGGCGTAGGCCATGACCTGCCGCTCCACGTCGGAGTACACGTCGCTGTCGCGCCACCGCGGCACGTCGCGCAGCTTGCGCGGGTCCACCCCGCGCTGGGCGGACTCCCAGTAGCCGAAGTCCAGGCACCAGGAGCAGCCGATGGTCACGGCCGAGGACATCACGGCCAGCGCCTTCAGCGTCGGGTCCAGCCGGTCCCACCGGGCCAGGGACGTCTCGTGCCGCACGTAGGTGCGCAGCACGCGGCCGTTGTGGGCCATCGCGGCGCCGGGGTCCAGGACCGCCCCGTACGTCCGCCGCGAGTACCACTCGGCGAGGCGGGTCAGCAGGGTGCGGGGCGGGTCGAGCGGGATGCGGGCCATGGTCGGCTCCTTCTCGGGAGGGGGTCTCGGCCATGGGACGACGCAGCCCCGGCAGGTGTGACACGGCCCGGTGGCCGCGCCGGGGGAGCGGTCGCGCAGACTCGCTGCGTGCCCTCGTTCACCCTCTCCGTCGCGCTGCGCTCCTCGGCGCCGCTGGACGACGACGCGATCGAACGCATCCGCGCCGCGGTGCGCCCCGGCGACCCCGAGCTGCGCGCGTGGCGGGAGCCCGACCGTGCGGTGCTGCGGGTCGCCACCGAGTGCGAGGCCCCCGACCTCGACGCCGCGCTCGACCTCGGCAAGGACCTCGCCGACGAGGCGAACGCCGTGTGCCCCGGCCGGGTGTTCGAGGTGGCCGCGATGGGCGACGACGACTCGCAGGTGTGGCGCAGCGGCCCCTGACCCCGGCGGCCCCTGGCTCCGGCGGCCCCTGGGTCAGAGCCTGCCGCGCCCCTGGCGGAGCAGCAGCATCCCGAGGGCGGCGCCGTCGTCGCCGAGGGCCTCGCGGAAGCGGTCGAGCACCTGCTGCTCGCGGGAGAGGTTCAGCCGGGTGCCGCCGGTCGCCTTGCGGAGGGCGCCGATCTCCCGCGACACGGCCAGGCGGCGCCGGACCAGCTCGATGATCTCGGCGTCGCAGGCGTCGATCTCACCGCGCAGCTCGGTGATGCGGTCGACGGCGGAGCCGGTGACGGTGACGGGTGCGGTGCTCATGGGGTCTCCCTCGGTCGTCCGGCCCGGGACCCCTGGGAACGAGAAACGCCCCGGGCTCCTCGGGCCCGGGGCGTCTGTTGCGGCGTGTGCTCAGCCAGCGGTGACGGACACCGGATCCCGGTGGCCGTAGTAAAAGCTGACGGTGGCGAGCACGGGCCGGAGTCTGCCACAGCGGCCGTCGGGCGCGCCACGGCCGCACCCGTGGTGCAGGTGGTGCGTGCGGTCCGGACCGTCACCCGTCCGGCCTACAGTGGCTTCGTCATGAGCAGCAGCCTCCAGCAGTCCCTGCCCGGTACCGCCGCCCTGCAGCGTTCCGCTCCCGGCTCGCTCGGGCGGGAGCTGGACCGCATGCTCGCCGGCCTCAACGGGCCGCAGCGCGACGCCGTGGTCCACGAGGGCGGCCCGCTGCTCATCGTGGCCGGCGCCGGGTCGGGCAAGACGCGGGTGCTCACCCACCGGATCGCCTACCTGCTGGGCGCCCGCGGCGTGCAGCCGGGCGAGATCCTCGCGATCACCTTCACCAACAAGGCCGCCGGCGAGATGAAGGACCGGGTCGCCGCGCTCGTCGGGCCGCGCGCCCGGTCGATGTGGGTGTCGACCTTCCACTCGATGTGCGTGCGGATCCTGCGCGCCGAGGCCGCGAAGCTGGGCCTGAAGTCGTCGTTCACGATCTACGACCAGGGCGACTCGGTCCGGCTCATGACGATGGTCGCTCGCGACCTGGACCTCGACGCCAAGCGCTTCCCGGGCCGCAGCCTCGCCGCCCAGGTGTCCAACCTGAAGAACGAGCTGGTCGACGAGGAGGAGTTCAGCCCCCAGACGGCGCCGGAGAAGGTGCTGAAGGAGGCGTACACGCTCTACCAGCGGCGGCTGCGCGAGGCGCACGCCATGGACTTCGACGACCTGATCATGAACACCGCGCACCTGCTGCAGGCGTTCCCGGAC
The DNA here is from genome assembly GCF_004571075.1 of Blastococcus sp. TF02A-35. GTDB lineage: Bacteria > Actinomycetota > Actinomycetes > Mycobacteriales > Geodermatophilaceae > Blastococcus. Next base: position 40,684 of record NZ_SPQP01000002.1, read on the forward strand.
GTGGCCGAGCACTACCGGCGGCGGTTCCGGCACGTGCTGGTCGACGAGTACCAGGACACCAACCATGCGCAGTACGTGCTGATCCGCGAGCTCGTGGGCCCGGAGGGCGGTGCGGTGCCGCCGGCGGAGCTGTGCGTCGTCGGTGACGCCGACCAGTCCATCTACGCCTTCCGCGGCGCCACGATCCGCAACATCGACGAGTTCGAGCGGGACTACCCGCAGGCGACGACGATCCTGCTGGAGCAGAACTACCGCTCGACGCAGCGGATCCTCAAGGCCGCCAACACCGTCATCGCGAAGAACACCAGCCGCCGGCCGAAGAACCTGTGGACCGACTCCGGCGACGGCGAGCTGATCGAGGGCTACGTCGCCGACAACGAGCACGACGAGGCCGCCTGGGTCGCCGAGCAGATCGACAAGCTGGTCGACGCCGGCGACGCCCGACCCGCGGACATCGCGGTCTTCTACCGGACCAACAACGCCTCGCGCGTGTTCGAAGAGGTCTTCATCCGGGTCGGCATGCCCTACAAGGTCGTCGGCGGCGTCCGGTTCTACGAGCGCAAGGAGGTCCGCGACGCGCTGGCCTACCTCAAGCTGGTGGCCAACCCGGCCGACGTGGTGAGCCTGCGCCGGATCATCAACGTGCCCAAGCGCGGGATCGGCGACAAGGCCGAGTCCTGCATCGAGGCCTTCGCCGACCGGGAGCGGATCGCCTTCGGGTCGGCGCTGCGGCGGTGCAGCGAGATCGGCACGCTGGCCACCCGGTCGCTCAAGGCGCTGCAGGAGTTCGTCGCGCTGCTGGAGGAGTTCGAGCGGCTGGTCGAGACCGGCTCGGGCCCGGCCGCGCTGCTGGAGAGCATCCTGGACCGGACCGGCTACCTCGCCGAGCTGCAGGCCAGCACCGACCCGCAGGACGAGGGCCGCGTCGACAACCTCAACGAGCTCATCTCGGTGGCGGCCGAGTTCGAGGCGGCCAACCCCGAGGGCACCGTCACCGACTTCCTCGAGCAGGTCTCCCTGGTGGCCGACGCCGACCAGATCCCGGTGTCCGGCGACGAGGCGGGCGTCGTCACGATGATGACCCTGCACACGGCCAAGGGCCTGGAGTTCCCGGTCGTCTTCCTCACCGGCATGGAGGACGGCGTCTTCCCGCACCTGCGCGCGCTCGGTGACCCGCGGGAGCTGGAGGAGGAGCGCCGGCTGGCCTACGTGGGGATCACCCGCGCCCGGCAGCGGCTGTTCATCTCCCGGGCCACGGTGCGCACCAGCTGGGGGCAGCCGGCCTACAACCCGCCGTCCCGGTTCCTCGACGAGATCCCGGGCGAGACGATCCACTGGGAGCGGCTGGACCCGGCGCCGGCCCCGTCCACCGGCTACCGCTCGGCGCAGACGAGGGTCGCGGCCACCGGGCTGTCCACGGGCGGCCTGCGGGGTGGCCTGGGCAACCGGCAGGTCATCTCGGTGGAGGTCGGTGACCGCGTCAGCCACGACGCGTTCGGCCTCGGCACCGTGGTGGAGGTGACCGGCGTCGGCGACAAGGCCCAGGCGACGGTCGACTTCGGCTCGGGCGGCACCAAGCGCCTGGTCCTGCGCTACGCCCCGCTCGTCAAGCTCTGACCGGAGCGGGACCGGAGGGTCCCCGACGGGTCAGACGGCTACGCCGCGCTCGGCGAGGTACCTCGCGGGGTCGATCGGCCGGCCGTCCATGCCGCCACGGTGGATCTCGTAGTGCAGGTGCGGTCCGGTGGATTGGCCCTCGTTGCCGACCTTGGCGATCTGGTCGCCGGCGGTGACGATGTCGCCGTCCTTCACGTTGTAGTACCGCATGTGCCCGTAGATGTGGACGTTGCCGTCCGCGTCCTGGATGTAGACGGCGTTGCCGTAGCCCGAGGCGCGGCCGGCGCGGACGACGACGCCGTCGGTGGCCGCGTAGATCGGGGTGCCCGACGGGGCAGCCAGGTCCAGGCCGTAGTGCATGGTGCCCCAGCGCATGCAGAAGCAGGTGGTGAGCGTGCCCTGGACCGGCAGCGCGGTCTTCGGCTGGCGGGCGGCCCGGGAGGCGGCCAGCTCGTTCAGGCGGGCCTGGGCCTCGGCCTCGGAGATGCCGCGGCGGGCGTCGGCCCCCTCCAGGCCCCCGGCGAAGCTGACCTCGGTGCTCTGGCCGAGCCCGTAGTCGGAGGCGGTGGCGGAGACGCTCGGGGCCTCGCCGAACGCGGCGGGCACACCGGCGACCAGGGCGCCGGCCACGAGGGCGGCGAACCACATCGGCGCCCGGCGGCCGGGCGGGTGCGGGAGGCGGCGCCCGGCGAGCAGGCGGCCCAGCAGGGACGGCTTCCCGGCGGTGGGCCCAGTGTCGGCGTCCTCGGCCCCGCGGGCGGCGCGGCGGGCGGCCAGCGCCCGAGCGGCGGCCGAGGTCTGCTCCTCGCCGGCGTCGGCCGCCGGGCGCTCCAGCACATGTGCACTGCTGAGAGACACGGCGAACCTTCCGGGACGGACTGTCCGGCGAGCGCCCGGGAGCGATCGTCGGGGGAGCGACGACGGCGTGGACGCCGTGGTGGCGTCCGCCGGTGTCCACCGGCGCCGTGACCGAACCGTAACGATCCGTCAGGACCGGTCCAAGTACCGAACGCTGCGTGTCGCGATATGTGCAAACCGTGAAGTCGACGAGTCGACCCGGCCCCGCGCCGGGGCCAGGACGCTGCGCCGTCAGGCGACGGCGGCGACCTGCTGGTGCGGACGCGGGGCGCTGCGGACGCCGGCCAGGGTGGCGGCCACCTCGTCGAGGACCCCGCGGTGGATGGGCAGCGACATGTGCCCGACGCCCCGGAACAGCAGGTTGCGGGCGCGGAGGTCCGGGTGGTCGCACCGGCCGGAGTGCGTGGGCAGCACCATCTGGTCCAGGTCGCTGTAGACGGCGGTGATGCTGGTCCGACAGCCCGGCGCCGGCTCTTCCAGCTCGCGCAGCACGGGGGAGCCCGGGCGCAGCTGGCGGACCAGCGGGGTGGGCAGCACGTGGGCGAGGACCGAGCCCTGGTGCGGCGTGCCGAGGGTGACCAGGGAGTCGACGTGACGGTCGCCGCCCTGGCGCTGCACGTGGTAGCGGGCGATCAGGCCGCCGAGGCTGTGGCCGACGACGTGCAGCCGGTCGTGCCCGGTCTGCTCGCAGATCCGGTCGATCTGGGCGCCGAGGTCCGTGGCCGCCCGGCTGATGTCGGTCAGGAAGGGGCTGTAGTTCCAGGAGCAGACGTGGGCGAAGCCGCGTCGGCGCAAGCTCCGGCGCATGACGGCGAAGACCGACCGGTTGTCGACCAGCCCGTGCACGAGCAGGACCGGGGTCCGCGCGGCCAGCGGGTCGGCGGAGAACAGGGCCCGGACGGCGGGCGGCTGCTCTCCGGTCCGGCGGCGCGGGTCGGGGCGGAGGGCCTCCATCCGGGTGCCCAGGGGGTACATCAGGACGTGCGCGCCGACCCAGGCGAGCTCGGTCAGCCCGCCGGTCAGCGTGGTCGGTGAACACAGTCCGCGCAGCCCCCGTGGCGCGGCCTCGGCCGGCTCCCCGGTGTGCGACTCTGGAACGGAGACCGGATCGATCGATGGCCCCATCGCCTGCTCCCCCCGTCGGTACCTCCGGCGGAGCGCGGGCTCGTGCCGTCCCGCCGGTGGCGGTCGCACCTCCTGTGCTCCGTTCACCCGAAGGTAATGCCTGCGTGTGGCGGGCGTCACACATCCGTGACCGGCGCGTGCTCGATCGAGGCCGGTTCGTGACCGTTCCAGCCGAGGGGGAACCGTGCCCGCCCGCGACGCCCGCACCGGGACCGACCGAGCCACCGCCCGCCGCGAGAGGGGGCGGGCGGTGCCCGAGGCCCCGCCGGCCCACGACGACCGGCTGGTCGTCGGCACCATCCCGCCGCTGGTGCCGGTGACGGGGGTGCTCCTGCTGCTCGCCGGCCTCGCCGGCGTCGCCGCCGCGTTCACCCCGTACCTCACCGTCGACGGCCAGGAGCTGCGCCAGGTGGGGAGCGTCGGCGGGGCCCTGGTGGCGCTCCTCGTCCCGGTCGTGCAGCTGGCGGTGGGGGCGACGCTGGTGCTCCGGCGCGTCCCCAAGTTCGGGCTGGCCTACGCGGGTGTCGCGGGGGCGCTGGCCGTCGGGCAGCTCCTCATCGAGGTCTACCGCGGCAGCAGCTCCACCTCCCGTCCCGGTGTGGAGGTGCTCGCCGGCGAGGTGGTGCTCACCAGCGGCATCCGGATCGGCGCCGGCTGGGTGCTCGGCGTCTGCGCGCTGGGGCTGACGGTGCTCGCCGCCCTGACCGGCACGGCCGCCTGGGGCCGGACCGTGATGGAGGACCGCGGGGCGCTCGACGCCGTCCGCTCGGTCCTGGCCGGGGCGGCCGTGCTCCTCGGGGTGGCCACCGTCATCTGCCTGACGGTGCCGGCCGCCGACGTCCCCGACACGCTGGCCACCGACCCGGCCACCGGGATGCAGACCGTCGTCACGCAGGAGGGCCCGCAGGCCCTGCTCGAGCGCCCGGGGCTTGCGCTGCTGGGCGGGCTGCTCCTCGCGGGGATCCTCCTGCTCTGCTCGGCGGTGGCCCCCTCGCTGCGGCCGCGCCTGGCCGTGGTCGGTGGGCTGCTCGCCCTCGCCGTCGCCGTCCTGGCAGCGGGGCTCGGTGGCCTGGACGACGCCGCCTCGTCCGACGAGCTGGAGTGGACCGTGCCCGGCGCCGGGCTGCTCGTCCTAGGCGTGGCCTTCCTCGTCCTCACCGCCGCTGCCTGGCGGGTGCGCCGCACGGCGGGCTGACGAGCGGTGGGGGAGTGCTTCCCTCCCTCACTAAGCTCCGGCCGTGGTCGACGAACGCATCCGAGTGGTCATCGCCAAGCCGGGCCTCGACGGGCACGACCGCGGGGCCAAGGTGGTCGCGCGAGCGCTCCGCGACGCCGGCATGGAGGTCGTCTACACCGGTCTCCACCAGACGCCCGAGCAGATCGTCGAGACCGTCGTGCAGGAGGACGCCGACGCGGTCGGGCTGTCGGTGCTCTCGGGCGCCCACATGACCCTCTTCGCGCGTCTGACCGAGCTCATGCGCGAGCGCGGGATCGACGACGTCGTCGTCTTCGGCGGCGGGATCATCCCGGAGGAGGACGTGCCCGAGCTCCGGCGCCTCGGCGTCGAGGGCGTCTTCACGCCGGGCGCGACCACCACCGACATCGTGGACTGGGTGCGCACCCACGTGGGCGCGCCCGCCGGTCCCTGAGCGGTCAGCGCAGCCGGCTGCCGTCCTCCACCGGGACGGTCAGCGACTGGGTGACCCCCGGCCCCGTGCTGAGCGCGACCGGCTGGGGGAGCGTCGCGCCGCGGTAGGCGAGGTCGCCCCCGGCGAGCACGACCGCCAGCCGGTGCCCGGGGGCAAAGCGGTGCACGACCGCCGGCAGCTCGATGGTCACCGGCCGGCCGACGTCGGTGATGCGCACCGGCGAGATCAACCGGTTGGGCAGCTCGATCGTCGTCCCGTCGGCGGCGATGTCGTAGACCTTCGCGTAGGCGACGAGCTGGCCGGCCGGGCCTCCGCCCTGCGTCACCTCGACGGCGGGCGAGGTCAGCTGCACGGTCAGCCGCGGCGACCCGACGACGTCCAGCGGCTCGTCCAGCGGAGGGGTCGCGAAGCTGATGGCGGTCCCCGGCGGGTCGACGACCGGGGAGCGCTGGTCGAGGAACGAGGTCTCGGTGAAGTTGGGGCCCACCGGCGCGACGCTGCTGTAGGCGCTGGTGCCCGTCCGCACGTCCGCCGGGCTGGTCACGAGGTCCCCACCTGCCGTGCCCGTGCTCGACAGCAGGAACGTGCTGCTGGTCGAGGCGGGGAAGGCGTCGGCCTCGGCATAGGCGTCCTCGATCGATCCGCCCGCCTGCTGCACCCAGTCGCGGTGGTAGGAGAAGCTCGGACGGGGCTCCTCGCCCACGCCCCGGACGTAGTGGTCCAGCCAGGCCAGCGCCTGCCTGCCGAGGTGGGTGCTCTCCGGGTTGCTGAGGTCCATCTCGCCGGGGGCCGGGGTCCCGTCGCTGTGCCCGAAGGACTGCCAGACCAGGGAGACGTCGGTGCCCTGCGCCTTGAGCGCGGTGTACGTGGCGACCGACTCCTGCAGGTTGAACAGCGTGTCGGCCTGCCCCTGCATGAGGAGGGTGGGCACCCGCATCTGGTGCACGTAGCCGGCCACAGAGTTCGAGCGCAGGTAGTCGATCGACGCCCTGCTCGGGTGGCCCTGGACCGCCACCTCGGCGAGGGCCCGGCACACCTCGGGCTCGAAGTTCAGGCAGTTGTTCCTCACGAACTCCTGCGATCGCGCCGGGTCGGCCAGCGCCGTGAGGTCCTGCACACCGGTGGCCACGCCGAGCGCGGTGAACAGCGCCGCCCACTGGTACTTGAAGACGCCGGTGCCCGTGGAGCTGACCGAGCCCGACTCCGCGGTGCCGCCGGGCAGCGCGCTGTTCTCCGGCGCCAGCGAGTAGGAGAGGTCGTTCCAGGTGATCGTGGGGACGATGGCGTCCAGCCGGTTCGTACCGGCCCGGTGCTCCGCGGCCGCGGCCGCGAACTGGATCTGGCCGCCGTAGGAACCGCCGATCATGCCGACCTGCGGGTCGTGCGTCGGCTTCGCCTTCTTGCCCTTCCCCCTGCCCTTCGCGGGGGTGTCCTCGCGGACGACCTGGTCGACGACGACCCGCTCCTGGGTCGCGTCGTCCACGGCGACGACCGAGGGGTCACCGCCGAGGAACCGCAGCAGCTGGCTGGCGGCCGCGCCGTCGTGCTCGACGTCGTCGAGGGTGATCGGGCACAGGTCGCCGTCGACGAACCCGAGGCCGGTGTAGGAGAGGACGACGTAGCCCTGCTCGCCGAACCCGCGGGCCAGCCCCGCCTGGTCGGTCTTGTCGCCCCCGAAGCCGTTCGTGACCAGCAGCGCCGGCGCCGGGTCCGCCGCCGTGACGCCGGGCGGGACGTGCAGGTCGGCGTCGATCCGGCAGGTCCGCTTCTCCGGCCCCAGCCCGGTCACCGTGATGGTCAGGTCGCGCACGGAGGGCTGCGTCGTCGCGGTGGCCGCGGGCGCGACCGTGACCAGACCTCCGGCGGCCAGCGCGGAGGAGAGCAGGACGGTCGCGGTGCGGCGCACGGGGGCTCCTCGGTTCGGGACACGCGGTGGTCCCGGCGCCGTTCCTGCTGCGAACGGGTGAGGCATCGTGTGATGCACCGCACGCAGGACCCATCTCCGTAACGCCCGGGGCAGCGGTGTGGTTACGGGCGGGCTACGGTGCCTGATCGTGGATCTCTTCGAGTACCAGGCCCGTGACCTGTTGGCCTCGCACGGCGTGCCCGTGCTCCCCGGTGGTGTGGCGGAGACGCCCGAGCAGGCGGAGGCGATCGCCCGCGAGATCGGGCAGCAGGTCGTCGTCAAGGCGCAGGTGAAGGTCGGTGGCCGCGGCAAGGCCGGCGGCGTGAAGCTGGCGGCCGACGCCGACGAGGCGCGGGCCCGCGCCCAGGACATCCTCGGGCTGGACATCAAGGGGCACATCACGCACCGCGTGATGGTGGCCCAGGCCAGCGACATCGCCGAGGAGTACTACTTCTCCTACCTGCTCGACCGTTCCAACCGCACCTTCCTGGCCATGGCCTCGAAGGAGGGCGGCATGGAGATCGAGCAGCTCGCCGTCGAGCGCCCGGAGGCGCTGGCCCGCATCCCCGTCGACGCCAGCGTCGGTGTGGACAGCCAGAAGGCCGCCGAGATCGTCGACGCCGCCGGCTTCCCGGCCGAGGTGCGCGACCAGGTGATCGCCATCGCCGTCCAGCTGTGGGACGTCTTCTCCAAGGAGGACGCCACCCTGGTCGAGGTGAACCCGCTGGCCAAGGCCCCGGACGGCACCGTCCTGGCCCTGGACGCGAAGATCACCCTCGACGAGAACGCCGGCTTCCGGCACACCGAGCACGCCGCTCTGGAGGACGCCGCCGCCGCCGACCCGCTCGAGGCGCGCGCCAAGGAGAAGGACCTCAACTACGTCAAGCTCGAGGGCGAGGTCGGGATCATCGGCAACGGTGCCGGCCTGGTCATGAGCACCCTCGACGTCGTCGCCTACGCCGGCGAGGAGTTCGGTGGCGTCAAGCCCGCCAACTTCCTCGACATCGGTGGCGGTGCCTCGGCCGAGGTCATGGCCAACGGCCTGGAGATCATCCTCTCCGACCCGGCCGTGAAGAGCGTGTTCGTCAACGTCTTCGGTGGCATCACCGCCTGCGACGCCGTCGCCAACGGCATCGTCTCCGCGCTGAGCATCCTCGGCGACGAGGCCACCAAGCCCCTGGTCGTCCGGCTCGACGGCAACAACGTCGAGGAGGGCCGGCGGATCCTCGCCGAGGCCAACCACCCCCTGGTGACCGTGGTCGACACGATGGACGGCGCCGCCCGCCGCGCCGCCGAGCTCGCCGCCTAAGCGCCCCGAAAACGACAGGACTCCAGAGATGTCGATCTTCCTCAACGAGAACAGCAAGGTCATCGTCCAGGGCATGACCGGCTCCGAGGGCAGCAAGCACACCCAGCGCATGCTCGCCTCCGGCACCGCGATCGTCGGTGGCGTGAACCCGCGCAAGGCCGGCACCAGCGTCGACTTCGACGGCACCAGCGTCCCGGTCTTCGGCGGCGTCGCCGACGCCATGAAGGAGACCGGCGCCGACGTCAGCGTCATCTTCGTGCCGCCGCCGTTCGCCAAGGCCGCCGTCATCGAGGCCGTCGACGCCGGCATCGGCCTGGCCGTCGTCATCACCGAGGGCATCCCGGTGCACGACTCGACCTACTTCTGGGCGCACGCCCAGGGTGGCTCGACCCGCATCATCGGCCCCAACTGCCCCGGCCTCATCAGCCCCGGGCGCTCGAACGCGGGCATCATCCCGGCCAACATCACCAAGCAGGGCAAGATCGGCCTGGTGTCGAAGTCGGGCACGCTGACCTACCAGATGATGTACGAGCTGCGGGACATCGGTTTCTCCACCGCGATCGGCATCGGCGGTGACCCGGTCATCGGCACCACGCACATCGACGCGCTCCAGGCGTTCCAGGACGACCCGGAGACCGAGGCCATCGTGATGATCGGTGAGATCGGTGGCGACGCCGAGGAGCGGGCCGCCGACTTCATCAAGGCCAACGTGACCAAGCCGGTCGTCGGCTACGTCGCGGGCTTCACCGCCCCCGAGGGCAAGACGATGGGCCACGCCGGCGCCATCGTGTCCGGCTCCGCCGGCACCGCCCAGGCCAAGCAGGAGGCCCTCGAGGCCGCCGGTGTCCGCGTGGGCAAGACCCCCTCGGAGACCGCGAAGCTGATGCGGGAGATCGTCGGCGCCTGATCCTCCTCGGAGGACGTCCCGGTACGCCACCTCGCTGCCCGGCACCCCACTACGGGGTGCCGGGCAGCGTCGTCCCACCCCGGTGCGGCGCGACGCGCCGCCTGCAGCCGTTGCGGGCCCGTGTCGTCCCCCCGCACGATCACGGGGACCCGTCAGACCCGGAGGAGAGCCTGTGACCGCCAGCCAGCCCCCGCAGCCGCCCGAGGGCGGGCAGCCGCCTGCCGGGGGCCCTCCGCCGGAGGCGCACGGGTCCTCTGCCGCCGGCGGCCGGCCCCCTCAGCCGGGCCAGCAGCCGTACGCCCAGCAGCCGTACGCCCAGCAGCCTGCCCAGGGCCAGCAGCCCTACGGGCAGCCCCCGTACGGGCAGCCCCAGTACGGGCAGCCCCCTTACGGGCAGCCCTCGTACGGGCAGCCCCCGTACGGGCAGCCTCCGCACGGGCAGCCTCCGCACGGGCAGCCTCCGTACGGGCAGCCTCCGTACGGCCAGCCTCCCTACGGTGGGCCGCCGCAAGGGCAGCAGCACTACGGCCAGCAGCACTACGGCCAGCAGCACTACGGACAGCCCGGGTACGGCCAGCCCTACGGCCCGTACCAGCAGCCGCCCTACGGCGGCCCCAACCCCTACCGCCGTCCGCCCGGCGCGGGAGCGGAGTTCTCCGTCGACCTCACGCGGGTGCGGGTGCTCGACTGGGCCCTCGCCGGCGGCGTGCTGCTCTTCCTGGGCCTGGGCTTCCTGCCGTGGTGGCGCTTCGGGGACGACACCTTCGGGGTCTCGTTCAGCGGGTTCGAGGACAGCATGGTGGTCTCGGCCTTCGTGCTCCTCCTGCTGGCCGCCACCTGGGCCGTGCTGCCCGGCTTCGTCAAGGCGCAGGTCACCTTCCCGCGGGCGGGGGTGACCGTCGTCCTCGCGTCGCTCGGGCTCGTGCTCACGCTGTTCGCCTGGATGGACACGCTGCGGTACGCCTTCTCGCCGTGGGCCCTGCTCGGCTTCCTGACGGCGGTCGCCGTCACGGTGCTGGCCGCGCTGGCGCTGCGCCGCGACCTGCGGGACAGGCCTGCGCGGCCCAGCGCCCCGGCCGCCGGCCCCTACTGGCCGGGCGGCCCGGCCCAGCCCTACGGGTACCCGCAGCAGCCTCCGGGTGGCCCCGGTGGCGCGCCGTGGCAGTCGCCCCCGGCCGCGCCGGCACCGGGTGCCCCGCACCGGACCGACGGCGCACCCGCGCGCCCGGCCGACCCGCCGCCGGCTGCGCAGGGTGAGCAGCCCAGCACGGACACCTGATCCTCTCCGGATCCCGACCCGCAGCCCGGCGCGTGCACCCGGCATCGGCGGGAGCGGCTTGGGAGAGTGGGGGCGTGGTCGCACTGCTCGCACGCCTGCCCTTCCGGCGGGACGACGGCGAGGCCGCGCGACCGGCCCCGTCGGCCCTGCTTGCCGTCGTCGCCGCGGCGGCCGTCACGGTCGTCGGGCTGCTCGGGCTCGGGCTCGCGCTCGTCGTCGTCCAGACCCTCGACCCCGCCGGGGGCATGTCCACCGGCGCCTCCGCCGTCCTCGCGGCCCGGCTGTGGCTGCTGGCCCAGGGCGGCGAGCTCACGCTCGGCTCGGGCCCGCTGGTCCTGGCCCCGCTGCTGCTCACCCTCCTGCTGGCACGGGGGCTGTCCTGGGCCGGGCGGGTGGCCGTGCGCGCGCTCGGCGAGGACACCGGAGTGCCGCGGGTGGTCCGGGCCGCGGCCGGCGTGGTGGCCCTGCACGTCGGGCTGACCCAGCTGGTCGCCCTGCTGGCCGGTGGCGACGGCGTGGGCGTCGGCTGGCTGCGCACCGTGCTCGGGCCCCTCGTCCTGGCGCTGCTCGCCGTCGGCTGGGGTGCCGGACGGGAGTCGGAGCTGCTCGACGCCGGTGCCGACCGGCTCCCCGGCATGCTCCGGCCCGCGCTGAGGGGCGTCCTCGCGGGGCTGTTCACCGCCCTCGCGCTCTCCTCGTGCGTGGTCGCCATCGCCCTCGCCAGCGACACGTCGGGGTACGCGGCCGTCTCCGGGTCCCTGGGCGGGGCCGCGGCCGGCGCGGTGGGCCTCACCGGCCTCGGCGCCCTCCTGCTGCCGAACGCCTCGCTCGCCGCCCTCGGTCTCGCCGCCGGGCCCGGCTTCCACGTCGGCGCCGGCACGCTGGTGTCGGTGCAGGGGGTGACGCTGGGCCCGGTCCCCGCGCTGCCCCTGCTGGCGGCGCTCCCCGACACCCAGGCGGTGCCGCTGGTGGCCTTCGTCTCCCAGGTCGTCCCGGTCCTCGCCGGGCTGGTCGCCGGGACGACGGTCGGCCGCCGGCTCCGCGACACCGACGGCGGCTCGGTGAGCGCGGGCCTGGCCGGCGTGCTCACCGGCTGCCTGCTCGGCGTCGTCGTCGGTCTGCTGTGCTGGGTGGGAGGTGGCCGGCTCGGCGACGGCGCCCTGGCGGTCGTGGGCGCCCCCGCCGTGGCCACCGGCATCGCCGTTGCCGCGCAGAGCGGGATCGCCGCCGCGGTGGCCGCCGCCGTGACCCGCTGGCGGGCGCTCGGCTGAGCGGGGACGGTTCCCGGCAGCTCCGGCGCCCCGGCTAGTGTCGCTGCCGTGCCCGTCGACGAGCCTGCCCAGCGGGCGCGCGTCGTCGTCCTGCTCTCCGGGACCGGGTCGCTGTGCGCCGCCCTGCTGGCCGCCACCGACGACCCCGCCTACCCGGCCACCGTCGTCGCCGTCGGGGCCGACCGCGAGGCTGCCGGGCTCGAGGAGCCGCGCCGGCGCGGCATCCCGACCTTCGTCTGCGCGCTGGGCGAGCACCCCGACCGGGCCGCGTGGGACCGCGCGCTGGCCGAGCGGATCGCCTCCGCCGAGCCGGACCTGGTCGTGTCGGCCGGCTTCATGAAGATCGTCGGGCCGGCGGTGCTGGCCCGGTACGAGGGCCGGCTGCTCAACACCCACCCCGCGCTGCTGCCGCTGTTCCCCGGCGCCCACGCGGTGCGCGACGCGCTGGCCGCCGGTGCCACGGTGACCGGCTCGACGGTGCACCTGGTCGACGCCGGGGTGGACACCGGGCCGGTGCTGGCCCAGCGCGAGGTGCCGGTCCTGCCCGGCGACGACGAGCCGCGCCTGCACGAGCGGATCAAGGACGTGGAGCGCGAGCTCCTGGTGGAGACGGTGGCGGAGTTCGTCACCCGGACGAGGAAGAGCCCCTGATGAGCGAGCGCAGCCCCATCCGTCGTGCCCTGCTGGGCGTGTACGACAAGACCGGGATCGAGGACCTGGCCCGTGGGCTGGCCGCGGCCGGCGTCGAGCTGGTGAGCACGGGGGCGACCGCCCGCCGCATCGCCGAGGCCGGCGTCCCGGTGACCCCGGTGGAGCAGGTCACCGGCTTCCCCGAGTGCCTCGACGGCCGGGTGAAGACCCTGCACCCCGCGGTGCACGCCGGGATCCTGGCCGACCGGCGCAAGCCGGAGCACGTGGCGCAGCTGGAGGAGCTCGGCATCGCCGCGTTCGACCTCGTGGTCGTCAACCTCTACCCGTTCACCGAGACCGTCGCCTCGGGCGCCTCGCCGGACGAGTGCGTCGAGCAGATCGACATCGGCGGCCCCGCGATGGTGCGTGCGGCGGCGAAGAACCACCCGTCGGTCGCCGTCGTCGTCGACCCGGCCCGCTACGACGACGTCCTCGCCGCGGTCTCCGCCGGCGGCTTCACCCTCGCCGGCCGGCAGAAACTGGCGGCCGCGGCGTTCCGGCACACGGCGAGCTACGACATCGCCGTCGCCTCCTGGATGAGCAGCGTGCTCGCCCCCGAGGAGGACACCGTGTTCCCGACCTGGGTGGGCGCCACCTGGGAGCGCGCCGACGTCCTCCGCTACGGCGAGAACCCGCACCAGCAGGCCGCCCTCTACCGCGGTGGCGCGCTGCCCGGTCTGGCGCACGCCGAGCAGCTGCACGGCAAGGCGATGTCCTACAACAACTACGTCGACACCGACGCCGCCTGGCGGGCCGCGCACGACCACGACGAGCCGACCGTCGCGATCATCAAGCACGCCAACCCGTGCGGGATCGCGGTCGGTGCCGACATCGCCGCCGCGCACCGCAAGGCGCACGCCTGCGACCCGCTGTCGGCGTTCGGCGGCGTCATCGCGGCCAACCGCGAGGTCGACCTGACGATGGCCGAGCAGGTCGCCGAGGTGTTCACCGAGGTGGTCGTGGCCCCCGCGTTCACCGACGACGCCCTGCGCGTGCTGACGGCGAAGAAGAACGTGCGGCTCCTGCGGCTGCCGCACCCCCCCGCGGGCGGTGCCGAGATCCGCCCGGTCGGCGGCGGGCTGCTCATGCAGACGGTGGACCGGATCGACGCCGCGGGCGACGACCCCACGACCTGGACGCTGGCGACCGGTGAGCCGCTGGACGCCGCGGGGCTGGACGACCTGGTCTTCGCCTGGCGGGCGGTGCGCGCGGTCAAGAGCAACGCCATCCTGCTGGCCCACGACCGGGCCACCGTCGGCGTCGGCATGGGCCAGGTGAACCGCGTCGACTCGGCGCGGCTCGCCGTCGCCCGTGCCGGGGAGCGCGCCGCCGGGTCCGTCGCGGCGTCGGACGCCTTCTTCCCGTTCGCCGACGGCCTGCAGGTGCTGCTGGACGCCGGGGTGCGCGCCGTCGTCCAGCCCGGCGGCTCGGTCCGGGACGAGGAGGTCGTCGCCGCGGCGGCCGCCGCGGGCGTGCCGCTCTACCTGACCGGCACCCGCCACTTCGCGCACTGATGCGGGGGACCCGGCCCCACGTCGGCCCGCCGGAGGCCGGCGCGGAGATCGAGGGAGAGGACTTCGCCCGCGTCGACTGGTGGGGCGCCGAGCTCGACGGCGTCACGTTCGTCCGCTGCCGGTTCGACGACGCCGGGCTGGAGGAGCTGGTCACCCGGCGCTGCGTCTTCGAGGACTGCGTCCTCACCGGGGTGCGGATGGCCGGCGCGCGGCACCACGGCTCGGCGTTCCTGTCCTGCCGGTTCGACCGCGCCCGGCTGATCGACGTCACCTGGGACGGCTGCAAGCTGACCGGCTCGCAGTTCCCGGGTGCGCACCTGCGGCCCATGACGGCGACCGAGTGCGACTGGAGCTTCACCTCGCTCCGGGGTGCGGACCTCTCGGGGCTGGACCTGTCCGGGCAGCGGTTCCGGGAGGCCGACCTGACCGACGCCGACCTGCGCGAGTGCGACCTGACCCGCGCCGCGCTGGACCGCAGCCGCCTGCAGGGCACGAAGCTGCGCGGGGCCGACCTGCGCGGTGCCTCCACCGACGGGGTCAACTGGCGGGCCTTCGAGCTCACCGGCGTGCGGCTGGACCTGGCCCAGGCCGTGCAGTTCACCAGCTCCCACGGCGCCCACGTCGGCGACTGAGGCTCAGCCGGTCCGGGGCGGGCTGAGCAGCGCCTTGGCGGCACCGAGCAGGCCGAGGACGGCGACGGCGATCGCGCACCAGAAGCCGGCGTCGAAGAACCCGAGGTCGAAGCCGGCGGCGACCAGCGGCACGAGCACCGCCCAGACGACCAGGCCGCTCACCACGAGCGCGAGCACGCCCCACGGCCGGTGCGTGCGGGCCGGCAGGAACACCAGCACGCCGGCCACGAGCAGCAGCGCGCCGCCGAGCACGATCACCAGCGGCTGCCAGAGCCCGGTGTCGACGACGTCGCCCAGGCCGCCGAAGCCGCGGCGCACGAGGTCGAGGCCGGTGGCGTCGTCGTCGGCCAGCCAGGGGAGCAGCAGGCTGACCCCCGCGGCCGCCCCGGCGAGCAGCAGCAGGAGCCCGGCCACCGGGTCCGAGCGGCGGAACACGGCCCGCTCGGTGGACCAGGGCGGCGCCGTGGCACCACCCGGCCCCTGGACGGCGGAGATCTCGGTCGTGGCGGGGTCCTGCTGGCGCTCGGTCATCGCGGGGCACCTCCTCCCGCGAGCCTAGGACCGCGGCGCCGCCGGCGGGGAGGCTCCGGCACACTGTCGGCGTGCCCGCGACGACTCTGGACGGCAAGGCCACCGCAGCGGCGATCCGCACCGAGCTGACCGAGCGGGTGGCCGCGCTGACCGCGGCGGGCCACCGCCCCGGTCTCGGCACGCTGCTCGTCGGCGACGACCCGGGCAGCCGCTGGTACGTCAACGCCAAGCACTCCGACTGCGCCCAGGTCGGCATCGCCAGCATCCAGCGGGAGCTGCCGGCCGACGCCACCCAGCAGGACGTGCTGGACGTCGTCGCCGAGCTCAACGCCGACCCGGCCTGCACCGGCTACATCGTCCAGCTGCCGCTGCCCCGGCACATCGACGAGTCCGCCGTCCTGGAGGCCATGGACCCGGCCAAGGACGCCGACGGGCTGCACCCGGTCAACCTCGGCCGCCTGGTGCTCGGCGTGCCCGGGCCGCTGCCGTGCACTCCCGTCGGCATCGTCGAGCTGCTCCGCCGCTACGAGGTGCCGGTCGCCGGTGCCGAGGTCGTGGTCGTCGGCCGCGGCATCACCGTCGGCCGGCCGCTGGGGCTGCTGCTCACCCGGCGCAGCGAGAACGCCACGGTGACCCTCTGCCACACCGGCACCCGCGACCTGGCCGCGCACGTGCGCACCGCCGACGTCGTCGTCGCCGCGGCCGGCGTGCCCGGGCTGATCACCGCGGAGATGGTCAAGCCCGGTGCCGCCGTGCTCGACGTCGGCGTCAGCCGGGTCGACGGGAAGATCGCCGGTGACGTCGCGGCCGACGTCGTGCAGGTGGCCGGGCACGTGGCGCCGAACCCCGGGGGAGTGGGGCCCATGACCCGGGCGATGCTGCTGCAGAACGTCGTCCTGGCCGCCGAGCAGGCAGCCTCGGCGTGACCCGCCCGCCCCTCTACGTCCGCCGGCCGTTCCTGGCCGGCCTGGTCCGCCAGCTGCCGCTGCTGGCGGTGCTGGTCGCGGTCGGGACCGGGCTGCTGCTGGTGACCGTCGAGCACTGGCGGCTGGGGCTGGTCGTGGTGGGGCTGTCGCTGGTCGGCGCCGCGCTGCTGCGGCTGCTGCTGCCGGTCCGGCGGGTCGGGTTCCTCGCCGTGCGCAGCCGTGCGGTCGACGTCGTCCTGCTCTCCGGGGCCGGGCTGGTGCTGACGGCGGTCGCGCTGGCCATCCCCGGCGCGTGACCCGCGGCAGCGCTGGGAGCCGGTGAGGGCTAGGTTGGCGGCCATGGCAGCGCAGCCCAGGAACGGCAAGGTCACCGTGGTCGGTGCCGGCTTCTACGGCTCCACCACCGCACTCCGCCTCGCGGAGTACGACATCTTCGACACCGTGGTCCTCACCGACATCGTCGAGGGCAAGCCCGAGGGCCTCGCCCTCGACATGAACCAGTCCCGCCCCATCGAGGGGTTCGAGACGAAGGTCGTCGGGGTCGGCGGCGGCTCCTACGAGGGCACCGAGGGGTCCGACGTCGTCGTCGTGACCGCCGGGCTGCCCCGCAAGCCGGGCATGAGCCGCATGGACCTCATCGAGACCAACGCCGGGATCGTCCGGCAGGTCTCGGAGAACATCGCGAAGACCTCGCCCGACGCCGTCGTCATCGTCGTCTCCAACCCGCTGGACGAGATGACCGCCCTGGCCCAGATCGCCACCGGCTTCCCGCACCACAAGGTGATGGGGCAGGCCGGCATGCTGGACACGGCGCGCTTCTCCAACTTCGTGGCCGAGGAGTGCGGTGTGCCCGTCGCCTCGGTGCGGACGCTGACCCTGGGCTCGCACGGCGACACGATGGTGCCGGTGCCCTCCCGCTGCACCGTCGACGGCAAGCCGCTGGCCGACGTGCTGCCCGCCGACCGCATCGAGCACCTCGTGCAGCGCACCCGCAACGGTGGCGCCGAGGTGGTCGCGCTGCTCAAGACCGGGTCGGCCTACTACGCTCCGTCCGCCGCGGCCGCCCGCATGGCGCGTGCGGTCATGGAGGACTCCGGCGCCGTGATGCCGGTGTGCACCTGGGTGGACGGCGAGTACGGCATCTCCGGGGTGTACCTGGGGGTGGAGGCCGAGATCGGCCGGGGCGGCGTGACGCGCGTCGTCGAGAGCAACCTGTCCGACGACGAGCTGGCGGGCCTGCGCGAGGCGGCCGAAGCGGTGCGCGCGAAGCAGGCCGACGTAGCCGACCTCTGAAGAAGGACCCCGCTGCCCCCCTCCGCTCGCACGCTCGCGGCGGGACCCTGCAACGGGGCCACGACAGCAACAAGGAGAACGCGTGAGCAAGATCAAGGTCGAGGGCACCGTCGTCGAGCTCGACGGCGACGAGATGACCCGGATCATCTGGCAGTTCATCAAAGACCAGCTGATCCTCCCGTACCTCGACGTCAACCTCGAGTACTACGACCTCGGCATCGAGCACCGCGACGCCACCGACGACCAGGTGACGATCGACTCCGCCACCGCCATCAAGAAGCACGGCGTCGGCGTCAAGTGCGCGACCATCACGCCCGACGAGGCGCGGGTCGAGGAGTTCGGCCTGAAGAAGATGTGGCGGTCCCCGAACGGGACGATCCGCAACATCCTCGGCGGCGTGATCTTCCGCGAGCCGATCATCATGCAGAACGTGCCGCGCCTGGTGCCGGGCTGGACCAAGCCGATCATCGTCGGCCGCCACGCCTACGGCGACCAGTACCGCGCCACCGACTTCAAGTTCCCGTCGGCGGGCAAGCTCACCGTCACCTTCACCCCGGACGACGGCTCGCAGCCCATCGAGCACGAGGTCTTCCAGGCCCCCGGCGCCGGCGTCTCGCTGTCGATGTACAACCTCGACGACTCGATCCGCGACTTCGCGCGGGCCTCGCTGAACTACGGCCTGGCGCGCAAGTACCCGGTCTACCTGTCCACGAAGAACACGATCCTCAAGGCCTACGACGGCCGGTTCAAGGACATCTTCGAGGAGACCTTCCAGGCGGAGTTCGCCGACAAGTTCTCCGAGGCCGGCATCACCTACGAGCACCGGCTCATCGACGACATGGTCGCCGCCTCGCTCAAGTGGGAGGGCGGCTACGTCTGGGCCTGCAAGAACTACGACGGTGACGTGCAGTCCGACACCGTCGCGCAGGGCTTCGGCTCGCTCGGCCTCATGACCTCGGTGCTCGCGACCCCGGACGGCCGCACGGTCGAGGCCGAGGCCGCCCACGGCACGGTGACCCGCCACTACCGGCAGCACCAGCAGGGCAAGGAGACCTCGACCAACCCGATCGCGTCGATCTTCGCCTGGACCCGGGGCCTGGCCCACCGCGGCAAGCTCGACAACACCCCCGAGGTCACCCGGTTCGCCGAGACCCTCGAGCGGGTCTGCATCGAGACCGTCGAGAGCGGCCAGATGACCAAGGACCTCGCGCTGCTGATCTCCAAGGACCAGCCGTGGCTGAACACCCAGGACTTCCTGGCGGCCATCGACACCAACCTGCAGAAGGCCATGGCCTGACCCAGGGCTGACACGACGGCCCCCTCGCCTCCGGGCGAGGGGGCCGTCGTGCGTCCGGCGCCGGCGGCGAGCGCCGCTGACCGCCGTGCCGCGCCCGGGCGGTGCGTCAGCCGAAGAGCTGCGTCCACCAGGGGCCGTTGCCGCCGTCGGCGACGCCCACCCCGAGCCTCGACAGGTCGCAGTCGAGGATGTTCGCCCGGTGCCCGGCGCTGTTCATCCACGCGTCCATGACCGCCGCGGCGTCCCGCTGCCCCATGGCGATGTTCTCCGCACGGGCGGCCTGGCCGGCCGAGCGGGCCCGGTCGAAGGGGTCCTGGCCGGAGGGGTCCACGTGGTCGAAGTAGCCGCGGTCCCGCATGTCCGCGCTGTGCGCGGCGGCGACGGCCGCCAGCCCCGCGTCGGCCACCAGCGGGCCGCAGCCGGCAGCGGCACGCTGCTGGTTGACCAGCGCGATCACCGCGGCCTCCCGGGAGCTGCCCGACGGCGCCGGAGCGGGGGCAGCCGCGGCCACCCGGGGGGCCTGGGCCACCGGGGCGGCGGCGGTCGTGGGAGCCGTGGGTTCCGGGGCCGGCTCCTCGACGGGGGCGGGGGCCTCCGCCGGTGGGGGCGGGACCGCCGCTGGGGCCTCCGGCACGGGGGCCGCGGTCGGGGCGCCGGCGACGAGCGGCTCGGGGGTAAGGGCGAACACCGAGGTCGACGACTCGGGTGCGGTCCCGGAGGCCTCCTCGGCCGGCGTGCTGGTCGGCGCGGTCAGCCAGAACCCGGCCGCCGCGAGCGCGAGGGCCAGGCCGGTGCCGAAGCGTCGGCCGGCGGAGGGCTGGTGCAAGGAGGTGCTCCCCGGATCACTTTTCGTTATCGAGCCGGGACCAACGGTAAGCGCAACGACACGGTCCGTTGTTATGAGCTGGGTCACATCTAGCGTCCGCGGGTGCGGGGGCCGCCCGCCCCCGCGCCGGCCCGCCGCGAGCAGGCACCATGGTGAGGTCCCAGCACCCGAGAACCCCCGAGGAGCACGCCGCCGGTGAGCGACGTATGGCTCAACATCGTCATGGTCGTGGTCTTCGTCCTGGTCGGCGGAGCGTTCGCCGGCGCGGAGATCGCCCTGGTCTCGCTGCGCGAGGGCCAGGTGCGGGCCATGGCCGACCAGGGACGACGCGGCAAGGCCGTCCAGAAGCTGCTCCAGGACCCCAACCAGTTCCTCGCGGCGGTCCAGGTCGGCGTCACGCTGGCCGGGTTCTTCTCCGCGGCGTTCGGCGCCAGCACCCTCTCCCGCCCGCTGGCCACCTGGCTGGAGGCCCAGGGCGTGAGCCAGGGCCTCGCGGGCACGCTGGCGCTGGTCCTGGTCACCATCGTGATCAGCTACCTGTCGCTGGTGGTCGGCGAGCTGACGCCCAAGCGGCTGGCGCTGCAGCGGGCCGAGGGCTTCTCGCTGCTGGTCGCCGCGCCGCTGAACACGATCGCGAAGCTGTCCCGGCCGGTCATCTGGCTGCTGTCGAAGTCGACGAACGGCCTGGTCCGGCTCCTCGGCGGTGACCCCAAGGCCAGCGGCGAGGCGATCAGCCAGGAGGAGCTGCGCGACCTGGTGGCCGCGCACGAGTCGCTGAGCAGCGACGAGCGCCGCCTCATCGACGAGGTCTTCCGCGCCGGCGAGCGCGAGGTCCGCGAGGTCATGACGCCGCGCACCGAGGTGCAGTTCCTCGACGCGTCGATGACCGCCAGCCGCGCGGCCAAGCTCGTGGCGGAGTCCAACTGGTCGCGGTTCCCGGTCGCCGGGCGGGACCAGGACGACGTCGTCGGCTTCGTCCACGTCCGCGACCTGTTCCTGCCGACCCACCCCGCCGGGCGCGCGGCGACCGTGGGCGACCTCGCCCGCGAGGTCAAGCGGCTGCCCGGCACCGCCGCCGTCCTCACCGTGCTGAGCGAGATGCGCCGGGAGAACCAGCACCTGGCCATCGTCGTCGACGAGTACGGCGGCACCGACGGCATCGTCACCCTCGAGGACCTCATCGAGGAGGTCATCGGGGAGATCTACGACGAGTACGACGAGGAGGTCGAGCCCGACGCGAAGCAGTCCCCGGACGCCCCGCGCGAGGTCGACGGCCTGCTCAACCTCGACGACTTCACCGAGGCCACCGGCCTGGAGCTGCCGGAGGGCCCGTACGAGACGGCGGCCGGCTACGTCCTCGCCGAGCTCGGCCGGCTCCCCGAGGTCGGCGACGCCGTCGAGGTCGAGGGGCGCCGGATCGAGGTGCTCGAGCTCGACGGCCGGCGCATCGCCCGGCTGCGCGTCAGCCCTCCGCCGGCCACCGACGTCCCCGAGGGCGCCGAGGACGTGCCCGCGGCGGGCTGAGCGCGCGCGGGCCGGTCAGGAGCGGCGGGCCTGCGCGACCTCCCACGCGTCGCGGACGATGCCGACCAGGTCGGTGTGCTTCGGCGCCCAGCCGAGGTCGGCGCGGATCCGGTCGCTGGAGGCCACCAGCTGCGCCGGGTCGCCCGCCCGCCGCTCGCCGACGGTGACCGGGATGGCGTGGCCGGTGACCTCGCGGGCCGCCTCCACGACCTCCTGCACCGAGAAGCCGGTGCCGTTGCCCAGGTTGTAGATCCGGTGCTCGCCCGCAGCGGGCGCCGGCAGCGCGAGCAGGTGGGCGTCGGAGAGGTCCTCGACGTGCACGTAGTCGCGGATGCAGGTGCCGTCCGGCGTGGGGTAGTCCTGCCCGTACACCGTGAGCGACTCCCGCTGGCCCGCCGCCACCTGGAGCGCGATCGGGATGAGGTGGGTCTCGGTGGCGTGCCGCTCGCCGAGCCCGTAGGCGGCGCCCGCGACGTTGAAGTACCGCAGGCTCACCGCGGCGAAGCCGTGCGCGACGGCGTACGAGGTGAGCATGTGGTCGACGGCCAGCTTCGAGGCGCCGTAGGTGTTCGTCGGCCGGGTCGGCGCGTCCTCGCGGATCGGCACCTGGTCGGGCTCGCCGTAGGTGGCCGCCGTGGAGGAGAAGACGATCCGCCGGCAGTCGGCCGCCCGCATCGCCTCCAGCAGCGCGAAGGAGCCGCCCACGTTGGTGTGCCAGTAGTCCTCGGGCTGCTGCTGGGAGACGCCGACCAGCGACTTGGCCGCGAAGTGCAGCACCGCCTCGGGGCGGAACTCGGCCAGCACCGGCGCGGAGTCGTGCAGGGACACCTCGGCCAGCGTGGCGCCCTCGGGGACCGCGTCGGCGTGCCCGGTCGAGAGGTCGTCGAGGACGGTCACCTCGTGGCCGTCGGCCAGCAGGGCAGCCGTCACTACGCTGCCGATGTAGCCGGCTCCGCCGGCGACGAGTACGCGCATGGCCCCACCCTATGAGGCCGCTCGCACAGGTGGAGGATCCCGTGGTCAGTGCCCGTCCGGCGGTGCAGTCGCTCCCGGCCTACAAGCCGGGCCGCAACCCGGCCGACCTCGCCCGGGAGATCGGTGTCGAGCGGGCCGTCAAGCTGGCCAGCAACGAGGTCGCCTTCCCGCCGCTGCCCGCCGTCGTCGAGGCGGTCACCGCGGCGGTCGCCGAGACCAACCGGTACCCCGACAACGGCGCCGTCGTCCTGACCCGCGCCCTCGCCGACCGCTACGGCGTCGACCCGGGGCAGGTCGCGACCGGCTGCGGGGCGGTGGCGATCTGCCAGGAGCTCGCCCAGGCCTACAACGACCCCGGCACCAGCATCGCGTTCGCCTGGCGCTCGTTCGAGATGTACCCGCTGCTGGCCCGCGTCGCCGGTGCGCGTGCGGTCCAGGTGCCGCTGCGGCCGGGCCGGGACGGCGGCTCCGCCGACACCCACGACCTCGACGCGCTCGCCGCGGCGGTCGACGGCACCACCCGGCTGGTGTTCGTCTGCAACCCGAACAACCCCACCGGGACGGCGGTGCGGCGGGCGGAGCTGGAGCGGTTCCTCGACGCCGTCCCCACCGACACCCTGGTCGTGCTCGACGAGGCCTACCGCGAGTTCGTGACCGACCCCGGGGTCCCGGACGGCGTGGAGCTCATGCGCGGGCGGCCCAACGTCGCCGTCCTCCGCACGTTCTCCAAGGCGTGGGGGCTGGCCGGCCTGCGCGTCGGCTACCTGCTCGCCGAGGACCCGGCCGTGGCCGAGGCGGTGCGCAAGACGCACCTGCCGTTCAGCGTCGGCATGGTGGCCCAGGCCGCGGCGGTGGCCGCGCTGGCCAGCGAGGACGAGGTGCGCCGCCGCTGCGCCGCGGTCACCACCGAGCGCGAGCGGCTGACGGCCGCCCTGCGCGAGCGCGGGCTGGAGGTCGCGGACAGCCAGGCGAACTTCGTCTGGCTGCCGGTGGGGGAGCGGACGGCGGGGCTCGCGGCGGCCCTCGAGGCCCGCGCGGTGATCACCCGGCCGTTCGCCGGCGAGGGGATCCGGGTCACCGTCGGCACCCCCGAGGAGGACGACGTCTTCCTCGCCGCGCTGGACGACGCGCTGGCCTCCTGACCAGCGCCGGTGCACCCGGGAGCGGCCGCCGGGTGCCGGCGGGACGGGGGAGCCCGGAACGTGCGGGGGCCTCGGCTGGTTTGATGGCCGACGTGGCTCTTCCCCGTGTCCTCTCCGGCATCCAGCCGACGGCGGGCTCGTTCCACCTCGGCAACCACCTCGGCGCGCTGCGCCAGTGGGTCGCCCTGCAGGACGGGCACGACGCGTTCTACTGCGTCGTCGACCTGCACGCCATCACGGTCGCGCAGGACCCGGCCGAGCTCCGCCGCAACACCCTGGTCTCGGCCGCGCAGCTGATCGCGCTGGGCGTCGACCCCTCGCGCAGCGCCCTGTTCGTCCAGAGCCACGTGCCCGAGCACCTGCAGCTGTCCTGGGTCCTCGAGTGCCTCACCGGGTTCGGCGAGGCCAGCCGGATGACGCAGTTCAAGGACAAGAGCCAGCGCGAGGGCACGGCCGGGACGACGGTCGGCCTGTTCACCTACCCGGTCCTGATGGCCGCCGACATCCTGATCTACCAGGCCGAGCGCGTCCCGGTGGGCGACGACCAGCGCCAGCACCTGGAGCTGACCCGCGACCTCGCGCTGCGCTTCAACGGCCGCTACGGCGACACGTTCCGCATCCCCGAGGGGTTCATCCCTGAGGGCGCTGCGCGGGTCATGGACCTGCAGTCGCCGGAGAAGAAGATGAGCAAGAGCCTGCCCCCGGCCGGCTGCATCCAGCTGCTCGACGACCCGAAGGTGACGGCGAAGAAGATCCGGTCGGCCGTCACCGACACGGGCCGGGAGATCGTCGCCGACCGGGAGAACAAGCCCGGCATCACCAACCTGCTGACCATCCACAGCGCGCTCTCGGGCACGCCGGTCGCCGCCCTCGAGGAGAGCTTCGCCGGGCGCGGCTACGGCGACCTCAAGAAGGAGCTCGCCGAGGTCGTCGTCGAGTTCGTGACGCCGGTCCAGCAGCGCACCCACGAGCTCCTGGACGACCGCGCGGAGCTGGAGCGGATCCTCGCCTCCGGTGCCGCCCGTGCCCGGGAGGTCGCCGCGCGCACCGTGGCCGACGTCTACGAGCGGGTGGGCTTCCTGCCTCCGGCAGGGTCCGCGGCATGAACGACGACACGTTCGTCGGCCGGCTGGCCGGCCCGCCCGAGACGGCGGTGCTCGGCGTGATCGTGCCGGTCCCCGAGCCGTGGGCGAGCCTGCTGGTCGACTGGCGCACCAAGGTGGGCGACCCCCAGGCCACGCTGGTGCCCCCGCACGTGACCCTGCTGCCGCCGACCGAGGTACCGGTCGCCGACCGGGACGCCGTCGCCGAGCACCTCGCCGCGGTCGCGGCCAGCCACCCCCCGTTCCCGATGCACCTGGCGGGCACGGGCACCTTCAAGCCGGTCTCCGACGTCGTCTTCGTGACCGTCGCCCGCGGCATCGGCAACTGCGAGCTCCTCGCCAACGACGTGCGCCAGGGGCCGCTGGGCCGCGACCTGTCGTTCCCGTACCACCCGCACGTGACCGTGGCCCACGACGTCCCCGCCGACATGCTGGAGCTCGCCTACAGCGGTCTCCAGGAGCTGTCCGCCGAGTTCGTCGTGGAGCACTTCACCGAGTTCGAGCAGACCCCGACCGGCGCCTGGGCGGTCGCCCGCGAGTACCGGCTCACCGGCCCCGAGCACGCCTGACCCGCCCCGTCCCGGTACCTGACCAGCGCGGGAGCCGGGCAGCCCGCAGAATCGGGCGGTGAGCTCCGCCAGCTCCGGGAACGCGCCGGCCCGCCCGGCCTGGCCGGCCCGCATCTGGTCCCGCGTGGAGTCCGTCGTCGACGCCGGCCGCGCGCGCTTCCCCTGGTTCGACCACCTGGCACGGGCCGGCGGCCGCTACCAGCGCACCCAGGGCGACCTCATGGCGGCCGGGGTCACCTACTTCGCGTTCCTGGCCCTGTTCCCGGTCCTCCTGCTGGTCGCCGCCGTCATCGGGCTGGTGATCGCCGGCGACGAGCTGCTCCAGCGGGAGCTGTTCGCCGCGATCCGCGAGACCTTCCCCGGCGGGCTGGGCCGCCGGCTGGTCGAGCAGCTGTCCGGGGCGATCGACTCGGCCGGGTTCGCCGGCCTGGTCGGCCTCGCCGGGTTCCTCTACGCCGGGCTGCGGACCATGGACAAGCTCCGCGTCGGCATGGAGCGGATCTGGAAGGGCCGCGTCGACGAGCCCGAGTTCGTCCGGGACAACGTGCAGGACGTCGTCGCCCTGGTCGCGCTGGGCGCCGTCGGCGTCGCCAGCCTGGGGCTCACCGGGCTGGTCAGCCAGGCGACGTCGCGGGTGCTCACCTTCCTCGACCTCGCCGACGAGCCGGGCTACGGCGCGCTCACCTGGCTGCTGGGCATCACGCTGGCGATGGCCGGCGACGTCGTCGTCTTCCTCTGGCTGCTGCGCGTGGTGCCCGGCGTGGCCACCCCGGTGCGCCGGCTGCTGCCGGGCGCCCTCTTCGGGGCGGTGGGCTTCGAGGTGCTCAAGCTGATCGGCGGCTACTACCTGTCGCTCATCTCCGACAGCGTCACCGCCTCGGCGTTCGGCGGGGCGGTCGGCGTCCTGGTCTGGATCAACCTGGTGGCGCGGTTCGCCTTCTTCACCGCCGCCTGGACGGCCACCGGCCTCGCGGCGGACGTCCCGGCGGCAGCGGAGGACCGGCCCGTCGGCGGCGACGAGCCAGCCCCGCACCCAGCAGCGTCGCGCTGAGCACGCCCGCCGCCCCGACGGCGGGCAGCGCCCAGGGGCTCCCCGGGTCCGCGGGCGGTGCGGCCGTCCGGTCCCGCGGCGGGGGCGTGGTGGTGCCCGCCGGCGTGGTGGGCGCGGGGGTGGCGGTCGGCAGGAGGTCGCCGGGGCGGACCAGCCGGCCCACCCCGCTCGTCCCGGCCGGGACGGAGAACCCCCAGTCGAGCAGGAGCGCCGCCTGGTCGGCCGCCCGCAGGGGCACGTTCTCCGTGGCGAGGACGCTCACGACCAGCCGGCGGCCGTCCCGCTCGGCAGCGGTCACGAAGGTGTGCCGGGCGGCGTCGGTGAACCCCGTCTTGCCGCCCAGCCCACCCGGGTAGCCGGCCAGCGGGTTCTGGTTCTGGATCTGGTAGCCCGGGGAGCGCCCCTCCACCGGCGGCATCGTCGCGACCGGGACCCGCAGCACCGCCGCGGCCGCCGGGTCCTCGAGCACGGCGCGGAGGACCAGGGCCAGGTCGTAGGCCGAGCTGGTCTGACCGGCCACGTCCAGGCCCGAGGGCGAGCCGGCCACCGTGTCGTGGGCACCGAGCGAGGCGGCCGTCGCGTTCATCGCCGCGACGGTCGCCCGCTCCCCACCGGCGGCGCGGGCCAGCGCGGACGCCGCGTCGTTGCCCGACTGCAGGACCAGCGCCTCGAACAGCAGGGAGACCGGGTAGCGCCCGCCGGCGACGAGCCCGACCCGGCTGCCCTCGACCTGCTCGTCCTCCACCGTCCCCTCCACCACCTGGGCCGGGTCCAGCCGGGGCAGCAGCGTGAGCAGCGTGAGCAGCTTGAGCGTGCTGGCCGGGTAGTGCCGGCCGTGGGCGTCCCGGGCGGCGAGCACCTGTCCGGAGGTCGCGTCGGCGACCAGCCACGCGCCCGCGACGACCTCGGGCGGCAGCGGCGGCGTGCCCTCGGCCGCCACGGTCCCGCGGGCGCCGAGGTGCCCACCGCCGACCGTGCTGCCGTCGGGGGCGGTGCCCCGCGCCGGCAGGCCGGTGAGCGGTGCCGACGGCGTGGGTGCGGCGGGGTCCGCGGTCGGCCGGGACGACGCGGTCGCGGTGGGCGACGGCGCGGCCGCGGCGGTGCCCGGCAGCAGGAGCAGCACCACGCAGCCCAGGAACGCGGTCGTGCCGCCTCGTCGCATGGGGGCACCGTAGGGGGCGTGACCTGGGACACGGGCCGGCAGCTCTGCGGCCCCGAACGGATGAGCCTTCGCAACGATCGTGTCTCAGTCCGGGTCAGAGGTTGTAGCCCGCTCGGGGCGCGCGGTTAGCGTCGCTGCGGTGCCTCGCGCGGTCCGCCCGGCGGGCCGCTGGCACCGGCAATCCCGACCCCCCGGGATGCGCCCCACGAGGTGGTCGCGCGTCCCCCCAGAGAGGAGATCGTCTTGCGCCGAGCGCGGATGACGAAGGCCGCGGCGCTGCTGCTGGCCGGCAGCCTGGCCCTGGCGGCCTGTGCCAGCGACGAGGAGGGTGGCTCCGGCGGCGACGCCGGCAGCGACGGCCCCAAGATCGGCCTGGCGTTCGACACCGGCGGCGAGGGCGACCGTTCGTTCAACGACTCGGCCGTGGCCGGCGTCGAGGCGGCGATCAAGGAGCACGGCGGCGAGGTCGCCAAGCTCAGCCCCAACAACGACAACTCCAACCGCGCCGACCTGCTGACCCAGCTGGCCGACGACGGCTACGACCCGATCATCGCCGTGGGCTTCGCCTACAGCGACGTGATCGGCGAGGTCGCCGAGCAGTACCCGGACATCACCTTCGCCCAGGTCGACGGCTCGGTCGAGGACGCGGGCAGCCCGGACAACCTCACCGGCCTGCTCTTCGCCGAGGAGGAGGGCTCCTTCCTCGCCGGTGTCGCGGCGGCCCTGAAGACCGAGACCGACCACGTCGGCTTCGTCGGCGGCGTCGAGACCCCGCTGATCCAGAAGTTCCAGGCGGGCTTCGAGGCCGGTGTCGAGGCGGTCAACCCCGCCATCCGCATCGACTCGCAGTACATCTCCCCGGCCGGTGACTTCTCGGGCTTCAACGACCCGGCCCGCGGCAAGATCGTGGCCGAGGGCATGTACGACGCCGGCGCCGACATCGTCTACCACGCTGCCGGCGGCTCGGGCATCGGCGTCTTCCAGGCCGCTGCCGAGTCCGAGGGTCGCGCCATCGGCGTCGACTCCGACCAGTTCCAGACCGTCGAGGACCCGGCCCTGCAGGCCGTGATCATGACCTCGATGCTCAAGCGGGTCGACAACGCGGTCGAGCAGTTCATCGGCGAGTTCGTCGAGGGCAACGTCGCCGGCGGCGAGAACGAGGTGTTCAACCTCGAGAGCGAGGGCGTCGGCCTGTCGGAGAGCGGCGGGTTCATCGACGACATCCAGGGCGACCTGGACACCTACCGCCAGCAGATCGTCGACGGCGAGGTCGACGTCCCCACCACCCCGTGACGTCGGGTGCGGGCCCGCTCCGGCGGGCCCGCACCGATGGTGGACCCCGACGGCGGGTCCGGGTTCCGGCCCGGGCCCGCCGTCGTCGCGCCGGATGTCGGCCCCGCTGCGCGGGGCCGGTCTCCTCGGGAGCCGGCGCGTGCGACATCATGCGCAGCACGTCACCCGCGGCGGCCCGGACCGGGCCCGGCCGGGGAGTCGATGGGCGACGACCGACCGTCGTCGCCACTGGACCAGAGCAGAGGTGCGCCGCACACCCGTGGCCGCACACGAGGGAGAGGCCACCATGGCCGCAACAGGAGCGACCGGTGCCAGCGCACCGGGCGCCGGCGCGGGGACCGAGGGCGTCCCCTACGCGGTGGAGCTGCGCGGCATCACCAAGCGCTTCCCCGGCGTGGTCGCCAACAAGGACATCGAGCTCCGCGTCCGCCGCGGCGAGGTCCACGCGATCGTGGGCGAGAACGGCGCCGGCAAGTCCACGCTGATGAAGACGCTCTACGGCATGCACCGCCCCGACGAGGGGCAGATCCTGCTGGACGGCCGCGAGGTCCGCTTCCGCAGCCCGGCCGACGCCATCGAGGCCGGCATCGGCATGGTCCACCAGCACTTCATGCTGGCCGACAACTTCACGGTCCTGGAGAACATCGTCCTGGGCAGCGAGCCCACCCGGGGCGGGCGGCTGGACCGGGCCGAGGCCCGTCGCCGCATCCTCGAGATCTCCGACCGCTACGCGCTCGGGCTGGCCCCCGACGTGCTGGTCGAGGACCTCGGCGTCGGTGACCGCCAGCGGGTGGAGATCGCGAAGGTCCTCTACCGCGGCGCCACGACGCTGATCCTCGACGAGCCCACCGCCGTGCTGGTCCCGCAGGAGGTCGACGAGCTCTTCGGCAACCTCGGCGAGCTCAAGCGCGAGGGCCTCACCGTCATCTTCATCTCCCACAAGCTGGACGAGGTCCGGAAGGTCGCCGACGCGATCACCGTGATCCGCCGCGGCACCACCGTGGGGGAGGCCGACCCCCGCACCACGACCAGCCGCCAGCTGGCCGAGCTCATGGTCGGCTCGGAGCTCCCGTCGCCGGAGACCCGCGCCTCCACGGTGCGCGACCGGGCCGTGCTGGAGGTCCGCGACCTCACCGTCCTGTCGGCCATCGGGCGGCCGGTCGTCGACGAGGTCTCCCTGACCATCCGCGAGGGCGAGGTCGTCGGGATCGCCGGCGTCGAGGGCAACGGCCAGGCCGAGCTCGTCGACGCGCTCATGGGGCTGCGCACGCCGGCCGGCGGCACCCTGCTGCTGGGCGACGACGACGTGACCGGCTGGACCACCCGCGCCCGCCGCGACGCCGGCATCGGGTTCATCCCCGAGGACCGGCACCGCCAGGGCATGCTGCTGGACGCGACGCTCTGGGAGAACCGGATCCTCGGCCACCAGAACCGGCCCCCGGCGGTGAAGGGCCCCTTCATCGACCGGCGGGGCGCGCGCACGGACACCGAGCGCATCATGCGTGAGTACGACGTCCGCGCCCCCGGGCCGGACACCCTCGCCGTCGCCCTGTCCGGCGGCAACCAGCAGAAGCTGATCGTCGGCCGGGAGATGAGCGCCGGGCCGCGCCTGCTCGTGGCGGCGCACCCGACCCGCGGGGTCGACGTCGGCGCCCAGGCCGTCATCTGGGAGCTGCTCAAGGACGCCCGCGCGGAAGGGATGGGGATCCTGCTGATCTCGGCCGACCTCGACGAGCTGATCGGGCTCTCCGACACGCTCCAGGTCATGCTCCGCGGGCGGCTGGTCGCCACCCTCGACCCGGCGCAGGTCACCCCCGACGAGCTCGGCGGGTACATGACCGGCGCCCGGGTGGGGGGTGCGGCATGAGCCTGCTCCGCCGCTTCGGGCCCACCGTGCTGGTGCCCGTCTTCGCCGTCCTGGTCGCCATGGTCATCTCCGCCCTGGTGATGGCGGCCCTCCAGGTCGACCCCTTCGAGGTCTTCCGGGTCATGTTCGACCTGGGCGACAAGCCGTCGCAGCAGATGACGGCGGTCGTCGTGGTGCTCAACCGCGCCGTCCCGCTGTTCCTCGCCGGGCTCGCCGTGGCGGTCGCCTTCCGGATGGGCCTGTTCAACATCGGCGTGGAGGGCCAGTACCGCCTCGCCACCATCGTGGCGGCGGCGGTCGGTGCGGCCGTGGTGCTGCCCGGCCCGCTGCACCTGCTGCTGATCGTCGTGGTCGCCGTCGTCGTCGGCGCGCTCTGGGCCGGCATCGTCGCCGTCCTCAAGATCACGCGGGGCGTCAGCGAGGTCATCAGCTCGATCATGCTGAACTTCATCGCGCTGGGGATCGCCTCCTTCCTGCTCACCGGGCCGTTCCGGGGGAGCGCGCCGGGGGCCTCGATCATCAGCACGTCGGAGATCCCCGAGTCCGGCTGGATGCCCAGCCTGAACGGCGTGTTCGACCTGCTCGGCCTGGCGAACCCGCCGCGCCAGCTCTACGGCTTCCTGATCGTGGCCGTGGTCGTGGGCATCGCGCTGGCGGTGCTGCTGGACCGCACCCGCTTCGGCTTCGACCTCAAGGCCAGCGGGCTCTCGCCGTCGGCGGCCAGCGCGAGCGGCGTCAACGCCCGGGCGATGGTGCTGAAGACGATGCTGCTGTCCGGCGCCGTCGCCGGCCTCATCGGCCTGCCGGACCTGCTCGGTGACAAGCACTCGTACACCACCGATTTCACCGCCGGGCTCGGCTTCCTGGGCATCGCGGTCGCGCTGCTCGGGCGGAACAACCCGATCGGCATCGCCTTCGCCGCCCTGCTGTTCTCCTTCCTCGACCGGGCGCTGGTCCCGCTGCAGATCCAGGGGCTGCCGGCGTCGGTCATCACGATCATCCAGGGGACGATCGTGCTCGCCGTCGTCATCGCCAACGAGGTGGCGCGACGGATCGCCCGGCGCACCGCCGAGCGCGGCGGCGCGGCCGTCGCCGGGGCCGCGACCCCGGGTGACGGGAGCACCGGGACGGGGCAGACCGCCGGGGACGCGGACGCGCAGGGCACCGGAGCCGGGGTCAGCCGCACCGCCGGCGCCGGGCAGGCAGACGACCACAAGGGGGCCGGGGCATGAGCGCCACCGTCTCGACTCGTACCGCCCCGACGGGCCGCGGCCCGCTGACCGAGCTGTTCCTCGGCGGCAGCCGCGCCCGCCGGGTCACCCTGATCGTGGCCGGCGCGCTGGTCCTGCTCTCGGCGGTCCGCGTGATCAGCGGCGAGCAGTCGCTCACCTCCAGCAGCACCATCGCCGCGGCCCTGCTGCTGGCCGTCCCGATCGGGCTGGCGGCGCTCGGCGGCCTCTTCGCCGAGCGGGCCGGCGTGGTCAACATCGGCCTCGACGGCATGATGACCCTCGGCACCTGGGGGGCCGGCTTCTGCGGCTACCAGTGGGGCTGGCAGGCCGCGATCGTCGGCGGCATGCTCTTCGGCGCCCTCGGCGGCCTGCTGCACGCCCTCGCGACCGTCACCTTCGGGGTCGACCACGTCGTCTCGGGCGTCGCGATCAACATCCTCGCCGCCGGCCTGGTGCGGTTCCTCTCCGAGCTGCTCTACACGGACAACCCGGCCGGTGGTGGCGTGACGCAGTCGCCCGCGCTGGACTCCCGGCCGCCGGAGCTCTCGCTGCCGGTCCTGTCCTCCGGGCCGGACCTGCTGGGCGACCTCGAGCGGCTGAATTGGTTCCTGCTCAGCGACCTCGCGGGGATCCTCCGCGGCCTGACCAGCGGCGTCGGCTTCACCACGCTCCTGGCCGTGCTGCTGGTCCCGGCCTCCTACCTGTTGCTCTGGCGGACGGCGTTCGGTCTCCGGCTCCGCTGCTGCGGTGAGAACCCGGCCGCCGCGGACTCGCTCGGCGTCGCGGTCTACCGCATGAAGTACATCGCGGTGGTCATCTCCGGCGCGCTGGCCGGCCTCGGCGGTGTCTTCCTCGTGTTCATCGCGGGCATCTACCGCGAGGGGCAGACCAACGGGCGAGGCTTCATCGGCCTCGCGGCGCTGATCTTCGGCAACTGGCGGCCGGGCGGGCTGGCCGCCGGTGCCGGCGTCTTCGGCTTCGCCGACGCGCTGCAGCTGCGCAGCCGGACCGCCGTCGTGGCGCTGTTCCTGCTGCTGGCGGTCGTGCTCGCCGCGGTCGCGATCTGGCAGGCCACCCGCCGCAGGCTCGTGCAGGCGGTGGCCGCGCTGGTCTTCGCCGGCGGGGCGCTCACCGCGTTCCTGACCATCGAGGAGCTCGCGCCGGGCCTGGTGTCCTTCACGCCGCACCTGACCACGCTGCTGGTGCTCTCGCTGGCGTCCCAACGACTACGGATGCCGAAGGCCGACGGCCTCGTGTACCGACGAGGAGAGCACTAGTGCAGATCGACTGGGACGCCCTGCGTGCCGCCGCCCGCGAGGCGATGACGCACGCCTACGCCCCGTACTCGAAGTTCCCGGTGGGCGTCGCCGGCCTGGTCGACGACGGCCGCGTCGTCACCGGCTGCAACGTCGAGAACGCCTCCTACGGGCTGGCGCTGTGCGCGGAGTGCGGCATGGTCAGCGACCTGGCGCGCACCGGCGGCGGACGGCTCGTGGCCGTCGCCTGCGTCGGCGGTGACGGGCAGCCGCTCATGCCCTGCGGCCGCTGCCGCCAGCTGCTCTGGGAGCACGGCGGCGCCGACATGCTCATCGAGACCGTGTCGCTGGGCATCGTGGCCATGCGCGAGGTGCTGCCCGACGCCTTCGGGCCCGAGGACCTGGTCGCCGCGGCGGAGCGGGGGCAGGGCTGATGGGCGCGTTCGACGCCATCGACGTCATCCGCACCAAGCGGGACGGCGGCCGGCTGTCGGCCGACCAGATCCGCTGGGTCATCGACGCCTACACCCAGGGCGTCGTCCCCGACGAGCAGGTCAGCGCGCTGCTGATGGCCGTCTTCTTCAACGGCATGTCGCCCGAGGAGCTCGCCGCCTGGACCCAGGCGATGATCGACTCCGGGGAGCGCAAGGACCTCTCGCCGCTGGGCCGGCCCACCGCCGACAAGCACTCCACCGGCGGCGTGGGCGACAAGATCACCCTGCCGCTGGCGCCGCTCGTGGCCGCCTGCGGGGTCGCCGTGCCCCAGCTGTCGGGCCGCGGGCTGGGCCACACCGGGGGCACCCTCGACAAGCTCGAGGCGATCCCGGGCTGGCGGGCGGACGTGCACGAGGAGGCGTACCTGGCGCAGCTGCGCGACGTCGGTGCGGTCATCTGCGCGGCCGGCCACGACCTGGCGCCGGCGGACAAGAAGCTCTACGCGCTGCGCGACGTCACCGGCACCGTCGAGTCGATCCCGCTGATCGCCAGCTCGATCATGAGCAAGAAGATCGCCGAGGGCGCCGACGCCCTGGTCCTGGACGTCAAGACCGGGTCGGGCGCGTTCATGAAGGACGCCGACGACGCGCGCACCCTGGCCCGCACGATGGTCGGCCTCGGCGAGGCCGCCGGCGTGCGCACCGTGGCCCTGGTGACGGCGATGGACCGCCCGCTGGGCCGCACCGCGGGCAACGCCGTCGAGGTGGCCGAGTCCGTCGAGGTGCTCGCCGGGGGCGGGCCGGCCGACGTCGTCGAGCTGACGCTGGCCCTCGCCCGCGAGATGCTGGCCGGGGTCGGCCGGGACGACGTCGACCCCGCGGACGCCCTGCGCGACGGCCGGGCCATGGACGTGTGGCGCCGCATGATCGCCGCCCAGGGCGGGGACCCCGACGCCCCGCTGCCGAAGCCGGCGGAGACCCACGTGGTGACCGCGCCGGCCACCGGCACGCTGACCCGGCTGGACGCCTACGCGCTCGGCGTCGCGGCGTGGCGGCTCGGTGCCGGCCGCGCCCGCAAGGAGGACCCGGTGCAGGCCGCGGCGGGCATCACCTGGACCGCCGGCGTGGGAGAGCAGGTGACCGCCGGGCAGCCGCTGCTGGAGCTGCAGACCGACGACGCCGCCCGCATCCCGCGCGCCCTGGAGGCGCTCGAGGGTGCCATCGGCGTCGACACCGACGACCGCCCGCTGCCGCTGGTCATCGACCGCATCACGGCCTGAGCGCGCACCCCCTCCCGGGGTCCGGGAGGGGGTGCCAGGCCGATGGAGGACACTGGTCCCTCGTGACGAGTTCTCCCGCGGCCACGGTGGCCGGCGCCCGGCCGCAGCCCGGTGACCCGCTCGACCCGGAGGCGGCGATCTCGGTCCGCGGGGTGGTCAAGCGCTACGGCGACTTCACCGCCGTCGACGGGCTGGACCTCGACATCCGCCGCGGCGAGATCTTCGCCCTGCTCGGCCCGAACGGCGCCGGCAAGACCACGACGGTCGAGATCTGCGAGGGCTACCGCCGGCGGGACGCCGGCGAGGTGCGGGTGCTGGGTGCCGACCCCGCCGACGGCGACCGGCGCTGGAAGTCCCGCCTGGGCATCGTGCTGCAGTCCGGCGCCGGGGACAGCCAGCTCACCGTGCGCGAGCTGGTCCGCGCCCAGGCGTCCTACTTCCCGGACCCGCGGGGCACCGACGAGGTGCTGGAGCTGGTCGGGCTCACCGAGAAGGCCGGGGTGCGCGGCCGGTCCCTGTCCGGGGGCCAGCGCCGCCGGCTGGACGTGGCGCTGGGCATCGTCGGCCGGCCGGAGCTGCTCTTCCTCGACGAGCCGACCACCGGTTTCGACCCGGAGGCGCGCCGGCAGTTCTGGTCGCTGATCCGCTCGCTGCGCGACCTGGGCACCACGATGCTGCTCACCACGCACTACCTGGACGAGGCCGAGGCGCTCGCCGACCGCGTCGGCGTCATCGCCCGGGGGCGGCTGGCCGAGGTGGCCGTGCCGAGCATGCTGGGCGGCCGGGAGACCGCGCCGGCCGTCGTCAGCTGGACCGAGCACGGCGCCCGCCGCACCGAGGCCACCGCGACGCCCACCGCGTTCGTGCGCGACCTCGCGGCCCGGTTCGACGGCGAGGTCCCCGACCTCGCGGTCGCCCGCCCCACCCTCGAGGACGTGTACCTGCAGATGATCGGGGAGGCCGGCCGATGACCGCCGTGCGCGAGACGTCCGGGCAGCGGACGGCCCTGCCGTCGCTGGCCTCCGTCTACCGGTCCCGGGCCTCGGTGGAGCTCAAGGAGTTCTTCCGCCAGCGCGAGTCCGTCGTCTTCACGATCCTGCTGCCGGTGCTGCTGCTGGTCGTCTTCGGCGCGGTGCTCGACTACGAGGTCGGCGGCGGCGTCGCCTTCACCCAGATGTTCATCGCCGGCATCATCGCCGCGGGCATCCTGGGCGCGAGCCTGCAGAACATGGCGATCAGCATCGCCACCGAGCGCTCCGACGGGACGCTCAAGGGCCTGGCCGGCACGCCGATGCCCCGCAGCGCCTTCTTCGTCGGCAAGGTGGTGCAGGTCCTCGCCGTCACGGTCCTGATCATCGTGGTGCTGCTGCTGATCGCCGTCGCCTTCTACGACGTCGACCTGCCCTCGGGCAGCGACTGGCTCACCTTCGCCTGGGTGACCGCCCTGGGTGCCGCGGCCTGCACCCTGCTCGGCATCGCGCTGTCCAGCCTGGCGAAGAACGGCCGCTCGGCCTCGGCGACGGTCACCCCGTTCGCGCTGCTGCTGCAGTTCATCTCCGGCGTCTTCTTCCAGTTCAGCCAGATCCCGGACTGGATGCAGACCTTCGCCGCGATCTTCCCGCTCAAGTGGATGGCGCAGGGCTTCCGCTCGGTCTTCCTGCCCGACGCCCTCGCCGCGCAGGAGCCGGCCGGCAGCTGGGAGCTGGGCCGGGTGGCGCTGGTGCTGGGGGCCTGGTGCGTCGTGGGGCTGGTGCTGTGCGTGCGCACGTTCCGCTGGCAGGACCGCGGGAGCCGGTGACGGGGCCGTCGGCCCGGAGGCCGACAATGTCCCGGTGCCTGCACCGCTGAACGCCGAGAACGTCCGCCGCGCCCCCAAGGTCCTCCTGCACGACCACCTCGACGGTGGCCTGCGCCCGCAGACGGTTCTGGAGCTCGCCGACGACCTCGGCTACCGCGACCTGCCGGCCGGTGACGCCGAGAGCCTCGGCCGCTGGTTCCGCGAGGCCGCGGACTCCGGCTCGCTGGAGTCCTACCTGGAGACGTTCGCGCACACCGTCGCCGTGATGCAGAGCCCCGAGGCGGTGCAGCGGGTCGCCCGGGAGTGCGCGCTGGACCTGGCCGCCGACGGCGTGGTCCACGCCGAGGTGCGGATGGCGCCCGAGCTGCTGACCGGCATGCCGCTGGAGGCCGCCGTCGAGGCGATGCTCGACGGCTACGCCCAGGGCTCGCGCGAGGCCGCGGAGGCCGGCACCCCCATCCGCGTCGGCACGCTGCTGTGCGCCATGCGGCAGGACGACCGGTGGGACGAGGTCGCCGGTCTCGTCGTCCGGTACCGCGACGCCGGCGTCGTCGGCTTCGACCTGGCCGGCCCCGAGGACGGGTTCCCGCCCGACCGCATCCCCTCGGCGCTCGCGCTCCTGGACCGGGAGGGTGCGCACCGCACCGTCCACGCCGGTGAGGCCGCCGGGGTCGACAGCATCCGCGCCGCCCTCGACGGGGCCCGCGCCGAGCGCCTGGGCCACGGAGTGCGGATCGCCGACGAGCTCGCCGGCGACGGCTCGCTCGGGCCGGTGGCGCAGCGGGTGCGCGACGGGCGGGTGACCCTCGAGGTCGCGCCGTCGTCCAACGTGCAGACCGGCGCCTACCCCTCCCTGGCCGAGCACCCGGTGGACCGGCTGCACCGCGCCGGCTTCGCCGTCACCCTGAACACCGACAACCGGCTGATGAGCGGGGTGTCGGTCACCAGCGAGGTCACCGACGTGGCGACGACGTTCGGCTGGACGTGGGAGGACGTGCAGACCGTGACCGAGCGGGCGGTCGCCGGCGCCTTCCTGGACGAGGACGAGCGGCGCCGGCTGCTGGACGGCGTCGTCCGCCCCGGCTACGCGGCGCTGCGGGGCTGACCCGTGGACCTGCTGCTCGCCGAGCCGACCGGGCAGTCGCTGGAGCAGGTCCGGGACCTGGGGATCGCGTTCGTCCTGTCGGCGCTGATGGGGCTCGAGCGCGAGCTGCGGCAGAAGGCCGCCGGCCTGCGGACGCTCACGATCGTCGGGTTCGCGGCCGCCCTGTTCATGGTGATCAGCGAGGCGGAGTTCGGTGACTCCCGGATCGCCGCCCAGGTGGTGTCCGGGCTCGGCTTCATCGGCGGCGGGCTGATCTTCGTGCGCCGGGACGCCGTCCGTGGCCTGACGACGGCCGCGGTGGTGTGGCTGACCGCGGCGATCGGCATGGCCGCGGGTGCCGGGCTCTGGCTGCTCGCGGTCGTCGCCGTCGCGGCCCACTTCCTGGTCTCCTACGGGTTCACGCCGATGGCCCGCCGGCTCTCCGGCCGGGTGGAGCGGGTGCACTCGCTGGTCCTGACCTACCGCGACGGCGAGGGGGTGCTCCGCCGCGCGCTCGCCGAGTGCACCCAGCGCGGGTTCCGGGTCCGCGACCTGGCGACGACGGCGGAGGACCTCGGTGGCCACGCGGCCCCCGGCGGCAGGCAGGCCACGGTGCGGGTCACGGTGGAGGGCACGGGCTCGCCCACGGACCTCGCCGCCTGGCTCTCCGACCTCGACGGCGTCCTGGCCATCACCGCCGGCGCGACGGACGAACAGGCCGACTGACGGACGAACAGGCCGACTGACCTCGCCGTCCGCGGGCCCGGGGGTGGGGCCGGTCACCCTCGAAGGCGGGAACAGCCCGACGATCTTCGCTGCTACCCTCGGTGTACCGGCACAAGGCCGGTCATCCTCCCGGACGGTTTGTCCGGGCATGAGCGCATCCGTGCAGATCCCGCGTTCCACACCTGGGCGCAAAGCGATCGCCACTAGGAACGCGGCCACTCGCCGTGACCTCCTTTTCCACGGGACGCGCTCCGGGCAGTATCGGAGTCCCACCCCGCATGACCTTGGTCCACCCTGCCTCGTTCGAGTCTGCTTCGGACGACACCGCAGTCGAGAACACCATCGTGAACGTCGAGAACACCGAGGCCGAGAAGGCCCCCGAGGGCCCGACCTTCGGCCAGCTGGGTCTGCCCCAGCTGCTCGTGACCGCCCTGGAGCGGCGCGGCATCCACCGCCCGTTCGCCATCCAGACCTCCGCCCTCCCGGACGCCCTCGCCGGGCGTGACGTGCTGGGCAAGGCCGCGACCGGCTCGGGCAAGACGCTGGCCTTCGGCCTGCCGCTGCTCGCCCGCATCGGTGCCGAGGTCAAGCAGGGCCGCCGCGCCCCGCGTGGCCTGGTGCTCGTGCCGACCCGCGAGCTGGCCCAGCAGGTGCACGACAACCTGGCGCCCCTCGGCCAGGCCACCGGCGTGCAGCTGGCCACTGTCTACGGCGGTGCGCCCATGGACCGCCAGATCCAGCAGCTCCGTCGTGGCGTCGACGTCATCATCGCCACGCCCGGCCGTCTGCAGGACCTGATCAACCAGGGCGAGGCCACCCTCGCCGAGGTCGTCATCACCGTGCTGGACGAGGCCGACTTCATGGCCGACCTGGGCTTCCTCCCGGTCGTCAAGGAGCTGCTCGACCAGACCGCCCGCGACGCCCAGCGGCTGCTGTTCTCGGCCACGCTGGACGGCGAGGTCGACAGCCTGGTCCGCCGCTACCTCAAGGACCCGGCCCGGCACGAGGTCAAGCGCGCCGGCGACGACGCGCCGCCGGCCGAGCACCTGGCCTTCAGCCTCGCCTTCCGCGACAAGCTGCAGGTGGCGACCGAGCTGGCCTCCCGCCCGGGCCGGACGATCATCTTCGCCCGCACCCAGCTGGGCGTCGACCGTCTCGCCGAGAACCTGAAGGCCGCCGGCATCAGGGCCGAGGCGATCCACGGTGGTCTCCCGCAGTCCGCGCGCAAGCGCGCCCTCGAGGAGTTCACCGACGCCCGGTCGCCGGTGCTCGTCGCCACGGACGTCGCCGCGCGCGGCATCCACGTCGACGACGTCTCGCTGGTCCTGCACTACGACCCGCCGGCCGACGCCAAGACCTACCTGCACCGTTCGGGCCGCACCGCCCGCGCGGGTGCCGCCGGTGTCGTCGTGTCGCTGCTCCTGCCCGACCAGGTGGGCCAGTCCAAGCGCCGGTTCCGCACGGCCAAGGTGGACCCGCAGATCGACCGCATCCGGCCCAGCGACCAGGTCATCCTCGACCTGGTGGCCTCCGGTGTGCCGGTGGAGCCGAAGGAGCGCACCCAGCGCGACATGCGCCGCGGCGGCGGTGGCCCCGGTGGCCGCCCGCGTCGTGACGGCGACCGCCCCGGCGGTCACCGAGGTGGCCCGCGTCGGTCGTCCGGCGAGCGTCCGCGCGGTGAGCGCTCCTCGGGTGAGCGCTCGTACGGCGAGCGGTCCTCCGGTGGCGGCTCGTACGGCGAGCGCGGCTCGCGCTCCGGTGGGCGGCCCGGTGGCCGTCCCTCGCGCTACGGCAGCTGACACCCTGAACGACGAAGCGGCCCGTCCCGGATCCCCGGGGCGGGCCGCTTCCGCGTTCCCGTGACGAGATCTGCACACTCGCCCCTCCAGGGCGCCTGATGGGGGCGAGTGTGCAGATCTCGTGCGTCAGCTGCGGAAGACCAGCGCTCCGCTGACGGTGGTGACGACCTCGTCCCACGCCGGCCGGAGCGTGGCGGCGTCGGAGGCGGTGAGCGCGGCGCCGGGCTCCCGGTCGGCGCGGGCGAGGGCCCGGCCCAGCGGCGCGGACGGCGACAGCAGCTCCTCGACGCGGGTGAGACCGGCGTACTCGGCGAGGTCGCGCACCCCCTCCACCGGCTGCGCGAGCGCTCCGTGCGTCACCAGCCCGGGTGCGCCGTCGGCGACCTCGCCGAGGACCTCCGACAGCTCGGTGAGGTCGTAGCGGTCCTGGTCGGCCGGCAGCGGCGGCGTGTCGGTGTCGCCCACCTCCGGCCAGGAGGCGATCTCGCTGAGGTCGTGCCGCTCGTCGCCGGCGATGTAGCGCGCCAGGTCGGCAGGGGTGTCGAAGAGGAAGACCTCCCCGTCGCGGCCGAGGAAGCGGGCGACGTCGTCGACGTAGCAGCGGAGGGTGACCCCGGCGCCGTCGGGGACGACGACCTCCACCGGGAGGATGCCGACGGCCTCCCAGAACTCCGCGGCCGCGGCGACGGCGGCGGGGGAGGCGGTCACCCTGCTGCCGCGGGCGATGGTGCTGACGCCGGCCGCGGAGGTCGCGGAGGCCGCGGAGGCCGCGGTGGCACCGGCGGGCACGCCCTCGTCCGCCTCGTCGGCCGGCTCCTCGTCCTCGACCGGCTCGTCCTGGGCCTCGGAGGCCGACGGGTAGTCGTCGGGCGAGACGGTGCCGCCGCCGGTCCAGTCGAAGTGCTCCGAGAGCTCCTCGACGACGTCCTCCCACAGGTCGTCCAGGATGCTGCCGACGCCGATCCAGGCGTCCTCGCCGGAGCGCCCGACGAAGGCCTCGACCCCGAGCCCCAGCGAGCCGATCTCCGGCTTGGCGACGAGCTCGGCGACGGCCTCGAACTCCGTCTCGTCCTCGTCCAGGTCGTCGTCGTCCTCGTCGTCGGTCGCGTCGAGGCACTCGGCCAGCCGGCCGACGATGTCGACCGTGGCGGCAAGCTCGTCGACCGCCCAGCGGTCCGGGTTCTCCGCGGCGATGTCGTAGACGCCGTCGAGGTCGAAGCGGTGGTCCTCGTCCGGCGTCAGGTCCGCGGCGCCCAGGCCCGCGACGACGGGCCACACCGGGTGGTCGGCGAGGTCGTGGTCACCGCGGCTGCGGCAGAACGCGGCCAGCGCGGCGGGGGAGGGGAAGAGGTGGACGACGGCCCGCTGGGTCGGGCTGTCAGGGTCGTCGTCGTTGATGTCGGCGCGGACCTCGACGGTCGTGCCGAGGAACGCCTGCCACTCCTCGCCGTCCTCCTCCCACGGCGGGGCCCAGAGGGTGTACCCCGTGCGGTCGTCGAGGGTGAGGGCGATCGGGACGATGCTCGGCCTGGCCACCCGACCATCCTGCCCTGTCGACTCCGCGGCGCATCCCCGGGGCGGAACCGCCACCCCACCCGTTCCGGTACGGAGCGGGTGGGGTGGCGCGCCGTCAGAGGTTGATCATGTGGCCGGCGAGGCCGTGGATGGCCTCCTGCAGGCCCTCGCTGAGGGTCGGGTGGGCGTGCACGTTGCGGGCCAGCTCGGTGGCCGTGAGGTCCCACTTCTGCGCGAGGGTGAGCTCGGGCAGCAGCTCGGTGACCTCGGGGCCGACCAGGTGCCCGCCGAGCAGCTCGCCGTAGGTGTCGTCGGCGATGAGCTTGACGAAGCCGGTCGGCTCGGCGAGGCCGTGCGCCTTGCCGTTGGCGGTGAAGGGGAACTGGGAGACCTTGACCTTCCAGCCCTTCTCGTCGGCGAGCTCGCGGGCCTGCTTCTCGGTGTAGCCGAAGCTGGCGACCTGCGGCGAGCAGAACGTGGCCCGCGGCATCATCACGTAGTCCAGCTCCATGGTCTCCGCGCCGGCGATGGTCTCGGCGGCGACGACCCCCTGGGCCTCGGCGACGTGGGCGAGCATGAGCTTGGCGGTGACGTCGCCGATCGCGTAGACGTGCGGCACGTTGGTGCGCATGCGCTCGTCGACGGCGATGGCGCGGACCCGGTCGGTCAGCTCGACGCCGAGCTTCTCCAGGCCGTAGCCCTCGACCCGCGGGGTGAAGCCGATCGCCTGCATCACCTTGTCGGCGGTGAGCTCGCGGCTGCCCTTGGCGTCGGACACCGTGACGACGACCGAGGAGCCGGTGTCCTCGATCTTCTCCACCTTGGTGGAGGTGAGGACGTCGACACCGAGCTTGCGGTAGGCCTTGGCCAGCTCCTTGGAGACCGCCTCGTCCTCCAGCGGCAGCACGCGGTCGGCGAACTCGACGATGGTCACCTGCACGCCGAAGTTGCGGAGCACGAACGCGAACTCGACGCCGATCGCGCCGGCGCCGGCGATGACGATGCTCTTCGGCAGGTCGCGGGTGAGGATCTGCTCCTCGTAGGTGACCACGCGCTCGGAGAGCTCGGTCCCGGGCAGCAGCCGGGTGTGCGCGCCGGGCGCGAGGATCACGTTGTCGAAGGTGACGGTCTCCTCGCCGCCCGCGTTCAGGGCCACCTGCAGCGTGTGCGGGTCGGTGAAGGTGCCCCAGCCGTCGAACTCGGTGATCTTGTTCTTCTTCATCAGGAAGTGCACGCCCTTGACCCGCCCCTCGGCGACCGAGCGGCTGCGGTCGAAGGCGGCGCCGAAGTCGAACGAGACGTCACCGGAGATCCCGAAGGTCTTGGCCTCGTCGCGGACGAGGTGGGCGAGCTCGGCGTTGCGCAGGAGCGCCTTGGAGGGGATGCAACCGACGTTGAGGCACACCCCGCCCCAGTACTTGGACTCGACCACGGCCACGCTCTTGCCGAGCTGGGCGGCGCGGATTGCGGCGACGTACCCACCAGGGCCGGCACCGAGGACGACGACGTCGAAATGAGGCACGGACCGAGGGTAGTGCGACGGCGGCCGGTGCCCCCGAGGAGGCACCGGCCGCCGGATGTTCCGTCGTTCACACCCCCATGGGATGCCACACCGTCTTCGTCTCGAGGAACGGCGTCATGCGGGACAGACCCGGGTCGGCGGTCCAGTCCGGCTCGGTCGCCGGCGGGCGGACCACGCGCTTGATGGTGCCGGCGGCCTCCCGCTCGAACTCCATCGCCCGGCTCGCGGGCGCGCCGGTCAGGTCGATGCCGTCGACGTCGGCGTGCTCGGCCAGCCAGGGGCCCAGCTCTTCGGCGTCGCCGGTGAGCAGGTTGACCACGCCGCCGGGGACGTCGCTGGTGGCCAGCACCTCGGCGAGGGTGACGGCCGGGACCGGCCGCTCCTCGGACGTGACGACGACGGCGGTGTTGCCGGTCGCGAGCACCGGGGCGAGCACGCTCACCAGTCCGAGCAGGCTGGACTGCTGGGGCGCGAGGACGGCGACCACGCCGCTGGGCTCCGGCGTCGAGAAGCCGAAGTACGGCCCCGCGACCGGGTTGGACCCGCCCAGGACGGCGGCCAGCTTGTCGGTCCAGCCGGCGTACCAGACCCAGCGGTCGATGGCGGCGTCCACCGCGGCCCGCGCCTTCGACGTCGACAGGCCCTCGGCGGCGGCGACCTCCTCGCAGAACTGGACGTGCCGGCCCTCCATCACCTCGGCGACGCGGTAGAGCACCTGGCCGCGGTTGTAGGCGGTGGCGCCGGACCACTTCGCGAAGGCGCCGCGGGCGGCGACGACGGCGTCGCGGGCGTCCTTGCGGCTGGCCCGGGCGACGTTGGCGACGAAGTGGCCCTTGGCGTCGGTGACCTCGTAGGTGCGGCCGCTCTCCGAGCGCGGGAAGGCGCCGCCCACGTAGAGCTTGTAGGTCTTGCGGACGGCGAGACGGTCGTTGCCGATCACTGGTCAGCACCCTTCAGGTACGCGGCCAGGCCGTGGCGGCCGCCCTCGCGGCCGTAGCCGGACTGCTTGTAGCCGCCGAACGGCGACGTCGGGTCGAACTTGTTGAAGGTGTTGGCCCACACCACGCCGGCGCGAAGCTGGTCGGCGATCTTCAGGATCCGCGACCCCTTCTCGCTCCAGATGCCGGCCGACAGGCCGTAGGTGGTGTTGTTCGCCTTGGCGACGGCCTCGTCGGGCGTCCGGAAGGTCAGCACCGACAGCACCGGGCCGAACACCTCGTCCCGGGCGATGCGGTGCGCGGGGGAGACGTCGGTGAAGACCGTCGGCGGGAACCAGAAGCCGCGGTCGGGCAGCTCGCAGGCCGGCTGCCAGCGGTTCGCGCCCTCGGCCTCGCCGATGTCGGACAGCTCGCGGATGCGGGCGAGCTGCTCCGCGGAGTTGATCGCGCCGATGTCGGTGTTCTTGTCCAGCGGGTCGCCGACGCGCAGGGTGCCGATCCGCCGCTGGAGGCTGGCGATCACCTCGTCGTGGATGGACTCCTGGACCAGCAGGCGGGAGCCGGCGCAGCAGACGTGGCCCTGGTTGAAGAAGATGCCCTGCACGATGCCCTCGACGGCCTGGTCGATCGGGGCGTCGTCGAAGACGATGTTGGCCGCCTTGCCGCCGAGCTCCAGCGTCAGCTTCTTGCGGGTGCCGGCGACCGCGCGGGCGATCTGCTTGCCCACCTCCGTGG
This sequence comes from Blastococcus sp. TF02A-35, assembly GCF_004571075.1. GTDB lineage: Bacteria > Actinomycetota > Actinomycetes > Mycobacteriales > Geodermatophilaceae > Blastococcus. The sequence continues at coordinate 85,319 of NZ_SPQP01000002.1, forward strand.
ACCCGGTGAACGCGACCTTGTCGACGTCGCCGTGCTCGACGACCGCGCGGCCGGTGTCGCCGGCGCCGGTGACGATGTTGACCACGCCGGCGGGGAGGTCGGCCTGGCGGCAGATCTCGGCGAACAGCAGTGCCGACAGCGGGGTGGTCTCCGCCGGCTTGAGCACGACGGTGTTGCCCGCGGCCAGGGCCGGGGCGACCTTCCACGCCAGCATGAGCAGCGGGAAGTTCCAGGGGATGACCTGGCCGGCGACGCCCAGCGGGCGCGGCTGGGTGCCGAGGCCGGCGTGCTCGAGCTTGTCGGCCCAGCCGGCGTAGTAGAAGAAGTGCGCCGCGGCCTGGGGGACGTCGACGTCGCGGGACTCCCGGATCGGCTTGCCGTTGTCCAGGGACTCCAGGACGGCGAACTCCCTCGCCCGCTCCTGCAGGAGGCGGGCGATGCGGAACAGGTACTTGCCGCGGTCGGCGGGGCGCATCGGGCCCCAGGTCCGCTCGAAGGCCTTCCGGGCGGCCCGGACGGCGCGGTCGACGTCGGCCTCGCTGGCGGCGGAGACCTCGGTGAGGACCTCCTCGGTGGCCGGGTTGACCGTCTTGAACGGCTCGCCGGTGCCGTCGACGAACTCCCCGTCGATGAACAGGCCGTAGGAGGGGGCGATGTCGACGATCGACCGCGACTCGGGGGCGGGGGCGTACTCGAAAACGGACATCTCGTTCAGTCCACCGTGACGTAGTCGGGGCCGGAGTAGTGGCCGGTGCGCAGCTTCTGCCGCTGCAGGATCAGGTCGTTGAGGAGGCTGGAGGCGCCGAAGCGGAACCAGTCGGGGTCCAGCCAGTCGGGGCCGACCGTCTCGTTGATCAGCACCAGGTGCTTGACGGCGTCCTTCGTCGTCCTGATGCCGCCGGCGGGCTTGAAGCCGACCTGGCGGCCGGTGGCGATGCGGAAGTCGCGGACCGCCTCCAGCATCACCAGCGAGACCGGCAGCGTGGCGGCCGGGCTCACCTTGCCGGTGGAGGTCTTGATGAAGTCGCCGCCGGCGAGCATGGCGATCCAGCTGGCGCGGCGGACGTTGTCCAGCGTGGTGAGCTCGCCGGTCTCGAGGATGACCTTGAGGTGCGCGTCTCCGCAGGCCTCCTTGACGGCGACGATCTCCTCGTAGACGTCGAGGTAGCGACCGGTGAGGAACGCGCCGCGGTCGATGACCATGTCGATCTCGTCGGCGCCGTTCTCCACGGCGTCCCGGACGTCGGCGATCTTGACCGCGCGGCTCGCGCGCCCGCTGGGGAACGCGGTGGCGACGGCGGCGACGTGGATGCCGGTGCCGACCAGGGCGTCCCGGGCCACGCCGGCCAGGTCGCCGTAGACGCAGACCGCCGCGACGCGGGGCGTGGTCGGGTCGCCCGGGTCGGGCTGCTTGGCCTTGGCGGCCAGGCTGCGGACCTTGCCGGGGGTGTCGGCGCCCTCCAGCGTGGTCAGGTCGACCATCGAGATGGCCGTGTCGATCGCCCACGCCTTCGAGGTGGTCTTGATCGACCGGGTGCCCAGCTGGGCGACGCGGGCCTCGGCGCCGACCTGGTCCACGCCCGACAGGCCGTGCAGGAAGGCGCGGAAGGCCGAGTCCGAGCGGGTCACGTCGTCGTACGGCGGCAGCGGCGCGTGCACCGCGGGGGTCGCCCCGGGCAGCGCGTCGGGGTCGAGCACGTGGGTCATGCCGGCCATTCTCCACTGGCGGCGACCGCTTCCCGACCACCGCTCACCCGCCCGGAGCAGGCGGACGTCGGTCGGGCCGGTTTCCTGCGGCCACGCCGGGCCGCCCGCGCCGGCCCCCGCTTCCGTCAACCCGCTTCGGACTTCTGTGGACCGGGGTGCCGGACCCAGGCGTACGGGTGGCCGGTGCGGGCGCGGCACCCGCGGGGCCCGCGGTGGCCGATACCGTGTCGTCCGTGCAGCTCACCGTCGTCGACCACCCGTTGGCCCGTGCCCGCCTCTCCCGCATGCGGGACGAGCGCACGGACAACGCCATGTTCCGGGCCGCCCTGCGCGAGCTCACGCAGATGCTGGTCTACGAGGCCACCCGCGACCTGACCGTCGCCGAGGAGCAGATCACCACCCCGGTCACGACGACCACGGGGTACCGGCTGGCCGCCCCGCCGCTGATCGTGCCGGTGCTGCGGGCCGGCCTCGGCATGGCCGACACCGCGCACGGGATGCTGCCCGAGTCGCAGATGGGCTTCGTCGGCCTGGCCCGCAACGAGGAGACCTTCCAGCCCGAGGCCTACATGGCCTCGCTGCCGGAGTCCCTGGTCGGCCGCGACGTCTTCGTGCTCGACCCGATGCTGGCCACCGGTGGCTCGCTGGTGCACTGCTGCGAGCTGCTCGTCGCCCGCGGGACGACGTCGATCACCGTGCTCTGCGCGCTGGCCGCCCCCGAGGGCATCCGGCGGCTGGAGGAGAGCGGCCTGCCGCTGCGGGTGTTCACCGCGAGCCTGGAGGAGGGCCTGAACGACAAGGCCTACATCGTCCCGGGCCTCGGCGACGCCGGCGACCGCCAGTTCGGCGCGGTCTGACCGTGCGGTTCGGGGTGCTCGGCACCGGTCACTGGGCCAGGGCGGTGCACGCGACCGCGCTGGCCGAGCACCCGTCCGCCGAGCTGGTGGGCGTGTGGGGCCGCGACCTGGCCAGGGCGAAGGCGTTCGGGGCGGAGTTCGACGTCCCGGGCCACGCCGACGTCGACGCGCTGCTCGCCGAGGTCGACGCCGTGGCGATCGCCCTCCCGCCGGACGTGCAGGCGCCGCTGGCGGTGCGCGCCGCCGAGGCCGGCAAGCACCTGCTGCTGGAGAAGCCGATCGCCCTCGACGTCGCCGGCGCCGACCGCGTGGTCGACGCCGTCCGCGCCGCGGGGGTGGCCTCCGTCGTCTTCTTCACCTTCCGGTTCCAGACGGCGACCTCCACCTGGCTGACGCAGGCGGCGCGGACCCAGCTCGCCGGCGGCTCCGGCTCCTGGCTCTCCTCGCTCGCCGGGACGCCGTTCGCCGCCTCGCCCTGGCGGCAGGAGCACGGCGCGCTGTGGGACATCGGCCCGCATGCGCTCTCCCTGCTGGTGCCGGCGCTCGGCCCGGTCGTCGCGGTGCAGGCAACCGCCGGCCTCCGCGACACCGTGCACCTCGCGCTCACGCACGGGTCCGGCGCCGCCTCGACCGTGACGCTGTCGCACACCGTGGCGCCGATGTCGACCGGCATCGAGTTCTACGTGCACGGCGACGCCGGCCGGCTGGTGCTGCTGCCCGAGGTCGACGAGCCGGTGGCGGCCTTCCAGGTCGCCGTGGACGAGCTCACCGCCGCGGCCGTCGCCGGTGGGGTGCACCCGTGCGACGCCGGCTTCGGCCGGGACGTCGTGGCGGTCCTGGCCGCCGCCGCCCGCGCGCTGGGGAGCGGCTGCCGGGAGCCGGTCGGGGAGTGACCGTCCCGCGCCGCCCAGGTCCGGTCGGCTGGCTGGTCCCCGTCGGCCGACTGCGTCGACGCGACTGGTGGCTGAGGTACGTGCTGGTGATCGCCCTCATCGGGGTCGTCACCACCTGGGTCGACGCGCGGTGGTTCCCCGAGAGCTATCCCCGGCTGGAAGGCGGCGAGGGCGTCGACGTCCTGTGGCCCTTCGCCGACTCCGGGGGGCCGGTCACCGCCGTCGCCGCGCTGGTGCTGTTCGTGCCCAACGTCGCGGCGATGGTGACGCGGCTCCACGACCGCGACCACTCCGCCTGGTGGCTGCTGTGGAACCTCCTGCCGGGCATCGGCTGGCTGGTCCTCGTGGTGACCGTCGGCCTGCTGGGCACCGAGCAGCGGGCCAACCGGTACGGCCCGCCACCGCACTGACCGCCGGTCAGCGGACGCGCTCGTACCGGAGCAGGACGACGCCGTTGTCGAAGCGGCGCACCTCGACCTGGCGAAGCCCGGCCGGTGCACCGACGTCGCCGAAGAGCCGCCGGCCCCGGCCGAGGAGGACGGGGCTGACGAAGAGCCGGTACTCGTCGACCAGGTCGTGCCGCCGGAACTCGTGGACCAGGTCGCCGCCCCCGACGGTCATGTCACCGCCGGGCTGCTGCTGCAGGGCCCGGATCGCCTCAGGGTCGACCTCGCGGTGGATGACGGTGGCCCACTCGTCCTGCTCGAGCGTGCGCGAGAAGACGATCCGGGGTATCCGCCGGTAGATCTCGGCGAACTCCCGCATCCGCTCGCTCATCCCCGGGTCCTGGTCGGCGGTCGGCCAGACCTCCGCCATCAGCTGGTGGGTGACCCGCCCGAAGAGGAAGGCGCTCGTCGTCGCCAGGTACTCGTTGAACAGCGCGTGGAGCTCGTCGTCCACGTGGTGCCAGCCGATGTCCCGGTCGGGCCCTTCGAAGTAGCCGTCGAGGGACACGGCCATGTGCACGACGATCTTCCGCACGGTTCCTCCAGTGGTGGGCGTCTCCGGTAGGACCGCCCGGGCCGGGGGAACTGAGCGGCCTCAGAGCCCGAGCGCTACCGACATCTCCGCGCGGAGCTGGTCGAGCTCGTCGGCCCCGCGGCCGCGGGCGGCGATCATGCCCGCGTCGTCGTGCACCGGCACGACCGTCTCGAGGTAGGCCTTGAGCTTCGGCTCGGTCCCGGACGGCCGCACGATCACCCGCACGCCGTCGCCCAGCAGGCGCACGGCGTCGACCGACGGCGTCCCGAGCGCCAGGTCGGCGAACTCCACCGGGCGGCCGAGCAGGGTGGCCGGCGGCGTGGCGCGCACCCGCGCCATGGCGTCGGAGATGAGCGTGAGGTCATCGACCCGGACCGACAGCTGCCCGGTCACGAACAGCCCGTGCTCCTCGGCCAGCTCGTCGAGCCGGTCCAGCACCGTGCGCCCCTCGGCCTTGAGCTCCGCGGCGAGCAGCGCGACCGCGAGCGCGGCGGAGATGCCGTCCTTGTCCTTCACGACCGTGGGGGCCACCGAGTAGCCGAGCGCCTCCTCGTAGCCGTACACCAGCGGCGCGGCGTCGGAGCCGGCGCGCATGATCCACTTGAAGCCGGTCGGCGTCTCCTCCGACGGCACGCCGCCCGCCTCCGCGACCACGTGCATGAGCGACCCGCTGACCAGCGAGGACGCGTACGTGCCGCGCACCCCGCGCCGGACCAGCCAGTCGGCCAGCAGCGCGCCTACCTCGTCGCCGGTGAGCTGCCGGCCGCCGGCCACCACCGAGCAGCGGTCGGCGTCGGGGTCCTCGGCGATCGCGACGTCGGCGCCGACGCGGTCGGCCAGCGCCAGGAGCAGGTCCACCGCGCCCGGCTCCTCCGGGTTCGGGAAGGAGACGGTGGGGAAGCGGGGGTCGGGGGCGTCCTGCTCCGGCACGCTCACCGGCTCCCGCAGCCCCGCGGCCGCGAAGACCGCGCGGGTCGTCCCGGCGCCCACGCCATGCATGGCCGTGTAGGCCACCGTCAGCGCGGAGCGCGCGTCGGCCGGCACCCGGGACGGGTCGACGGCGCGCACGACCGCGTCGACGTAGTCGGTCTCGACGTCGTCGCCGAGGGTGACCCACTCGTCGGACACCGGCACCTCGCGCGCCGGGCCGACCGCCCCGATGGCGGCCTCGATCTCCCGGTCGGCCGGCGGCACCAGCTGGGCGCCGTCGCCGAGGTAGACCTTGTAGCCGTTGTCGTCGGGCGGGTTGTGGCTGGCGGTCACCATCACGCCGGCCACGCACCCCAGGTGCCGGACGGCGAAGGCGAGCACCGGCGTCGGCAGCGGCCGGGGCAGCACCTGGACGGCGAAGCCCGCCGCGGCGAGCACCTCCGCGGAGATGCGGGCGAACTCGTCGGACCGGCGGCGTGCGTCGAAGCCGATGACCACGCCGCCGCCCGCGTGCCCGGACGCGGCCAGCCAGGCACCCAGCCCGGCGGCCGCGCGGGTGACGACGGCGGCGTTCATCCCGGCCGGGCCGGCGCGCAGCGGCCCGCGCAGCCCCGCCGTCCCGAAGGTGAGCGGCCCGGAGAACCGGCGGCCCAGCTCCTCGGTGTTCCCGGCCTCGACCAGCGCCAGGACCTCCGCGCGGTCGCCCTCGTGCGGGTCCGCCTCGGCCCAGGCGCGGGCCGTGTCGAGCAGGTCGTGCGTCATGCCGTGAAGTTCTCCGCGTCGAAGTCGGCGGTCGTGTACTCACCGCCGACCCGGCGGTGGACCGGGTCGGACAGGTCGGGCTCGCCGTGGGCCTCGACGAGCGCCTCGGCGTACACCTCGGCGTCGTCGGCCGGCTCGTAGCCGAGCTCCTGGGCGGCGGTGAGGTCCCACCAGCGGCGGGTGTTGGCCGAGACGCCCCACACCACGCGGAAGCCCGGCGCGGGCGCGCTGAGCGCGGCGTGGACCAGCGAGACGGTGTCGGCGGGGGAGAGCCAGGTCGACAGCTGCCGGGTGGTGGTGGGCTCGGCGAAGGCGCTGCCGATCCGCAGGCAGACGACGTCGAGGCCGTAGCGGTCGGCGTACAGCGAGCCGAGCGCCTCCATCGTGACCTTCGAGACGCCGTAGTAGGTGTCCGGCCGCGGCGGCGCGTCGGCCTCGCGGAGCAGGCTGCCGTCGGCCGGCCGCTCGGTCCAGCCGGTGGCGTGGTTGCTGCTGGCGAGCACCACCCGGGGGACGCCGGCCAGCCGGGCCGCCTCGAGCGCGCAGAAGGTCGACTGGATGTTGGTGTCCCGGATCGCCGGCCAGGTGGACTCACCGGAGATGCCGGCCATGTGCACGACCGCCGACGCGCCCTGGGCGGCGTCGGTCATCGCGGCGAGGTCGGCGGCGTCGGCGACGAGCTGCTCCTCGCCGGGGCGCACGTCGGTGATCGGCACGACGTCGAGGGAGCGCAGCGCCCACCCGCGCTCGGGCAGCCCGCCCCGCAGCACGGTGCCGATCCGCCCGGCCGCGCCGGTGAGGAGGACCAGGCTCACGGCAGGCGCCCGATCAGCTCGACCAGGAACTCGCCCAGCCGGCCCGCGGCGGCCTTGCCGGCGGCGAGGACCTCCTCGTGGTCGAGCTTCTCGCCGGTGATCCCGGCGGCAGCGTTGGTGACCATCGACAGGCCGAGGATCTCCAGCCCGGCGGCGCGGGCGGCGATCGCCTCCAGCGCCGTGGACATGCCGACGAGGTCGGCGCCCATCGTGCGCAGCATCCGGATCTCCGCGGGCGTCTCGTAGTGCGGGCCGGGCAGCTGCGCGTAGACGCCCTCGGCGAGGGAGGGGTCGAGCTTGCGGGCCAGCTGCCGCAGCCGCGAGGAGTACAGGTCGGTGAGGTCCACGAAGTTCGCGCCGACCAGCGGCGAGCGCGCCGTCAGGTTGAGGTGGTCGGAGATGACGACGGCCTGGCCCACCCGGTGCTCGGGGGCGAGGCCGCCGGCGGCGTTGGTGAGGATCACCGTGCGCACCCCGGCGGCGGCCGCGGTGCGGACGCCGTGGACGACGGGCTCGACGCCGCGGCCCTCGTAGAAGTGGGTGCGGCCCAGGAAGAGCAGCACCTTGCGGTCGCCGACGCGGACCGAGCGGACCTCGCCGCCGTGCCCGACGGCGGTGGGTGCGGCGAAGCCGGGGAGGTCGCCGATCGCCACGGACGCCTCGCCGGCGCCGAACGCGTCGGCCGCGGGGGCCCACCCGGAGCCCATGACGACGGCCACGTCGTGCGGTCCGCCGAGCGCGCCGGTCAGGGCCTGCGCGGCCTGCTCGGCCAGGGTGGTGGGGTCGGTGCCAGGGTGCTCGCTCACGCACGGACGCTAGCGCAGCCGGGGCGTGCGCCGGTGCCGAAGGCCCCGTCCACCGGCCGGGTGATCGTGCTCGCGGGCCCGCATCTCGGGCGGTGGGCAGGGGTGTTCCTCCCTAGACTCCCCGAGGTGGAGATCCCCTTCCGTAGCTCGGAGCGCGCCAGTCTCGGTGTGGAGTGGGAGCTGCAGCTCGTCGACCGGGAGACCCGGGAGCTGGCGTCCGGCGCCGTCGAGATCCTGGAGGAGATCCGGCCCGAGGGCGCCGAGGAGCACCCCAAGGCCAAGCACGAGCTGCTGCAGTCGACCGTCGAGATCATCACCGGCGTCTGCACGACGGTGCGCGAGGCCAAGGCCGACCTCGCCGGCACCCTCGCCGAGGTCGTGGCCGCGGCCGACCGGCACGGGCGCGGGGTGATGTGCGCCGGCAGCCACCCGTTCACCCGCTGGGACTCGCAGGAGATCTCGCCCAAGGAGCGCTACCACCAGCTCGTCGAGCGGATGCAGTGGCCGGCCCGCCGGCTGCAGATCTTCGGCGTGCACGTGCACGTCGGCATCCGGTCGCCGGAGAAGGCCATCCCGGTGGTCAACGCGCTGACGCAGTACCTGCCGTACTTCCTCGCCCTGTCGGCGTCCTCCCCGTTCTGGTCCGGCTGCGACACCGGGCTGGCCTCGGCCCGCACCAAGGTCTTCGAGGCGATGCCCACCGGCGGGCTGCCGCACCAGCTCGCCGACTGGGCCGAGTTCGAGGAGTACATGGAGACCCTCATCCGGGCCGGCGCCATCGAGAGCGTCCGCGAGGTGTGGTGGGACGTCCGGCCGCACCCGGACTTCGGCACCGTCGAGCTGCGGGTGTGCGACGGGCTGCCCACCCTCGACGAGATCGGTGCCGTCGCGGCGCTCACCCAGTGCCTGGTCGAGCAGTTCGACACCCAGCTCGACCGCGGCTACACGCTGCCCACGCCCACCGAGTGGGTGGTGCGGGAGAACAAGTGGCGTGCCGTCCGCTACGGCCTCGACGCCCGGATCGTGGTCGACGACCAGGGCACCGTCCGGCCGGTCCGCGAGGCGATCACCGAGCTGGTCGAGGAGCTGGTGCCCACGGCCAAGCGGCTGGACTGCGAGGCCGAGCTGCGCGACGTGCTCCGGATCCTGGAGACCGGCGCCTCCTACGAGCGCCAGCGCGCCGTCGCCCAGCGGCACGACGGGCAGCTCGCGCCGGTGGTCGACAGCCTGCTCGCCGAGATGCGCGAGGGGCTGCCCTCCCCGGCCTCCGCGGGCGGGCACGCCGCATGACCCCGGTCGTCGAGAAGCTGTCGGCGCAGGTCGACGAGTGGGCCGGCGCGCACCGCCAGGAGCTGGTGTCCGTGCGCCGGCACCTGCACGCCCACCCCGAGCTGGCGTTCGCCGAGTTCGAGACGACGGCCTTCCTCGAGCAGCGGCTGCGCGCCGCCGGGCTGAAGCCGCGCCGGCTGCCCACCGGCACCGGGCTGGTCTGCGACGTCGGCAGCGGGCCCGGGCCGACGGTCGTGCTGCGCGCCGACATCGACGCGCTGCCGCTGGCCGACCTCAAGGACGTGCCCTACGCCTCGACCCGCGAGGGCCTGTGCCACGCCTGCGGCCACGACGTGCACACCACCGTCGTCCTCGGGGTGGCGCTCGCGCTCGCCGGCCTGGACGGCCTGCCGGGACGGGTGCGCATCGTCTTCCAGCCGGCCGAGGAGAGCGTGCCCGGGGGTGCCACCGAGGTGGTGGCCTCCGGCGTCCTCGACGGGGCCTCCCGCGCCTTCGCGGTGCACTGCGACCCCTCGGTCCCGGTCGGCAAGGTCGGCCTGCGGACGGGTGCCATCACCGCCGCCTGCGACCGCATGGACGTCACCCTCACCGGGCCGGGCGGGCACACCGCGCGGCCGCAGATGACCGTCGACCTCGTCGACGCCCTCGGCCGGCTGATCACCGACCTGCCGGGCCTGCTCTCCCGCCAGGTCGACCCGCGGTCGGGGATGAGCCTGGTCTGGGGCGCGGTCAACGCCGGGGTCGCCGCCAACGCGATCCCGCAGCGCGGCACCCTGCGCGGCACCGTCCGGGTGCTCGACCGGGAGGCGTGGAAGGGCGCCGAGGAGCTGCTGACGGCGCTGGTCGAGCGGGTCGCGGCCACCACCGGCGCCGAGGTCGGCGTCGACTACATCCGCGGCGTCCCGCCGGTGGTCAACGACCCGCGCTGCGTCGCGCTCCTGCGCTCGGCCGCCATCGGCTCGGTGGGCAGCGACAACCTCGTCCTCTCGCAGCAGAGCATGGGGGGCGAGGACTTCGGCTGGTTCGCCGACCTGATGCCCATCGCCCTGGCCCGGCTCGGCACGCACGGCGGGGGCGCCCCGCTGGACCTGCACCGGGGCACCTTCGACGTCGACGAGCGCGCGATCGGCGTCGGCGTCCGCCTGCTGGCGCGGACCGCGCTGCTCGCCCTCGAGGCCGACGCCGAACCGCCTTCGGGCAGCTCAGGGGCACCCCCTCGCACGCGGCGACCTGCGCCCGGAGACACTTCTGCCCGACCGACCGGCGAGGAGGCCCCCCGAGGATGAGCACGACCGACCAGCCGACCGGCCAGGGGCCGGCGGCGGCTGACGCCGAGGTGCCGGCCGAGCACGCCGTCCCCGAGGACCTGGCGCTCGCCGGCGAGTTCGACGCGGTCACCCGCGACCAGTGGCGCGAGCTGGTCGCCGGAGTGCTGCGCAAGGCCGGCCGCGAGGACCTGCCCGAGCCGGTCGAGGACGCGCTGCGCCGTCCGGTGGCCCCGGGCGTGACCGTGGCCCCCCTCTACACCGCCGAGGACGCCGGCGACCTGCCGGCCGGTGTCGGCGTGCCCGGGCTGCCGCCGTTCGTCCGCGGTGCCCGCCCCGGTGGTGGACCGGCCGGCTCGGCCGAGGTCACCGCGGCCGGCGGCGCCGACGGAGGGGCCTCGGGCGGCTGGGACGTCCGGCAGCGGCACGCGCACCCCGACGTCGCGGTCACCAAGGAGGCCATCGCGGCCGACCTGGAGAACGGCGTCACCTCGCTGTGGCTCGTCCTCGGCGAGGGCGCGATCCCCGTCGGCTCGCTCGGCGACGTGCTCTCCGACGTCTTCCTCGACCTCGCCCCGGTCAGCGTCTCCGGGGGTGCGCCGGCCGCGGAGGCGTTCCTGCAGCTGGTCGAGGGGCGCACCGACCTGGCGCCCGGCGGCTCCCTGGGCCTCGACCCGCTGGGCGTCGAGGCCGCCTCGGGGGAGCCGCAGGACCTCTCCGGGCTGGCCGACGTCGCCCGTCGCGCCGCCGCCCACCCCGGACTGCGCACCGTCGTCGTCGACGGCACCGTCTTCGCCGACGCGGGCGCCTCCGTGGTGGAGGAGCTGGGCTGCTCGCTGGCCGCGGGCGTCGCCTACCTGCGGGCGCTCACCGGCGCCGGCCTGTCGGTCGACGAGGCCGCCGCACAGCTGGAGTTCCGCTTCTCCGCGACCGCGGACCAGTTCACGACGATCGCCGCCCTGCGCGCCGCCCGCCGCCTCTGGGACCGCGTGGGCGAGGTCAGCGGGGTCTCGCCCGAGGCCCGCGGCCAGCGCCAGCACGCCGTCACCTCCTCGGTGATGACGACGAGGCGCGACCCGTGGGTGAACATGCTGCGCACGACCGTCGCCTGCTTTGCCGCGGGCGTCGGCGGCGCGGACGCGGTGACCGTGCAGCCGTTCGACGCCGCGCTCGGCCTGCCCGACTCCTTCTCCCGCCGGATCGCGCGCAACACGCAGAACCTGCTGGTGGAGGAGGGGCACCTCGGCCGCGTGCTCGACCCGGCCGGCGGCTCCTGGTACGTCGAGTCGCTCTCCGACGACCTGGCGCGTGCCGCCTGGGACTGGTTCACCGAGATCGAGCGCGCCGGCGGGCTGCAGGCCGCGCTGGCCTCCGGGCTGGTGCGCGACCGGGTCGCGCAGGCGTGGGACGCCCGCGCGAAGCGGCTGGCCACCCGCGCCGAGGCGATCACCGGCGTCAGCGAGTTCCCCAACCTGGCCGAGAAGCTGCCCGAGCGGCAGCCCGCGGCGGACCTGCACTCGACCGGCGGCCTGCCGCGGGTGCGGGCGGCGCAGGAGTACGAGGCGCTGCGCGACGCGGCCGACGCCGCGGCCACCCGCCCGTCGGTCTACCTGGCCACCCTCGGCCCGATCGCCCGGCACACGGCGCGGGCCACCTTCGCCGGGAACCTCTTCCAGGCCGGCGGGCTCGCGACGCCGTCCGGGAACGGGGCGAGCGGGCTGGCCGAGGCGGGCACCACGGTCGCCTGCATCTGCGGCACCGACAAGGACTACGCCTCCGACGCGGCGGCGCTGGCCGCGGAGCTCAGGGCGGCCGGGGCCACCACGGTGTGGCTGGCCGGCAAGCCCGATCTGGCCGTCGACGGGGTCGACGGGTACGTCTTCGCCGGGTGCGACGCCCTCGCGGCGCTCCGGACGGTGCACGAGCAGCTGGAGGTCCAGGCATGACCGCGATCCCCGACTTCGGCGACGTCGAGCTGGGCACCCCCTCGGCCCAGGTGTCGGCCGACGACTGGGCCAAGGCGTTCGAGGAGACGACCGGCCGCGGCGTGGAGGAGGCGGCCTGGGAGACCCCCGAGGGCATCACCGTCCCCCCGCTGTACACCCCGGCCGACCTCGAGGGCCTGGACTTCCTCGAGACGCTGCCCGGGCTGCCGCCGTTCCTGCGCGGCCCCTACCCGACGATGTACACGACCCAGCCGTGGACGGTCCGCCAGTACGCGGGCTTCTCCACCGCCGCGGAGTCCAACGCGTTCTACCGGCGCAACCTGGCCGCCGGGCAGAAGGGCCTGTCGATCGCCTTCGACCTGCCCACCCACCGCGGCTACGACTCCGACCACCCGCGCGTCGTCGGCGACGTCGGCATGGCCGGTGTCGCGATCGACTCGATCCTGGACATGCGGCAGCTGTTCGACGGCATCCCGCTGGACAGGATGTCGGTCTCCATGACCATGAACGGCGCCGTGCTCCCGGTGCTCGCGCTCTACATCGTCGCGGCGGAGGAGCAGGGGGTGGAGCCGGAGCAGCTGACCGGCACCATCCAGAACGACATCCTCAAAGAGTTCATGGTGCGGAACACCTACATCTACCCGCCCAAGCCCTCGATGCAGATCATCAGCGACATCTTCAGCTTCACGTCGCAGCGGATGCCGAAGTTCAACTCGATCTCGATCTCCGGCTACCACATCCAGGAGGCCGGGGCGACGGCCGACCTGGAGCTGGCCTACACGCTGGCCGACGGCGTCGAGTACCTGAAGGCCGGCCAGGCCGCCGGGATGGACGTCGACAAGTTCGCACCGCGGCTGAGCTTCTTCTGGGCCATCGGCATGAACTTCTTCATGGAGGTCGCCAAGCTCCGGGCCGGGCGCCTGCTGTGGGCGAAGCTGGTGAAGGAGGCGGGCGCGCAGAACCCGAAGTCGCTGTCGCTGCGCACCCACTCGCAGACCTCGGGCTGGTCGCTGACCGCGCAGGACGTCTACAACAACGTCGTCCGCACCTGCCTGGAGGCGATGGCGGCGACCCAGGGGCACACCCAGTCGCTGCACACCAACGCCCTCGACGAGGCGCTCGCGCTGCCGACGGACTTCTCCGCCCGCATCGCCCGCAACACCCAGCTGATGCTGCAGCAGGAGTCGGGGACCACCCGCGTCGTCGACCCGTGGGGCGGCTCGGCCTACGTCGAGAAGCTCACCTACGACCTCGCCCGCCGGGCCTGGGCGCACATCCAGGAGGTCGCCGAGCACGGCGGCATGGCCCAGGCGATCGACGACGGCATCCCGAAGCTGCGCATCGAGGAGGCCGCCGCCCGCACCCAGGCGCGCATCGACTCCGGCCGCCAGCCGGTGATCGGCGTCAACAAGTACCGGGTCGACGCCGACGAGGCCATCGAGGTCCTCAAGGTCGACAACAAGGACGTGCTGGCTCAGCAGAAGGCCAAGCTCGAGCAGCTGCGCGGCGAGCGCGACGCGAAGGCCGTCGAGGAGACCCTCGCCCGCCTCACCGACGCCGCCCGCGCCGCCGCCGAGGGCCGCCGGGGCAACGACCTCGACTCCAACCTGCTCAAGCTCGCGGTCGACGCCGCGCGGGCCAAGGCGACGGTGGGGGAGATCTCCGACGCGCTGGAGGCGGTCTACGGCCGGCACGCCGGCCAGGTCCGCACGATCTCCGGCGTCTACCGCGACGAGGCAGGAGCATCCGGGCCGATGGAGGAGACGCGCCGGCTGGCCGAGGAGTTCGCCGAGGCCGAGGGCCGCCGGCCGCGCATCCTCGTGGCCAAGATGGGCCAGGACGGGCACGACCGCGGGCAGAAGGTCATCGCCACCGCGTTCGCCGACCTCGGCTTCGACGTCGACGTGGGCCCGCTGTTCCAGACGCCGGAGGAGGTCGCCCGGCAGGCGGTCGAGGCCGACGTGCACGTCGTCGGCGTCTCGTCGCTGGCCGCCGGGCACCTCACGCTGGTCCCGGCGCTCAAGGACGCGCTGGCCGAGCTCGGCGCCGAGGACGTGCTGATCGTCGTCGGCGGGGTCATCCCGCCCGACGACGTCCCGACGCTCAGGGAGATGGGCGCGGCGGCGGTCTTCCCGCCCGGCACCGTCATCGCCGAGGCGGCCCAGGAGCTGCTGCGGACGCTGTCCTCGCGTCTCGGGCACTGATGGAGAGGGCAGAAATGGCCATTTCTGCCCCGGGGGGTGGGCGCTGATGGCGCGGGAGGTCGACGTACCCGCGCTCGTCGAGGGGGTGCTCGCCGGGGACCGCCGGGTGGTGGCGCGCGCGATCACCCTGGTGGAGTCCCGGCGCGCCGACCACCGCGAGCGGGCGCAGGAGCTGCTGGTCGAGCTGCTGCCGCACGCCGGGGGAGCGCGCCGGGTCGGCATCAGCGGCGTGCCAGGCGTCGGCAAGTCCACCTTCATCGACCAGCTGGGCGTGGACCTGACGGCCGCGGGCTCGAAGGTCGCGGTCCTCGCCGTCGACCCGTCCTCGGCCCGGTCCGGCGGCTCGATCCTCGGTGACAAGACCCGCATGGCCCGGCTGGCCGTCGACCCGGACGCCTTCATCCGCCCCTCGCCGACGTCGGGCACGCTCGGCGGCGTCGCGCAGGCGACGCGGGAGTCGATGGTCGTGGTCGAGGCGGCCGGCTACGACGTCGTCCTGGTCGAGACCGTCGGCGTGGGGCAGTCGGAGATCACCGTCGCCGAGATGGTCGACTCGTTCCTGTTCCTGACCATCGCCCGCACCGGCGACCAGCTGCAGGGCATCAAGCGCGGCATCCTCGAGATCGCCGACGTCATCGCGGTGAACAAGGCGGACGGCCCGGCGGCGGCCGACGCCCGCAAGGCCGCGCGCGAGCTCTCCTCGGCGATCCGGATGCTCCGCGGCCGCGGCGAGCCGTGGGACGTCCCGGTGCTCACCTGCGCCGGCCTGACCGGCGAGGGCCTGGACGAGGTCTGGGCCAAGCTGGTCGAGCACCAGGAGCGGGCCAAGCTCGACGGCAGCTTCGACGAGCGCCGGCGCACCCAGCAGGTGCGCTGGACCTGGCAGCTGGTCCGGGACGGGCTGGAGCACTCGCTGCGTGCGCACCCGGGTGTGCGGTCGGCCGTCCCGGACCTGGAGAAGCAGGTGCTGGCCGGCGAGCTCACCCCGGCGCTGGCCGCGCGGCAGATCCTCGACACCTTCCTCGACGCCCCCGGCTCCCCGACGACCGCGGGGCCCTGACCACCGGAGGGGTCAGAAGGCCGAGCGGCAGGGGCGGGCGCGCAGCTCGCGGACGTAGTCGTCGGGCGCTCCGGCGGCCTCGGCGGCGTCGGCGATCCCGCCCAGGTGGCGGGCCGAGGGCAGCCCGCCCTCGAAGGCGTCGAGCACGTACACGTAGGCGACCACGTCGCCCGAGAGCGTGTGCACCCGCAGGTGCACCCGGCGGTAGAGGCCGTGGTCGGCGCCCTCCCAGGCGTCCAGCGACCGCTCGTCGGCCTCGGTCAGGTCGTAGAGCGCCACGAAGACGCCCGGCGCGTCGCCGTCGTCGGGCACGAGGGTCGCCAGCGCCCCCTCCCAGCCCAGCTCCTCGCCGCCGAACGTCAGCCGCCAGCCGCGCACCCAGCCGGTGCCGGTGTGCGGGGACGACGGACAGCGGCGCAGCATCTGCGCGGGATCCATGTTCGAGCCGTAGGCGGCGTAGAGGCCCATCGCCGCCGAGGTTAACCACTGGCCCCCGCGAGCCGATGCACCTGTGAGGGCATCGCCGGCACCGACCGGGGACAATGGCCCTGACCGACCGCACAGCAACGGAGAAGGACCCCATGACCCGCATCGTGATCATCGGCGGCGGACCGGCCGGCTACGAGGCCGCACTGGTCGCTGCCCAGCTCGGTGCGCAGGTCACCGTCATCGAACGCGACGGCATCGGCGGGGCCAGCGTGCTCACCGACTGCGTCCCCTCCAAGGCCCTCATCGCCGCCGCCGGGGCCATGACCTCGGTGCGCGACTCCGCCGTCCTGGGCGTGCACGGCGCCGAGTTCGCCACCGCGAGCCTCGACCTCACCGCCGCCAACCAGCGGGTGAAGAACCTGTCGCTGGCGCAGTCGGCCGACATCCACGCCCGGCTCGAGGCCGAGGGCGTGCGGATCGTCCGCGGCCAGGGGCGGCTCGCCGACGACGTCCCGGGCCTCGCCGCCCACGAGGTGGAGATCCTCGACGAGTCCGGTGCGGTGCTCGACGAGATCGAGGGCGACGTCGTCCTCATCGCCACCGGCGCCGACCCGCGGGTGCTGCCCGGGGCCGAGCCCGACCACGAGCGGATCCTCGACTGGCGCGACGTCTACGACCTCGACCAGATGCCCGACCACCTCGTCGTCGTCGGCTCCGGTGTCACCGGCGCCGAGTTCGCCTCCGGCTACCTGGAGGCGGGCGTTCCGGTCACGCTGGTGTCCTCCCGCGACCGGGTGCTGCCCGGCGAGGACTCCGACGCCGCCGAGGTGCTGGAGGAGGTCTTCCAGTCCCGCGGTGGGCGCCTCGAGCGCGGCCGCGCCGCCGGGGTGCGCCGGACCGACAAGGGCGTCGTCGTCGAGCTGACCGGCGGGCGCACCGTCGAGGGCTCGCACGCGCTGATGACCGTGGGCACCGTGCCGAACACCGCCGGCCTGAACCTGGAGTCCCACGGCATCCAGGTGACCGAGTCCGGCCACATCGTCGTCGACCGGGTGTCGCGGACCTCGGTGCCCGGCATCTACGCCGCCGGCGACGTCACCGGTGTCTTCCAGCTCGCCTCGGTCGCCGCCATGCAGGGCCGGATTGCCATGTGGCACGCCCTCGGCGAGGCCGTGGCGCCGATCAAGCTGAAGACCGTGGCCGCCAACGTGTTCACCCACCCCGAGATCGCGACCGTCGGCGTCCAGGAGAAGTCGCTGGCCGACGACGCCGACGTCGAGGTGGTCCGGCTGCCGCTGGCCACCAACGCCCGGGCCAAGATGAGCGACCTGCGGGCGGGCTTCGTGAAGCTCTTCGCCCGCCGCTCGACCGGCGTGATCGTCGGCGGCGTGGTCGTCTCCCCGGGCGCCTCGGAGCTGGTGCTGCCGATCGCCCTGGCGGTGACCAAGGGCCTGACCGTGGCCGACCTCGCGCAGACCTTCGCGATCTACCCGTCGCTGTCGGGCTCCATCACCGAGGCCGGACGCCGGCTGATGGGGTCCGACGACCTCGCCTGACCCTCCGCCCGGCGGGGCGGGTGAGCGGGGTGGGACCGCTGTGACGGGAGTGCCGCGGATCTCGGCTCAACAACGCGGATCCGGTGCCGACTCGGCACCAGGCCGCCGATGCACGAGTCGATGTCTGCTGACCGCGACCTGCGTCGTCCCCGTGGCTCCCGTGCCCGGCTGCGTTCGCTCGCCCTCACCGGCGCGCTGACCACCTCGGTCCTCGGCACGGTCGCCCTGCCCGGCGTCGCCGCGGCCGAGGCGGCCACCACGGTCACCGGCGAGCTCGTGCACGCCATGGTCGAGGCCGAGCCGGGGGAGGACCACGGCTCCGACGGCCGGGTCAGCTGGCTCGTCACCGCCGACGGCGAGATCCCGGTCGAGACCGACAAGGTCGCCGACGTGCCGACCGGCTCGCAGGTCGAGCTGACCCTCGGCCGCGCCGAGGATGCGGAGGACGGCGAGGACGGCGACGGCGCCCAGGGCACCGACGGCACCGCTCCCGCGCTCCCGGTCCTCGGCAGCGACGTCAAGCAGGAGGAGCGGCCGCCCGCCGCGCCGGCCCCCGCCCCCGCTCCGGTCGGCGGGCTCACCAACCAGGTGACCGTCGTCCAGGTCGCCCCGGCCGGCACCTCGCCCGACCGGACCCGCCTCGGCGACCTCGTCGCCACCGTCGACGGCCCGGTCGCGGGGTTCTGGGCCGAGCAGACCGGCGGCGCCGTCCGCCTGGGCGTCACCGTGGCCCGCGACTGGGTGCGCACCGCCGCCGACTGCGCGACCCCCGAGGCGCTGTGGGACGAGGTCGCGGCCGCCGTCGGCTTCACGGCCGGCCCCGGCAAGCACCTGCTCCTGCGGCTGAGCGCCGAGACGGCCGGGCGCCCGGGCTGCTCCTACGCGCTCGCGCAGGTCGGCGGCGGGCCCACCTCCGGCGGCCGCCTCTACGTCCGGGAGAACCTCGCCTCGGTCATCGCCCACGAGCTGGGCCACAACTTCGGGCTCGGGCACTCCTCGGCCCTGCAGTGCGACGGCGCCGTCGAGGGCGCGTCCTGCCGCACCGAGGGCTACCGCGACTACTACGACGTCATGGGCGCCTCGTGGTCGCAGATGGGCGCGCTGAACGCCCCGCAGGCCGCGGCCCTGGGCGTGCTCCCGGCCGCCGCGCAGCCGACGGTCGCCGTCGGGGACGCCGCCGCCACGGTCACCCTCGCCCCGATCGCCGGCACCGACGGTGTGCGGGCGCTGCGGCTGGTCGACCGCGAGGGCTCGGTCTACTGGCTGGAGCACCGCGCTGCCACCGGCCGGGACGCCTGGCTCGGGACGCGCGACAACGTCTACCGGCTCGACTCCGGCGTGCTGCTGCACCGCAGCGGCACCTTCCCCGACACCTCCCTGCTGCTGGACGGCACGCCCAGCCCCGCGGCGCGCTGGGACGCCGACCTGCAGTCCGCCGTCGCCGTCGGACGGCCGGTCGCCCTCTCCGGCGGCGACTTCACGGTGACGGTGGAGAGCACCTCGGCCGCCGGCGCCGTCGTCCGGGTCGTCCCCGCGCCCGCCACCGAGGGCTCCGGGCGGGCCGCGGCGCGGCCGGCCGGCTCCGGCCGCGGCGCCACCATGCCCGCCGACGCCGCTGCCGTGGCCCCGGTCGACGAGACCGCGGCGACCGGGCCCGCGCTCTGGGTGCCCTCGGCGCCGGTGACCGCTCCGCGCAGCCAGGTGGCGCTGGAGCCGGTCGGGGAGTCCACGAGCTCCCTGGGCGGGCTGCTCATGCCGCTGGCCGGCAGCGTGCTGGTGGCCGCGACGGTGCTGGTCATGCGGACGATGCGCCGGGGACGCGTGCGTCGCTGAGGTCCGGGCCGTCCTGGCCCGTCGCGTCAACAACGGACGGTCCCGTGCCGATGATGGCGCCGTGCCCTCCGTCATGACCCGTCCGCGCCTGGGCGCGGCCCTGGCCGGGGCGCTCGTCCCCGCCCTGCTGCTGCTCTCCGCACCCCCGGCCGGAGCGGCCGACCAGGTCGTCCTGGACGTGCTGAGGATCGTCGACGGCCGCTACGTCGTCGAGACGGTGGGCGTCGCCGCGGCCACCGCCGACGCCACCGAGGCCTCGCTGGAGGCGCGCGCCGACGTCGTCGACGCCGGGCCCGCCGTCACCTACCGGGTGCAGGGAGCCGTCGACCCCTGGTGGGAGGCGGACGACCCGCAGGCGGTCAGCCGCGTCCGGGACGTCTGGCCGCGCACCCGGGGCGCCGGCCAGGTCGTGGCGGTCCTCGACACGGCGGTCGAGACGACGCACCCGGACCTCGCGGGCGCCTTCGTGCCGGGCACCGACACCACGGGCCTGCCCGCCGACCCGTCGGAGTCCCACGGCACCGGTGTGGCCGGGGTCGTCGCGGCCCGGGCCGACAACGGGCAGGGCAGCGCCGGCATGGCCCCCGAGGCGCGCATCATGCCGATCCGGGTCTGCACCAACACCGACTGCTCGTCGGCCGCCGTCGCCCGCGGGATCCTCTGGGCCGCCGACCACGGCGCCGACGTCATCAACATGTCCCTCGCCGGCGCCGGCTACTCCGACGTGACCGCCGTGGCCATCCGGTACGCCCTCGACAAGAACATCTCGGTCGTGGCGTCGACCGGCAACGACGGGAACAACGGCAACCCGGTGATGTACCCGGCGGCCAACAGCGGCGTCATCGCCGTCTCGGCGACGACCCCCACCGGTGCGGTCGCCGACTGGGCCGTGCACGGCTGGCAGGCGGACATCGCGACCGTCGGGGAGTCGCTCCTCGTGCCCCTCCCGGGCGGCCAGTACGGCTGGGCGAGCGGGACCTCCTTCTCCGGGCCGGCCGTCGCCGGCGCGGTCGCGCTGCTGCGTGCCGCCCGGCCGGGCATCGCCCCCGAGCAGGTGCAGGCGGCGCTGCAGGCCGCGGCCGACACCGCCGGCGGCTGGGACCGTGCCTGGGGCGCCGGTCGGCTGGACGTCCCCGCGGCCGTCGCCGCGGCGGAGCGGACGGTCCCGGCCGTCACCGCCGTCCCCTCGGCGGGGAGCGTCTCCGCCAGCTGGGACGCCGTGCCGGGTGCCACCTCCTACGCGGTGCGGGTCGACGGCGTCCAGCGGGCCACGGTGGCGGGCACCACCGCCACCGTCAGCGGGCTCACCGACGGCAACCAGGTCGCGGTCGACGTCATGCCGAGCAACGGCCAGCGGGGCCGACCGGTGCTCGCCACCGTCGGGGCCGGCGCGCCGGCGACCCCGGTGCTGCACTCGGCCACCCTCGGCGGGACCAGCAGCAGCGCGTCGGTCACGCTGTCCGCGTCGGTGAACGGCACGCCGAGCAGCCGCTACTCGGTCCTGCGCAACGGGGTGAGCATCGGGACCTACACCGTCAGCCTCTCCGGGACGCCGCGGTCCTTCACCGTCGGCATCGGCGCGATGCCCGCGCAGGAGACCCGCTGGCAGCTGCGGGGCGCGGACGACCTCGGGCGGACCACCGCCGACTCCAACGCGGTCGTGACGGGCAGCGGCCGCCCCGCCCCGCCGGGCGCGGTCGCCGGCCTGGCCGGCCGGGCCGACGCGGGGAGGGTCTTCCTCACGTGGGACGACCTCGGCAGCGCCTACACCTACCGGGTGACCCTGGACGGCGCGGTCGTCGCCGAGCCCCCGACGGCCGGCGCCACGCTCTCCGCGCCCGCCGGCGTCGCGCGCACCTACGCCGTCTCGGCCGTCGACGCCTGGGGCCAGGCCGGTCCCTCGCGGCAGGTCAGCGTCACCGCCACCGGTGCCGCCGTGCCGGGCGCGCCCACGCAGGTGACGGCGGCTGCCGGGGACCGCAGCGCCGCCGTGACGTGGGCCCCGGCCGCCGCGAACGGCAGCGCGGTCACCGGGTACACGGTCACCGCCGCACCGGGTGGCGCCACGGTCAGCACGGGCGGCGCCACGAGCGCGACGGTCACGGGCCTGACCAACGGCACCGCCTACACCTTCACGGTCACCGCGACCAACGGCGTCGGCACCGGGCCGGCCTCCGCGCCGAGCCCCGGCGTGACCCCCTCGTCCGCCGGCACGGACGCCATCGAGGCCGCCTACCAGCGGGCCGGTGGCGCTGCGGGGCTGCTCGGCTCCCGGCTGGGGCCGGTCAGCCACGTCGCCGACGGGCTCGTCCAGGTCTACGCGCGCGGCCGGGTCTACTGGTCGCAGGCGGCCGGGGCGCACGTGGTCCGGGGCGCGGTCCTGACCCGGTGGCTGGCCGTCGGCGGCCCGTCGGGCGCCCTCGGGTGGCCGGTGGCCGGTGAGGAGGGGGTCGCCGGTGGCGCTCGGGCGCGGTTCGCCGGCGGCTCGCTGTTCTGGTCGGAGGCGACCGGCGCGCAGATGGTCCGCGGGGCGATCCTGGCGCGCTACGAGGCGGCCGGCGGCCCGGCGGCGCTGGGCTTCCCGGTGGCCGACGACGGTGCGACGGCGGCCGGGGACGGATCCCTCGTCCGGCTGCAGCGGGCCGTCATCTACTGGTCGGAGGCGACCGGTGCGCACGTGGTGCGCGGCGCGGTGCTGGCGCGGTGGCGCGAGCTGGGCGCCCAGACCGGGCTGCTGGGCTTCCCGGTGGCCGACGAGGAGGCCGTCGCCGGTGGTGCCCGGGCGCGGTTCGCCGGCGGCTCGCTGTACTGGTCGGAGGCGACCGGCGCCCAGATGGTCCGCGGGGCGATCCTGGCGCGCTACGAGGCGGCCGGCGGTCCGGCGGCGCTGGGCTTCCCGGTGGCCGACGACGGCGGGACCGCGGCGGGCGACGGTGCCCTCGTCCGGCTGCAGCGGGCCGTCATCTACTGGTCGCAGTCGACCGGCGCGCACGTGGTGCGCGGCGCGGTGCTGGCCCGGTGGCGTGCACTGGGCGCCCAGACCGGGCTGCTGGGCTTCCCGGTGGCCGACGAGGAGGCCGTCGCCGGCGGGGCCCGGGCGCGGTTCACCGGCGGCTCGATCTACTGGTCGGAGGCGACCGGCGCCCAGATGGTCCGCGGGGCGATCCTGGGCAAGTACACGCTGGCCGGCGGGCCGGAGGCGCTGGGCTTCCCGGTCTCCGACGAGCAGGGCGTCGCGGGCGGTGCGGTCGGCCGGTTCACCTCCGCGTCGATCTACTGGTCGGAGAGGACCGGGGCGCAGGTCGTGCGGGGCGGCATCCTGAGCCGCTGGCTGTCCGCGGGCGGGCCGTCGGGGATCCTCGGGTTCCCCGTGGCCGACGAGCAGGGGGTCGCCGGTGGCGCGGTGGGCCGGTTCGCGGGCGGCTCGCTGTACTGGTCGCCGTCGACGGGCACGCGGGTCGTGCGCGGGGCGATCCTGGGCAAATACCTGGTGGCCGGCGGGCCGGAGGCGCTGGGCTTCCCGGTCTCCGACGAGGAGGGCGTCGCCGGCGGTGCGGTCGGCCGGTTCACCTCCGCGTCGATCTACTGGTCGGAGAGGACCGGGGCGCAGGTCGTGCGGGGCGGGATCCTGAGCCGCTGGCTGTCCGCGGGCGGGCCGTCGGGGATCCTCGGTTTCCCCGTGGCCGACGAGCAGGGGGTCGCCGGTGGCGCGGTGGGCCGGTTCGCGGGCGGCTCGCTGTACTGGTCGCCGTCGACGGGCACGCGGGTCGTGCGCGGGGCGATCCTGGGCAAGTACCTGGTGGCCGGCGGGCCGGAGGCGCTGGGCTTCCCGGTCTCCGACGAGGAGGGCGTCGCCGGCGGCGCGGTCAGCCGGTTCACCGGCGCCTCGATCTACTGGTCCGAGCGGACCGGGGCGCAGGTGGTGCGGGGCGCGACCCTGAGCCACTGGCTGGGCACGGGCGGGCCGTCGGGGGCGCTCGGCTTCCCGACCGGCGACACCGTCGCCCGGGGCGGGGGCGGGTTCGAGACGAGCTTCGCCCGCGGCCGGGTCGTCGACCACGGCGACGGCCGGGTCGAGGTCCTCACCAGCTGAGGAGAGGGCCCTCGGGCCGCCGGTTGGGTCCGGCGGCCCGAGGCCTCGCTCAGTCCGTGATCTCGCAGATGACGGCGCCGCTGGTGACGGCGGCACCCACCTCGGCGGACAGGCCCGACACCGTGCCGGCCTTGTGCGCGGTGATGGGCTGCTCCATCTTCATCGCCTCGAGGACGACGACGAGGTCACCCGCCTCGACCGTGGCGCCGTCCTCGACGGCGACCTTGACGATCGTGCCCTGCATCGGCGAGGTCAGGGAGTCGCCCGACGCGGCCGAGCCGCTGCCGCCACCGCCGCGCTTGCGCGGCTTGGCCGCCGCCCCCGCGGGAGCAGCGCCGCCACCGCCGGCGGCCAGGCCGGCCGGGAGGGAGACCTCCAGGCGCCGGCCGCCCACCTCGACGACGACGGTCTGCCGCGGGGCCTGCTCGTCCTGCTCGGCAGGTGCGGCGTCGTACGGCGGGACCTGGTTGTCCCACTCGGTCTCGATCCAGCGGGTGTGGACCGTGAACGGCTCGGTCGTGAACGCCTCGTCGCGGACGACGGCGCGGTGGAACGGGATGACCGTGGGCATGCCCTCGACGACCAGCTCGTCCAGGGCCCGCCGCGCGCGCTGCAGCGCCTCCTCGCGGGTGGCGCCGGTGACGATGAGCTTGGCGAGCATCGAGTCGAACGCGCCCGCGACCTCGCCGCCGGTCTCCACGCCGGAGTCCCAGCGGACGCCGGGCCCCTGCGGGATCTCGAGGCGGTTCACCGGGCCGGGGGCCGGCATGAAGTTGCGCCCGGCGTCCTCGGCGTTGATCCGGAACTCGATGCTGTGCCCGCGCGGCGTCGGGTCCTCGGTGATCTCGAGGGGGAGGCCGTCGGCGATGCGGAACTGCTGGCGCACCAGGTCGATGCCGCTGGTCTCCTCCGAGACCGGGTGCTCCACCTGCAGGCGGGTGTTGACCTCGAGGAAGGAGATCGAGCCGTCCGCGCCGACCAGGTACTCGACGGTGCCGGCGCCGTAGTAGCCGGCCTCGGCGCAGATCGCCTTGGCCGACTCGTGGATGCGGGCCCGCTGCTCGTCGGTGAGGAACGGCGCCGGGGCCTCCTCGACCAGCTTCTGGTTGCGGCGCTGGAGCGAGCAGTCGCGGGTGCCGACGACGATGACGTTGCCGTGCTGGTCGGCCAGCACCTGGGCCTCGACGTGCCGGGGCTTGTCGAGGAACCGCTCGACGAAGCACTCGCCGCGGCCGAAGGCCGAGACGGCCTCGCGGACGGCGGAGTCGAACAGCTCGGGGATCTCCTGCTCGGTGCGGGCGACCTTGAGCCCGCGGCCGCCACCGCCGAACGCCGCCTTGATCGCGACGGGCAGGCCGTGCTCCTTGGCGAACGCGAGGACCTCGTCGGCGTCCTTGACCGGGTCCTTGGTGCCGGGCACGAGGGGCGCGCCGGCCTTGGTCGCGATGTGCCGGGCCTGCACCTTGTCGCCGAGGGCGATGATCGCCTCGGGGGAGGGGCCGATCCACGTCAGCCCGGCGTCGATGACCGCCTGGGCGAAGTCGGCGTTCTCCGAGAGGAAGCCGTAGCCGGGGTGGACCGCGTCGGCGCCGGACTGCTTGGCGGCGTCCAGGATCTTGTCGATCACCAGGTACGAGTCGCCGGGGGTGGTGCCGCCGAGGGCGAAGGCCTCGTCCGCCGCGCGGACGTGCAGCGCGTCGCGGTCGGGGTCGGCGTAGACCGCCACACTGGTGAGGCCCGCGTCCTTGCAGGCACGGGCAACACGGACGGCGATCTCACCGCGGTTGGCGATCAGGACCTTCTGCACCAGTGCTCCTTCGTCAGACGTGTGCTGGACTCTAGCCAGCGCGGCCCGACCGTGATCGCCCAGGTCGCCCTCGCGAGGGATCCTCGCGGGGCCCGCTGCGGGGCGGGTGCCTCAGCCGAGCGGCACCCGCGGGGTGGCGCTGTGGCGAGGCGGGGCGGCGTGCCGCCGGTGCGGGGGGTGCGTCGCGTGCGCGCCGTGCGAGCCGTGCGCGGGGAGGTGGCGGGCCCGGGGCGGGGGGACCGAGCCGGCCAGGGGTCCGGGACGTGCGCCGATGGCGGGCATCGACTCGGTCACCGCATCGGCCGGGAGGGGCCGCTCGGCGGCCCGGGCCGGCTCGGGTGCCTTGGCGGCGGCCTGGTTCGAGCGGCGCACCTTCTCGTTGATCGGGCACTCGATCCACCGGTAGAAGGCGAACCCGGCACCGACGGCGACGGCGACGCTGAACAGGAGCACGAGGTCGGCCAGCGGGAGGCCCATCGCCGGGACGCGGGCGTACACCGCGGCCAGGAAGAGGAACACGAGCGGGTGCACCAGGTAGAGCGAGTAGGAGCTGTCGCCCAGGCGCCGGGCGAACTGCCCGGACGGGGTCACCGGGCCCTGCGCGGTGGGCAGCAGGGCGACGAAGACGAAGAACAGGGGGAGGCCCCACATCAGCACCCGCTCGGCGCTGGTGGTGGCGTCCAGGACGCCGCGCGCCTCGGAGACGGCGCCGAAGCCGACCGCGGCCTGGTAGAGGAGGTACCCGGCCGCGACGGCGCCCAGCACCCACTGCACCACCCGGGCCCGGTTCAGCAGGCCCTTCTCCCAGAGCCGGTAGGCGACGATGCCGAGGACGAACTCGAGCATGATCGGGTTGGTCACCCAGCGGAGCAGGAAGTGCTGCGGGTCGGTCGCCATGCCCACCGCGACGGCGAGCACGATGAAGGCCGCCAGGATCTCCGGCCGGCGGCTCAGGCCCAGGACCACCAGCGCCGCGACGCCGAGGTAGAAGGTGAACTCGAACGACAGCGACCAGCCGACCTCGAGCACCGGGATCGTGTAGCCGAGCCCGTCCACGACGGGCACGAAGAGGACCGCGTTGGCCAGGGCCCGCCACGGCAGCGGGTGCGGGGCGCCGAAGAAGGCCTGCAGGCAGATGAACAGGCCGCACGCGATGAGGAACGGCGGGGCGATGCGCGCCCAGCGGAGGCGCAGGAAGCGCCGGGCCGCCACGGAGCCGGACAGCCGGGTCACCGACAGGGCCATGACGAAGCCGCTGATGATGAAGAAGAGGTCCACGCCGATCGCGCCGAAGTTCTCCAGCGCGCCGAGGCCGACGATGTGGGAGGTACCGAGGTGCGGGTTGACCTGGACGAGGTCGACCGCGTGGGCGAAGACCACGAGGGCGGCCGCCACGCCGCGCATGATCTGGATGCTGTCCAGCCGGCGCTGGCCGGTTGTCGGCTGCGACTGCGCGGTTCTCAAGGCCACGGCGCAACGGTAGTTGAATCGTTACCAAGAGCTACCCCACGCCACGGCGTGTCGGGAGGGCACTCTTTGTGCGTCCCTGACCAGCATCCGGCCGTGCGTTGGCAACCCCCACCGAGCCGGTCCCCGCGACCTGCGGGAACGGCTCAGCGGTGCCAGAGGTCGGTGATCGTGAGGCCGCGCTTGCCCAGCTGGGTGCGGAGCACCGTCAGCGAGAGGCCGACGACCGCGGCCGGGTCGCCCTCCACGCGGCGGACGAACGGTGCGCCCAGCCCGTCGAGGGTGAACGCGCCCGCCACGGCCAGCGGCTCGCCGGTGGCCAGGTAGGCCTCGACCTCCGCCGGCGTGGGCTCGGCGAAGTAGACGACGGTGGAGGCCACCGCGATGTCGCGGCCGACCACCACGCCGTCCTGCACGTCGAACAGCGCCTGGCCGGTGTGCAGCACGCCGGACCGGCCGGCCATGCGCCGCCACCGGTCACGGGCCTCGGCGGCGTCGGCCGGCTTGCCCTGCGGCCTGCCGCCGAACTCCAGCAGCGAGTCGGCGCCGATGACCAGGGCGTCGGTCTCCCGCTTGGCGACCTCGGCAGCCTTGGCCGAGGCCAGCAGCGCGACCTGCTCGGCGACCCGGGGCGCGGAGTAGGCCGACTCGTCGACCCCGCTCACGACGACCTCGGGGGCGAGCCCGGCCTGGCGCAGCAGCGAGAGGCGGGCGGGGGAGGCCGAGGCCAGCACGAGCCTGCGGTCCACGGTCACTGGGCGAACCTCCCGGCGGCGCGCCAGCCACCGGGGCCGGCCTGGGCCGGCCGGCGGTGCGCGTCGGCGTAGGACGCCCACGCGCCGACCGGGGTGGGCCGGCGGCGGGACCGGCGCTGCGACAGCGCCGCCACCACCACGGTGAGCGCGGCCAGCTCCTCGGCGCTGGGCTCGCCCTTGACCACCCGGAGGAGCGGCCGCACCGGCTCCTGCTCGCTCACAGCGGGATGTTCCCGTGCTTCTTCGGCGGGAGCGTCTGCCGCTTGTTGGCCAGGACGCGCAGCGCCTTGGTGACCTGCACGCGGGTGTGCGACGGCGGGATGACGGCGTCGACGTAGCCGCGGTCGGCCGCGATGTAGGGGTTGGCCAGCGTGTCCTCGTACTCCGCGATCAGCTCCGCGCGACGGGACTCGGGGTCCTCGGCCGCGGCCAGCTCCTTGCGGTAGAGGATCCCGACCGCGCCCTGGGCGCCGACGACGGCGATCTGCGCGGTCGGCCACGCCAGGTTCACGTCGGCGCCGAGGTGCTTGGAGCCCATGACGTCGTAGGCGCCGCCGTAGGCCTTGCGGGTGATCACGGTGACCTTGGGGACGGTGGCCTCGGCGTAGGCGTAGATCAGCTTCGCGCCGCGGCGGATGATCCCCTCCCACTCCTGCGAGGTGCCCGGCAGGAAGCCCGGGACGTCGACGAAGGTGAGCACCGGGATGTTGAAGGCGTCGCAGGTGCGCACGAAGCGCGCGGCCTTCTCGCTGGCGTCGATGTCGAGCGTGCCGGCGAACTGGGTGGGCTGGTTGGCCACGACGCCGACCGGCCGGCCCTCGACCCGGCCGAAGCCGATCAGCAGGTTCGGCGCGAACAGCGGCTGCACCTCGAGGAACTCGCCGTCGTCGAGCACGTGCTCGATGACCTGGTGCATGTCGTAGGGCGTGTTCGCCGAGTCCGGGATGAACGTGTCGAGCTCGAGGTCCTCCTCGGTCAGCGCGTCCGGCAGGACGGTGTCGACCGGGGCCACCTCGACCGCGGGCAGCGGGTCGAGGTTGTTGCTCGGGAGGTAGGACAGCAGCGCCTTGACGTAGTCCAGCGCGTCGTTCTCGTCCTCGGCCAGGTAGTGGGCGACGCCGGACTTGGTGTTGTGCGTGCGCGCGCCGCCGAGCTCCTCGAGAGAGACGTCCTCGCCGGTCACGGTCTTCACGACGTCGGGGCCGGTGATGAACATCTGGCTGGTCTTGTCGACCATGACGATGAAGTCGGTCAGGGCGGGGGAGTAGACGTGCCCACCGGCGGCCGGCCCCATGACCAGCGAGATCTGCGGGATGACGCCGGAGGCGTGCACGTTGCGCTGGAAGATCTCGCCGTAGAGGCCGAGGGAGACCACGCCCTCCTGGATGCGGGCGCCACCGCCCTCGTTGATGCCGATGACCGGGCACCCGTTCTTGATGGCGAAGTCCTGGACCTTGACGATCTTCTCGCCGTAGACCTCGCCGAGGCTGCCGCCGAAGACGGTGACGTCCTGGCTGAAGATCGCGACCGGGCGGCCGTCGACGGTGCCGTACCCGGTCACCACGCCGTCGCCGAAGGGGCGCTTCTCGCCCATCCCGAAGTTGGTGGACCGGTGCCGGGCGAACTCGTCGAACTCGGTGAATGAGCCCGGGTCCAGCAGCGCCTCGATGCGCTCGCGGGCGGTCATCTTCCCCGCGGCGTGCTGCTTCTCCACGGCGCGCTCGGAGCCTGCGTGCTGCGCCTCCTGCACCCGGCGCTCGAAGTCGGCAAGCTTGCCGGCGGTGGTGTGGATGTCCACGTCGTCGGGGACGGTCTCCCCGGCGCTCTCCAGTTCGGCGGCACTCACGCGTCCTCGTTCTCCTCGCTGGCGCTCGTCGGCCGCCGGGGCGGCGCTGCTGTGCTCGGGCGTGACCTCGCAGAACGGGCCACGGGTTCCGTAGCGTAGGGGAGCGCCCGGGGACCTTCCTGCCGGCGTCCCACCGTCCGCCCTGCTGGGGTGACGACGGCCACCCGGACGGGGGGAGGGCGGCTGTCGCATCGACCGGCGGACGTGCACCATCCCTGGGCGGAGCGGGCCGTCGTCGTCCCGGTCCGCCGCAGCGGCACGACCCCCGCGAGAGAGGCCTGAGGATGTCCGACCCAGCGACGCCGGTACCCCCGGCGCGGCTCGTGGACCCGGGCGTGCGGGTGGCCCCGTCCGGCCCGCCGCCGGCGGGTGGGCCGCGGGGCTCGCTGCCCCGGGGCCTGGTGCGCGCCGTGCGTCCCCGCCAGTGGGTCAAGAACGTGCTGGTGCTCGCCGCGCCCCTGGCGGCCGGCCGCATCCTCGACCCGGACGTGCTGGGGCCGGCCCTGGTCGCCCTGGTGCTGTTCTGCCTGGCCTCGGGGGCGGTCTACCTGGTCAACGACTGCGTGGACGTGGAGGAGGACCGCCGCCACCCCCGCAAGCGGCTGCGCCCCATCGCCTCCGGGCTGGTGCCGCGACCGCTGGCGCTGGCCCTCGCGGTGGTGCTGGCCGGTGCCGCCCTCGCCGGGGCCGCCGTCCTCACGCGGACCGGCCTGGTGTGGGTGCTGGCGGTCTACCTCGTGGTGCAGCTGGCCTACTGCCTCTGGCTGAAGAACCAGCCGGTGCTCGACCTCGCGGTGGTCGCCTCCGGGTTCCTCCTGCGCGGGGTCGCCGGCGGCGTGGCGGCCGGGCTGCCGCTGTCGCAGTGGTTCCTGCTGGTCGCCTCGTTCGGCTCGCTGTTCATGGTCGCCGGCAAGCGCTACTCCGAGCTGGTGGTGGTCGGCGACGGCGCCCAGACCCGCCGGACGCTGCAGGAGTACTCGGCGAGCTACCTGCGCTTCGTCTGGAGCCTCTCGGCCGGCGTGGCCTGCACCGCCTACAGCCTGTGGGCCTTCGAGATGGGGGAGACGCGGTCCGGGGTGCCCTGGCCGGCGCTGTCGATCGCGCCGTTCGTGCTTGGGATCCTGCGGTACGCCGTCGACGTCGACAAGGGCACCGCCGGCGCCCCCGAGGAGATCGTGATGCGCGACCGCGTGCTGCTGGTGCTCGCCCTGGTGTGGGCCGTCACCGTGGGGGCGGGCGTCTTCGGTGGCTGACCCGCGCACGGCCGAGGAGGTGCTCCTGACCGGCTGGGGCCGCACCGCGCCCACGCCGGCGAGGCTGGTCGCCGTTCACGGCCCGGAGGACGCCGCCGCCGTCCTCGCGGCGCGGACGCCCCGGGGCGTGGTGGCCCGCGGGCTGGCCCGGAGCTACAACGACGCCGCGCAGAACGCCGGCGGGCACGTCCTGGACATGACCGCCGCCGACCGGGTGCTCGACGTCGACCTGGCCGCCGGTGAGGTCGAGGTCGAGGCCGGCATCTCCCTCGACCGGCTCATGAACCTCTTCGTGCCGATGGGCCTGTTCGTCCCGGTCACCCCGGGCACGCGGTACGTGACCGTCGGCGGCGCGGTCGCCGCCGACATCCACGGCAAGAACCACCACGTGGCCGGCACGTTCTCCGAGCACGTCGCGTGGCTGGACCTGCTCACCGCCGACGGCGAGGTCCGCCGCGTGGGGCCCGACCGCGACCCGGAGCTGTTCTGGGCGACGGCGGGCGGGATGGGGCTGACCGGCGTGATCCTGCGGGCCCGCATCCGCATGAAGCCGGTCGAGTCCTCGCGCATCGTCGTCGACACCGACCGCACGCCCGACCTCGACTCGCTCATGTCGCTCATGGCGGGGACCGACCACCTCTACGACTACTCGGTGGCCTGGATCGACTGCGTGGCCCGCGGTGCGCGCATGGGGCGCTCGGTGCTCACGCGGGGCCGCTTCGCCCGGCGTGACGAGCTGGCGCCGGAGCAGCAGGCCGACCCGCTGCGGTACTCGGGCCGGGTCCGGCTCTCCGCGCCGGGCGTCTTCCCGCCCGGCCTGCTGAACCCGGCGACCGTCGCGGCGTTCAACGAGGTCTGGTACCGGAAGTCGCCGCGCCGGAAGCGGGACCAGCTGCAGACGATCGGTGCCTTCTTCCACCCGCTGGACGGCGTCGGCAGCTGGAACCGCGTCTACGGCCCCCGCGGCTTCGTGCAGTACCAGTTCGTCGTCCCCGACGGCCGCGAGGAGGCGATGCGCCGGGCGCTGGAGCGGATCAGCAGGTCCGGGCACGCCTCCTTCCTCGCCGTCCTCAAGCGGTTCGGCGAGGGCAACCCGGGGATGCTGTCCTTCCCCCTGCCCGGCTGGACGCTGGCACTGGACATCCCGGTGGTCAGCGGCCTGGCCGCCCTGCTCGACGAGCTCGACGAGCTGGTCGTCGGTGCGGGCGGGCGGGTCTACCTCGCCAAGGACCCGCGGGTGCGGCCCGAGGTGCTCGAGCAGATGTACCCCCGACTCGGGGCGTTCCGGGACGTGCGCCGGCGCGTGGACCCCGAGGGCGTCTTCACCTCAGACCTGGCCAGGAGGCTCTCCCTGTGATCGACGCCCTCGGTTCCGTCGGCTCGCTGCTGCTCGTCGGCGGCACCTCGGACATCGCCGTCGCCACGGCGCACCGGTACCTGCGGGAGCGGCCGCTGCGCGTCGTCGTCGCCGCGCGCGACACCCCACGGCGCTCGGCCGTCGCCGAGGAGCTGCGGGCGGCCGGCGGCCGGGTGGAGGTCGTCGACTTCGACGCCGACGACCCGGGGTCGCCGGCCCGGGCGGTCGCCGAGGCCGCGGCCGGCGGTGACATCGACGTCGCGGTGGTCGCCTTCGGGCAGCTGGGGGACGCCGAGCAGTTGCGCACCGACGCGGCGGCCGCGGCCCACCTGGCGCAGGTCAACTACGTCGCCGCCGTCGCGGTCGGCACCGAGCTGGCCGGCCGGATGCGCACCCAGGGCCACGGCGAGATCGTGGCGCTGTCCTCCGTCGCCGGGGAGCGCGTCCGCAAGGCCAACTACGTCTACGGGTCGACCAAGGCCGGGATGGACGCCTTCTACTCCGGCCTCGGGGACTCGCTGGCCGGCAGCGGGGTCTCGGTGCTCGTCGTCCGGCCGGGCTTCGTCCGGTCGAAGATGACCGAGGGCATGCCGGACGCCCCGCTGGCCACCACGCCGGAGGCGGTGGCCGAGGCGATCGTCGCCGGCGTCCGCGGCGGCCGGCACACGATCTGGGTGCCGGGGGCCATGCGCTGGGTGATGAGCGGGCTGCGGCACACGCCCCGGGCGATCTTCCGGCGCCTGCCCTTCTGAGCCGCTGGCTACCGTTCCTCCCGTGAGCGACCCCACCTCGCGCTGGTCGGACCTCGAGCGCCCCGCCCTCGACGCCGCCGCGCTGCAGTCCGCCCTGACCCGCGACAGCGCCCTGTGGCGCTCCGTCGAGGTGGTGGAGGAGATCGGCTCGACCAACGCCGCGCTCGCCGCCGCCGCGGCCGACGGCGCTCCCGAGGGCACCGTCCTGGTCGCCGAGCACCAGGTCACCGGGCGGGGCCGGCTCGACCGGGTGTGGACCTCGCCGCCCCGGGCCGGGGTGACCGTCTCGTTCCTGCTGCGTCCCGACGTGCCGGCCGCCCGGCGGGGCTGGCTGCCGCTGCTCACCGGCGTGGCGCTGGCCGAGTCGGTCCGCGACGTCACCGGCGTCCTGTCGACCGTGAAGTGGCCCAACGACCTGCTCGCCCGCGACGGCCGCAAGCTGGCCGGGATCCTCGCCGAGGCCGTGCCGGGGGGCGTGGTCGTCGGCGTCGGCCTCAACGTGTCGACCTCGGCCGCGGAGCTGCCGGAGACCGGGACGTCGCTGTCGGTGGTCACCGGTTCGACCGTCGACCGCGGGCCGGTGCTCCTCGGTCTCCTGCGGGCGGTCGAGCGGCGCTACCGCGGCTGGGTGGAGGCCCTGGGCGACCCCGTCGTCTCCGGGCTGGCCCGTGACTACCTGGCGTGGTCCTCGACCGTGGGCAGCACGGTCGAGGTGACGATGCCCGACGGGTCGGCGCTGACCGGCACGGCCCGGGCGGTCGACTGGGACGGGCGGCTGGTCCTGGACACCCCCGAGGGCACCGTGGAGCTGGCCAGCGGCGACGTCCGGCACGTCCGGAGGGCGTGAGCGCGGCACGGAACGCGCCGGGGCCGCAGGTCGCCTGATCGCGGGCCGGTCGGCGTCATCCTGGTGGGGTGCCGTACCCGGACAAGCTGCTCGCCGACGACGAAGAGGTCGTGCGGCACCTGCACCCCCACTGGCTGACCCTCTTCTGGCCGGTGGTCCGGCTGCTGCTCGTGATCGGGGGCGCCTCGTTCGGGGCGGCGCTCGTGCCGCCCGGCCCCGAGCAGGGGCTGGTCCGGCTCGCGATCGTGGTCCTGAGCGCGCTGGTCCTGCTGGTCCTCGTCCTCGTCCCGGTGCTGCGCTGGCGCACCACCCACTACGTGGTCACCACGCACCGGCTGCTGTTCCGCGAGGGCATCCTCGCCCGGCGGGGACGCGACATCGGGCTCTCCCGGATCACCGACGTCTCCTTCACCCAGACGCTGTGGGAGCGGGTCATCCGGTCGGGCACGCTGACCATCGAGACCGCGGGCGACAGCGGCGCGACCGAGCTCCGGCAGATCCCCGACAGCGAGGGCGTCCAGCAGCTGGTCGCCTTCATGATCGAGGAGGACGCCGACCGCCGGGCGGAGGAGGGCGCCGGGTACCTGCGCGGCGACGACGGCTACGGCCCGCCGCCCGGGGACGGCTGGCGGCCGACCGCCGTCCTGTGACGCCGGAACCGGATGTGACGGGTCCGTCACGGCGCGCCTGAGCGGTTCTGTCGTACCCCCTCCTTACCTTCTGCGCTCATGCGGCTGCTGCACACCTCCGACTGGCACATCGGTCGGACGCTGCACGGCACCGACCTGCTCGCCGAGCAGGAGCAGGTGCTCGGCGGCCTGGCCGCGGTGGTCGCGCAGGAGCGGGTCGACGTCGTCGTCGTGGCCGGCGACGTCTACGACCGGGCGGTGCCCTCGGCCGACGCCACGGCGGTGCTCGACCGGGTGGTCGGCAGGCTGCTGGCCACCGGGGCGCGGGTCGTGCTGACCCCCGGCAACCACGACTCCGCCCGGCGGCTCGGCACCTTCTCGGGGCTGCTGAGCGCAGCGGGCCTGCACGTGCGCGCGGCCACCCCGCGCCTCGACGAGCCGGTGCTGCTGGCCGACGAGCACGGCGACGTGGCGGTCTACGGCATCCCGTACCTGGAGCCGGAGGTGGCCAGGCACGAGCTCGGCATCCCCGGCGCCCGCGGGCACGAGGCGGTGCTGCGCGAGGCCATGGACCGGGTGCGCGCGGACCTCTTCCTCCGCCCGGGCGTCCGGTCGGTCGTGCTCGCGCACGCCTTCGTCGGCGGGGGCGTGGCCAGCGAGAGCGAGCGCGACATCTGCGTCGGCGGGGTCGACCTCGTGCCGGCCTCGGTGTTCGACGGCGTGGACTACGTGGCCCTCGGGCACCTGCACCGGCCGCAGACGCTCAGCCCCCGGATGCGCTACAGCGGCTCGCCGCTGGCCTACTCCTTCGGCGAGGCGGGGCAGCAGAAGCAGGCCTGGCTGGTCGAGCTGGACGCGGCGGGGCTGGCGGAGGTCCGCCCGGTCGAGCTGCCCACCCCCCGGCCGCTGACCGTCCTCACCGGCCCCCTGGAGGAGCTGCTCGCCGACCCCGCCCACACCGAGGCCGAGCAGCACTTCGTCTCCGCCCGGCTCACCGACCCCGCCCGGCCGGCCGACCCCATGCGCCGGCTGCAGACCCGGTTCCCCCACTGCGTCCACCTGGACTGGACGGGCGCCGGCTCCGCGCAGGAGCAGGGCAGCTACCAGGAGCGGATGCGCGGGCGCAGCGCGCTGGACGTCGCGGGCGAGTTCGTCAGCCACGTGCGAGGGGTGCCGGCCACGCCGGCGGAGCGGGCGCTCCTGGCCCGCGCCCTAGGCGCGGCCGACCGCGAGGAGGCGGCCCGATGAGGCTGCACCGGCTCTCGCTCACCGCCTTCGGGCCCTTCGCCGGCACCGCCGAGGTCGACCTCGACGAGGTGGGCCGCGACGGGCTGTTCCTCCTGTGGGGCCCCACCGGCGCGGGCAAGACCACCCTGCTCGACGCCGTCGTCTTCGCCCTCTACGGCCGCGTCCCCGGTGCCCGCGGTGAGGAGAAGCGGCTGCGCAGCGACCACGCCGGCCCCGACACCCGCACCGAGGTCACCTGCGAGCTGACCCTGGGCGAGGAGCGGCTGCGCGTCGTCCGCCGCCCGGAGCAGCAGCGGCCCAAGAAGCGGGGCGAGGGCTGGGCCACCGAGCAGGCCAAGCTGGTCGTCTCCCGGCTCACCGACGGCGGCTGGGAGCCGGTGAGCACCCGCATCGACGAGGGCTCGGAGCACCTGCGCACCCGGCTCGGGCTCGACGTGCACCAGTTCTGCCAGGTGGTCCTGCTCCCGCAGGGGGACTTCGCCCGCTTCCTGCGGGCGGAGCCGGAGCACCGGGCCGAGCTGCTGCGCACCCTCTTCGACGTGGACCGGTTCGCCCGGGCCGAGGACTGGCTGGCCGAGGAGCGCGCCCGCGCCCGGGAGCTGACGGCCGAGCGGCGGGCCCAGCTGAGCACCCTCATGGCCCGGGTCGCCCAGATCGCCGACGTGGACGTGCCGGAGGAGCTCGCGCCCGAGCTGGTCGGCGCGGCTCCGGTCGCCCGCGTGCTGCCGTGGGTCGACGGGGTGGTCGCGGTGGCCGAGCGCCGGCTGGCCGAGGCCACCGCGCGGGCCGACGCCGCCGCCGGTCAGGCCGCGGCCGTCGACGCCGAGCTCGCCGCCGCCCGCGCCCTCCAGGAGCGCCACGCCCGGAGGGACCAGGCGACGGCCGAGCTGGCCTCGCTGGAGCAGCGGGAGGCGTCGCTCGCGCCGCTGCGCGCGGAACGGGACGCCGGACGCCGGGCCGAGCCGCTGCGCGACGTCCTGCTCGCCGCCGGTGCGGCCGCCCTCGAGGCGGAGCGGGCGGCGGGCGCGCTCGAGCAGGCGCGCGCTGCCTGGGCGCCGGTCTCCGACGGGCGCGAGGCGACGGCGACGGTGGTCCGGGAGCTGCGCGACCGGGCGGCGGAGTCCCGGGCGCTCCTGCCCGAGATCGCCCGCGTGGCCGGGCTGGAGCGGTCGGTCGTGGCGCTGGACCGGGAGGTCGAGTCGCTGACCGAGCGCTGCTCCCACGGCGAGGAGGCGCTCGCGGCGCTGCCGGACCGGGTGGCGGCCCAGGAGGAGCTGGTCTCCGCCGCGCGCTCCGCGGTGGCGGAGCTGCCGGGGGCGCAGGCCGCGCTGGCTGCCGCCGAGGCCGCGCTGGCCGCGTGCCGCGCGGCCGAGCAGCTCGACGACCGGCTGGTGGCGCTGCGGGACGACGTGCGCAGCCTGCGGGACGCCCGCTCCGACGCCCGCGAGCACTGGCTGGACCTGCGCGGCCGCCGGCTGGACGGCATGGCCGCCGAGCTCGCCGCCGCCCTCACCGAGGGCGAGGGCTGCCCGGTGTGCGGGTCCGCGGAGCACCCGCGGCCGGCCACGGCGGCGGGGGAGCGGGTCACGGCCGCGGACGAGGACGCGGCACGGTCCGCGGCCGACGCCGCCGAGGCGGCCCTGACCGCGGGGAGCGCCCGGCTCGACGCCGCCGAGCGGGAGCTGGCCGCGCACCGCGCCCGGGCCGGTGACCTGCCGGCTGCCGAGCAGGCGGCACGCGTCGCCGAGCTGCGGGCCGGCGCCCGTGCCGCCGAGGAGCGCGCCGCCGGCCTCGTCCCGGCGGAGACGGCGCTGCGGCGGCTGGTCGACGAGCGCGAGCACGCCGCCGCCCGGCTCGCCGCCGACCGGGAGGAGCTCCGGGCGCGGCGGGCCGAGCGGGAGGCGGTGGCCACCGGGCTCGACGAGCTCCGCGACCGCCTGGAGACCGCCCGAGGCACCGACCGCGACCTCGCCGCCCGGGTGGCGAGGCTGTCGGCCGCCGCGGACGCCTGCGAGGCGGTCACGACCGCGGAGACCGACGAGCTCCGGGCCCGGGTGCGTGCCGACGAGACCCGTCGCGCGGCCGAGGAGCGCGCCGAGGCGGCCGGGTTCGAGGACCTGCTGGACGCCTCCGGGGCGCTCCTGGAGCCCGGGCGCCTGGCGCGGCTGGACCGGCAGCTCGACGAGCACGACCAGCGGGTCGCCGTGCTCCGCGCGGTGCTCGCCGACCGCGACCTCGCCGACCTGCCCCCCCGACCCGACGTCGCCGCCCTCGAGGAGCGCTGCGCCGGGACCACCCGCGCCCGGGAGGAGGCGGTCGCGCAGCTGGAGCAGGCGCGGCGCTGCACCACCTCGCTGGCCGACCTCGTCGGCCGCATCACCGCCGCGGAGCTGGAGCTCGCCGAGCTGCGGGACTGGGCCGACCAGGTGACCGGCCTGGCCGACCTCGCCCACGGCCGGGGCGCGAACACCCGCAGGATGCGGCTGCAGTCCTTCGTCCTGGCCGCCCGCCTGGAGCAGGTGGCCGAGGTGGCCAGCCGCCGGCTGCTGGACATGTCCGGCGGGCGCTACACGTTCCTGCACAGCGACGCCCAGGGCCGGCACGGCGCCCGGGGCGGCCTGGGGCTGGACGTCTTCGACGAGTACACGGGTGCCCGCCGGCCGACCAAGACCCTGTCGGGCGGGGAGAGCTTCATGGCCTCCCTGGCGCTGGCGCTGGGGCTCGCCGACGTCGTCACCGCGGAGACCGGCGGGGTGCGGATCGAGACCCTGTTCGTCGACGAGGGCTTCGGGACGCTGGACGCGCAGGCGCTCGACGCCGTCATGACCGTGCTCGACGAGCTGCGCCGCGGCGGCCGCACCGTCGGCGTCATCAGCCACCTGGAGGAGCTGCGCACGCGGATCCCCACCCGGCTGGAGGTCATCGCGGGGCGGAACGGCTCGCGCCTCGCCGGCTGAGAACGCACGTTCTCGTAACTCTGGGTATCCAATCCGACACGCAGACATGTCGATATGGCGACTTTCCGGCGCTTGGTGACCTAACGTTCTGGTCACAGCGCACAGCGTGATCATCACGAGTGCGACGCCCACGGGCCAGGCCGGATCGGCGGGCCCTCGCCCGCCGGTCCCCGCGACCGGCGGCTCGACTCCTGAATCGGAGAAGCACCGTGCGCAACGACCACTGGCAGTCCTTCTACAGCAGCCCGGCGTCGGACCGGGTGCCCCTCGAGGAGTCGTCGTTCGCACGCTGGGTCACCGACCGGCTGGACGGTCACCCGCCGATGGTGGACGTCGGCACCGGCACGGCCCGCGACGCGCGCTTCTTCGCGATGAAGACCCACGAGGTCGTCGGCATCGACTACTCCGCCGCCGCGGTCGAGAGCGCCACGCGCCGGTCCGAGCTCGACGGGTGGGGCGCCCGCTTCCAGGTGGTCGACCTCTCCGACGCGCGGTCCGTCGCAGGCTTCGCCGCCGGCCTGGACTGGAGCCGTGGCTGGAACCTGTACGCGCGCTTCCTCGTGCACGCCATCACCGACGAGGCCCGCGGCAACCTGTGGACGCTCCTCGCGCAGGTCGTGGAGGCCGGCGGCGAGGGCTGGCTGGAGTTCCGCACCGACAAGGACGCCGCCGCCGAGAAGGTCTTCGGCGAGCACTACCGGCAGTACCTGCCGGTCGACCAGGTCGCCGAGGAGCTCGCCGCCCGCGGGCTGCGCGTCGTCGAGCAGATCGAGAGCCAGGGCCTGGCGCCGCACCGCGACGAGGACCCGTGGGTGGCGCGCCTGCGCGTGGGCCGCGCCGGCTGAGCCGCACCCCGCTCCACACCCGGGCCGGACGGCCGCGCGACCGGTGCACCGGTCGCCCGGCCGTCCGGCCCGGCTAGCCTTCGGCATCGTGGCCGCAGCTCTGGACCCTCGGACGGGACTCCCCGTGGTCGCCATGGTCGGGGGCGGCCAGCTGGCCCGCATGACCCACCAGGCGGCGATCGCCCTCGGACAGTCGCTGCGGGTGCTCTCCGCCGGCCCGGACGAGTCCGCCGCGCTGGCCGCGGCCGACGTGCGGATCGGGGCCCACGACGACCTCGCGGCGCTCCGCGACCTGGCCGACGGCGCGACCGTGGTCACCTTCGACCACGAGCACGTGCCCACCGAGCACCTGCGCGACCTGGTCGCAGCCGGCACCCGAGTGGCCCCGGGGCCGGAGGCCCTCGTGCACGCGCAGGACAAGCTGGTGCTGCGCCGCGCGCTGGCCGAGGCGGGGGAGCCGCAGCCGGCCTGGGCGGAGGTGCGCTCGGCCGAGGACGTGAGCGCCTTCGCCGACGCGCACGGCTGGCCGGTGGTCCTCAAGACCCCGCGGGGCGGCTACGACGGCAAGGGCGTCTTCGTCGTCCCCGACACGGCGGCCGCCGCCGAGCTGGTCGAGCGGCACGGCACCCTGCTGGCCGAGCAGCGGGTGGCCATGGTGCGCGAGCTCTCCGCGCAGGTGGCGCGCTCCCCGTTCGGGCAGGTCGCCGTGTGGCCGGTGGTCGAGACCGTCCAGCGGGACGGCGTCTGCGCGGAGGTGGTCGCACCGGCCCCCGGCCTCTCCGACGAGCTGGCCACGGCCGCCCAGGAGCTCGCGGTCCGCATCGCCGACCGGCTGGGCGTCGTCGGGATGCTCGCCGTCGAGCTGTTCCGGACCGCGGACGGCATCCTGGTCAACGAGCTGGCGATGCGCCCGCACAACAGCGGTCACTGGACCATCGAGGGTGCGGTCACCAGCCAGTTCGAGCAGCACCTGCGTGCCGTCCTGGACTACCCGCTGGGCTCCACGGCGATGACCGCCCCGGTGGCCGTCATGGCCAACGTCCTGGGCGGGGCCGCCGCCGCGGAGGACTGGGCCGGGCCGGGCCTCGACGAGCGGATCCACCACCTCATGGCGCACTGGCCCGACGTCAAGCTGCACTGGTACGGCAAGGGGCAGCGCCCCGGCCGGAAGCTCGGCCACGTCACCGCGCTGGGGAAGGACCCCGCCGCGGTCCGGGCGCGGGCGGTCGCGGCCGCCCGGTACCTGGCCGACGGCGTCGTCGACCCCGCCTTCGCCTTCCCGACCGAGCACTGAGCCCCGAGGACCGGAGGAGCCCCGTGACCGAGCAGCGCCGCGACAGCGACGACCCCGTGGTCGGCATCGTCATGGGCAGCGACTCCGACTGGCCGATGATGGAGCCCGCCGCCCAGGCGCTCGAGGAGTTCGGCGTCCCGTACGAGGCGCACGTCGTCTCCGCACACCGGACGCCCCGACGGATGCTGGACTACGCCGAGTCGGCAGCCGGCCGCGGGCTGCGAGTCGTCATCGCCGGCGCCGGCGGGGCCGCGCACCTGCCTGGGATGGTCGCCGCCGCCACGCCGCTGCCGGTCATCGGCGTCCCGCGGCCGCTCGACCGCCTCGACGGGCTCGACAGCCTGCTCTCCATCGTCCAGATGCCGGCCGGCGTCCCGGTCGCCACCGTGGGCATCGGCGGCGGGCGCAACGCCGGCCTGCTCGCCGTCCGCATCCTGGCCGCCGGGGACCCCGAGCTGCTCGCGGCCGTCGCCCGCTTCCAGGCCGACCTCGCCGAGCAGGTGGTGGCCCGTGACGTCACCCTCCAGGAGCGTCTTGCCACGGACGGGTAGTCGGACGTCCTACGATCGGACGCGTGGGTAACGACGCACCGGGGCTGTACGCCCTCACCGAGGAGCACGAGGCGATCCGCGCCGCCGTCCGGGACATCGCCGAGCGGGAGGTCGCGCCGTACGCGGCCGAGGTCGACGCCGACTCGCGGTACCCGATCGAGGCGCAGAAGGCGCTGACCGCCGCCGGTTTCCACGCCACCCACATCCCCGAGCAGTACGGCGGCGAGGGCGCCGACGCGATCGCGACCTGCATCGTGATCGAGGAGGTCGCCCGCGTCGACGTCAGCGCCTCCCTGATCCCGGCGGTCAACAAGCTCGGCTCGATGCCGATCATCCTGTCCGCGGACGAGGCGCTGAAGCAGAAGGTGCTCGCGCCCATCGCCTCCGGCGACGCGATGATCAGCTACGGCCTGTCCGAGCGGGAGGCGGGCTCGGACGCCGCGGCCATGAAGACCCGCGCCCGCCTCGACGGGGACAGCTGGGTGCTCAACGGCACCAAGGCCTGGATCACCAACTCCGGCGTCTCCGAGTGGTACACGGTCATGGCCGTCACCGACCCGGAGAAGGGCGCCAACGGCATCTCCGCCTTCGCCGTGCACCGCGACGACCCGGGCTTCGCCGTCGGCCCCAAGGAACGGAAGATGGGCATCAAGGGCTCGCCCACCTGCGAGCTCTACTTCACCGACTGCACCATCCCGGCCGACCGGATCATCGGTGCGCCCGGTACCGGCTTCAAGACCGCGCTGCGCACCCTGGACTTCACCCGCCCGACGATCGGCGCGCAGGCCGTCGGCATCGCGCAGGGCGCGCTCGACGCCTCCGTGGCCTACGTCAAGGAGCGCCGGCAGTTCGGCAAGGCGATCGGGGAGTTCCAGGGCGTGCAGTTCATGCTCGCCGACATGGAGATGAAGATCGAGGCCGCGCGCCACCTCGTCTACGTCGCCGCGGCCGCGGGGGAGCAGGGGCGCCCCGACGTCACCCGCGTCTCGGCCTCGGCCAAGGCCTTCGCCTCCGACGTCGCCATGCAGGTCACCACCGACGCCGTGCAGCTCTTCGGCGGCGCCGGCTACACCCAGGACTTCCCGGTCGAGCGCATGATGCGCGACGCCAAGATCACCCAGATCTACGAGGGCACCAACCAGGTGCAGCGCATGGTGATCGCGCGGTCGCTGCTGCGCTGACCGCACCCGGCGGCCCCTTCGTCACCGACGTCTCGGCCGGCCGCCTCCGGTAGCCTGGGAGCCGCCCGACGCACGTCCTCCAGCTCCTCCGGGTGGGTATGTCCGCACTGCGCTCCGTCTGGCCGAACGCCACCGGTCTGGTCTTCGAGGTGGCCGACGACAGGGGTGGCACCTTCGACGTCGACCTCGACGGGCGCCGGGTGTGGTCGTTCAAGAACCCCGGCACCGGTGTCCCTCCCGAGTGGCAGCCCGCCGGCGTCCCGGTGGAGCGGCTGCGGTTCCAGCCGTGGCCCGAGCGCCTGCGGCAGCGCCTCACGGGCAGCTTCCGCGTGCGCATCCGGCACAGCGGCGCCGCGGAGGGCCCCGAGGCGGTCCTGCGCATCGGTGCCGACGGGCCGCTCCGCCTGGTCGACCGCCACGACCGCCCCCTGGTCGTCAACAAGTGGGACCGGCTCGGCCGCGCCCTCGTCGACGCCCCCGCCGGCCAGGTCGACCGGATGCTGGACTCCCTCGACGCGATCCGCGCCGTCGTGGAGGCGCAGCTGGGCCCGGTGGTGACCATCACCTGCGGGACCCTGCTGGGTGCGGTGCGGGAGAACGGGCACGTGCTGCCGCACGACGACGACGCCGACCTGGCCTACCTGAGCAGGTGGCAGCACCCCGCCGACGTCGCCCGCGAGAGCTTCCGGCTCGGCCGCGTCCTGCGGGCCGCCGGGTTCGAGGTC
The DNA here is from genome assembly GCF_004571075.1 of Blastococcus sp. TF02A-35. Lineage (GTDB taxonomy): Bacteria > Actinomycetota > Actinomycetes > Mycobacteriales > Geodermatophilaceae > Blastococcus. The sequence goes on from NZ_SPQP01000002.1 coordinate 128,260, forward strand.
CTCCGGCTGTCCGTCGGCCACCTGCAGGTCGTGGTCGAGCACGAGGGGGTCACCGACCACTACGTCGACGTCTTCCCGAGCTTCCTCATGGACGGCTGGTACCACCACTACTTCATGGTCCGCACGCCGCTGGCGGATGCGACGCCGCTGCTCCCGACCACACCTCTCACGGTGGAGGGCCGCACGGAGCCGGCTCCGGCGCAGCCGGAGTTCCTGCTCGAGCAGGTGTACGGCCCCGGCTGGCGCAGCCCCGACCCCTCGTTCGCCTTCGAGATCCCGCCCTCGACCGGTCAGCGGTTCTACGGCTGGTTCGCCGACTACAACGTCGAGCGCGAGTCCTGGGAGGCGCTCGTCGAGCTGGCGGCGCCGGGGGAGATGACCGGGGCCGGCGTCGGGCTGAGCGCCTTCGCGCGCGACGTGCACGCCCGCACCCCCGAGGGCTCGGCCCTGCTGGAGCTCGGCAGCGGCCTCGGCGCGGACGCGGTGGCGCTGGTCGAGGCGGGCCGCACGGTGCGGGCGGTCGACTTCTCCCGATACATGCTGCGTGCGGCTCGCGAGCTGGCGGCCGAGCGCGGTGTCGACGTGCCGTTCACCGCGCTGAACCTGCTGGACACCGGGGCGGTCGTCCGGCTCGGGGCGGAGCTGGCCGCGCGCCCCGAGCAGTGGACGGTCTTCGGGCGCCGGCTGCTCAACGCCCTCGAGGACCGCGGCCGGGACAACCTCTTCCGCCTGTGCTCGATGCTGCTGCGCGACGGCACGGCCGCCCACTTCGACGTCGTCGCCGACCACGGCTACGCGGGCATCGCACCGCACCGGCACCTCACCCTCCCGCAGGTGGTCGCCGAGGCGGAGGCCCGCGGGCTCGTGCTCGACGAGGCCACCCCCTGCACGGAACCGATGACCTGGTTCGACGCGCCCGACGAGGAGCTCGTTCCGCTGTCCCGCCTGACCTTCCGACGGAGAAGACGATGAGCCCACGCCGATTCACCCGCGGACCGGTCGGCCTCGTCCGGCGTGCGCTGGCCCCTGCCGCCCTGGAGATGCAGGGCGAGCTGCCCGCGCTGCGCGACCGGCTGCACGCGCTGGAGCAGGAGAACGCCGGGCTCCGTGAGCGCCTGGACGCGCAGGCCCGCGAGCTGGGCGGGCGCGTCGAGGAGCTCGACCGGCGGACCGCGGAGCTCGACCGGCGCGCCGAGGAGCTGGGCCGGCGGGCCGACGAGCTCGGCGGGGGGCTGCACGAGGCGCGGCGGCTGAACCTGCGCATCGCCGAGCTCACCGACCTGGTCACCGAGCTCGTGCTGCCGCTGCACCAGCGCGAGATCGACCCGGCGGTGCTCGCCCGGCTGGACCCCGACACCCTCTGACCGGTGCCCGGCGAGGCCGCCGGAGAGGCGGGTGTGCCGGGTGTGACGCCCGGGCCGGTGCGGCCCGCGGGACCGCGGTCGGAGGCGGCGGCTCGACTATCCTCCGAGACGTCCCCGCGCCGACGGGCTGCGCCGACGGGCCGTGTCCACGTCGTTGTCCGGCTCAGCGAACCCTCGACTCGAGCGTGGCCCGGAGCAGCGGGCCGGGAGCCCGGCGGGGCCATCAGCTTGGAGGTCTTCTGTGTCCAGCACGAGCGTGGCGGCGATCGCCCTCACCGCCGCATTCCTGATCCTCCCGGGTCTGGTGGTCAGCCTCTCGGCGGGGGCACGGCTCGTCATCGCGGTCGCGACGGCCCCCGTCGTCTCCTTCGGGCTGGTCACGGCGATCAGCCGGGTCGCGACCGGCACCGGGCTGCCCTGGCGCCCGGTGACCTTCGTGGTCGCAGTGCTCGTGGTGGCGCTCGCGGTCGCGCTGCTGCGGCTCGTGCTGCGCCGGACCGGCTTCGACACGCGCCTGCCGTGGCGCGCCGCGGACCGCGCCCCGGCCCCTCCCGTACGCACGCAGCTCCTCGCGGTGGCGGCGGGCGTCCTGGCGGCCGCGCTCGGTACCGGCACGGCCGTGTGGGGGATGGGCGGGCTGACCGCCATCAACCAGGGGTTCGACGCGCTGTTCCACGTCAACGCGGTCACGCTGATCAGCGAGACGCGGAACGCCGACCCCTCGGCCGTCGTCGCCGTCAACCACTTCACCCCGGGGTCCAACTACTACCCCGACGCCTTCCACGCCCTCGCCGCGCTGGTCGTGGACTTCGGCATCAACCCGGTCGTCGCCACCAACGCCCTGGTCGCCTCCGTCCCGGCCGTGCTGGCCCTGGGCCTGGTCGGCGTCGTGTGGCAGCTGGACATGCTCCGCCACGCGCTCGTGGCCCCCTTCATCGGCGTGAGCATCGCCGCCTTCCCGACCGACATCATGTGGCGCGGCCCGATCTGGCCGTTCGCGCTCGGCCTGGCGCTGGTCCCGGCGATGCTCGCCCTGCTCGTCGGGTCGCTGCGGCAGCGCTCCATGGGCCTGGCCGGCCTGTCGGTCCTCGGCGCCGCCGGTGTGCTGCTGGTGCACCCGAGCGCGGCGCTGGCCGCCGGCATCTTCGCCGCCGCCTTCCTCCTCCAGCGCTGGGGCACCCGTGAGGGCCGGCTGAGCACCGACCTCGTGCCGCTCGCGGTGATCAGCCTGCTCACCGTGGTGGTGGCCTTCCCCGCGGTCGTCACCGCGGTCTCCAACAGCGACAACGGCGCGGAGTACGACTGGCCCGCGGTGCAGAACGCCGGTGAGGCGGTCGGTGAGCTGCTGCTGTTCAACTACGACGCGCCTTTGCCGCAGATCTGGCTGTTCGTGCTGCTCGTGATCGGGCTCGCGGGCATCCGCCGCCTCGGCCGGCTGGCCTGGTGGCCGGCCACCGGCGCGTTCTTCGCCGTCCTCCTGGTGATGGCCGCGGCGTACGACGGCCGCCTGGTGGCCCTCATGACCGGGCCGTGGTGGAACGACCGGTTCCGCTTCGCGGCGATGGCGACCCTGGGCCTGGGCATGCTGGCCACCCACGGTGTCATCGTCGCGGCCGACTTCCTGGCCGCGCTCGCCGGGCGGGTGGTGGCACGCCGCCGTGCCGCGACGACCTCCGCGGACGGGCCCGCCGCCGCCGGGGGACGCACAGCCGTCGTCCGGTGGGTGGCGCTGGCCGCCGTCCTGGGCGTCTTCGGATTCCTCAGCAACGGCTTCTACAGCGACTACAACCGCTCCCGCATGCAGCTCCAGTTCGGGCCGGGCACGGGCGGGTCGGTGACCGCTCCGGAGTACGAGGCGATGGAGGAGATCGCCCGCCTGGTGCCCGACGACCAGGTGGTGATGAACGACCCCAGCGACGGCTCGGCCTGGATGTGGGCACGCCACGGGGTCCGGCCGATGTTCGGCCAGGCGGTGCTCACGCCGATCCGGCCGGCGCTCGAGCCGGACCAGGAGGCGGTCCGCACGCGGTTCAACTGCCTGGACTCCAGCGAGGAGATCCGGCAGATCGTCGACGAGTACAACATCGAGTACGTGTACGTCGCCGAGGGCGTCATCATCCCGTCGATGAAGCGGGCCCCCGGGCTGAACGGCCTGGCCGACGTCGAGTCGCTGCAGCTGGTGTTCGACAACGGCGGCGCGCAGATCTACCGGATCGTCGAGCAGCCGCTGATCGACGAGCGCGACGACGACGCGTGCGAGCAGTCCGCCGACACCGCGGGGAACTGACGGTCGCCGGGGGTCAGCCCAGCAGGCGCGAGACGGCCGACAGGCGGGCGTCCCCGGCCATGGCGCCCAGCCAGCCCGACCACCCCGGCCGGCTGCGCATGGCCTCCAGGGCCAGCCGGGCGCCCTCGCGGTCGCCGCGCCGGGAGGCGGCCAGGGCGGCGTAGAGCTCGCGGGCGCCCTCGGGCGCGAACAGCGCCAGGTACTCGTAGTCGCGGTCCTCGTAGGCCCGCTGGAGGTTGTGCAGCATCCGCAGCTGCGCCACCGGGTCGCCGGAGTCGTCCACCCGCAGGTCCACCCGGACCCCGTCGTCGTCCTCGTCGGCGGGGCTGCCGCTGACCACGAGGACCGCCGCGGACTGCCGGCCGCGCAGGTCGCCGCCGGCGTCCTGGCCCGCTGCCAGGGCGGCCAGCAGCCGGTCGGGCAGCCGCCCGCTGGTGGTGGTGAACGCCCGCGCCATGGCCGGGAGGACCTCGTCGGAGGCCAGCAGGTTGCCCTGCACGCTGAAGCCGTCGCCGAGGACGTGGCCGCTCACCGGCAGCGAGCCCCGGCCGGTGTCGGCGGCGACCCGGCCGCCGGCGTCCAGCACGGCGATCTGGCGGTCGGCGTCCTCGGCGGAGTGGGCGGCGCGGCGGACGAGCGCCTCGGGGGTGCCGCCGGCGGCCAGCCCCTCCAGCAGCGTCGCGCCCAGCCCGCGCCGGCTGCGCGCCTGGACGGCGACCACGCCGACCCCCGGCCGCGCACCGGGTACGGCCCGGCCGACGGCGAGGATGCAGGAGGCGACGGCGACGCCCAGGTCCCCGGTCACCGGGTCCCGGGCCACGATCGAGAAGGTCACCGCGTCACCGCCACGCGGGTCAGGCGCTGCGCCCGAGCTCCCGGACACCCTCGACCCGGAAACCGAGGGTAGCCGTCACGCGCTCGGAGGCCGCCCGACGCGCCATCCCGTCGGGGTCCCCGGCGCTGACCAGGACGACGGAGGCGCCGGCCGACAGCGGCGCGAGCAGCCAGGCGGCGGGACCGGCCTCGGCGGCCACCCGGGTGTCGACCAGCACGCGGTCGCCCTCGACGAGACCCAGGCGGGTGGCCAGCTCGGCGGCGGTCGACACCAGGCCGCCCAGCGGGATCTCCAGCCCGCCCAGGACCAGGCCGGGGTCCTCCGGCCGCGGCGGGGACCACGGGACGAAGACGTCGCCATGCGCCCGCACCTCGAGGGCGAAGTCGCGGGCAGGGCCGGAGTAGCCGGTCATGCCCATGCCGAGCGGGTGCAGCGACAGGCCGAGGAGCTCGTCGACGCCGACCTCCTCCAGGGCGGCCAGGCGGTCGCGCGAGGCGAGGACCACGTCGACGCCGTCCAGGCGGCCGTCGTCCTCCGCGGCGGTGTCGAGCACCGTCGCGCCGCAGCTCCAGACCCCCAGCAGCACCGCGGCGGTCTGCCAGTGCACCGGGAGGGCCACCGCGACGGTGCTGCCGGGAGCGACGTCGAACTCCTCCTGGAGCAGGTTCGCCGTCTTGGCCACCCAGTTCGCCAGGGTCGTCGCCGACAGCTCCACCCGCTCGCCGCTGCCGTCGTCGTAGTAGGTGACCAGCGGCGTGGCGGGGGATCGGCGCAGGGCCTGCGCGAGCAGGTCGGCCGGGGTCGCGGGAGCTGCGGGCATCAGTTGATGCAGGTGGTGTCGGCCGCGGTGCGGGCGTCCTCGGCCTCCGGCGCCGCGGCGGGAGCCGGCGGGGTGACCGCCTGGCCGACGCCGTTGAAGTCGCTGCCCAGGACCAGCTGCACGGTGCCGCTGGAGGCGTCGGTGCTCTCCTTGAGCACCGCGCCGGGGATGGCCGCGGCCACGGTGTTGGCCAGGGCCTCGTCGCCGGCCGCGTAGCGGATCTCGGTCCGCGTGAAGTCCATGGAGGAGGCGTTCCCGGTCGAGCCGACCTGGAAGCCGGCACCGGCGAGGGCGGAGGACGCCTTGGCCGCCAGGCCCGAGGTGCCGGAGCCGTTGAAGATGTCGACCGGCACGGTCGACGGGTCGACGGTGGCGGGGGGCTCGGCGGTCGCCGGGGCGGCGGGCTCGGGCTCGGCCGAGAGGTCGGCGAAGAACGCGTGCAGCGTCTCGCGGTCCTCGAGCTTGACGATCGACTTGCCGTCCTCCTCGCCGGTCCCGACGTTCGGGACGGTCTGGAACTCGATGCTGCCGGCGGTCACCGACTGCATCTGCTCGGCCAGCTGGAGCAGGTTGAGGTTCTGGTCGACGGTCAGCGCCTTGGAGGCCGCCCGCACGAGCTCGTGCTGCTTGCCCAGGTTGAGCAGCACCTCGTCGGAGAGCATCTTGCGCAGCACGCCGGCGATGAACACCTGCTGGCGGACGATCCGGTCGAAGTCACCGCGGCCCTGGGGGCCGAAGCCGTGCCGCTGGCGCACGAACTTCAGCGCGTCGGCGCCGCTGATCGTCTGCACCCCGGCGGGGAAGTAGGCGCCGGACCACTTGCGGTCGTCGACGGCCTTGCACAGGTTGACCTCGACACCGCCGACGACGCTGGACAGCTCGAAGAAGCCGAGCAGGTCCACCTCGGCGTAGTGGTCGATCTTCAGGCCGCTGAGCTGGCTGATGGTGCGCACCAGGAGCTGGGCGCCGGCGGCCTGCTTGGCCTTGTCCGAGGCGTTGGCGCCGGCGTTGGTGTAGCCGTAGGCGTAGGCGGCGTTGAGCCGGTCCTTGCCGTAGCCCGGGATGTCGACGTAGGAGTCGCGCGGGAAGGAGACGAACGACGCCCGGGAGCCGTCGGCGGGCACGTGGACGAGGATCATCGTGTCGGTGTTGACGCCGGAGTCGGTGCCCGCGTTGAGCTGGGCCAGCTGCTCCTCGGTCAGCTCGCTGCGGCTGTCGTTGCCGACCAGCAGGAGGTTCATCGCCTCGCCGGCGTTCGAGGTGTCCTCGTTGCCGTCGGTGGGGATGGCGTCGGTGCGGTTGACCGCTGCCTCGGCCACCTGACCGAGGTACCAGCCCCAGCCGGAGCCGGCCAGCAGGGCGACCGAGAGGATGCCGGCGGTGATCCGGCCCGCCAGGGCGAAGCGCCCGCGGCGGCGCGGCGCGGCCTCGTCGGACGGGGAGCCCTGCGAGGGGCCACCGGTGCGAGGGCGCGACGGCCGTCCGGCCCGGGGGTCCAGGCGCGGGGGGAGGGCCCGCCCACCCGGGCGGCCGTGCTCGTTGCTGTCTCGGCTCACGTTGTCCTCATATGCGGTGAATCGGCGCCGGTCGAGAGAGCTGCGGTGCTGGACCCGACGAGTCGTGACGCTCTGTGCATCGTCGAGGGCGAGGGTAGTCACGCCGCCGCGGCCGGGGAGTGGTCCGACACGGAACCGTCCCCAACCGCCGGTCGACGGGTGCCAGCCTGGCCCCGGCGGGTGTCTTGTGACGCACCCGTCACACGCCTCACGGGGGTGCGTGTCGACCGGGAACAGGGCCTCCTGCCGTGCGATCGTCGATCACGACTCAACAGGTCGGCTCTCCTGACGAAACACGAAGGGAGATGCCGCGTCCTCCCGCTGCGGAGCGCGAGCAACGGCCGACCGCGAAAGGACTTCTCGTCGTGCGCCGACTGCTCACAGGGCTCGCCGTCTTCCTCGTCCTGGCCGGGGTGATCCTGTTCCTCCCCGTCTTCGAGGCGCCGCGCCCGGCCCCGGTCCCGGTGCAGACCTCCGCGCAGCAGATCTCGATGGGCTCGGTCACCGCCCCCGCGCAGGACGCAGAGGTCCGCGACCTCGGCGAGGCCCCCGACCAGGCGGCGCCCACGAGCGCGCCGGCCCTGACCGTGACCCGCACCGACGCCGCCGGGTTCTCCCTGGTCGGCGTCACGTGGGCGCACGACCCCGCCATCACCGACACCGTCGTGCACGTCCGCGTGCAGAACGGGGACGGCGACTGGGGCGAGTGGACGACCATCGAAGGCGAGGGCCTCGAGCAGACCGGCCCCGGCCCTGCCGGCGAGGCCCGGGGCGGCACTGCCCCGCTCTGGACCGGACCGAGCACCGGCGTCCAGGCCGAGCTGGTGACCCGCTCCGGCGCCCGGCCCGAGGACGTGCGGCTGGACCTCATCGACCCCGGTACGAGCGCGGCCGACACGGCCCTGGGCGAGGCGGACATCCAGGAGACGGCGGACGCCGCGACGGAGATGCCGCCGGTGTACTCCCGCGCCCAGTGGGGCGCCGACCCGGCCCTGCGGAGCTGGGCGCCGGAGTACGCCCCCACGATCAAGGCGGCAACGCTGCACCACACCGCCGACACGAACAACTACACCGCCGACCAGGTGCCGGCGATGATGCGCTCGATCTACCGCTACCACTCGGTGAGCCTGGGCTGGGGCGACATCGGCTACAACGTCATCGCCGACAAGTTCGGCCGGCTGTGGGAGGGCCGCGACGGCGGCCTCGCCGACACCCCGATCGGCGCGCACGCCGGCGGCTTCAACACCGGCACCTTCGGTGTCTCGATGCTCGGCAACTACGACACCGTCAACACGACCCAGCCGATGGTCGACGCGGTCGCCGCGATCATCGGCTGGAAGTTCTCGCTCTACGGGGTGGACCCCTACGGCAGGACCACGCTCGTCTCCGGCGGTGGCGGCACCTCCCGCTACGCGAAGGGCGTCGCCGTGACCGTGCCGACGATCTTCGGCCACCGCGACGTCGGCAGCACCGCGTGCCCCGGCCAGTACGGCTACAGCCGTCTCGGCGAGATCCGGCAGAAGGCCGCGGCCCGCATCGCGAACGCGGTGACGCCGGAGATCGCGCAGCGGTACGCCTCCGACCCCGCGCTGCGGAAGGTCCTCGGCAACAAGACCGGCGCCGAGCGGTCCGCCGCGGGCGTCGTCTGGCAGGCCTACGAGGGCGGCTCCCTCTTCTTCACGCCGGCCACCGGCGTCAAGCTCGTCCGCGGTGGTGTCCTCGCCGGGTACATGCGGGCGGGCGGCCCGGCCTCGCTGGGGGCGCCGACCGTCGAGGAGAAGGCGCTGCCGGACGGCCGCGGGGTGCGCGCGGAGTTCCAGCGCGCCTTCATCTACTGGTCCGAGCCCACCGGGGCGCACGTCGTCCGCGGCGCCATCGCCGGGCACTGGTTCGCCCAGGGCGGCGAGAGCGGTTCGCTGGGCTACCCGGTGGCCGACGAGACGGCGGCGGGCACCGGCTCCGTGTCGCGCTTCGAGCGCGGCGCCATCTACTGGTCGGAGGCCACCGGGGCGCACGTCGTCCGGGGCGGGATGCTGGCCGCGTACGAGGCGACCGGCGCGGCCGCCGGGCCGCTGCTCTTCCCGACCGGGGAGGAGACCGACGCCCCGGGCGGGCGGGGCAGGATCCAGCAGTTCCAGAGCGGGACCACCTACTGGTCGGAGACGACCGGCGGGCACGCCGTCCGTGGCGGCGTCGCCGGCGCCTGGGCTGCCCTCGGCGGCACCGAGGGGGTGCTCGGGTACCCCGTCTCGGGGGAGCAGAGCACCACCGGCGGTGGCGGCCGGGTCCAGCACTTCCAGGACGGCTCGGTCTACTGGTCCTCGGCAACCGGGGCGCACGCGGTCCGGGCAGGCGTCCTCGCCGCGTGGACCGCCGCGGGCGGCGCCACCGGCCCCGCCGGGTTCCCGACGTCGGGGGAGACCCCCGCCGAGCGCGGCGGCGTCGTGCAGAACTTCCAGAGCGGCTCGGTGTTCTGGTCCGCCGGGACCGGTGCGCACCTGGTCCGTGGCGGCATCGCCGGCACGTGGCGCGCGGCCGGTGGCGTGACCGGAGCGCTGGGGTACCCGGCCGGCGGCGAGGAGGACACGCCGCGCTACGCGGGACGGGTCCAGCGCTTCGAGGGCGGCTCGGTCTACTGGGCGGACGGGCGGCCCTACGTGCTGCAGGGCGACATCGCCGGCGCCTACGCCGCCGCGGGCGGTCCCGGCGGGCTGCTGGGCCTGCCGACCGGTGACGCCGCCGCCACCGGCCCCGGCGGCAACGGCCGGGTGCAGAACTTCCAGAACGGCTCGGTGCTCTGGTCCGCGGTCACCGGCGCCCACGTGGTCCGTGGCGGGATCGGTGGCGCCTGGGGCGCCGCCGGTGGCGTGACCGGCTCGCTCGGCTACCCGCTCGGGGGCGAGGAGGACACGCCGCGCTACGCGGGACGGGTCCAGCGCTTCCAAGGCGGCTCGGTCTACTGGCTGGACGCGCGGCCGTACGTGCTGCCGACCGACATCGCCGCCGCCTACGCGGCGGCCGGCGGTCCGGCCGGGGTGCTCGGCCTGCCGACGGGCCAGGTGGCCCCAGCCGGCCCCGGGGGGACCGGACGGGTGCAGAACTTCCAGAGCGGGTCGGTCTACTGGTCCGCGGCGTCCGGTGCGCACGTCCTGCGCGGCGGGATCGCCGCCTCGTGGCGGGCCGCCGGCGGGCTCTCCGGCCCCCTGGGCTACCCGACCAGCGGCGAGACCGCCACGAACGGTGGCGCCCTCCAGCAGTTCCAGGGCGGCACGGTGACCTGGGGTGCGGCCACCGGGCAGACCACGGTGGCGTACCGGTGACGGGGCCCAGCGGAGCGCTCGCCCGAGGTGGGTGGGCGGTCGTGGCCGCCCTCGTGCTGACCGGCTGCTCGACGCCGTCCTCCGCGGACCCGGCCCCGACGGCAGCAGCCGGGACCACCTCGCCCTCGGCCGGCGCACCGGTGGCCGCCGACCCCGGCGACGACGCCGAGCCGACCGACGTCGCCGGCGACGCGCCCGTCGAGGCCGGGCCCGGCGCCGACCAGGAGGTCGTCGTCAGCCACGCCGCCGTCGGCCCGGCGGGCGACGCGGTCGAGGTGTCCGGTTTCGTCCCGGGCCTGGTCGAGGACGGCGGGCGCTGCGTGCTGGTGCTCGGCCGCACCGGCCACACCGACGTCACCGTCGAGGACGAGGCCTTCGCCGAGGCGCAGTCGACCGCCTGCGCCCTCCTGTCCGTGCCGGTCGACCGGCTCGCGCCGGGCGTGTGGACCGCCCGCCTGGACTACCGCTCGGACGTCTCCTCCGGTTCCAGCGAAGACGTCGAGGTGGTCGTCCCGTGAGCAGGTTCCGCATCCGCACCCGAGTGCTGACCCTCGCGGGTCTGCTCACGGTCCTGGCCGTGCTGCTCGCGGTGGCGCTGCCGGGTGACCGGGACCGCCTCGACGAGGCAGCCGACCTCTCGAGGTTCAACCCCGGCGACATCATCAGCGACGCCCTCTTCTTCGACGGCTGGTCGATGTCGGCCCCCGACGTGCAGCGGTTCCTGGACGTGAAGGGCGCGAGCTGCCGCGTAGGGACGGACGGCAGCCCCTGCCTCAAGGCCTACCGGCAGGACACCCCCGACCGCCCCGCCGACGCCTTCTGCCGGTTCTACGACGGGCTGCCGGGCGAGACGGCCGCGGCGATCATCGCCAAGGTCGGGCAGGCCTGCGGCATCAACCCGCGCGTCCTGCTGGTGCTGCTGCAGAAGGAGCAGAGCCTCGTCACGACGTCGCCCAACGCGACGCGGTACCAGAAGGCCACCGGCTACGCCTGCCCCGACACCGCCCCGTGCAACGAGCTCTACTTCGGGTTCTTCAACCAGGTCTACAGCGCCGCGCACCGCTTCCAGGAGTACGCGGCCAAGCCGCGCAACTACTTCGCGGGCCGCTGGAACACCGTCCTGTACAACCCGGACCGCGCCTGCGGCAGCTCGCAGGTCTTCATCCTCAACCAGGCCACGGCCGGGCTGTACACCTACACGCCCTACCAGCCGAACGCGGCGGCGCTGCGTGCCGGGTACGGCACCGGCGACGGGTGCTCGGCCTACGGCAACCGCAACTTCTTCAGCTACTACACCGACTGGTTCGGCTCGACGCACGAGCCGGGCGCGGCCGAGATCTCGGCCGTCTACTACCGCACCGGCCCCGACTCGATCGGTGCGCCGCAGGGCGAGCCCGTCTGCGGGCTGGTGGGCGGGGGATGCTTCCAGCACTTCCAGCAGGCCTCCATCTACTGGTCCCCGGCGAGCGGCGCGCACGTCACGCGCGGCGGGATCCGCGGCAAGTGGGCCGAGTTCGGCTGGGAGCGCGGCCTCCTCGGCTACCCCGTGAGCGGCGAGATCGTGACCGCCGACGGCGTCGGCCGGCTGCAGCGCTTCCAGGGCGGCAGCATCTTCTGGTCCCCGTCGACCGAGTCGCGCGTGGTGCGCGGCGCCATCCTCGCCACCTGGGCCGGGCTCGGTGCCGACACCAGCGTCTTCGGCTTCCCGACCACCGACGAGATCGCCGCGCCCGACGGCGTCGGGGTGCTCCAGCGGTTCCAGGGCGGCAGCGTCTTCTGGTCCCCGTCCACCGGCGCCCACCCCGTCCGGGGCGGGATGTTCGGCACGTGGAGCGGCCTCGGCGCCCAGGCGGGCGTGATGGGCTACCCGACCAGCGGTGAGCTGCCCGCCGGGAACGGCTCCGGCCGGATGCAGCACTTCCAGGGCGGGACCCTCTACTGGTCCGAGCCCACCGGTGCCCAGCCCGTCCGCGGCGGCATGCTGGCCACCTACCGGCGGCTGGGTGCCGACCGCGGCGACCTCGGCTTCCCGCTGGGGCCCGAGGGCCTCGCCGCCGACGGCACCAGCGCGGCCCAGGTGTTCCAGGGCGGGACCGTCTACTGGTCGTCGGCCACCGAGGGCCGGGCGGTGCTCACCGCGCTGGCCGACGGGTACGCGTCCCGAGGCGGCGTGACCGGCTACCTCGGTCTGCCGGTGGGGGACCAGCGGCGCCTGCCCGGGGGCGTGATCGGCCAGGACTTCCAGCGCGGCGTCCTCTACCGCCTGGCCTCCTCCCAGGTCGTCGACGTGCACGGCGGGGTGTTCAACGCCTACCGGCGCTCCGGCGGCGAGTCCGGGCCGCTGCTGCTCCCCGTCGCCGACGAGGAGACGGTCGACGGCGCGCAGGTGCAGCGGTTCCAGAGCGGGTCGATCTACTGGACGGCGTCCGGTGGCGCGCACGCGGTGCGCGGCGGTGTCGCCGGTGGCTGGTCGGCCGCGGGCGGCCTGGCCGGGCCGCTGGGCGCGCCGGTGGGCGGGGAGACCGACGCGCGGCCGGGCCGTTCGCAGGACTTCGCCGGTGGCACCGTGTACTGGTCGGAGCAGACCGGCGGCCGGGCGGTGAGCGCCCGGATGCGGGATGCCTACCTGGCCGCCGGTGGCCCGGGCGGGCCGCTGGGCTTCCCGATGGCCGACGAGCAGACCGTCGACGGTGCGCAGGTGCAGCGGTTCCAGAGCGGGTCGATCTACTGGACGGCGTCCGGTGGCGCGCACCCGGTCCGCGGCGGCATCGCCGCCGGGTGGGCCGCCGCCGGTGGCTTGGCGGGGCCGCTGGGTGCGCCGGTGGGCGACGAGGCCGACGCGCGGCCCGGCCGTTCGCAGGCCTTCGCCGGCGGCACGGTCTACTGGTCGGAGCAGACCGGCGGCCGGGCGGTGAGCGCCCAGCTGCGCGGCGCCTACGTGGCCGCCGGCGGCCCCGGGGGCCCGCTGGGCTTCCCGATGGCCGACGAGCAGACCGTCAGCGGTGCCCAGGTGCAGCGGTTCCAGAGCGGGTCGATCTACTGGACGCCGTCCGGTGGCGCGCACCCGGTGCGCGGCGGCATCGCCGGCGCGTGGGCGGCGGCCGGTGGGCTGGCCGGCTCGCTGGGTGCGCCGGTGGGCGACGAGGCCGACGCCGGGCCGGGCCGTTCGCAGGCCTTCGCCGGCGGCACGGTCTACTGGTCGGAGCGGACCGGCGGCCGGGCGGTCAGCGCCCGGCTGCGGGACGCCTACGTGGCCGCCGGCGGCCCCGGGGGCCCGCTGGGCTTCCCGATGGCCGACGAGCAGACCGTGAGCGGTGCCCAGGTGCAGCGGTTCCAGAGCGGGTCGATCTACTGGACGGCGTCCGGTGGCGCGCACCCGGTCCGGGGCGGCATCGCCGGCGCGTGGGCGGCGACCGGTGGGCTGACCGGCCCGCTCGGCGCACCGACGTCGGGCGAGCAGGCCCTCGGCGTCGGCGTGGTCCAGCGCTTCGCCGGAGGGGCCCTCTACTGGACCTCGACGGGCGTGGCGCGGTGGATGGGCGACGACGTGCTGGCCGCCTGGGTCGGGGCCGGCGGCTCCACCGGCAGCTTGGGCGAGCCGCTGCGCGACCAGTACGTGCGCGACGGGATGCCGCGCGTGGACTTCGCCCGCGGGGCGATCGTCGTCCGCGACGGCGTCGCGGAGGTCGTGCCCGGCTGACCTGCGGGGTTCCGCGGAGACGATCGGCGGGGCCGGGGGTCGCGATACAGTGCGGCTTCCGGCCCTCGCCGTCCGTGGCGGCGCCGGAGCGGACGGCTGGTGGCCGGCGGGACCCGTCGGCTCCCGCGTCAGCCGTGGGACCGTCGTGGCGATGCGATCGGCAGAGGCCGCCGGCCGCGGGGGGACAGAGAGGTGCGAGATGCGGTGCTCCGCGCGGTGAGCGGTCCCGACGACGGCGGTGCGCCCCGGGCACGGCCGCGCCTGGTCGAGGCGCTGTCCACGGCCGGCGCCCGGTCCGGGATCCTGCTGCTCGCCTGCTCGATGGCCGGGCACATCGGCAACTACCTGTACTACGTGCTCGCCGCGCGGGCGCTCGCGCCGGCCGAGTTCGCCGAGGTCAGCGCCATGACCGGGCTGGCCACCATCGCCTTCATGCCCGCCACCGGGGTCCAGGCGGCCGTGGCGCGGGACGTCGCGGCGCTGACGGCCAGGGGGCGCCCGGAGGAGGCGCGCGGGCTGGCGCGGGCCGTCGGGCGCCGCATCGCCCTCGTGCAGGCCGCGCTCCTGCTCGTGCTCGTCGTGGCGACCCCGGCGGCCGTCTCGGTCCTGGAGCTCAGCTCCGGCTGGGTGTGGTTCGTCGGCTCGCTGTGGATCGTCCTCGGGCTGGGGCTGCAGATCAGCCTGGGCGACCACCAGGGCCGCGAGGCCTTCGGCCGGGTGGGCGCCATCCTCGCCGGCCCCCAGGGGGTCCTGCGGCCGCTGTTCCTGGTCCCGCTGGCCATCGTGGCCGGGATCGTCGGGGCGCTCGCCGCGCTGGTCCTCGCCACCGTCGTCGGCATGGTGCTCGCCGCGTGGGGGCGCAGCCGGGACGTCCCCGCCGGCCCTGCCCCGGCGCTGCCGCGCGTCGGCGCGGCCCTGGTGGCGCTGGGCGCCTTCGCCTCGCTCACGAACGTGGACCTGCTCATCGCCAAGGTGGCGCTCGCCCCCACCGAGGCCGGCCTCTACGCCTCGGCCGCGCTGCTCGGGAAGGTGGCGCTGTACGGCCCCTCCGCCCTGGCGCTGGTGCTCCTGCCCAAGGTGACGGCGCGGCTGGAGTCCTCGCTCAGCGTCCGCCGGCCGGCCCTGCTCACGATGGGCGCCACGGTCCTGACCGGCGCGGTGGTCGCCGCCGGGATCGCGCTGGCGCCGCCGTCGCTGGTCACCGGCATCTTCGGTGCCGCCTACGCCGACGCCTACGCGCTCGCCGCGCCGCTGGCCGTCGCCATGACGCTGCTGGCGCTGGTGCACGTGCACGTGATGATGAGCCTCGCCCGTGGTGACCGGCGGCTCATCGTGCTCGTCGCGGTCGCCGCGCTGGTGCAGGCCGCCGGGCTGCTCCTGAGCGACACCCCCGGCCGCATGGTGCTCGTCACCTCGCTCGTCGCGGCCGGGACACTGGTCGCGCACGAGCTGACGTCCCCCTACGGTTTCGTCCGGCTCGCCCTGCGGGAGCCGCGGACGCCGCACGCCGCCTCAACCCCCGACCCCGTTGTGCACGAGGAGACGCGATGACGCTCGAGATCATGATCCCCTTCTACGGCGATCCGGACATGCTCCGGCAGACCGTCCGGAGCGTCCTGGCGCAGACGTCGCCGGACTGGCGGCTGACCGTCGTGGACGACGGCTACCCGGACCCGACCGTGGCCGAGTGGTTCGGCGCCCTGGGCGACGACCGGGTGACCTACACCCGCAACGAGCAGAACCTCGGCGCCAACAAGAACTACGAGAAGTGCATCGGCCTGGCCCGGGAGCGCGACCTGGTCATCCTCGGCGCCGACGACCTGATGCTCCCCAACTACGTCGAGGTCGTCACCGCCGCCCGCCAGGCACACCCGGGTGCCGCCGTCATCCAGCCCGGCGTCGAGGTCATCGACGAGCACGGCACCGTGGTGCGCACCCTGGTCGACGAGACCAAGCGGCGGCTCTACCAGCCCAAGGTCACCACGCGCACCGCGATGCGCGGCGAGGACCTGGCCCGCAGCCTGCTGCGCGGCAACTGGCTGTACTTCCCGGCGCTGTGCTTCGACGTCCACAAGATCCGCGAGATCGGCTTCCGCGAGGGCCTGAACGTGGTGCAGGACCTCGCCCTGGTCCTGGACCTGCTGATGCGCGGCGAGGAGCTGGTCTACGACCCGACGGTCTGCTTCCAGTACCGGCGCCACTCCGGCAGCGACTCCTCGTGGCGGGCCCTGGACGGGACCCGCTTCGCCGAGGAGCGCCGGTTCTTCCTGGGTGCGGCGGCGGAGCTGGAGACGCTGGGCTGGCCGCGTGCCGCCCAGGCGGCGCGGCTGCACACCTCCTCGCGCCTGCACGCCCTCACCTACCTGCCGGCGGCCGTCCGCAAGCGGCGGACCGACGCCGTGAAGACCCTGCTCGACCATGGCTTCGGGGGGCTGGGCAAGGAGCTGGGCGCGCTCCGCTCCCGCGCCGGCGGCGCCGCGCGCTGACGCGCGCACCGGGGGCGGGGCGGCGCCCCGCCCCCGGTCCGGGCGCCCCGTGGCACCCGGCCGCACCACGCTCATCGCGAGTCCCACCGAGCCGACGGCGCCGCGACACCCGCAGGTAACGTCAAGGGGTGGCCATCGCTCAACCGACCGGACGCACCCTCGTGGCCGCTGTCGCCGACCTCCGACGCGGCTGGGAGCAGCGGGCGCTGTGGGGTCACCTCGGCTGGCAGGACATCCGCCAGCGCTACCGCCGCTCGGTGCTGGGCCCGGTCTGGATCACGATCAGCATGGCGGTCACCGCCGTCGCGCTGGGCATCCTCTACTCGGGCCTGTTCGACATCGAGCTGGCGACGTTCCTGCCGCACGTGCTGGTCGGCTTCATCGTCTGGAACTTCATCAGCGGGTGCATCGCCGAGGGCTCGGAGGTGTTCATCGCCAACGAGGGCCTGATCAAGCACCTGCCCTCGCCGCTGTCGGTGCACGTCTACCGGCTGGTGTGGCGCCAGGCCCTCTTCTTCGCGCACAACCTGCTGGTCTACCTGGTCATGCTGCTGGTCTTCCCGCAGCCGCTGTCGTGGACCGTCCTGACCGCCGTGGCGGCCTTCGCGCTCCTGGCGGTGAACGGTGCCTGGGTCGCGCTCGCGGTCGGCATCATCACGACCCGCTTCCGCGACATCCTGCCGATCACCCAGAGCATCGTGCAGCTGATGTTCTTCATGACGCCGATCGTCTGGATCTACGACGACCTGGCCAACAGCCCGAACCCGGACATCGCCGAGCGGGCGAAGCTGGCGGAGTTCAACCCGTTCCTGCACTTCCTGGAGATCGTCCGCCGTCCGCTGCTGGGCCAGGACCAGGTGCTGCGGCACTGGGTCGTCGTCCTCGTCATCACCGTCATCGGGTGGGCGCTGACCCTGTTCGTCATGCGCCGCTACCGATCCCGCGTCTCCTACTGGGTGTGACCGTGTCCGAAACCAGTCCCGTCAGCATCATGACCAAGGACGCGTGCGTCGACTTCCCGATCTTCGACGCCAAGAGCCGCTCGCTGAAGAAGACCGTCATGGGTCTGGTCGGCGGCAACATCGCCAGCGACAGCAAGGTGCCGGTCATCGAGGCGCTGCGCGACATCAGCGTCAGCCTCGAGCACGGCGCCCGCGTCGGCCTGGTCGGCCACAACGGCGCCGGCAAGTCCACCCTCCTCCGGCTGCTGTCGGGCATCTACGAGCCCACCCGTGGCGTCGCGGAGATCCGCGGCCGGGTCGCCCCGGTGTTCGACCTCGGCGTCGGCATGGACCCGGAGATCTCCGGCCTCGAGAACATCATGATCCGCGGCCTGTTCCTCGGCATGACCCGCAAGCAGATGGAGGACCGGGTCGACGACATCGCCGACTTCACCGAGCTCGGTGACTTCCTGCGGATGCCGCTGCGCACCTACTCGACCGGTATGCGCGTGCGCCTGGCCCTGGGCGTGGTCACCAGCATCGACCCGGAGATCCTGCTGCTCGACGAGGGGATCGGCGCGGTCGACGCGGCCTTCCTGGAGAAGAGCAAGCAGCGCCTGTCCGAGCTCGTCGAACGCTCGGGCCTGCTGGTGTTCGCCTCCCACTCCGACGAGTTCCTCCGCGAGCTGTGCGACACCGCCATCTGGATGGAGCACGGGCAGATCAAGGCCCACGGCGAGCTGAACGAGGTCCTGCGGGCCTACAAGGGCCTGCCGGCATGACCGCGGGCGCCACCCCGCCCGCCGCCGAGAAGGTCGTCGCGGTCGTCGTCACCCGGCACCGGCGCGAGCTGCTGGGGCACAGCCTCGCGGCGCTCGCCGGCCAGGACCGTCCCGTCGACCACGTCGTCGTCGTCGACAACGGCCCCGACCAACCGGTCGCGGACGTCGTCGCCGGCTGCGGGATGCCGGCCACCTACCTTCCCAGCGAGCGCAACCTCGGCGGCGCCGGCGGCTTCGCCCTGGGCATGCTGCACGCCCTGGCGCTCGGGGCCGACTGGGTCTGGTGCGCCGACGACGACGGCCGGCCCGCCGACGGCACCGTCCTGCGCACGCTCCTGGCCAGCGCCCGCGAGCACGGGCTGGCGGAGGTCTCGCCGCTGGTGACCGACCTCGCCGACCCCGACCGGCTGGCCTTCCCCCTGCGCCGCGGCCTGCGCTGGCGGCGCCGGCGCAGCGACTTCGCCGGCATCGACCTGCTGCCGAGCTACGCCTCGCTGTTCAACGGCGCGCTCTTCCGCGCCGAGGCCCTCGACGTCGTCGGGGTGCCGGACTACCGGCTGTTCTTCCGCGGCGACGAGACCGAGATCCACCGCCGCCTGCTCCGCGCGGGGCTGCCCTTCGGTACCTGCACCGCCGCCGCCTACCTGCACCCCGAGGGCACCACGGAGTTCCTGCCGATCCTCGGCGGGAGGCTCTCGGCGCAGTACCCGGCCAACGACGTGAAGCGCTACTTCACCTACCGCAACCGCGGCTACCTGATGGCCCAGCCGGGCATGCGCTGGCTCCGCCCGCTGGAGACCGTGCGCTTCGGCTGGTTCTTCCTGGTGTCCCGCCGCGACCCGGGTGGGTGGCGCGAATGGCGCCGCCTCACCCGGGCCGGCCGGCGGGAGGAGCTCACGCGCCCGGCGTGAGCTCCCCGGAGAAGGCCTTCTCCCAGCTCTGCTGGCTGGTCAGCTGCTCCATGTGCTCCCGGTACTGCTTGGCGAGCCGGGGGAACTCGCGGTAGAGCTTCACGTGCACCTTGACGGAGTGCCGCAGCATCCGCCAGAAGGTGTCCGGCTCCCGGCGGCGGAACGTGACACCGCGACCGTCGGCGGTGCCCACCGTCGCGCTGTCCAGCCGGGAGAGGAGGAACCAGCGGGCGTCCTGCGCCGAGATGTTCATCTGCGGCCGCTCGGCGGCGTCCGGCTTCGGCTTGCGCAGGTTGTGCGCCAGGGCGGCGCCCAGGGTGCGGCCGATGGTCACCGGCGTCGTCGGCGGCTTCATGAACCGCTCGGCCTTCGTCGGGCTCATCGAGGGCAGCGGCAGGTCCGAGGACGAGCCGAGGACCTGACCGTCGGGGTAGTCACCCTGGTGCTTCAGCGCCGTGGGGAGCGCGGTGGGCAGCAGCGGGAACAGCCGGTCCGGGCCGGCGAGGAAGTCGTCGTAGGCCCGGTGGTGCAGCGCGGCGGTCGCGTACTGCAGCATGATCAGGAACTTCAGGTCGAACTTGAAGGTGTCCCGCAGCAGCGTGCCGCCCCGCTTGTGCTGGGTGTGCAGCGCCGCCGCGACCAGCCGGTTGCGGGTGTGGAAGTAGGCCTGCCAGCCCGCGGTGTCGTCCTTGTCGCTCCAGGACAGGTGCCACACGGCGGCGCCCGGCAGGGTCGCCGTGGGGTAGCCGTGCTCGCCCGCCCGGATGCCGTACTCGGCGTCGTCCCACTTGATGAAGACCGGCAGTGCGAAGCCCAGCTCCTCCATCACCTGGCGCGGGATGAGGCACATCCACCAGCCGGTGTAGTCGACGTCGATCCGCCGGTGCAGCATCGTCGACTTGCGCAGGCTCTTCTTCGCGAAGTCGTGCGCGTACTCGGTGTTCGGCGCGGCCCGCCAGAAGAACTTGTCCGGTGCCACGACCTCGCCCATGGTGTGCAGCACCGAGCGGTCCTGCAGCGCGAGCATCTGGCCGCCGACCAGCATCGGCTTCTTGGTGAAGCTGGCGAAGGTGAACAGCCGGGCGATGCTGTCGGGCTCCAGCTGCACGTCGTCGTCGAGCAGGATGTGGTGCGTGGCGTCGGTGGAGACCAGGGCCTCGTGCATCGTGCGGGAGAACCCGCCGCTACCGCCGAGGTTGGGCTGCTCGACCAGCAGCAGCCGCTCGCCGAGCGCCGCGGCGGCCTCGGCGAAGCCGGCGGCGTCGCGGACCTTCTTGTTGCCCTGGTCGGCGACGATCACGCGGGAGATCAGGCCGTCGACGACAGGGTCGTCGGCGAGCGCCTGCAGCGCCGAGACGCAGTCGTCGGGCCGGTTGAAGGTGCAGATCCCGATCGAGAGCCGCGTCTCCTGGGCCGGCTCGCGCGCCGCGGACCAGTCCGCCTGGTGCACCGTCAGCGGGGCGTCGTCAGCGGTGACGTCGAACCAGTACCAGCCGCCGTCCTCGAACGGCGTCAGGTCCAGGTCGAACTCCAGCGAGCGGTCCTCGCCGGAGGTGGTCGTGCCGGTCACGTGGATGACGCTGCCGTCGGCCTTGGACCGGTAGACGTCGATGCGGCCGGGGCCGGACACGCGCATCCGCAGGACGACGCTGTCGAGCACCGTCCAGCGGCGCCAGTAGCTGGCCGGGAAGGCGTTGAAGTAGGTCGCGAACGAGACCTCGTTGCCGGCGGCGACCGTCGCGTCGGCACGGCTGGTCGACTTGACCCGTCGCGCGCCGGGGGCGCTCTCGTCGACGTACAGGGTGCGGACCTTCAGCGGGTCGCCCGGCCGCGGGAGGATCACCCGCTGCAGCAGGGTCACCGCCTTCCCGGCGGCCAGGTCGGCCGCAGAGGCGTCGGCGACGCGTTCGGGGGAGACGGGGGAGTCGATGCTGCTCATCGGTCGTCAGTCCTCGCGGGTCAGTCGTCTAGGCGGCCGTCGAGCGACGAGCCCTGGTCGAAGAACGGGCGGATGCGGTTGTCGAACATGCTCAGGGCCGACCCGATGGCCATGTGCATGTCCAGGTACTTGTACGTGCCCAGGCGCCCGCCGAACAGCACCCGCTTCTCCTCGGCCTCGCGCTTGGCCAGCTCGCGGTAGCGCTCGAGCTTGGCGCGGTCCTCGGGGGTGTTGATCGGGTAGTACGGCTCGTCGCCGGTCTCGGCGAACCGGGAGAACTCCCGCACGACCACCGTCTTGTCCTGCGGGTAGTCCCGCTCGGGGTGGAAGTGCCGGAACTCGTGGATCCGGGTGTAAGGGACGTCCTCGTCGGCGTAGTTCATGACCGAGGTGCCCTGGAAGTCACCGATCGGCAGGACCTCGGTCTCGAAGTCCAGCGTGCGCCAGCCCAGCTCGCCGGCCTCGTACCCGAAGTACTTGTCGATCGGGCCGGTGAACACCGTGGGCACGTCGCTGGGCAGCTCGTCGCGGACGTCGAAGTAGTCCGTGCTCAGCCGCACCTCGATGTTCGGGTGGTCGGCCATGCGCTGCAGCCAGGCGGTGTAGCCGTCCTTCGGCAGACCCTCGTAGGTGTCGTTGAAGTACCGGTTGTCGAACGTGTACCGGACCGGCAGCCGGGCGATGACCGCGGCGGGCAGCTCGGTCGGGTCGGTCTGCCACTGCTTCTTCGTGTAGCCGCGGATGAACGCCTCGTAGAGCGGGCGGCCGATCAGGGAGATCGCCTTCTCCTCGAGGTTGGCGGCCTCGGCGGTGTCGAACTCGCCGGCCTGCTCGGCCACGAGGGCGCGGGCCTCGTCGGGGGAGAAGCTCTTGCCGAAGTACTGGCAGATCGTCGCCAGGTTCATCGGCAGCGAGTAGGTCTGGCCCTGGTAGATCGAGTAGACCTTGTGCTGGTAGTTCGTGAACTCGGTGAACTGGTTGACGTACTGCCAGACCCGCTCGTTCGACGTGTGGAAGAGGTGCGCGCCGTACACGTGCACCTCGATGCCGGTCTCCGGCTCGGGGGCGGAGTACGCGTTGCCGCCGATGTGGTCGCGCCGGTCGATGACCAGCACGCGCTTGTCCAGCTGGCTGGCGACGCGCTCCGCGACGGTGAGGCCGAAGAAGCCGGAGCCGACGACGACGAGGTCAGGTCCTGTGGTGGTCACGGGCATCGACGGTACCTGCAGCCCAGGGGTGGCACGACCACGCAGCGGAGGTTCCGGTGCCGAGGCGACCCGTTCCGTCACATCCACCCCACGTGCCCCGGCGCCGCGGCCCGCGCGCACCGGGACCGGGCCGGCGCGGGCGGGACTGCCTAGGGTTGCCCTCCGTGGCACCTACCCCCGACCCCACCCCGCTGCGCGTCGTCGCCGTCACCTACTCGCCCGGCGCCGCGCTCGAGGGCTTCCTGGACTCCCTGGCGCAGGCCACGTCCCGGCCGGTCGAGGTGGTGCTGGCCGACAACGGCTCCACCGACGGCGCGCCGGAGCGGGCCGCCGAGCGGCACCCGCACGTCCGGGTGCTGCGGACCGGCGGCAACATCGGCTACGGCGGCGCGGCCAACGCCGGGCTGGCCGACCTGCGCACCGGGCGGGCGCTGATCGCCAACCCCGACCTGCGCTTCTCCCCGGGCTCGGTGGACGAGCTGCTCGCGGCGGCCGACCGCTGGCCCCGGGCGGCCACCCTCGGCCCGGCGATCATGACGCCGGAGGGCGAGCTCTACCCCTCGGCGCGCGACCTGCCGCGGCTCTCCACCGGCGCGGGCCACGCGCTGCTGGGCTGGGTGTGGCCCAGCAACCCGTGGACCGCCCGCTACCGCCGGGAGCGGGAGGCCCCGCGGGAGCGGCCCGCCGGCTGGCTGAGCGGCTCCTGCCTCCTGGTGGACCTCGAGGCGTTCTGGTCGGTCGACGGCTTCGACCCCGGCTACTTCATGTACTTCGAGGACGTCGACCTGGCCGAGCGGCTCGGGCGCCGGGGCTGGCTGCACGTGTACGTGCCGACCGCCGTCGTCGAGCACGAGGGCGGGCACGCCACCCGTCGCGAGCCGCACCGGATGCAGCGGGTGCACCACACCAGCGCGCTCCGCTACCTGTCCCGCCAGTACCCGGGCCGCCGCAACGCCCCGCTGCGGGGTGTGCTGCGCGCCGGGCTGGGCGGCCGGATGCTGGTCTCCTACGTCAGCGGACGGGTCGCCGCCGGCGCCCGGTTCCAGCGGCAGGCCCGCGAGCTGGCCGTCGTCCCCGGCCCCGCGGGCCGCGAGAGCGGGGAGAGCTGACGTGCGGCACGCGGTGATCATGGCCGGGGGGTCCGGCACGCGCCTGTGGCCCATGTCGCGCACCAGCCGGCCCAAGCAGCTGCTGGACCTGGTGGACGACGGCGACGGCGGGACGCGCAGCCTGCTCGCCGAGGCGTTCGCCCGGGTGCGCGCGGTCGTGCCGGCCGACTGCATCTGGGTGTGCACCGCCGGCCGGTACGCCGAGCAGGTCCGCGCCGCGCTGCCCGACCTGGCCGAGGGCCGGCTCATCCTCGAGCCCGAGCCCCGGGACACCGCCAACGCCGTGGGGCTGGCCGCCGCGCTCGTCGCGGACGTGGACCCGGAGGCCGAGCTCGCGGTGGTGAGCGCCGACCACGTCATCCGGCCCGTCGAGCGGTTCGCCGCCGGGCTGCGGACGGCCTTCGACGCACTCGCCGAGCGCCCTCGGTCCCTGGTGACCCTCGGCATCCCGCCGACCTACCCGGCCACCGGGTTCGGCTACGTCGAGCGGGGCGGTGCCACCGCGGTGCCGGGCGTGGCCGAGGCCGCGTCCTTCCGCGAGAAGCCCGACCGGGCGACCGCCGAGCAGTACCTGGCGTCGGGCCGGCACCTGTGGAACTCGGGCATGTTCGTCTGGCGCGCCCGCACGGTGCTCGACGCGCTGGCCGACCACCTGCCGGCCACGGCCGAGGGGCTGGCCCGGGTCGTGGCCGCGCCGGCCGGCGCCGAGCGGGACGCGGTCCTCGCCGAGGTCTTCCCGCGGCTGCCGAAGATCAGCGTCGACTACGCGGTGCTGGAGCCGGCGGCCGCCGAGCCGGGCCGGGTGCTGGTCGCCGACCTCGACGTGGACTGGCTCGACGTCGGCTCGTGGCCGGCGCTCGGGCGCGTCCTCCCGTCGGACGACGCGGGCAACGCGCAGCGCGGCATGGTCGTCCAGGTCGACGGCGAGCGGAACGTCGTGGTGAGCGACGACCCCGGGCACCTGGTGGCCACGGTGGGGCTGCGCGACTGCGTGGTCGTGCACACCCGGGACGCCACGCTGGTCTGCCCGGTGGCGGACGCCGAGCGCGTCAAGGAGCTGCTGGAGGCGGTCGCGGCGCGGTACCCGGGAACCTTCGGCTGACCCGTCGGGCCGGGCCGGACGGTGCTATCCGGCCGCGTGTGACCCATCCGTCACACGCGGCCCGGACTCCCCAGCGGAACGGCGCCGACCGGTTACGTTGGTCGCCGTGAACGTCCAAGAGCAGGCTCGTCCCGTCGTCGGGGGTTTCCGCGCGCAGGTCGCGACGGCCACCCGGCCGGGGATAGCATCCGGCCCGATGAGCGCACTCCGCGACGAGGCCGGGCAGCCGCTGGGCAATCAGCCGCAGCTGCACCTGGCGACGTCGGGCGACGAGCAGCGCCAGCCGGCCGGCCCCTTCGACGACACGGTCGTCGTGGTCCGGGTCTACAACGAGGCGACCGTCGTCCGGGGCGTCATCAGCGAGCTCGTGGAGGCCGGCCTCCGGGTCATCGCCGTGGACGACGCGAGCAGCGACGCCTCCGCGCAGGAGATCGACGCCGCCGGCGCGCTGCGGATCAGCCACCCGGTCAACCTGGGCGCCGGTGGCGCGCTGCAGACCGGTTACGAGGCGGCCCTGCGCTTCACCGACGCCAAGTACATCGCCTGCTTCGACGCCGACGGCCAGCACCAGCTGACCGACCTCGTCGGGATGATCGAGAAGATCCGCGACGGCTACGACGTCGTGATCGGCTCCCGCTTCCTGGACCAGAAGACGGAGATGAGCCCGCTCCGCCGCGCCATCCTCCGGATGGCGACCAAGGTCATGAACCGCCGGTCGGGCACCAAGCTCACCGACGCCCACAACGGCCTGCGGCTGATCTCCCGCGACGTCGCGGCCGGCATCCGGCTGGCGCACTCGGGCATGGCGTACGCCTCCGAGCTCGAGGAGCAGCTGACCCGGCCCGGGCTGCGGGTCACCGAGTACCCGGTGCACATCCTGTACACGGAGTACTCGCGCTCCAAGGGCCAGCCCCTGCTCAACAGCATCAACATCCTGGCCGACACCCTGGCCCACCGGATCAGCCACGGGCGGTCCTCGTGATCATCAAGTGGCTGCTGGTCCCGGCGCTGGTCGCGGCGGTCTACCTCTCGCTGCGGTCGCGGGCCTCGCTGCGCGGCCAGGCGCGGCGCAAGATCCTCGCCGGCCTGACGATCGCCGGCGGCATGCTCGCGGTGATCTTCCCCGGCGCGACGCAGTGGGCCGCCGACGCGGTCGGCGTCACCCGCGGTACCGACCTCCTGCTCTACGTCCTGGCCCTGGTGATCATCTACCTCGTCGGGAGCACCAGCGTGCGGTTCCGCGAGCAGGAGGCACGGCTGGTCCGGCTGTCCCGGCAAGTGGCCCTGGCCGAGACCGAGGCGCGCATGAGCCTGGGCGTGGTGCCCGGGTACGGGCCCCGCGGCGCGGCGCTGTCCGGCGAGGGGGATACCCGCTCCGCCTCCTCGTGACGTAGGAAGCACGTATGAAGAACTTCGACGTCGCAGCCATAGTCAGCGGAGGAGCCTCCGGGCTCGGCGAGGCGACCACCCGGGCCCTGGCGGCCCGCGGCGCCGCCGTGACCATCCTCGACCTCAACGAGGAGCGCGGCCGGGCGCTGGCCACCGAGCTCGGCGGCCACACCACCTTCGTCCGCACCGACGTGACCGACGAGGCGTCGGTCCAGGCGGCCGTCACCGAGGCGACCGGCAAGGACCGGCCGCTGCGCATCGCGGTCAGCTGCGCCGGGATCGGGGCCGGCCAGCGGACCGTCGGCCGCAACGGCGAGCCGCACGACCTCGGCGCGTTCATGAAGGTCCTCACCGTGAACCTGGTCGGGACCTTCAACGTGCTGCGCCTGGCGGGGGCCGCCATGTCGCAGACCGAGCCGGGCGAGGACGGCGAGCGCGGCGTCGTCGTCAACACCGCCTCGATCGCGGCCTTCGACGGCCAGATCGGCCAGCTCGCGTACTCCGCCTCCAAGGGCGGGGTCGTGGGCATGACGCTGCCGGCAGCCCGCGACCTGTCCACCGTGGGCATCCGCGTCTGCACCATCGCTCCCGGCCTGGTCGACACGCCGCTCCTGGCCGGTCTGCCCGAGGAGGCGCGGGCCGCCCTCTCGGCGGGCATACCCTTCCCGAAGCGGCTGGGCCGCCCGTCCGACTTCGCCGAGCTGGCGCTCGCGATCGTCGAGAACGGCTACCTCAACGGTGAGGTCATCCGGATGGACGGCGCGCTGCGGATGGCACCCCGCTGACCTCTTCCCGGAGCACGCCCTGAGCACGAGCACCACCACGGGCACCCAGACCGCCGCGGACTACTCGGCGGCCTGGGTGCCCGACTGGCCCCTGGACGTCGGGCGGGCGCTGGCCCCGCACCGGCGGAGCGCCGGCGACCCCACGATGCGGGTCACCGACTCGGGGACCTGGCGGACGACGTCCACGCCCGAGGGGCCGGCGACCGTGCGGCTGGTCCGCACCGCGACCGAGCTGCGGATCAGCGCCTGGGGACCGGGGGCGCGGTGGGCCGGGGCGGCGGTCCCGGAGTGGCTCGGGTCGGCGGACCGGCCCGAGGAGTTCGATCCGGGCGACCACGCGATGGTCGCCGAGCTGCACCGCACGACCCCCTGGCTGCGGCTGGGCCGCACCGGCCGCACGTGGGACGCCCTCGTCCCCGCGGTGCTCGAGCAGAAGGTGACGGTCGTCGAGGCGCACCGCGTGTGGCGGGAGCTGCTGCGGCTGGCCGGCGAGCCGGCACCGGGGCCCGCGCCGGAGGGGATGCGGGTCGTGCCGTCCGCGCGCCGGCTGCTCGAGGTCACCGACTGGGAGTGGCACCGCTGCGGCCTGGACGGTGCACGGCGCCGGGCGCTGCGCGCGGCGGCGACAGTCGCGCACGCCCTCGAGCCCGAGCGGGCGGGGGAGTCGGCGGACCTGCAGCGCCGGATGTGCTCGATCCCCGGCATCGGGGTGTGGACGGCGGCCGAGGTGGTGCAGCGCGTCTACGGCGACCCGGACACCGTCAGCGTCGGCGACTACCACCTGAAGAACCTGGTCGGCTACGCGCTGACCGGGAACCGGAACACCGACGACGACGGCATGCTCGCGCTGCTGGAGCCGTGGCGGGGCCACCGCCACCGGGTGGTGCGGCTGCTGCTGTCCGGTGGCCCGAGGCGGCCCCGGCGCGGGCCACGGTTCGCGCCGACCGACTACCGCCGGCGCTAGCGCTCGGTGAGCAGGCCGAGCAGGTAGGCGCCGTAGCCGCTCTTGCCGAGCGGCTCGGCGATGGCGCGCAGGTCGGCGTCGTCCAGCCAGCCGTTGCGCCAGGCGACCTCCTCGATGCAGCCGATCTTGAGCCCCTGCCGCTCCTCGACGACGGACACGAACTCCGTGGCCTGCCGGAGGGAGGCGAACGTGCCGGTGTCCAGCCAGGCGGTGCCCCGGTCGAGGGCGGTCACGGTGAGCCGGCCCTCGCGCAGGTAGTGCTCGTTGACGGCGGTGATCTCCAGCTCGCCGCGGGCGCTGGGCGTGATGCCCTTCGCCACCTCGACGACGTCGCCGGCGTAGAAGTAGAGGCCGGGCACGGCGTAGGAGCTCTTCGGCTCGGCCGGCTTCTCCTCGATGGAGAGCACCCGCCCGGCCGGGTCGAACTCCACGACGCCGTAGTCCTGCGGGTTGGCCACGTGGTAGGCGAAGACGTGCCCGCCGGCGGGCTCGGGCAGCCGGGAGAGCGCGGTGCCCAGGCCCGCGCCGTAGAAGATGTTGTCGCCCAGCACCAGGGCCGCGGCCTCGCCGTCGAGGAAGTCCGCGCCGATGAGGAAGGCCTGCGCCAGGCCCTCCGGGCGGGGCTGGACGGCGTACTCGATGCGCATCCCCAGCCGGCTGCCGTCGCCGAGCAGGTGGCGGAACGCCTCTTGGTCGCCGGGGGTGGTGATGACCAGCACCTCGCGCACCCCGGCCATCATCAGCGTGGAGAGCGGGTAGTAGATCATCGGCTTGTCGTAGACCGGCATGAGCTGCTTGCTCACGGCCTGCGTGATGGGGAAGAGACGGCTCCCCGTGCCCCCGGCCAGGATGATCCCGCGCATGGGGACGAACCGTACCCATGCGGGCGGCTCAGAGGGGCGCGCCGCCCAGCCACAGCCTCCCGACGAGTGAGGTGCCCCCCGGGGTGCCGACCGGCTCCCAGCGGGTCGACCAGCCCATGGCGTGCAGCTGCACCACGGCCACCCCGACCACGGCGCCGAGGTTGACCGCGGTGCGCAGGCCGACGGTGTCGGAGAGGTGCACGTCGACCACGCCGTCGCCCTCGCCGCCGTAGCGCAGGACGACGGGGAACTCCGGCAGCGCGGCGGCCGCCACGCGGAAGGCCTCCGCGACGGCCTCGAGCTCCCCGGGGCGCGGGACGAGGTGCGGCTCGGGCGCGCGGGAGGCGACGACGTCGCGGGAGCCGTACGGGAAGAGGTCGTCGGCCGGCAGGCGCACCAGCGGGCGGGTGCCCTCGTCGGCGTCGTCGTCGGGCCGGCGCAGGCCGAGGCCCCGGACGACGGCCACCGGGACGCCGGCGAGCTTGCCCTTCACCAGGTCGGCGGCCGAGGCGATCTCGTCGACCACGGCCGTGCGGGTGGTCTCCAGCCGGTTGCCGTGGGCGTCGACCGCGCCGCGGTGGTCCTCGAGCGCGTCGATGCCCGCCGCGCCGACCGCCACGTCGGTGAGCCCCTCGCGCCAGGTCCGGCCGAAGGTGTCGCTGACCACGACGGCCACGTCCACGCCGGCCAGCTCGCGCAGCCGCGCCCGCAGCCGCCGGGCGGAGGCGTCGGAGTCCTCGGGCAGCAGGACCAGCGCGTCGGCGGAGACGTTGGAGGCGTCGATGCCGGCGGCGGCCACGACCCAGCCGTGCCGGGTCTGCACGATCCTCAGCGGCCCGCGGCGGGCCAAGACGCGCACCGTCTCGTCGTCCACGGCCCGCTGCCGCGCGGCCTCGCGGTCGGCGCCCGGCTCGACCCGCACCAGCCGGCCCTCCACCTTGGAGACGACCTTGGAGGTGACGACGACGACGTCGCCGTCGGCGAGCCAGGGGGCCGCCGCGACGATCGCCGCGGCCAGGTCGTCGCCCGGGGCGAACTCCGGCAGCCCGGGGACAGGCAGGACCGACAGCCCCGCGGGCGGGCTAGCCACAGGCGGCGAGGGCGGCTCGGGCGAGCTCGGTGGTGGCCTCCGGCGAGGACATCAGCAGCGGCTCGCGGCGGACGTCGACACCCGGCACGTCGGCGGCGTCGTCCTCGGCGACCAGCCAGGCGTCGAGCAGCCCGCCGTCGGTGCGCGCCCCGTAGTGCCGTCCCACGCCCTCGGCGCTCACCTCGATGCCCATGGCCGGCAGGCACCGGTCGGCCATCCCGCGGACCACCGCGCCGCCCACGATCGGGGAGACGCCCGCGATGCGGGCTGGGGAGGCGAGCAGCGCCTCGCGCAGGCCGGGGACGCCGAGGACGGTGCCGATCGACACGACGGGGTTCGACGGCGCCAGCAGGACCGCGTCCGCGGACGCGAACGCCTCGACGACCCCCGGTGCGGGGCGGGCCGCGTCCACGCCCACCTGCACGAACGCCGCGGGGTCCAGCGCCGCCCGGTGGCGCACCCACCACTCCTGGAAGTGGACCGCCTGCGGCCGCCCGCTGTCGGGGTCGGTGACGACGACGTGGGTCTCCACCCGCTGGTCGCTCATCGGCAGCACCGTCACGCCGGGCTGCCAGCGCGTGCACAGCGCCGCGGTGACGGCGGAGAGCGGGTAGCCCGCGTCGAGCATGCGGGTGCGGACCAGGTGCGTGGCGATGTCGCGGTCGCCCAGGCCGAACCAGGTGGGGTCGGCGTCGTAGGCCGCGAGCTCCTCCTTGACCGTCCAGCTCTCGCCGGCCCGGCCCCAGCCGCGCTCCTCGTCGATGCCACCGCCGAGGGTGTACATCACCGTGTCGAGGTCGGGGCAGATCCGCAGCCCGTGCAGGGTCACGTCGTCCCCGGTGTTGACCACCGCGGTGATCTCCGCCTCAGGCGCCGCCGCGCGCACCCCGCGGAGGAAACGAGCCCCTCCGGTCCCACCGGCAAGCACGACGATCTGCACGAAACGCATGGTGCCTGATGAGCACTTGTCGACTGTTCGCCGGGCGTGTCGGGGCCCGCGACGAGAAGTGACGAACGGGTGTGGCGGGTGGGGCTGGTGTGGCGTGTCGCTTACACCGGGCAAAGTTGACGTCCGGGCAACGACACGCGTGTAATTCCCGCGGTGTCAACGAGTGCTGAACGGCCCGGGAACGTCCTGCCGGCCGAGCACCGGGACGAGAGCGAGAGGGGACGCACCGTCATGGCTGAGGTGTCGTGGTTGAGCGACTACGTGAACGGGACCGAGCGGTCGGCCGACCGCCTGGGGGCCGCCTCGGCGACCCAGGGCATGGGCCAGGCCGTGGGCCAGGGCACCGGCCAGACGTTCGTCGGCTTCCTGGGCTTCGGCCTCGAGGCCGACGCGCAGTCCTGGCAGGAGCAGGCGCTGTGCGCCGAGACCGACCCGGAGGCGTTCTTCCCCGAGAAGGGCGGCTCGACGCGCGAGGCCAAGAAGATCTGCACCGGCTGCGAGGTCAAGGCCCAGTGCCTGGAGTACGCGCTGGCCAACGACGAGCGGTTCGGCATCTGGGGCGGGCTGTCGGAGCGTGAGCGCCGCCGCCTGCGCCGCCGCGCCGTCTGAAGAAGGACCCTTCGCCCCCCACCGCTCGCAGGCTCGCGGCGGGGTCCTGCGAAGGGCTGCGCCATCCGGTTGCCGCAGCCGCCGACGTCCCCCGTCGGCGGCTGTGGTTCTGTTCGGGGCATGCCCGACCGCGCCGCCGCCCGCCTGGTCAGCGGGCGGGCCCCGGTCCTCCGCGAGCTCCTGGCCGCCGGCCCGCTGATGGCCCGGCTGTCCGCGCCGGTGACCGCACGAGGGCCGTGGCTGACCGCAGTCCTCAACGAGGCGGCGACGCGCCGGCTCTCCGGCCGCCCGGTCGCCGTCGTCGTCGACGGCGGGACCGACGGGCCCCCGCGGGCGGCGGCCTTCCTCTCCGTGCGCCGGCGTGGCCCGCTCGCCGTCGTCGAGCTGCTCGGCCAGTCCACCGCCCCGCTGCCCGGCGGCCGCCCGCCGTCCCGGCTCCTCGCCCGCGACGACGACGCCGCCGAGCAGCTGGCCGCCGGGGTCGTGCAGCTGCTCGGCTCGCTGCACGGGCCGGTCTCCCTCCGGCTGGCCGGCCTCCCGCTGGGCGACCCGACCTCCCGCGCCCTGGCCGCCCGCCTGCCGACGGCCGTCCTGGCCAACGTGCGCAGCACCCGCCTGGTCGACCAGCTCGACGCGCTCGGGCCGGTGCTCCGGACCAACGACCCGGCGGTGCTGGAGCGGTGGCTGCCGCACCTGCTCGACGCCGCGCCCGACGCCCGCGCGCGGGGCTTCCTGCGCGCGGCCGCCCGCCTGCACGCGGCGCTGGGTCAGCTGGAGGTGGCCGTCGCCGCCGACGGCGAGGCCCTCCGGGGCGCGCTGCTCACGCTGGTCGACGGCGCGGACCGCTGGCCGTGGTGGGGCACCGGGGCCGGGCTGGGCGCGGAGATGGGCGCGCCGCTGGTGGGGCTGGCCGTGCCCGCCCGCGGGTGGCCGCCGCTGCCGGGCGTCAGCGGCCGCTGAGCCCGCCGGTGACGGTCGCCGTCCCCGAGCCGACCCGCAGCTCCCCGGCGGCGCGGCCCCCGTCCGCGACGACGGAGAGCGTGAGGTCGTAGACCCGGCCGGTCGGCTCGGGAGCGGAGCCGGACGGGCGCAGCTCCGTGGCCGCCGGGCCGCGCAGCACCATGCGGTCCCCGTCGCGCTGCACGGTCAGGCCGGGGGAGGACAGCTCCGCGTGCTCCACCAGGGAGGGCACGCAGCCGGCCGCCGCGGGGTCGGCGGGCGGCTCGGCGGCCAGGCAGTTCCAGGTGGGCAGCCGCAGCTCCAACCGGGTGCCCCCGTCGCCGGTGGAGGAGAGCTCGAGCTCCGGGTACGCGGCTGTGATGCCCACCGCGCGCTGCTCGAGCACCAGGCCCGCCGCGGTCAGCCGGCCTGCGAGGCCCGGCGGGGACGGGGACGGTGCCGGGCCCGACGCGGCCGGGCGCCCCGCGTCGGCGCGCTCTAGTGCGCGGGCCGCCGCAGCGACCGCGGCCGCGCACCCCACGAGGGCCAGGGCCACGAGGGCCAGCACCGCCACCGGCCGGTAGCCGGGGTCGGCAGCGGCGCGCGGAGCAGCCGGCGCGGGCGGCGGGGGAGCGGAGAGCGCCGCCCACCCGGTCGGCGCGGCCGGCTCGGACCGCGTGCCCGGAGGGTGCTCCAGGAAGTCGGCCAGGTCGTCGACCCGCTGCTCCGGCCCGACCTGGCCGCCGGGCCCGGGAGCGCGCCTGCGGCGGGCGCCCAGCACCCAGGCTGCGACGGCGGCCGCGAGCAGCAGCCCGAGCACCGCGCCGAGCACGAGCCAGGCAGCGGTGCCGGCGACCGGGGCGTCCATCGCGACCAGCATCGCAGCACCCGCGCGCGGCCCCGCCGGTCAGGCGGTGGGGTCGATCTCCTCGGGGTCCCGGCCCAGCAGCGTCGCGACCTGGTCCACCACCACGTCGCGGACCAGGTCGGCCAGGTCCTCCCGGTCGTTCGCCCGGAGCTCCAGCGGGCGCCGGTAGACGATCACGCGGGGCGGGAGCTCCTCGCCCTGCTCGCGCCGGGCCGGCAGCACCCGCGCCAGCGGCACGCCACCGTCGTCGAGGACGTCGCTGTCGAGGACGACGTCGTCGGGGCGGGTGTGCTCCACCCAGGGGACGTCCTCGACGGCGAACTCCACCCCGGCCAGCTCCCGCTCCCAGCGGCGCTCGATGTCCTCGACCGCGTCGAGGACGAGGTCGTCGAACGCCTCGCCCCGGCTGCGGGCCAGGGGGACCTCGGTCGGCAGCAGACGGCCCCGGAGACCGCGACCGTGACGGTCGCGTCGGGAGCGGGCGGGGCGGCGCGGGGGCGTGCTCATGACGCGTCGAAGCGTACGGCGCGGTCCGACACGCCGGGCCGCGGAACGACTTCGGTGAAGATTTCCCCGGTCGCGCCGCACGGGGCCGCATCCCGCGTCCGACCGGTGACGATGCCCACGGGACCATCGTGCAGGATGGTGCGCAGCGGTCCGGAAACCGGTGCGCCTGCTGTCGCGCACCGCGCAGCGGGATTACTGTGCCTGTCGTGAGGAACCGGTGGTGAGGCAGTCACGTCGCTGCTCGCGCAGCGGCTGCGCGCAACCGGCAGCGGCGACCCTGACCTACGTCTACGCGGAGTCGACCGCTGTCGTGGGTCCCCTGGCGACGTTCTCGGAGCCGCACAGCTATGACCTGTGCGAGTTCCACGCCGAGCGGCTGACCGTGCCGCGCGGCTGGGAGGTCGTCCGGCACGAGATCGACCTGGACGACTCGGGCCCGACCGGCGACGACCTGCTCGCGCTGGCCGACGCGGTCCGCGAGGCCGCCCGCCCGGAGCCCCCGCGCGACCCGGCCGACGACGGCAGCGGCATCCGCCGCGGTCACCTGCGGGTCCTGCCCGACCTCCCGTAGCGCCCCCGCCGATAGGGTTCTGCGCGTGGCTGACCTGTCCGCGCTGATCAAGGCCTACGACGTCCGCGGCGTCGTCCCCGACGAGTGGGACGAGAGCACCGCCCGGGCGATCGGTGCGGCGTTCGCCGAGTTCGTGCTCGCCGACTCCGGGGCCACGACCGTCGTCACCGCCCACGACATGCGCGAGTCCTCGGTCCCCCTGTCCCGCGCCTTCGCCGAGGGTGTCATCGCCCGCGGTCTCGACGTCGTGGAGGCGGGCCTCGGGTCCACCGACCTGCTGTACTTCGCCGCCGGCTCGCTGGACCTGCCGGGCGCGATGTTCACCGCCAGCCACAACCCGGCCCGCTACAACGGCATCAAGATGTGCCGCGCCGGCGCCGCGCCGATCGGGCAGGACTCCGGCCTGGTCACCATCCGCGACTGGGCCGAGCGCGACGACTACGAGCGCGTCCCCGACCGCATCGGCACGGTGTCGGCCCGCGACGTGCTCGCCGAGTACGCCGCGCACCTGCGCTCGCTGGTCGACCTCTCCGGGATCCGCCCGCTGAAGGTCGTGGTCGACGCCGGGAACGGGATGGGCGGCCACACCGTGCCGGTCGTCCTGGCCGACCTGCCCCTGGAGGTCGTGCCGCTCTACTTCGAGCTCGACGGCTCGTTCCCCAACCACGAGGCCAACCCGCTGGACCCGGCGAACCTGGTCGACCTCCAGGCCGCGGTCCGCGAGCACGGTGCCGACATCGGCCTGGCCTTCGACGGCGACGCCGACCGGGTGTTCGTCGTCGACGAGCGCGGCGAGCCGGTGAGCCCCTCGGCCATCACCGCGCTGGTCGCCGTCCGCGAGCTGGCCAAGGGCCGCGGCACGACGGTCATCCACAACCTCATCACGTCGCGGGCGGTCCCCGAGATCGTCCGCGAGCACGGCGGCGAGCCGGTGCGCACCAGGGTCGGGCACTCGTTCATCAAGGCGGAGATGGCGCGCACCGACGCGGTCTTCGGCGGCGAGCACTCCGCGCACTACTACTTCCGCGATTTCTGGCGCGCCGACACGGGCATGCTCGCCGGCATGCACGTCCTCGCCGCGCTGGGGGAGCAGAGCCGGCCGCTGTCGGAACTGACCGCCGCCTACGCGCGCTACGCCGCCTCGGGCGAGATCAACTCCACCGTCGCCGACGCGCCGGGCCGGGTGGCCGAGGTGCGTCGCCTCTTCGAGGAGGAGGGCGCGACGTTCGACGAGCTGGACGGCCTCACCGTCGAGCTGCCCGACGGCGCGTGGTTCAACCTGCGCGCCAGCAACACCGAGCCGCTGCTGCGGCTGAACGTGGAGGCGCCGGACGTGGCGCGGATGACGGAGCTGCGCGACCGGGTGCTGAGCACGGTCCGCGCCGGACAGGAGCAGAGATGACCACTTCCCCCAGCAGCGCGACCAGCGGCCCCCTGGGCCTGGACGCCGAGCTGCTCTCGATCCTGGCCTGTCCGGACACCCACCACACGCCGCTGACGGTGGACGAGGCGGCCGGCGAGCTGGTGTGCACCACCTGCGGCCGGGGCTTCCCGGTGCGCGACGGCATCCCGGTGCTCCTGCTCGACGAGGCGCGGCAGCGCGGGTGAGGACGGCGCCGGCATGACCTCGCCCGAGCTGGCCGAGGAGGTCCTCGACGACCTGGAGCTGCTGCGCGCCCGCGACCCCCGGGGTCTGCTGCCGGCGGTGGCCGGCGCCGGGGCACAGGTGCGCGAGACCGCGCGGCTGACCGACGAGGCGGACCTCTCGCGGGTCACCGAGGGCGGCCGGCCCCGCGGTCTGATCATCGTGGGGCGCCGCGAGGGCGCCGTCGCGGCCTCGGTGCTGCGGGCGCTCCTCGGGCCGTCGAGCCCGGTGACCGTCGACGTCGTCCCGGGACCGGCGCTGCCGGTGTGGGCCGGGCCCAGCGACATCGCGGTGGTCGCCACCCGCACCGGCGCGGGCACCTACGCCGTCGGCCCGGCCTACGAGGCCGCCCGCCGCGGGGTCGCGCTGGTGGGCATCGGCGCCGAGGACGCCCCGCTGCGGGCCGCCTGCTCCACCGCCCGCGCCCCGTACGTGGCGCTGCCGCAGTCGCGGGTGCGGCACACGACGCTCTGGTCGCTGCTCACGCCGATGCTGCGCCTGGCCACCGACCTCGGCCTGCTCCCGGCCGCCGCGGCCGACGCCGACGAGGTGGCCGCCGCGCTGGACGAGGTCGCCGAGGAGTGCGGCCCGGCCCGCGAGTCGTTCGTCAACCCGGCCAAGACCCTCGCGCTGGGCCTGCTGGACGCGCTGCCGCTGGTGATGGCGGAGGGGCCGCTGGCGGGCGCGGCCGCGACCCGCATCACCGACCAGCTGGCGACGCTGGCCGGTCTGCCCGCGACCGGCTTCCGGCTGCCCGACCAGCGCGTCGCCGCCTGCACGGTGCTCAGCGGCCCGCTCGCGCCCCGCGAGGAGGACGACTTCTTCCGCGACCGCGCCGACGACACCGGCCGGCGGCTCCGGCTGCTCACCATCCGCGACCCGGAGGCCGGTGGGCACGACGGCGCGGGGGAGCGGGAGCCGCGGTCGGCGGCCGAGGCCATGGAGCAGGTCCTGCGGACCGCCGCGGCGCACAACATCCCGGTCAGCGGCCTGGCGGAGCACGGGGAGCCCGGTCGCCACGGCCGGCTGCCGCGCCTGGCCCGGCAGCTGGCCGTCGCGGACTTCAGCGCCGTCTACCTCGCCCTGGCGCTGGACCACGAGCGCGCCTTCGGCTCGTGACCGCGCACGGCGGGACCGGACAGGCGACCATCACTGCAGCAGCACCGACGTGCTGACCGATCGGAAGGACTTCCCGTGGCGGGTGGACTCGTAGCTCTGCTGGACGACGTGGCGGTGCTCGCCCGCGCGGCCGCCGCGTCGATCGACGACATCGGGGCGGCCGCCGGCCGGGCCAGCATCAAGGCGGCCGGCGTCGTCGTCGACGACACGGCGGTGACGCCGCAGTACGTGCACGGTCTGAACGCCGACCGCGAGCTGCCGATCATCCGGAAGATCGCGCTGGGGTCGCTGCGCAACAAGCTGCTGATCATCCTCCCGGCGATCCTGCTGCTCAGCCAGTTCCTGCCGTGGCTGCTCACCCCGATCCTCATGATCGGTGGCGCCTACCTCTGCTACGAGGGCGCGGAGAAGATCTGGCACCGGGTCAGCGGGCACGCCGAGACGCACGAGAAGGTCGAGGACGCCCTCCCGGACGAGAAGACCATCGTCTCCGGGGCGGTCCGCACCGACTTCATCCTGTCGGCCGAGATCATGGTCATCAGCCTCAACGAGGTGGCCAGCGAGGCGTTCCTCTCCCGGGCGGTCATCCTGGTCGTCGTCGCCATCGGGATCACCGTGCTGGTCTACGGCGTCGTCGGGCTGATCGTGAAGATGGACGACATCGGGCTCAACCTGGCCCAGCGCCCCGCGAAGGGCGTGGCCTCCTTCGGGCGCGGGCTGGTCAAGGGCATGCCCAAGCTGCTCAGCGCGCTCACCGTGGTCGGCACCGCCGCGATGCTCTGGGTCGGCGGGCAC
This sequence comes from Blastococcus sp. TF02A-35, assembly GCF_004571075.1. Taxonomy (GTDB): domain Bacteria; phylum Actinomycetota; class Actinomycetes; order Mycobacteriales; family Geodermatophilaceae; genus Blastococcus. The sequence continues at coordinate 165,713 of NZ_SPQP01000002.1, forward strand.
ATCATCCTGGTGGGCACCGACGAGCTGGGCTTCCACCCGCTCTACGCGTTCGTGCACCACCTCGAGGAGGCCGCGCACGACGCCACGGGCGCGGTGGGCGGCGTCGTCGGCTGGCTGGTCAACACCCTGGGCAGCGCGCTGCTGGGCCTCGTCGTCGGCGCGGTCGTCGTGCTGGTGATGAGCGTGACGTTCCACCGGAAGAAGTCGCACGGGGCGGACGCGGGCTCGCACCAGCCGGCGGCGTGACCGGCATCTCGGTCACGGCGCGCGAGCGAGGGGGACAGTGGGGGACATGACCGGCACGGAGCTGTCACCGGAACGGCGTCGGGCGGACCGCGCCCGCCTGGAGGACGAGGTCGTCGACGTCCTCGTGATCGGGGGCGGGGTCACCGGGGCCGGCGCGGCCCTGGACGCGGCCAGCCGCGGGCTGAAGGTCGGGCTGATCGAGGCGCGCGACTGGGCGGCCGGCACCTCCAGCCGGTCGAGCAAGCTGATCCACGGCGGGCTGCGCTACCTCGAGCAGATGGCCTTCCCGCTGGTGCACGAGGCGCTCAAGGAGCGCGCGCGGCTGATCCGCACGATCGCCCCGCACCTGGTCCGGCCGCTGCCGTTCCTGCTGCCGCTGACCGCCCCGGTGTGGCAGCGGGCGTACTACGGCGCCGGCGTCGCGCTCTACGACGTGCTGGGCGCCGCCTTCGCCCGCGACCGCGCGATCCCGCGCCACCGCCACCTGTCCCGCCGGGCCACCCTCGAGACCTTCCCCGCCCTGCGGCGTGACGCCGTGCGCGGCGCGATCCGCTACTACGACGCCCAGGTGGACGACGCCCGCCACACCCTCGCCGTGGTGCGCACCGCCGCCGGGTACGGGGCCGCGGCGCTCTCCAGCGCGCGCGTCGTCGGCCTGCTGCGGGAGAGCGACGCACCCGACGCGGCCGTGGTCGGCGTGCACGTCGCCGACCTGACCGACGGCTCCACCTTCACCGTCCGCGCCCGCAGCGTGATCGCGGCGACCGGGGTGTGGAGCGACGACATCGGCCGGATGCTCGGCTCCGCGGCGCCCAGCCTCAAGGTCCGGGCCTCCAAGGGCGTCCACCTGCTCGTGCCCGGCTCGGCGATCGACGGCGGCGACGTCGGCCCGCACGGGCTGATCCTGCGGACGCCCACCAGCGTGCTGTTCGTGATCCCGTGGGGCGGCCAGTGGATCGTCGGCACCACCGACACCCCGTGGACGCTGGACCGCGACCACCCCGCCGCCAGCAGCGCCGACATCGACTACCTGCTCGGCCAGGTCAACCGGGTGCTGACCCGGCCGCTGACCGCCGACGACATCGTCGGCGTCTACGCGGGCCTGCGGCCGCTGCTGGCCGGCGAGTCCGACGACACCAGCCGGCTCTCCCGCGAGCACGCCGTCGTCACGCCGGTGCCGGGCCTGGTCCTGGTGGCCGGCGGCAAGTACACGACCTACCGGGTCATGGCGGCCGACGCCGTCGACGCCGCCGCCGAGCGGCTGCCCGGTGTGCCGCCGTCGCGCACCGCCGAGCTGCCGCTGGTCGGCGCCCGCGGATGGGGCGAGGTGCGTGACCGGGCGGCGGAGCTGGCCGCCGGGTACGGCGTGCCGGAGGCGGCCGTCGAGCGGCTGCTGCGCCGGCACGGTGACCAGGTGACCGCGGTCCTGGACCTGGTGCGGGAGGACCCCGCGCTCGGCCGGTCGCTGCCCGGCGCCCCGGAGCACCTCGCCGCCGAGGTCGTCCACGCGACGCGGGCCGAGGGGGCGCTTCACCTGGACGACGTCCTGACCCGCCGGACGCGCATCTCGATCGAGACCCCGCACCGAGGGGTCGAGTCGGCCGCGGAGGTCGCTCGGCTCATGGCGACCGTGCACGGCTGGCAGGACGACTTCCTCGCCGAGGAGATCGCCCACTACGAGGCGCGGGTGGCCGCGGAGCGCGAGTCGCAGCGGATGCCCGACGACCGCACCGCGGACGCCGCGCGCCTGGGCGCGCCCGACGTGCGCAAGGCGGTGCAGGGCACCCCCTCCGGGTGACCTGCCGCGCACCGCGCGGCGACGACGGTTCCGGAGCGGTGGGGCGCGCACGTAACCTGCGCTCACCATGTGGCAGCTGAGCAACGGTGTGCGGTTCTACCCCTGGGGGAGCCGGACCGTGATCCCCGAGCTCCTGGGGGAGCCCGTGCCCGCGGAGCGCCCGCACGCCGAGCTGTGGGTGGGTGCGCACCCGGACGAGCCGAGCGTGCTGTCCGACGGCCGGCCGCTGGACAAGGCGATCGCCGAGGAGCCCGAGGCGCTGCTCGGCCGCCCGGTGGTGGAGCGCTTCGGCGCCCGCCTGCCGTTCCTGATGAAGGTGCTCGCGGCCGAGGCCCCGCTCTCCCTGCAGGCGCACCCGACGACCGAGCAGGCCCAGGTGGGCTTCGCGGCCGAGGAGGCCGCCGGGATCCCGCACGACGACCCCACGCGGACGTTCAAGGACCCGTTCCACAAGCCGGAGCTGCTGCTCGCGCTGACCACCTTCGAGGCGCTGTGCGGGTTCCGGCCGGTGGAGGAGTCGCTGCACTGCCTGGCCAAGCTGCAGGTGCCCGAGCTCAAGCCGACGATCGCCGCGCTGGCGCGGGGCGGGCTGCGGGCGGCGATCCCGCAGCTGCTGGCCCTGAACGGGGAGCGCCGCACCGAGCTGGTGTCGGCGGTCGCCACCGCCGCGGCCCGCTTCGTCGCCGCGCACGACCCCGAGTTCATCAACACCTACCGCTGGGCGGCGACGCTGGCGGAGACCTACCCGGGCGACCCGGGCGTGGTCATCTCGCTGATGTGCAACCACCTGAAGCTGGCGCCCGGGGAGGCGGTGTTCCTCCCGGCGGGGAACCTGCACGCCTACCTGTCCGGCGCCGGCGTCGAGGTGATGGCCAGCTCGGACAACGTGCTGCGCGGCGGCCTGACCGCCAAGCACGTCGACCTGGCCGCGCTCATCGAGGTGCTCGACTTCAGCGACGGCCGCATCCCGGTCATCCACCCGGTGCTCGGGCCCGGCGGCCTGCGCTACCCGGTGCCGGTCGCCGACTTCGACCTCACGCGGGTGCACCTGGACGAGCAGTCCGGCGTCCTCACCACCCGCGGGCCGCAGCTGCTGCTGTGCACCGAGGGCAGCGCCGTCCTCGCCTCCGCCGACGGCGAGCTGACCCTGGAGAAGGGCCGGGCCGCGTTCGTCCCGGCGGGCGCCCCGGTGAGCGCCCGCGGCCCGGCGGTCCTCTACCGCGCGACCACCAACGTCGTCTGAGACCTCCTCCGCGCCCGGCGTTGCACCGCCGGACCGCCGCGTCCCCGGCCTAGCGTCGGGCGGTGCGCAGTCCTGAGCGGTGGGGGAGCCCGGTGGGTGTCCGCCCCGGGCCCCGGCCCCGCCGGCTCGCCGGCGCCGTCCTCGCCCTCGGCCTCCTGGCCGGGCTGGCCGGCTGCGACCCGGTGGACCTGGCCGAGACCGGCGACCGCGCCGCGGCTCCCGAGCCGGTGGCCGGCTCCGCCCTGGCCGCGCTGGACGCGCTCGAGGTCAAGGGACGCGCGCCCCGCACCGGGTACGAGCGGGAGAACTTCGGCGACGGCTGGGTGGACACCGACCGCAACGGCTGCGACACCCGCAACGACGTCCTGGCCCGCGACCTCACCGGCGAGACGTTCCGGCCGGGGACCCGCGACTGCGTGGTGGCGACGGGGACGCTGGCCGACCCCTACTCCGGCTCGACGATCGAGTTCCGCCGCGGCGAGGGCACGAGCGAGGCGGTGCAGATCGACCACGTGGTGGCGCTCTCGGACGCCTGGCAGAAGGGTGCCCAGGGCTGGGACACCGACCGGCGGGTCGCCTTCGCCAACGACCCGCTCAACCTGCTGGCGGCCGACGGGCCGCTCAACATGCAGAAGGGGGACGGCGACGCCGCGACGTGGCTGCCGCCGAACACCGCCTTCCGGTGCGCCTACGTCGCGCGGCAGGTGGCGGTGAAGGCCACCTACGGGCTGTGGGTGACCCAGGCGGAGCGGGACGCGATGGCGGGCGTGCTCGCGGGCTGCCCGGACGAGCCGCTGCCCGACGGCGGCGCCACCGCCCCGGCCGCGGCCACCCCGACCGCGCCGGACGCGCTGGTCTACCCGGACTGCGCCGCCGTCCGGGCCGCCGGTGCGGCACCCATCCACCGCGGCGAGCCGGGCTTCTCCGACGCGTTCGACGGCGACGGCGACGGCGTCGGCTGCGAGTGACAGGAGGGGTGGTGCGGGCTTCAGCAGCGCGCCGCCCGTGCCGATGCAGAGGGCGCACCACCGGACGGAACGAGCCGGGAGGGACGACCTCACCGGGCCGCGCGGCTATCCTGGACGCCGGCACGAGCCCCGCCGAAGCCTCGGCATGCTCGCTCTCTCAGACGACCCCGTAGCGCCCGCCTGCAGACGGCCAGGGCGCGGACACTGGAGCGACATGACCGCCAGCACTGGCACCCGCACGCTGACCGACGGCGACTTCAAGGTCGCCGACCTCTCCCTCGCGCCGTTCGGCCGCAAGGAGATCCAGCTCGCCGAGCACGAGATGCCCGGCCTCATGGCCCTGCGCGCCGAGTACGGCGACGAGCAGCCGCTGGCCGGCGCCCGCATCGCCGGCTCGCTGCACATGACCGTGCAGACCGCCGTCCTCATCGAGACCCTGACCGCGCTGGGCGCCGACGTCCGCTGGGTCAGCTGCAACATCTTCTCGACCCAGGACCACGCCGCCGCGGCGATCGTCGTCGGCGACGGCACCCCCGAGCAGCCCGCCGGCGTGCCGGTCTTCGCCTGGAAGGGCGAGACGCTCCCCGAGTACTGGTGGTGCACCCAGCGCCTGTTCGAGTTCAAGGACGAGAACGGCGAGATCGTCGGCCCGAACATGCTGCTCGACGACGGTGGCGACGCCACCCTGCTGATCCACCTCGGCACCCGCTTCGAGGCCGAGGGCGTCGTCCCCGACACCACGGAGTCCGACTCCGAGGAGTACGGCGTCATCCTCGAGACCCTCCGCGGCACGCTCGCCGAGGACGGTGGCTACTGGACCCGCATCGGGCAGGGCATCGCCGGTGTCACCGAGGAGACGACCACCGGCGTCATGCGGCTCTACGAGCTCGCCCGCGACGGCCGGCTGCTCTTCCCGGCGATCAACGTCAACGACTCGGTCACCAAGAGCAAGTTCGACAACCTCTACGGCTGCCGGCACTCGCTCATCGACGGCCTCAACCGCGCCACCGACGTGATGATCGGCGGCAAGGTCGCCGTCGTCTGCGGCTACGGCGACGTCGGCAAGGGCTGCGCGGAGTCGCTGCGCGGCCAGGGCGCCCGCGTCATCGTCACCGAGATCGACCCGATCAACGCCCTGCAGGCGGCGATGCACGGCTACGAGGTGACCACGCTCGACGAGGTCATCGGCAAGGCCGACATCATCATCACCGCCACCGGCAACAAGGACATCATCTCCGCCGAGCAGCTGGCCTCGACCAAGCACCAGGCGATCATCGGCAACATCGGGCACTTCGACAACGAGATCGACATGGCCGGCCTTGCCCGCACCCCGGGCGTCGTCCAGACCACGATCAAGCCGCAGGTCGACGAGTGGCGGTTCGCCGACGGCCACACGATCATCGTGCTCTCCGAGGGCCGGCTGCTGAACCTGGGCAACGCCACCGGGCACCCCAGCTTCGTCATGAGCGCCTCGTTCTCCAACCAGGTGCTGGCCCAGATCGAGCTGTGGAGCAACCGCGCGGCCTACGAGGGCAAGGAGCCCACGGTCACCGTGCTGCCCAAGAAGCTGGACGAGCACGTGGCCCGGCTGCACCTCGACGCGCTGGGCGTGAAGCTCACCGAGCTCACCAAGGTCCAGGCCGACTACATCGGTGTCCCGGTCGAGGGCCCGTACAAGAGCGACCACTACCGCTACTGACAGGACCCGCCTGCCCCCCGGCCTTCGCGAGCTCAGGCCGGGTCCCTGCAGGCGGGCCGTTCCAGCACGTCACCGCAGCGGGGAAAGCGGCTCACCCGGACGGGTGGGCCGCTTTCCTTGCCTCACAGCGCAGAATGGTCGCCGTGCCACCCACCGCTCCCCAGAACGGGTCCGCTCGCGGCCGTGTCCTGGTCGTCGACGACGACGCCGCCCTCGCCGAGATGCTCGGCATCGTGCTGCGCCGGGAGGGCTACGAGCCCGCGTTCGTCTCCGACGGCAACCGGGCGGTCGGCGTCTTCCAGCAGACCCGGCCGGACCTGGTGCTCCTGGACCTGATGCTGCCCGGCCGCAACGGCCTGCAGATCTGCCAGGACATCCGCCAGCAGTCCACCGTGCCGATCGTCATGCTCACCGCCAAGGGCGACACCATCGACGTCGTGCAGGGGCTGGAGGCCGGCGCCGACGACTACGTCACCAAGCCGTTCAAGCCGGTCGAGCTGGTGGCGCGCGTCCGCGCCCAGCTGCGCCGCGGGGAGACCGGCCAGGCCGAGAACCTCAGCATCGGCGACGTGCAGATCGACGTCCCGGCCCACCAGGTCACGCGCCAGGGCGTCCCCATCGCGCTGACGCCGCTGGAGTTCGACCTCCTGGTGGCGCTCGCCCGCAAGCCCCGGCAGGTCTTCACCCGCGAGCTCCTGCTGGAGCAGGTGTGGGGCTACCGGCACGCCGCCGACACCCGGCTGGTGAACGTGCACGTCCAGCGGCTGCGGGCCAAGGTCGAGCGCGACCCGGAGAAGCCCGAGGTCGTCCTCACCGTGCGCGGGGTCGGGTACAAGGCCGGCCCCCCGTGAGTCGGCCCGCCGTTCCCGGCCCGGCGTCACCGACAATGGAGCGGTGACCGCCACCCGCTCGCCCGAGACGGGCACCGGCGAGGAGCCGGCCGCAGGCCCGGCCCCCGCCCGCTCGCGACGGGCCGAGGTGCGCCGGGTCCGGCGGGGCCTGGGCCGCCGCGCCCAGGGCGCCCGGCGGAGGGTGCGCCGCGGCACCCGCCGGCTCGCCGCCCGCGCCCTCCAGGCGTGGCGCTCCTCGCTCCAGGTGCGCATCGCCGCGATCACCACGGTGGTCGCCGGCACCGTCGTCGTCATCGTGAGCCTGGTCCTCTTCAGCCAGATCCGGGACCAGCTCCTCGACGTCAAGCGCCAGGCCGCCATCGACCAGGTCCAGGCCGGCGTCGTCTACGCGCAGAACGAGGTCACCGGCATCGCCACCGGCGACGCCGCGAGCGTCCGCTCGACGCTGACCCGCGCCGTGAACAGCCTCCTCGAACGCGGCGGCGCCGCCGGTGACTTCGACGTCGTCATGGTCTACCGGCCGGGCAACCCCGACCGGACGACGACCACCCGGCGGCCGCTCTACGAGGCGCTGCCGCAGGAGCTGCGCGCCGTGGTGGACTCCGGCAGCCAGGCCTCCAAGTACGACGTCATCCCCGACGCGGCGGGGGAGAACCGGCCCACCCTGCTGATCGGGGCACCGGTCCTGCGCGACGACCAGGCGCCCGACCGGATCGAGCTGTACTACTCCTTCCCCCTCCAGCAGGAGCAGGAGAGCCTGTCGCTGATCCGCAGCACGGTGGTCATCAGCGGCGTGGCGCTCACGCTTCTCGTCGTCGGGATCGCGCTGCTGGTGACCCGGCTGGTCGTCGACCCCGTGCGGCGCGCGGCGGGCACGGCGCAGCGGCTGGCCGAGGGCCAGCTCGAGGAGCGCATGGCCGTCCGCGGGGAGGACGACCTGGCGCGGCTGGCCACCAGCTTCAACGCGATGGCCGACAGCCTCCAGCGGCAGATCACCCAGCTCGAGGGGCTGTCCCAGCTGCAGCAGCGGTTCACCTCCGACGTCTCGCACGAGCTGCGCACGCCGCTCACCACCGTGCAGATGGCCGCGGAGGTCCTGCACGAGTCGCGCGAGGACTTCGCGCCGCACGTGGCGCGCTCGGCCGAGCTGCTGCGTGCCGAGCTCGACCGGTTCGAGGCGCTGCTCACCGACCTGCTGGAGATCAGCCGCTACGACGCGGGGGCCGCGGTGCTCGACGCCGCGCCCACCGACCTGGGCGTGCTCGTGGGCCGCGTCGTCGACGGCATGAGCACCCTGGCGCGGCGGCACGAGTGCGAGCTGCAGGTGACCCGGCCGGAGGACGCGGTCCTCGCCGAGGTCGACGCCCGCCGCGTCGAGCGGATCCTGCGCAACCTGGTGGGCAACGCCATCGAGCACGGCGCGGGGCACCCGGTGGAGATCACCCTGGCCGCCAACCCGTCGGCCGCCGCCGTGACCGTGCGCGACCACGGGGTCGGGCTGAGCGCGGGGGAGGCGCAGCACGTGTTCGACCGGTTCTGGCGGGCCGACCCGTCGCGGGTGCGGACGGTCGGGGGCAGCGGGCTGGGCCTGTCGATCAGCCTGGAGGACGCGCGGCTGCACGGCGGCTGGCTCCAGGTGTGGGGCCAGCCCGGCGCCGGCGCCCAGTTCCGGCTCACCCTCCCGCTCGTGGCCGGCACCGACCTGACCAGCTCGCCGCTGCCGCTGCGCCCCGTCCGCCTGCGGCGTCCGGGGGTGCCCCGGTGACCCGCACCCGCGGCCTGGCCGTCGCCCTGCTCGCCGCGGCGCTGCCGCTGGCGTCGTGCTCCACGGTCCCGACCAGCTCGCCCACCGTCGCGATCCCGCAGGCGCCGGCGCGCCCGGTCGAGGCGGCCGGCATCGAGCCGCTGCCGCCGGCGCCCGGTGCCAGCGCCGAGGAGGTCGTGCGCACGTTCATCGACGCCTCGGCCAGCACCGTCCGCAGCCACCCCGTGGCCCGGCTGCACCTGGCCCCCGCGGCCGCGGAGAAGTGGCTGGACGAGACCGGCATCAGCGTCATCGGCACCGACTACGCGGTCATCACCACCGACGCGGGGACGGTGTCCATCACCGCCAACCTCATCGGCACGGTGGACCCCCGCGGCGTCTTCACCGTCGCCGGCCGGGGCGTCTTCACCCGCGAGTTCCGGCTCGAGCAGGTCGACGGCGAGTGGCGCATCACCGACCCGCCGGACGGGCTGATCATGCTCGAGCCGGACTTCGAGCGGCTCTACGACGAGCTGCAGGCCTACTTCGTGGACCCGACGGCATCCCGGGTGGTCCCGGACCCGCGCTACCTCATGATCGGCGAGACCCAGCCGACCGCCCTGGTCGAGCGCCTGCTCGGCGGCCCGTCGTCCTCGCTCGCGGCCGGCGTGGCCAACCCGCTCAGCGGCGTGCAGCTGCGCCGGTCGGTGTCGGTGGAGAACCAGACGGCGACCGTGGAGCTGACCGGCCTGCCCGCCGACTCGCCCGTCCTCGGCCAGGTCTGCGCCCAGCTGGTCTGGACCCTGCAGCAGTCCGGTGGACCGCGCATCACCGAGGTGGTCGTCGTCCTGGACGGGGAGCCGGTCGCGCTCGAGGACGTGCCCGAGCGGCAGACCGTCGAGGACTGGGCCTCGTTCGACCCGGACGCGGCGCCCGCCGACGGCGTGGGCCACTACCTGGACGGCGGAGCGCTGCGCACGGCCGCGGAGGGCCAGCCCGCTCCCGGACCGGCGGGGCAGGGTGCCTACGGCCTCACCAGCGCCGCCGTGTCCGCGGAGCCCGGCAGCGGCCGGCTGTCGTTCCTCGCCGGCGTCCGGCCGGAGGGGAGCGGTGCCACGCTGCTCGCCGGCCCGTACGACGGCGAGCTGGCACCGGTGCTCGGCGGCGCCTCGCTGAGCGCGCCGACGGTCTCGGGGACCCGCGCGGAGGCCTGGGTCGTCCGCGACGGCTCGACCGTGGTCCGGGTCCCCGCCGGGGCCCCGCCCCAGCCGGTCACCGCGCCCACCCTCGCCGGCCTCGGGCGCACCGACGTGCTGCAGCTGTCACCGGACGGCGTGCGCGCGGCGGTCGTCGTCGACGGGCCCGAGGGGCGGCGGCTCTACGTGGGCACGGTCGTCCGGTCGCCGGAGGACGGCTCCGTGGTGCTGCGCGACCTCCGGGAGGCCGCGCCGACCCTCGCCCAGGTCATCGACGTCGGCTGGCGGGACAGCAGCAGCCTGATGGTGCTGGCTGGAGACGAGAGCGAGGACCGCATCGTCCCCTACGCCGTGGGTGTGGACGGGTGGGGCCTCACCCGCATGACCACGTCCGGGCTGCCGAGCCAGCCCACGTCGCTGGCCGTCGCGCCCGGCCGGCCGCCCCTGGTGAGCGCCGGCAACACCGTGTGGCGGCTCACCGGCGGCACGTGGGTCACGCTCGTCCGGGGTGCCGAGCCGCTGGCCGGCGGCGCCCCGTTCTACCCGCTCTGAGCCGGGGCGCGTCCACAGGCACCGCGTTCGCCGAGCAGGGACTGCGCCTCCGGCACCGTCAGCAGGGCGTCGAGCACCGCCATGCCCTCGCGCCGGTCGGCCCGGACCGAGACCCCGCGCTCGCGCAGGGCAGCGGCGAGCCGGTGTGCCTCGTCGCG
>NZ_SPQP01000030.1 GCF_004571075.1 Blastococcus sp. TF02A-35
TCCGCCGCCGTGCCAAGGAGGAGCTCGACCGCATCGCCAAGGACGGCGAGGCCGGCGAGGACGACGTGCGCCGCGCGGAGAAGGAGCTCGACGACCTCACCTCCCAGCACGTCGCCCAACGTGCTGCGCGGCGTCGACGTCTCGCTCGCCGCCGGCGACGGCTGGCTGGTGCTGCGCGGGCCCTCCGGGACCGGCAAGTCGACGTTCCTGGCCGTGCTCATGGCCGCGCTCCGGCCGCGGGCCGGTCGCTACGCCGTCGACGGCCTCGACACGGAGGCGCTGCGCGGCGAGGACCTCCGCGCCCGTATGGCGTGGCTGCCGCAGGAGGCGCACGTGTTCGCCTCGACCATCCGCGCGAACCTGGCGCTGGCCGCACCCCGGGGCGCGCTGGCCGGCAGCGAGGGCGAGGCCCGGATGCGCCAGGCGCTCGCCGCGACCGGCCTGGGCGGGCTGCTCGCCACGCTGCCCGCCGGGCTGGACACGCCGGTCGGCTCGGGCGGCACCGCGCTCTCCGGCGGGGAGCGCCGACGGCTGGCCGCCGCGCGGGCGCTGCTCGCCGACCGGGACGTCGTCCTGCTCGACGAGCCGACCGCGCACCTGGACGCCCCCACGGCCGCGGCGCTGCTGCGCGACCTGCGCTCGGCGCTGGCCGGCCGGCTGGTCGTCTGCGTGACGCACGACGACGACGTCGAGCGCGCCCACGACACCGTCGTCCGGCTGGGCGGGGCGACCGCCCGGACCGGCTAGCCGGCGGGGACCTCGACCGGGATCTCCGGGCCGAGCCGCGCCCCCAGCTGCAGGTCCAGGTCGTCGCCGGACCAGAAGCTGCCGGGGTCGTACCAGTTCCCGGGGCGGTCGGCGGGCAGCAGCCCCATCGCGGTGTAGGTGGCCGCGACCAGCTCGGCGCAGTAGACCGCCTCGGTGCTGGTGCCCCGGCGCAGCCGGCCGTTGACCCAGCCGCGCGCCAGCTTCGAGGTGGTCGGGAACGGCCGGCCGTCCATGCGGGCGATGGTGCGCAGGACGGCGTCCTCCATCTCCGGGGTCACGCCGCCGTCGTCGGAGGGCCCGACCAGCTGCCGGAGCCAGGCGCGCTGCCCGTACCTCTGCCGCCAGGTGGTGACGGCGTCGCGCAGGTCGTGCAGCTGCACGCCGCGCTGGCGCGTGCCGGTCCAGACGTCGGGCAGCGAGCGGCCGAGCTCGGCGTGCCAGAGCAGCGGCGGCAGGTCCTCCAGGACGACCGCCATCCCGACGTGGTTCACCGGGGCGTTGGTCAGCGTCTGGATGGCGCGGTCGGCGACGGAGGCACCGCGGAAGACCCACACGTCGCCGGTGCGGGTGAGGTCGACCGCCTCGTCCAGGGTCAGCGTCGGCACGGCGCTACGGTACGGACGTGCGCCCCTGGAAGCTGCTCGGCCTGGCCGGCCTCGCCGGAGTCGCGGCGACCGGCGCCGTCCTCGTGCGCGGCGAGCGCCAGCGGCGGGCCTACTCGGCCGACGACGTGCGGGCCCGGCTGCACGAGCGGCACGCGGCGCTGGCCGCCGAGCCGGCACCGGCGCCGGCCACCCCGGCCGAGCTGACCGCGGGGCGGCGGCACCGGCTGGCCCGTCTGCTGCGTCGCCCCTGAGCGCCGTCCGGTTGTGCACGACCGGCATGGGCTCGGGCACGCGGGGTAGGGAGCGGGGACCATCCCCAGCCGAGGAGCACCCATGGCCCGGAACACCCTGTCCCGCTCGTTGCACGACCTCGGGCTGTCGGCCTGGTTCGGCGGCACGCTCGCCAACGCCGTCGCCCTGAACGCCGCCGCCGGTGAGGCCGGCTCGGACTCGGCCACCGGCCGGGTCGCGAACGCCGGCTGGGACCGCTGGACGCCGGTCAACGCCCTCGCCATCGGCGCCCACCTGGTCGGCAGCGTCGGCCAGCTGCGGGCCAACAAGCAGCGGGTGGCCGCGCAGCAGGGCGTGGGCGGCATGTCGGCGCTCAAGACGCTGGTGACCGCGGCCGCGCTGGGGGCCACCGCCTACAGCCGGGTCCTGGGCCAGCGGGTGTCGGCCGCCGGCGGGGTGCCCTCGAAGTCCGGGACGAAGCCGAGCAAGCGGACCAAGGTCGCCCAGGCCGACGTCGCCGCCGCCCAGCAGCAGCTGGACACCCTGCAGTGGGTCATCCCCGCGCTGACCGGCACGCTGGTCGCGATCAGCTCCTACGCCGGTGAGCAGCAGCGCCCGAGCGAGGTCGCGGCGGGCGTCAGCTCGCGCTGACCCCCTCGTCCCCCGGCCGGCGCCCGTCGCCGGCCGGGGCCCCCGCCCCGCGCACGGGCGGCAGCACCGCGTCGCTCTTGTGCACGTGGCTGGACCACACCGCCTCCGGGTGGGTGTCGACCCCCTTCCGGACGTCCTCGGCGGTGCGCAGCTTCGCCACCTTGTGCGTGAGGACGCCGAAGCCGACCTTCGCGACGACGTCGGCGACCGAGTAGCCCACCTGCATGGCGGTGAACCAGGCCGGGGTCACGTCGGCGAAGACCGGGACGGCGTAGACCAGCGGGTACACGCCGAAGCTGCTCAGCAGCAGGATCGTCGCGTTGCGCAGGCTCGCCCCGGCCTCCGCCCCCATGGTGGGCAGCGCGGCGCGCACCGCGCCGATGAGCGCGACGTAGAGGTAGACGAAGAACGCGGTGCTGATCAGCCCCCACACCACCAGCGCGGTGGTGTCGCGCCCCTCGGAGAGCACCTGCGCGCCCATGTACCCGGTGACGATCATCAGGAAGGCCGCGGCCATCGTGCGGAAGCGCAGCTTCCGGGCCGCGGAGCCGGCCACCGAGCAGACGGCCAGCAGCTCGACGGTCAGCAGCGGGACCGTGACCGACCAGTCGATGTAGCGGGTCCCCTCGGTGGTCCGCGCCTCCTCGTTCGGGACGTAGACCTCCCCCGCGAGCCGGAAGCCGGTGTCCCAGTCGATGTAGAGCAGCAGGTAGGCCAGCATCGCGACACCGGACAGGCAGAGCCCGGCGAGGACCGAGGGCCGGTACCGCGGCGACACCTCGCCCAGGCTGTTCCAGGAGTAGACGAAGTAGGCGAACAGCGCGAAGCCCGCGCCCAGCAGGGCCAGCTGCACGACGTCGTAGAGGCCCAGGGGCATCGTCTGCAGCTCGGGGGTGGGCGTGTCCACGCGCCGGACCTACCCCCGCCGCCCGGGGGCCACCCGCCCGGCCGTCAGGAGGTGGGCGGCTCGGGCAGGACGACGATGCCGTCCCGGTCCGCGCAGAGCCACTCGCCCTCGCGGAACACCACGCCGGCGAACACGACCGGGATTCCGGCCTGGCCGGAGTGCAGCCCGCGCTGGCTCTTGCGGGGCATGGCGGCCAGCGCCCGCACCCCGACCGGCTGCTCCCCCAGCTCGTCGGCGTCGCGGATGCAGCCGTTGACGACGATGCCGGCCCAGCCGTTGGCCGCCGCGGCGGCCGCGAGGTTGCCGCCGACCAGCCCGCAGCGCCTCGACCCGCCACCGTCGACGACGAGCACCCGGCCCTCGCCGGGGCTCTCGACCGCCTGCTTCACCAGGGTGTTGTCCTCGAAGACCTTCAGCGTGGTGATCGGGCCGCTGAAGGAGACCGCCCCGCCGAAGATCTGGAAGACCGGGTCGCAGACCTGCCCCTCGGGGTGGGCGTCGGAGATGTCGGTGGTCGCGAAGGTCATCGGTCTCGCTCGCTCTCGGGTCGGCGGTGCCCAGGTGTCGCGGCTCCGTTATAACCTATAACGGGGCGGAGGGGGCCGATGAGCGACGCGGAGTACGCGACGAAGGGCGACCTCGCCTACCTGCGGGTGCGCGAGCTGATCCTGTCCGGAGAGCTGGGCCCCGGGGACGTCCTGCCGCAGGCCTCGCTCGCCCGCACCATCGGGATGAGCACCACCCCCCTGCGCGAGGCGCTGCGCCGCCTCAAGCAGGAGGGGCTGGTCGAGCTGGACGCGCACCGCGACGCGCGCGTGCGCCCGCTGGACGCCGACGAGGCCCGCGACCTGCTGGAGCTGCGGCAGACCCTCGACCCCCTGGCCGCCACGCTGGCGGCGCAGCGGCGGACCGACGCCGACCTCGCGGAGCTGGCCGCGGCGCTCGACGGCCTCGAGGCGCTGAGCACCTCCCCCTCGGCCGCGCAGCTGGAGAGCCATCACCGCTTCCACGCCGCCATCCACCGCGCCTCGCACAACGCGCTGCTGGCCCAGACGCTAGACGGGCTCTGGACGAAGACCGACCGCTACCGGCGGCACGGGCTGGAGGTCGGCCGCAGCGACGAGGAGCGCGCCGCCCGCGCGACCGAGCACCGGCTGCTCTACGAGGCCGTCCGCGACGGCGACGCCGGGACCGCCGGCGACCTGATGTGCCGGCACGTCGAGTCCAGCCTGGGCGCCCGCTCGCTCGACCGGCTGGCCCACCCCGGACCCGACCGGTGACGGGGCCGGCGACCACCGGGCCCGGCCGCCGCCTGCTCGCGCTGCTCCTGCTGCACTCCGCGCTCACCCAGGTGGTGACGTTCGTGCTGCGGCCGACCTCGGCCTACCGGGCGCTGGAGCTCGACGTCCCGACCGCGTGGCTGGGCGCGCTCACCGCCTCCTTCGCCGTCGTCCCCCTCGTCCTCGCCGTCCCCAGCGGGCAGGCGACCGACCGGTTCGGGGAGCGGCGGGTGATGCTCGTCGGCGCCGTCCTGCTCGCCCTCTCCGGCGTCGTCTTCGCCAGCGGGCGCGGAGGGGCCGCCGGGCTGGTGCTCGGCAGCGTGGTGCTGGGCACCGGGCACCTGCTGTCGGTCGTCGGCCAGCAGGCGGCGGTGGCCAACACCGCGGGCCCGGGCCGCTTCGACACCGCCTTCGGGTACTACACCTTCGCCGCGTCGCTGGGGCAGGCGCTCGGCCCGGCGCTGATCACGCTGGTCGGCGGCGAGGGCGCGCTGCCGGACACCACCCCGATCTTCTGGACGGCGACGGGGCTGGGCGCCGCCCTGCTGGTCTGCACCGCGTTCCTGCGCTTCCCCGGACGGGGGTCCGAGCGCACCGCCGCGGAGACCGGCGGCATGTCGACGCTGCTGCGGCTCCCCGGGCTCCTGCGCGCCCTGCTGGTCAGCTGCGTGGTGCTGGCCGCCGTCGACATCACGCTGGTCTACCTGCCCGCCCTCGGCGCCGACCGGGGGCTGGCCGCCGGGTTCGTCGGGCTCCTGCTCACCCTCCGCGCCGTCGCCTCCATGGCCTCGCGCCTGTTCCTCGGCCGGCTCGTCGCCCGGGTGGGACGGCGCCGGCTGATGATCGGCAGCGTCGCGCTGGCCGCCGTCTCGATGGCGGTCGTGGCGGCACCGCTGCCCCCGGTCGCCCTCGCCGCGGTCGTCGTCCTGCTCGGCCTCGGGCTCGGGGTGGGCCAGCCGCTCACCATGTCGTGGCTCGCGGAGGTCGCGCCCGCCGGCCTCCGCGGCCGCGCCATGTCGCTGCGGCTCACCGGCAACCGGCTGGGCCAGGTGCTCATCCCGAGCACCGTCGGCCTGGTGGCCGCCGGGGTCGGGGCGGCGGGGGTGCTGTGGGCGACCGCGGCCGCGCTGGCCGCGGTCGGGGTCGCCGCCCGCCGGCTGGCGGTGGACGGCGGCCCGACCACCTAGCCCGCGGCGACCCGCTCGACGACGGCGTCGGTGAACTCACCGGTCGAGGCGCCGCCGCCCAGGTCGCGGGTGCACACGCCGTCCCGCACGGCCGCCCGCACGCCGTCCTCGACCCGCACCGCGGCGTCGGCCGCGCGCGGGTCACCGTGCCGGGTCCCGAGCCAGTCCAGCAGCATCCCGGCGGACAGCACCATCGCGATCGGGTTGGCCAGGCCCTTCCCGGCGATGTCCGGGGCCGAGCCGTGCGCGGCCTGGGCCATGCACCGGTCGTCGGAGGCGTTGATCGACGGCGCGATGCCGAGCGAGCCGGCCAGCTCGCCGGCCAGGTCGGACAGGATGTCGCCGAACATGTTCTCGGCGACCAGGACGTCGAAGGCCGCCGCACGCCGCAGCAGGTGCACGGTGAGCGCGTCGATGTGGAAGTCGTCGACCTCGACGTCGGGGTAGGCCTCCCCCACCTCCAGGCAGACCTTCTTGAACAGGCCGGAGCTCAGCTGCAGCACGTTGGCCTTGTGCACGATCGTCAGCCGGCTCCGCCGCCGCCGGGCCAGCTCGAAGGCCGCGCGCGCGATCCGCTCGATCGCCGGCCGGGTGAAGACGCCCATCGTGATCGCGACGTCCGCCGTCGGCATGTACTCACCGGTGCCCGCGAAGGTGTTGCGGTCGGCGTAGAAGCCCTCGGTGTTCTCCCGCACGATCACCAGGTCGGTGCCGGGGGCGATCGCAGTGCCGCCCTCGAGGCCCCGGGCCGGGCGGACGTTGGCGTAGAGGTCGAAGTGCTTGCGGATGGTGCCGCTCGGGTTGAGCTGCGAGCGGAACGGCTCGGGGTAGGCCGCGCTGTCGTGCGGCCCGAGCAGCCAGCCGTCCAGGCCGGCGAGCGCCTCCAGCGTGGTCGCCGGGATCGCGCTGCCGTGCTCCTCGATGGCGCTCGCGCCGAGCGGCAGCTCGGTCCACTCGACCGGCTCGGCCCCCGCCGCGGCGAGGGCGGCGTCGACCACCCGGACCGCCGCGGGGACGATCTCCGGCCCGATGCCGTCCCCGGGCATCAGCCCGAGGCGGTAGGTGCGGTTCGCGGTCATGTCTCTCCTACTCCGAGGCGGGGGCGGTGGCGGCGGGCTCGTCCAGGACCCACCAGGTGCGGACGTTGACGAACTCGCGGATGCCGGCGGCGGCCAGCTCGCGGCCATGGCCGCTGGCCCGGGTGCCGCCGAAGGGCAGGCGGACGTCGGAGGCGACGACGGCGTTGACGAACACCGCGCCGGACCGGATGCGCCGGGCGACGGCGACCCCGCGCTCCGGGTCCCGCGTCCACACGCTCGCACCGAGACCGAAGCGGGTGTCGTTCGCGATCCGCACCGCGTCGTCCTCGTCCTGCGCGACGACGACCGCCGCGACCGGGCCGAAGATCTCCTCGTCGTACGCCGGCATCCCCGGGCGTACCCCGGCCAGCACGGTCGGGGCGTAGAAGCAGCCGGGCCGGTCGACCCGCGCGCCGCCGGCGAGCAGCCGGGCGCCGGCGGCGACGCAGGCGAGGACCTGGGCGTGCACGGCCTCGAGCAGGTCGGCCCGGGCCATCGGCCCGACGTCGGTGGCCGGGTCGAGCGGGTCGCCCACGACCAGCCTCCCGACCTCGGCGACCAGCAGCCGGGTGAACTCCTCGGCCACCGCGGACTCCACCACGACCCGCTTCGGGGAGATGCAGCTCTGGCCGGCGTTGAGGAACCGGCCGCGGGCGGCCATCGCGGCGACCGCCGGCAGGTCGGCGTCGGAGAGGACGACGAAGGGGTCGGAGCCGCCGAGCTCCAGCACCGACTTCTTGACCGCGGCGCCGGCGGCCGAGCCGACGGCGCGGCCGGCGCGCTCGCTGCCGGTGAGGGTGACCGCGCCGATGCGCGGGTCGGCGATGAGCCTGGCGGTCACCGCGGGGATGTCGGGCTCGGCGACCACGAGCGCGGTGAACAGCCCCTCCGGCGCGCCGGCCTCGGCGAGCAGCCGCTCGACGGCGAGCGCGCAGCCGGTGGTGTTCGGGGAGTGCTTCAGCAGCGCCGCGTTGCCGGCCATGAGCGCCGGGGCGGCGAACCGCAGCACCTGCCAGAGGGGGAAGTTCCACGGCATGACGGCCAGCACGACGCCGACCGGCTCGTAGCCGACCCAGCTGCGGTCGGCGGAGGTCTCGACCGGCTCGTCGGCCAGGAAGCCCGCCGCGTGGTCGGCGTAGTACTCGCACGCCGTGGCGCACTTCTCCACCTCGGCGCGGGCCTCGGCGAGCGGCTTGCCCATCTCCCGGGTGACGAGCAACGCGAGCTCGGCCCCCTGCCCGCGCAGCAGCCCGGCCGCCCGCCGGAGCACGGCGGCCCGGTCCGCGAAGGAGAGCGCCGCCCACCGCTGCTGGGCCGCTGCCGCGTGGTCCAGCGCCGCGTCGACCTCGGCGTCGGTGAAGGCCGGGTACTCGACGAGCCGCTCTCCCGTCGCCGGGTTCATGGTGATGACGGCGCTCATGCCTTGCTCGCCCCGCGGTCCTTGTCCGACAGGTGCTCGAAGGTCTCGCCGGTCGCGGTGATCGTGCGGGTGACGTCCCTGCCGCCGTAGACCCAGTAGATGGTCATCGGGCCCTCACCGCGGTTGCGGAAGCAGTGCGGCACGCCCGCCGGCACCCAGGTGGCCTGGCCGGCGACGAGGTCGAACTCGTCGTCGCCGATGACCGCGGTGGCCTCGCCCTCGAAGACCAGCACGGTCTCCTCCACGTTGTGCGAGTGCAGCGGGATGCCGGTCCCCGGGGAGAAGACGGTCATCCCGGTGGTGACGCGGTTCTCCGCACAGTTCCACTTCCCGACGAACGGCACGGTGACGACGCCGTTGCCGCGGTCGAACCGCTCGATGTCCTCGGGCCGCAGCACCATCGACGGGGGCACCGGCCGGGCGGTCACCGGGACACCTCGGCGCTGTGCGAGACCAGGAGCGAGCCGGGGGTGTTGACCTGTCCCTCGAGCACCTCGGCGGCGATGGTGCGCCACTGCGCGAAGTGCGGCGCGCGCTTGTGCGCCTCGAAGGCCTCGGCGTCGGCGTAGAGCTCGTACAGCAGGAACCGGTGGTCCTCCCCCTCGACCGCGCAGACGTCGAAGCGCAGGCACCCCGGCTCGTCGCGCACCGACGCCTCCGCGTTGGCCGAGATCCCGGCGAGGAACTCCTCCCGCCGCCCGGGCCGGACCTGCATCTGCACCACCAGGCTGAACATGTGCGCCTCCTCCTCGACCGCTTGTATACAGGTTGTATACAGTAGCCGCAGCCAAGGGGAAGAGGGCAAGCGATGACCGACCGGATCGACCCGCAGGACCTGCGCACGTTCGGCACCCGGGTGCTCGCCGCCCTCGGTGTCCCCGAGGACGACGGCGCCCTCGTGGCCGACTCGCTGGTGCAGGCCGACCTCTGGGGCCACCAGTCGCACGGCCTCCTGCGCCTCCCCTGGTACGCGGCGCGGCTCCGGTCGGGCGCCATGCGCGCGGTGACCGACCCGGCTGTCCTCTCCGACACCGGGCCGCTGGTGCTGCTCGACGGGCGGGACGGGGTCGGCCAGGTGCTGGCCGACCGGGCCCGGGCGCTGGCCACCGAGCGCGCCCGTGCGCACGGCGTCGGCGTCGTCGGCGTGCGCAACTCCAACCACTTCGGCACGGCCATGTACTTCACCCGCCGCGCGGCCCGCGACGGGCTGGTCGCCGTCCTCACCACCAACGCCAGCCCCGCGATGGCCCCCTGGGGCGGGCGGGAGAAGGTCCTCGGCACCAACCCCTGGTCGATCGCCGCGCCCGCGCCCGACGGGCGCGTCGTCGCCGTCGACATCGCCAACACCGCGGTGGCCCGGGGCAAGATCTACCTGGCGAGGAACCGCGGCGAGCAGATCCCCGGGAACTGGGCGCTCACCGCCGACGGGGCGCCGACGACCGACCCGGCGGAGGGGGTGCTCGGCGTGATCCTGCCGATGGCCGGCCACAAGGGCTACGCGATCTCGTTCCTGGTCGACGTGCTCTCCGGCGCCCTCACCGGCAGCTCCGTCGGCACCGGGGTGCACGGTCCCTACGAGCCCGAGGCCCGCAGCGGCTGCGGCCACCTCTTCCTCGCCCTGGACCCCTCGGCGTTCGGCGACCCCGCCGGCTACGAGGAGCGCGTGCGACAGCTGGTGGAGGAGGTCCGCGGCGTGCCGCTGGCCCAGGGGTTCGACGAGGTGTTCCTCCCGGGCGAGGTGGAGGACCGCGCCGAGGAGGCGGCTCTCGCCGCCGGCGGCGTCGCGCTCGCCGAGGGGTCCCTGGTGGAGCTGCGCGAGCTGGCCGCCTCGGCCGGTGTCCCCGCCGGGCCGCTCGCATGAGCGCCGGCTTCCCCGGGCCCGGCGAGGCGAGCAAGGCCGACCTGGTCCACCGGCAGCTCAAGGAGGAGATCGAGCTCGGCGAGCTCGCGCCGGGCACGCCGCTGTCCGAGCTGTGGCTCGTCGAGCGCACCGGCGCCTCGCGCACCCCGGTCCGGGAGGCGCTGCGCCGGCTCGCCGCCGAGGGGCTGGTCGACCTGGTACCGCGGCAGGGCGCCCGCGTCTCCCGGGTCTCGCTGCAGAGCGTCCGCGACCTCTTCGACTTCCGCTCGCTGCTGGAGCCGGCCGCGATCCGCCAGGCGACCGAGGCCGCCACCACCGACGCCGAGCTGCGCCGCGCCTTCACCGCCATGCGCAGCGAGTTCGCGCGGACCGTCCGCCGGGCGCCGTCGCAGGCCCGGTCGCGGTCGTTCTACGAGCTGGCCGACCGGTTCGACTGGGCGATCATCGGCGCGACCCGCAACGAGCACCTGCGACGCACCATCGCCGAGCTCCGGCCGCACACCGCGCGGCTGCGCAACCTCTCCCACGTCGACCCGCAGCGGGTGGAGGTCTCGGTCGCCGAGCACCTGCGCATGTGCGACGCGCTGCTGGCCGGCGACGCCGACGCGGCCGCCACCGCGATGGCCGAGCACCTCACGCAGAGCCTGGCCACCATCTTCCGCAACCTCGCGCACGGCCCGGCCGAGGGCCTGGACCTGCTCGGGTAGGCGACGCCCCTACTGGTCGGCCTTGACCGCCAGGACCGGGCAGTTGGCGTCGAGCAGGATGCGCTGCGCCTGGCTGCCGGTGATCAGCTTGCCCGTCGGGGTGCGCCGGCGCAGGCCGATGACGATCAGGCTCGCCTTGACCCGGTCGGCCGCCTCGACGACCTCCTCCGACGCCTCGTGCCCGCGCACCTGCTGGTCGATCTCGTACACCACGCCGGTGCCGTCGAGCCGCTCGCGCAGCTGGGCCAGGCGCTCCTCGGAGACGAAGCGGTTGTCGACGAAAGCGTCGCCCCGCGAGGTGTTCACGACGTGCAGCGGCTCCTCGCGGCGGCGCGCCTCCGCGAGCGCAGCGGTCAGGGCGGCCTCGCCCTCCGGGGTCGGCACGTAGCCCACGACGATCGTCATGCCGGCAGCCTGGCCGACCCGCTCGGTGTCGTCAGCATTACGCGCCTATCGGTTGTTTCGGTCCTTGCGGTCACCGGACGCCGGCTCGCAGCGTGAACCGGCGCTCGGGCCGCCCGGCGGTCCCGTAGCGCTGCCGCACGTCGGCCTGCTCCTGGGCCACCAGCTGCTCGAGGTAGCGCCGCGCGCTCACCCGCGCCAGCCCGGTGCGCTCGCTGCACTCCGAGGCCGACAGGCCCTGGTCCGCGGCGGCGGCGAGCGCCTGGCGGACCAGCTCCAGGGTCTCCGGGGTGATCCCCTTCGGGGTGGCCACCGGCTCCGGCCCGCTCCCCCGCGCCCCGCCGAACACCCGGTCGACGTCCCGCTGGCCGGCGACGTCGAGCTCGGCCAGCTCGCCCCGCACCGCGGCGTACTGCCGCAGCCGGTCCTCGAAGGTGCGCCGCTCGAACGGCTTGACCAGGTAGTGCAGGACACCGCCGTGCAGCGCGCTGCGGATGCTGTCGACGTCGCGCGCGGCGCTGATGACCACGACGTCCGCCGTCGACCCCTCGGCCCGCAGCCGGCGCAGCACCTCCAGCCCGGTCATGTCCGGCAGGTAGATGTCGAGCAGGACGAGGTCCGGTCGCAGCCGCGCCACCTCCGCCAGCGCCTCCGCACCGTTGGCCGCGGTCCCCACCACCTCGAAGCCGTCGAGCGCGGCGACGAAGGCGGCGTGCACCTTGGCGACCATGAAGTCGTCGTCGACGATGAGGACGCCGATCACGAGGTCACCAGCGCCGGGTCGGCGGGCATCCGCGCGACGAAGGTGGACCCGCCGGCCGAGCTGGCGGTGACCTCACCGCCGCGGCGGGTGCACAGCAGGTGCACCAGCGACAGCCCGATGCCGTGCTCGCCGGAGGACCCCTCCCCCGCGGCCGCGTCCTTGGTCGACACCCCGCGCCGGAACACCTCGCGCTCCATCCCCGGGGGCACGCCCGGACCCGAGTCGCGCACGACCACCTCCACCTCTCCGTCGACCAGCCCGACCGACACCTCCACCCAGCGCTGCACCGCCGCCGACGCCGCGTCCAGGGCGTTGTCCACCAGGTTCCCGATCACCGTCGCGACGTCGGTGCTCAGCTCGCCGGGGAGCACCGGCAGCGAGGAGTCCGGGTCGATCCGGAAGTCGACGCCCAGCTCGTCGGCCTGGCTGCCCTTGGCGATGAGCAGCGCGGCGATCGAGGGGTCCCGCACCGCGGAGGTGACCGCGGCGGTGAACTCCGACCGGCTGGAGCTCACCCGGTGCACGAACCGCACCGCCTCCTCCGCCTCCCCGATCTCGATCAGCCCGGCGATGGTGTGCAGCCGGTTGCTGAACTCGTGCGCCTGCGCCCGCAGGGTGTCGGTGACGTGCCGCGTCAGGTCCAGCTCGCGGCGCAGCTCCAGCAGCTCGGTGCGGTCGCGCAGCGTCGTCACCGAGCCGATCGGGCGGCCGCGGCTGGCGATCGGCAGCCGGTTCACCACGAGCACCCGCCCGGCGCTGGCGACGGCCCGGTCGCGCTCCACCTCGCCGGAGAGGAACGCGTCGAGCAGCTCCGCCCCCACGCCCAGGTCGGCGAGCGTGCGGCCCAGCGCGTCGCCGGGGATGCGCAGCAGCCGGATCGCCTCGTCGTTGATGAGGGTCACCCGGCCGCGCAGGTCCAGGCCGACGACGCCCTCGCGGATGCCGTGCAGCATCGCATCGCGGTGCTCGACGAGGCCGGTGATCTCCGCCGGCTCCAGCCCGAGGGTCTGCCGCTTGACCCGCCGCGCCACCAGCAGCGACCCGCCGACGCCGAGCACGCTGGCCAGGCCGAGGTAGGTGAGCAGGTTGGGCGCGGCCTCCTCCAGCCCGTCCCACACCCCCGGGTAGCTGCGCTGCACCGCCACGAAGCCGATGACGTCGTCGTCCCGCGGGACCAGGATCGGCGCCATCGCCACGGCGGCCTCGCCCCCGTGGACCTCGGTGTCACCGAGCCAGGAGCGCCCCGACAGGACGTCGCTGGCGCCGAGGTCGTAGCGGCTGTCGATCTCCCCGGGGACGGCGCTGGCCACGATCGTGCCGTCGGCGGTCGCGACCACCACCGAGTCCGACCCCGAGACGCTGCGCGCGCTCTCGGCCGCGACCCGGACGTAGATGAGCTGGTCCTCCAGCAGCGCCTCGCGGGTGGACCCGGCGTTGGCCAGCGTCTCCGCGATCGCCTGCGCCCGGCGCCCCTCGACGTCCTCTGCGCGCTGGGTCGACTGGGCGACCGTGACCGCCGCGACCCCGACCAGGACGACGCAGATGATGACCACCTGCAGGGCCAGCAGCTGGCCGGCGAGGGAGAGCCGCCGGGACACGGTGCCTCCTGACGTCGGGCGGGGATGGGGCGGCAAGTGGAGCACGGCCGCGCGGGGCGGCTGCCGTGGACACAAGGAACACAAAGCTCAATGCGCACTCAAGGGTGACACGGGTCACCGGCCCGACCATCTTCCGTGTCACGAGGTGGTCATCCACCCGACACACAGGAGGACAAGATGCGCACTGCTTCCGTGCGGAAGCTCACCGTCGGCGCCCTCGCCGCCGGGCTCGTGCTCACCGGCTGCGGCACCACGGCCGAGGGCGGTTCCGCCTCGGGCGGTGGCGACGGCGCCATCAGCGGCCTGCGCCTGCTGGTCCCGAACTCCCCTGGAAGCGGCTACGACACCACCGGCCGCGCCGTCGCCCAGGTGATGGAGGACGAGGAGCTCGCGTCGGGCATCGAGGTGTTCAACCTCGAGGGTGCCGGCGGCACCGTTGGCCTCCAGCGCCTCGTGAACGAGGAGGGCAACGCCAAGATGCTCATGCAGATGGGCCTCGGCGTCGTCGGTGCGCAGTTCAGCAACCAGTCCGAGGCCACCCTCGACCAGACCACCCCGATCGCGAAGCTGATCGAGGAGGCCGAGGCGATCGTCGTCCCCGGTGACTCCCCCCACCAGTCGATCGACGACCTCGTGACGGCGTGGAAGGCCGACCCCGGCGGCACCCCGGTCGGCGGCGCCTCCAACCCCGGCGGCCCCGACCACCTGACCCCGATGCTGCTCGCGCAGGAGGTCGGCGTGGCGCCGACCGCGGTCAACTACGTCTCCTACGACGGCGGCGGCGAGCTGCTGGCCGGCATCCTCGGCGGCGACGTCGCCTTCGCCGCGACCGGCGTCGGCGAGGTCACCGAGGCCGCCGAGGCCGGCGACGTGCGCATCCTGGCCGTCACCAGCGAGGAGGCCGTGGAGGGCGTCGACGCCCCCACGCTGACCGACGAGGGCATCGACCTGGTCTTCGCCAACTGGCGTGGCATCGTCGCGGCGCCCGGCATCTCCGAGGACGAGACGCAGGCCTTCGTCGACGCGGTCACCGAGATGCACGACAGCGAGGCGTGGCAGCAGGTCCTGGAGGACCAGGGCTGGACCGACGCCTTCGTCGTCGGCGACGAGTTCACCTCGTTCCTCTCCGACGAGAGCGACCGCGTCGAGTCGGTCATGAGCGAGCTGGGCCTGGCATGAGCTCTGCCGCTCCCGGCGGCGCGACGACGGAACAGGGCCGCTCCGAGTACGGGGTGGCCCTGTTCCTCGCGGCCCTCGGTGTCCTCGTCATCGTGCTGGCGGTCCTGATCCCGGAGAGCCGGATCGCCCGCGGCCCCCTCGGCCCCTCGACCGTCCCGATCGTCGTGGGCGGCCTCCTGGTCGTCGTCGCCGGTTTCCTCGCCCTCGACGTGGCCCGCGGCGGCCGCGGCGAGCCCGAGGGCGGCGAGGACGTCGAGCTGACCGGCAGCAGCGACTGGCGCACGGTCCTCATGCTCGCGGCGGCGTTCGTCGCCAACGCCCTGCTGATCGAGTCCGTGGGCTGGTGGTTCTCCGGGGCCGTCCTCTTCTGGGGCGCGGCGTTCGCCCTCGGCAGCCGGCACTACGTGCGCGACGCGCTCATCGCCTTCGCGCTCTCGTTCGGCTCCTTCTACCTGTTCGCCCTCGGGCTCGGCGTCGTCCTGCCCCCCGGCATCCTGGACGGGATCCTCTGATGGACGCCTTCACCGAGCTGATCGGTGGCTTCGGCACCGCGCTGACGCCCACCAACCTGCTGTACGCCTTCATCGGCGTGCTGCTCGGCACCGCGATCGGCGTGCTGCCGGGCATCGGCCCGGCCATGACGGTCGCGCTGCTGCTGCCGCTCACCCGCGGCCTGGACGTGACCGGCGCGCTGATCATGTTCGCCGGCATCTACTACGGCGGCATGTACGGCGGGTCGACGACGTCGATCCTGCTCAACACCCCGGGCGAGAGCGCCTCGGTGGTGACGGCGGTCGAGGGCAACAAGATGGCCCGGTCGGGCCGGGCCGCCCAGGCGCTCGCCACCGCCGCGATCGGCTCGTTCGTCGCCGGCACCATCGCCACGCTGCTGCTTGCCCTGGTGGCACCGACGGTCGCCGACCTCGCGGTGGAGGTCTCCCCCGCCGACAACTTCGCGATCATGCTGCTCGCGTTCATCGCGGTGACCTCGGTGCTCGGCAGCTCCCGCATCCGCGGTCTCGCGGCGCTGGGCATCGGCCTGGCGATCGGCCTGATCGGGATCGACCCGACGTCGGGCCAGCAGCGGCTGACCTTCGGCATCGGCGAGCTGGCCGAGGGCATCGACGTCGTCGTCGTCGCGGTGGGCCTGTTCGCCGTCGGCGAGGCGCTGTGGACCGCGGCGCACCTGCGCCGCAAGCCGATCGACGTCATCCCCGTCGGCAACCCGCGGATGAGCCGCAGCGACTTCCAGCGCTCCTGGAAGCCGTGGCTGCGCGGCACCGCCATCGGCTTCCCCTTCGGCGCCGTCCCGGCCGGCGGCGCGGAGATCCCGACCTTCCTCTCCTACGTCACCGAGAAGCGGCTCTCCAAGCACAAGGAGGAGTTCGGGCACGGCGCGATCGAGGGCGTCGCCGGTCCGGAGGCCACCAACAACGCCTCGGCCGCCGGTGGTCTGGTGCCGCTGCTGACCCTCGGCATCCCGACGACGGCGACCGCCGCGGTCATGCTCGCGGCCATCCAGAGCTACGGCATCGAGCCGGGCCCGCAGCTGTTCGACAACGAGCCGGAGCTGGTCTGGGGGCTGATCGCCAGCCTCTTCATCGGCAACGCCGTGCTGCTGCTGCTGAACCTGCCACTGGCCCCGGTGTGGGCGAGGCTGCTGCGGATCCCCCGCTCCTACCTCTACGCGGGGATCCTGTTCTTCTCCAGCCTCGGCGCGTACGCGTCCAACGCCAACACCTTCGACCTGTTCCTGCTGCTGGCCATCGGCGCGCTCGGCTTCATGATGCGCCGGTACGGCCTGCCCATCCTGCCGGCGATCATCGGGGTCATCCTCGGCCCGTTCGCCGAGCAGGAGCTGCGCCAGGCGCTGCAGATCAGCAACGGCGCGGTCAGCGGGCTGTTCGACCCGATGTCGGTGGTCGTCTACGCGATCGTCGCGCTGATCATGCTGTGGCCGCTGGTCCGGCGGTTCGTCCCCCGCAAGGTCGTCCCGAGCGTCCTGGAGGAGGCCACGCACGAGATCGAGGAGGCGCACCACCACCACGGCCTCACCGACTCGGTCTCCGTCGCCGGGACGACGGAGGCCAGGCGCAGGTTCGACCGGGCGCACGACACCGAAGGCGACGGCTGACCGCACCGCACCACCGGGGCCCCGCGTCCCCGTCCGCGCCGCTCAGCCGGCGCCGGGCGGGAGCGCGGGGCCCTCGTCCTTGAGCGCCACGCCCGAGGCGCCGAGCTCGCGCGCCGCACCGAGCAGCGCCGCCACCGTGCCGGCCGCCTGCGCGTAGGACAGGCCGTGCGGCGGCCGCACGTTGGAGACGCAGTTCCGCTCGGAGTCCACCCGGCCCGGGCGCGGGTCCCAGGTCAGGTAGATGCCGAGGGAGTCGGCCGAGGACAGCCCCGGCCGCTCCCCGATGAGCACGACGACCGCCCGCACGGCGAGGGCCGCACCGATCTCGTCGCCGAGCCCCACCCGCGCCTGGTGCGCGAGCACGACCGGCGCGACCGACCAGCCGGGCAGCCGCTCCAGCAGCGCGAGCACCGTGCCCGCGGCGTGCTCGTGCACCGCGCGCGGCGAGAGCCCGTCGGCGACCACGACGCCCAGGTCGGCGCCGGTCGCGGGCAGCTCCGTCCCGGGCGCGAGCCGGCGGCCGAGGTCGGGCCGCTGCAGGTACTCCGCGCGGTCGGCGGCGGCCGACCGCACCTCCAGCACGTCGAGGTCGCCCAGCCCCGCGCGGACGACGTCGGGCTCCAGGGGCGTGTGCACGGCGTCCCGGGCGACCGCGTGCGCGGCGCGGAACTCCAGCTCCCGCGCCGTCGGCAGCCCGTCGCCGGCGCGGCCGAGCGCCACCCGCGCCCGCGTGGCCGCCCGCAGCACCGCCCACGGATCGGGGCCAGAATGGCCATTCCGGCCCTGGACGGAGCTCACGAGCGTGCTGCCGCGAGCAGCGCCCGGGCGGCGGGCGCGTCGGCGGTCAGCTCGCGGACCCGGCCGTCGTCGTCGACCAGGTCCATGCGCGCCAGCCACTCCTCGAACTCCGGCGCCGGCCGCAGCCCGAGCACCTGCCGGGCGGTGAGGACGTCGGAGAACGACAGCGACTGGTAGTGCAGCATCACGTCGTCCGACCCCGGGACGGCGATGAGGAACGAGCAGCCGGCCGCACCGAGCAGCAGCATGAGGGAGTCGGTGTCGTCGCCGTCGACCTCCGCGTGGTTGGTGTAGCAGACGTCGACGCCCATCGGCAGGCCGAGCAGCTTGCCGCAGAAGTGGTCCTCCAGCCCGGCCCGGGCCACCTGCTTGCCGTCGTAGAGGTACTCCGGCCCGATGAACCCGACGACGGTGTTCACCAGCAGCGGCTCGAAGTGCCGGGCCACCGCGTAGGCCCGGCACTCCAGCGTCTGCTGGTCCACCGGCCGCCCGTCCACACCGCGGTGCGCGTCGGCCGACAGCGCCGAGCCCTGCCCGGTCTCGAAGTAGGTGACGTTGCGCCCGACCGTCCCGCGCCCCAGCTCCAGCGCGCCCGCCCGCGCCTCGGCGAGCAGCTCGAGGGTCACGCCGAAGCCCCGGTTCGCCTCCTGCGTGCCGGCCACCGACTGGAACACCAGGTCCACCGGCGCCCCCTTCTCCAGCGCGCGCAGCGTCGTCGTCACGTGCGCCAGCACGCACGACTGGGTCGGGATGTCGTAGCGGCGGATCACCGCGTCGACCAGCTCCAGCAGCGCGATCGTCTGGCCCGGCGAGTCGGTCGCCGGGTTGATGCCGATGACGGCGTCGCCCGAGCCCTGCAGCAGCCCGTCGACGATCGAGGCGGTCACCCCGAGCGGGTCGTCGGTCGGGTGGTTCGGCTGCAGCCGCGAGGCCAGCCGGCCGGGTAGCCCGAGCGTCGAGCGCAGGCCGGTGACCACCCGGGCCCGCCGGCCGACGGCGACCAGGTCGGCGTTGCGCATCAGCTTCGACACCGCCGCGACCATCTCCGGCGTGAGCCCCTTCGCCAGGCCGCTGATCGACGCCTCGTCCCCCGCTGCCGCCCAGGCCAGGAGCCGGTCGCGGAGCTCCCCCACCGTCAGCGAGGCCACCGGCGCGAAGGCCGCCCTGTCGTGGGTGTCGAGGATCAGGCGGGTGACGTCGTCCTCCTCGTAGCCGACCACCTGCTCCTCGAGGAAGGTGGCCAGCGGGAGGTCGGCGAGCACGGTCTGCGCCGCCACCCGCTGGGCGGCGGACGCAGCGGCGCACCCGGCGAGGACGTCCCCGGAGCGCGCCGGGGTCGCCTTCGCCAGCAGGTCCGACAGCGACGGGAACTCGAAGGTGTGCCCGGACAGCGTCGTCCGACGGATCACCGCACCTCCTCGTCCGCGGCCGCCAGCAGCTCGAACTCCTCCTCGGGCGCCGAGGCGACGAGGTGGTGGCGGCTGTAGAGCGCGAAGTAGGCGAGGAAGACCGCGTAGGCGGCCAGCGTCCAGAGCGCGGCCTCGACGTCGACCAGGAAGGTGGCGACGACGGCGGCCGCGGCGAGCACCAGCGCGACGCCGGTCGTGGCCGTGCCGCCCGGCGTCCGGTACGGCCGCGGCAGGTCGGGCTCGCGGCGGCGCAGCACGATGTGGCTGACCATCATCAGCACGTAGGAGACGGTCGCCCCGAAGACGGCCATGTTGAGCAGCATCGCGCCCTGCCCGGTCAGCGAGAGGACGAAGCCGATGGCGCCGGGCACCAGCAGGGCCAGCACCGGCGCCTTGCGGCCGTTGGTCACCGACAGCGCCCGCGGCAGGTAGCCGGCGCGGGAGAGCGCGAAGGTCTGCCGCGAGTAGGCGTAGATGATCGAGAAGAAGCTGGCGACCAGGCCGAAGAGGCCGGCGTAGTTGACGACCTGCGCGAGCGAGGAGCCGGCGACGTCCAGCGCCTCGACCGGCGGGTTGCCGCTGGCCGACATGGCCTGCGAGCCACCGGCCCCGGCGGTGAAGACCAGCATGAGGACGGCGAGCACGACCAGCACGCCCATCGCCGCGACGATGCCCCGCGGCAGCGCCCGCGCCGGGTCGCGGGCCTCCTCCGAGGCCAGCGGCACGCACTCGACGGCGAGGAAGAACCAGATGGCGAAGGGGAACGCCGCCCACACGCCCATCCACCCGAACGGCAGGAACTCCGAGGCGCCGGCCGCGTCGGTCGGCGCGATGTCGAGCAGGTTGCCGCCGTCGAAGGCCGGGATCGCGCCGACGAGGTAGAGCACCAGGCCCGCGACGGCGATCGCCGCGATGACCAGCATGACCTTGAGCGCCTCGCCGACGCCCAGGAGGTGCACGCCGATGAACAGGGCGTAGGCGGCCAGGTAGACCCACCAGCCGTCGGTGATGCCGAACAGCCCGAGCGACTCGACGTAGGCGCCGATGAAGGTGGCGATCGCGGCGGGGGCGATCGCGTACTCGATGAGCACCGCGACGCCGGTGGCGTAGCCGCCCCACGGCCCGAGCGCGCGCCGGGCGAAGGTGTACCCGCCGCCGGCGGTCGGCAGCGCGGAGCCGAGCTCGGCCAGGCCGAACACCATGGCGGTGTACATGACCGCCATGAGCACGGTGGCGATCAGCAGGCCGCCGAAGCCGCCCTCCGCCAGACCGAAGTTCCAGCCGGCGTAGTCACCGGAGATGACGGCGGCGACGCCCAGCCCGGCGAGGAGCACCCAGCCGGCCGTGCCGGTGCGCAGCTGCCGCTTCTGGAGGTAGCCGGCCTCCACCGCCTCGGCCTCGACGCCTGCGTGGTGCGTGCCCGTGCGGGCAGGTCGAACAGCTGGTTCCGCGGTCATCACTCGGCCTTCCGGGAGGCCCCCGCGAGGTCGGGTGGTGCCAGCGTGTCCCTGCCCCGTCCGCCGCACAACGCCCTGCGACGGGACGGAACGCACTCTTCACACGCCCGACTCAGATGCTGCGCCAGCGCCCCTCGGTCGCGTTCCCCTCGGGCCGGGACTCGAAGACGTTGCCCTCGGTGGGCTGCACCTCGTCGTCGGCGATCGCCAGCCGCTGCATCAGCGGTCCGACCAGCAGGTCGTAGACGCCCGGCAGCAGCCGGAACCCCGCGGTGATCAACGGGTTGAAGATCCCCGCCTGCACCACCCGCACCGGGGAGTCCAGCGTGGAGAGCACCCGGCGCGCCACCCGCTGCGGCGAGTAGACCGGCGGCGGCGGGCGGCCGGTGCTGCCGGCCCACGAGGCGCCCTGCATGTAGATCGGGGTGTCCACTCCCCCGGGCTGCACGATCGACACCGAGACCCCGGGGACGTCGCGCACCTCCTGCTGCAGCGTCCGCGCCAGGCCGAGCTGGCCCCACTTCGCCGCCACGTAGCTGCCCATCAGCGGCGTCGTGACGTTGCCCAGCAGCGAGTTGACGATCGCCAGGTGCCCCGCGCCCTGGCGGCGGAAGACCGGCAGCACGTGCCGGGCCACGTTCGCGGTGCCGTGCACGGCGGTGTCGACGACCCGCTCGTAGACCTCCTTGGGCACGTCCTCGACCCGCCCGTAGGCCATCACCTGCGCGGCGTGGACGACGGTGTCGAGCCGGCCGAACCGCTCCACCGTCGACCGGACGACCGCGGCGATCGCGTCGTCGTCCAGCACGTCGGCCGGGCAGACGACGACCTCGGCCGCGCCGGCGGCGCGCACCTCGGTGGCCGCCTCCTCCAGCGACTCGCGGCCACGGGCCACGAGCACCACCCGGGCGCCCCGCTCGCCGAGCTGCACGGCGGTGGCCCGGCCGATGCCGCTGGAGGCGCCGGTGACCAGCGCGGTGATGGGTCCGGATCCCTCGTGTAACGGCACGGGCTCTCCTCGCCAGTGGGTGCGGACGGGCGGCGACCCGACCGGTTGCGGGCTACCCGGCGGTGCGCGGTCTCACGCGTCCAGCCGGTCCCGCAGCCAGCCCGGTCCCGCGACGGGCACGCCCGCCGGGAGCCGCGCCCGCAGCCCGCGGTCGGCCGTCACGACGAGCACCTCGCGCCCCGCGGCAACCAGCTCCCCGACGACGGCGACCAGCGCGTCGTCACCGCTGCCCGGCGCCCGCACCAGCGAGACGCCGTCGGGCCTCGGCACGTCGCGCGCCGCGCCCTCGACGACGGCGACGGTGGCGCCGACCCCGAGCACCGCGCCGTCGGGGCCGGGCACCTCGGGCGGCAGCGCGGCCAGCCGCGCGAGCAGCCGCGCCGCCGCGCCGGCCCGGTCCCGCCACCACCCGTCGGGACGCGACCCGACGACGTTGGCCAGGTCGACCACCAGCACGGTCACGCGTTCACCCTTCCCGGCGGCTCCGGGGCCGCGTCGTTTCCTCCCGGGGCCGCTCGGGCATGGAACCTGGTCACCGCCCGGGGGAACCGACGGCGGCTCCGTTCGAAGGAAGGGAACCACCATGGCCGGGAACGACCACACCAGGCACGACCACGACGCCACGCTCGGTGCGACGGGCACCAGGGAGGGCGCCTCGGTCACCCGCGGCGCCGCGCGCGACGCCGTCAGCGCCCAGCACGCCCGCTTCGGCGGGATCAAGTGGGGCGCGGCCTTCTTCGGCTGGCTGTCCGCCAACGGCCTGGCCGTCATCCTCATCGCCCTGCTGTCGGCGGCGGGCGTCGCGCTGGGCCTGTCGCAGGGCGTCAGCTCCGCCGACGAGGCGGCCGACGAGGTGACCTCGGGCATCGGCATCGGCGGTGGCATCGCCGTCCTCGTCATCCTGTTCCTCGCCTACCTCGCCGGTGGCTACGTGGCCGGCCGCATGGCCCGGTTCGACGGCGCCCGGCAGGGCATCGCCGTGTGGGTGATCGGCCTGCTGGTCGTGCTGCTGCTCGCCGCGGCCGGCGCGATCCTGGGCTCGCAGTACAACGTGCTGCAGCAGCTCAACCTGCCGCGCATCCCCGTGGACGAGGGCACCGCGACCACCGCGGGGATCATCACGCTCGTCGCGATCCTGCTGGTCACGCTGCTGGGCGCGATCCTGGGCGGCAAGCTGGGCGAGCGCTACCACCGCAAGGTCGACCGCGCAGGCTTCGACCTCGTCTGAAGCGGCCGGGCGGCTCCTACGCTGCGGGGCATGTGCCGCAACATCCGCCCCCTGGCGAACTTCGAGCCGCCCGCCGCGAGCGACGAGATCCAGGCCGCCGTGCTCCAGTACGTCCGCAAGATCAGCGGAACCGTGAAGCCGTCCCGGGCGAACGCCGAGGCGTTCGACCGGGCGGTCGCCGAGATCGCCACCGCGTCGGCCCGGCTCCTCGAGTCGCTGGTGACCACCGCCCCGCCCAAGGACCGCGAGGTGGAGGCCGCCAAGGCACGGGCCCGGGCCGCCGCGCGGTACGGCACCTGACGGTTGGGTTGCGCACTACCGGGATGGCCGGCGGCCGGCGCGGGTAGTGCCCGACCCATGTCCGCACCGCAGAGCACCCGCACCGCCGAGTACCGCGTCACCGGGAACCGCGCCGCGGGCCCCTCGGCCCGCCAGGGCGCCGGGTCCACCGTGTGCGCGCACTGCACCGACGGCCTCGGCAAGCCGCGCGAGCTGAAGCCCGGCTCCTTCCGCGAGCGGGTGCACCGCAACCCCGGCGTCGCGATGGCCTGGCGGGTCACCGTCTTCGCCGCCGGGCTCCTGCTCGTGATGCTCGGCGTCGCGCTCACCGTGCTGCCCGGGCCGCTGACCATCCCGCCGGTGCTCGCGGGCCTGTGGCTGTGGTCCACCGAGTTCGACTGGGCGCGCCGGTTCTTCGCCTCCTTCCGGCGCAAGGCGGTCGCCGCGTGGCGGCACGCGCGCCAGCACCCCGTGAGCTCGCTGGCCGTCACCGTGGGCGGGCTCGCCGCGGCCGGTGCCGCGTTCTGGGCCGTCGGCCACTTCCAGCTCGTCGAGCGGGCGACGACGGCCCTCGGCCTCTGAGCCGCTCAGCCCGGGCCGACGTCGCGCGGGTCCGGCGTCCGGAACGGCGGGTCGGCGGGCGCCTCGGCCGCGGGTGCCGGCTCGGCCGACTCCTCGGGCCGGTCGGGCTCCTCGCCGCCCAGGCCGAAGCCCTCGGCAGGGGGCGGCGCCCCGGCGCCGGGGTCGGCTGCCGGGATGCCGTCGTCGGGACGGCCGAGGTTCGGTTCCAGGGGGCTCGACATCGACATGCGGCTCCCCTACCCCCGCGGGGACGCGCCGACCCGGCCACGGCCCCGGTGTTCACCTGCCCGCCCACCGGCCGACGGCCGTCCGACGCCCTGGGTTACAACTCACCCATGACCTCCGAGCCGACCCTGCGCCGTGCCGCCTTCGCCGACCTGACGCCGTTCGAGGTCTACCGGCTGTGCCGGCTGCGGGTCGACGTCTTCGTCGTCGAGCAGGAGTGCCCCTACCCCGAGCTGGACGGCCGGGATCTGGAGCCGGCCACCGAGCACCTGTGGCTCGAGGACGGCGACGAGGTGCTCGCGACCATCCGCGTGCTCGACGACGGCGCGTCCCGGGCCATCGGCCGGGTGGCGACCGCCGGCAGCGCTCGCGGCCGGGGCCTGGCGGCCCGGCTGATCGAGGCGGCGCTGGAGAGCTACGGGGACGGTCCGCTCACGCTCGGCGCCCAGGCCCACCTGGAGGGCTGGTACGAGCGGTTCGGCTTCCGCCGCAGCGGGCCGGGCTACCTCGAGGACGGGATCCCGCACGTCCCGATGCGCCGGGAGCCGGCGTGACCGCCGAGGACGCGCGCACCCTCCGCACGGCTGCCGAGCGGCTGGAGAGGCTCGCGGCGCGGACGACGCCCGGGGACTGGCGGGTGGCGGGGCTGCTGGCCAGCCGGCCCGAGGTGGTCGCGCACGCGGCCGACGGCGGCACCGAGCACGTCGCAGAGGCACGCGCCGGCACGGCCGTGTGGATCAGCGCGCTGTCCCCCGCGGTGGCCGGCCCGCTGGCGGGCTGGCTGCGCACGACGGCGGACTCCGGCTCACCCGACCGGTCGGCGGTCGCCCTGGCACGCGTGCTGCTCGGCCGGCTGCCGGTCGGTTGACCCCGGGACGACGAGTGCCCCGCCGGTCGGGACCGGCGGGGCACTCGGGAACTGCAGGTCAGACGGGCTCGGCGCAGTAGACCTTGCCGTCCTCGTTGTTGCCCTCCGGGCCGATCCACAGCGCCAGCTCGGCCGTCTCGAAGTCGAGGCAGAGCTCCTCGGTCGCCTCGAACTCGGAGTAGGTCATCTCCTCCTCCTGGATGCCGACGACCTTGCCGTCGGCCTCCCCGGAGCCGCAGTCGACCTCCTCGAAGGAGGTGGCGCCGGTGCCGGCGATGCAGTCGCCGACGTCCGGGCCGCCGCCGAGCAGGCCGAACGCCGAGGCGGCGGCACCGAGGACGACCACACCACCGACGACCGGCAGCACCTTCTTCCACGCGCCGCCCTTCTTCGCGGGCTGCCCGGCCGGCGGGGTCCAGGCACCGGCCGGCTGCCCCGGCTGCTGCTCGAACTGCTGGTACGGCTGGCCCGGCTGGCCCTGGGGGTAGGGCTGGCCCGGCTGGCCCTGGGGGTAGGGCTGGCCCGGCTGG
Organism: Blastococcus sp. TF02A-35; assembly: GCF_004571075.1. Taxonomy (GTDB): domain Bacteria; phylum Actinomycetota; class Actinomycetes; order Mycobacteriales; family Geodermatophilaceae; genus Blastococcus. The sequence goes on from NZ_SPQP01000030.1 coordinate 25,158, forward strand.
CCCTGGGGGTAGGGCTGGCCCGGCTGGCCCTGCGGGAAGGGCTGGCCGGGCTGACCCGGCTGCTGGCCGGACGGGTTCATGTCCGGGCCGGTTCCGGGGTGGCTCATGGGGGCTCCTGAAGTCGCGGGACGTCGTGCGTTCCCCCGGATCCTGTCTCATGCCGGTCCTCGTCGGGCCTGCTTCCCCAGCGCCACGGCCTCGGGGAGGTAACGAACGGTTCCGCGGGCACCACCGGCCACAGCCGCATCCGCGCAGCCGGCGCGTGCGCCACCCGGCCCCGGGGTAGGCGCCGGGCATGACTGACGACGTGGCCACGGGTGGGTTCGCCGAACGGTTGGGGGCGCGGCCGGAGGCCGCCGAGGACGGCTCCGCCCGCATCTCCTTCGAGGTGACCGAGGAGCACCTCAACCCCGCGGGCACGCTGCACGGCGGCGTCCTCGCCACGCTGGTCGACACCGCGATGGGCCTGGCCGTGCGCACCACCACCGACGACGGCGAGGTGCCCGCCACCAGCCAGCTGACCGTCACCTACCTGCGCCCGGGCAAGCCGGGCCCGCTGCAGGTCACCGCCCGGCTGCGGACGCGCGGCGAGCACCTCACCGTCTGCGAGGCCGACGTGGAGCAGGACGGCAAGGAGCTCGTGCACGCGGTCGCCACGTTCGCCCTGCTGCAGCGCTGAGCCGGGCTACCGGCCGAGCTGGCTGACCAGCACCATGAACAGGATCAGCAGGGCGGCCACCACGAGGATCCCGGCGGGGATCAGCACCCGTGCGCGGCGCTTGTTGCGGTCGTCGGCATCGAAGTCGTCGGGCGCCTGGTTGCGGTCGGGGTCGGTCATGTCGGGCTCCTGCTTCTTCGGAGGGACCGGGACGCGGACCCGCGTTCCGGGGAGGACCATCGGGCCATGACCACCGCTACGTGGAACGGGACCGTGATCGCCGAGTCGGACGACATCGTCACCGTCGAGGGCAACGCCTACTTCCCGCGCGAGTCCGTCCGGGAGGACGTCGTGCGCCCGTCGAGCACCACCTCGGTGTGCCCGTGGAAGGGCACCGCCTCCTACCTCAGCCTCGAGGTCGGCGGGCAGGTGAACGCCGACGCCGCCTGGTTCTACCCCGAGCCGAAGGACGCGGCGAAGGAGAACACCGGCCGTGTGGCCTTCTGGAAGGGTGTCGAGGTCCGCTGACCCGGCCGGCTCAGCGGCCGGGACGGGTGCCGGCCAGCTCGCGGGCGGAGGCCGCGGCGTCGGCGTCGAGCTGGCGGCCGACCGACTCGGTGTAGGAGTCCCAGGCCTGCTGCGGGGTGACGCCGAGCGCGGCGGCGATGTCCTCCCAGCCGGCGCCGCCGCGGAGTGCGGCGCGGATGCCCACCAGCTGGCTGTCGTGCGCCTTGCGGGCGATCACCTCGCCGAGCGCGAGCAGCTCGAGGGACTCGTGCACGTCCAGCGTGGTCTGGTCGTGCAGCAGGGTGGTCCAGGAGTCGGCGTCCTCGTCCCGGACCGTGTTGAGGGCGGTGTCGCCGTTGTCGCGGCGGCTGAGGAAGTCCAGCCGGGTGGCGGCCGTCGTGAGCGAGAACTCCGCCTCGAGGGCCTCGGGTGTGATCTGCATGCTCCGGCCTTCCCCGCCCCGCTCGGCGTGGCAAACGCGGGGAGTCCCATCTCGCACGACGCGGAGGGCCCGCACCCCGTTCGGGGTGCGGGCCCTCCGTGCGTCGCAGGGGTGCCGACGTCAGCTGCTGACGCCCACGGCCTCCTTGGCGAGGGCGGCCAGCTGGGTCTGCGCGGCGCTCGCCACGTTCGCCCGGGCCTTGTGGGTCTCCTCGTAGCGGATGATGACGTTGATGTCGTGCGGCGTCTTCAGCTGCTTGACGGCCTTGACGGCGTCCTGCACGGACATCGAGTCGTAGCCCTTGATCGGCAGCTCGTCAGCGCTCACGTCACCGAGCTCCTCGCGGGCCTCGCGGGCGACCTCGGCGGCGTCCTTGTTGCCCTCGCGCTGCGCGATCCGCTCGGCGCGGCGCAGGCCGGCGGCGCGGCTCACGGTCAGCGTCTCGCGCACCGCACCGGTGAGGGCGGCGGCGCGGTCGGCCACGGCGCCGAAGCGCTCGGTGGTCTCCTCACCGGCGTGCTGCACGGTGTCGACGGCGTTGTTGACCGTGTTGGCCAGGAAGCGGACCGGGGCGTTGACGGCGCGGGCCACGTTGCCGGCGACGCGCTGGACCGGGGTCGGGACCAGGGCGGCGGGGCCACCCAGGGCCTCCTCGGCGAGCACGACGGTCAGCCACTCGACGGTCGCCTTGTGGGCGTCGATGAGCTTCTCGGCCAGCCGCTGGGTCTTGGTCTCGCCGGCGGTCTGCGCGAGCACCTTGACGTAGGTGGCGCGGTCGAGCAGCTGGTGCTCGAGCTGGAGGTCGGTCAGCAGGGCCTCCTCCAGCGGAGCGGCCTGCTCGAAGGTGGCCTTGAGGACCGCGGAGAGGCGACCGATCGCCGGGGTGACGACGTCGGGCACCCCGCCCAGGGCGCGCAGCTGCTCGGTGATCTCGAGCGTGCGGGCCGCGGCGTTGTCTGCGTTCTGCGTGAGCTCCCGACGGACGGCGTCGGTGCGGGCCTGCGAGATCCGGGTCCGTGCGACCTGCTCCTCGGTCTGCGTGAGCAGGACGAGAGCGCGCAGCTGGTTGATGATCTTGGCGTTGTCGGCCATGACGAAGAACAACTCCAGTGATTGGGGATGACCTGACGGACTGGTACATGCCCCGGATCCCGGGCTGCTAACTCCTGCAAGCAGATTGCTAGCAGTGAGCCTGGTCACTCGTCCGGGTGAAGCCCCGCCCTCAGTGCGCCAGGGGGACGCCGGCGCCCACCCACCGGCGCTTGCCGACCTGGATGGCGGCGTGCCCCACCGCGACCACCGCGACGGCGCCCAGCCCTACCAGCCAGCCGGGGACGCCGGCCCGGACCGCGGCGACGACGACGAAGCCGTCCGCGAGGGCGACGAGGGTGAAGCCGACGTGCTCCAGGTACGCCGCCGTGGGGCCGCCGGTGCGGTCCGGCCGGATCCGGGCGGCCAGCTCCGCGCGCACGAGCACGACCGCGGCGAGCACGAGGAGCCCACCGAAGACCGCCCGCGCGAGCGGGTCGGTGGCCGACCAGTCGAGCAGCAGGGCCGGGACGAGCGCGAGCACCATGACCAGCAGCGCGAGGCGGTAGACCCCCAGGAACCGGCCCGCCGGCAGGGCCAGGAGACCGGCTCCGAAGGCCAGCGTGGCGGCGGCCGCGTGGACGGCCACGAAGACCGTGTCGCTCATGGGCGCCCCCCAGGGCCTCGCCGGTGCGCCCAGGCTCGACCCGCGCGCGCGGCGCGTCAAGGCATGGCTGCGGGAGACGCACGAGGGTGCCGCTCCGGAGCGGAGCGGCACCCTCGGGACGGGCAGCGGGTCAGCCGGCGTGCGTGGACATCCGCGAGGGCACGACCGGACGGCGCGGGCGGACGTCGAAGCGCAGCACCGGCTGCGTCATGTCGTCGGTGACCTCGTAGGACGGGCGCGGGGCGAGCCGGACGCGACGGGGCGGCAGCGGCGACGGGGGCATGAGCTTGCCGCAGCCGATGCAGTAGCGGCCGCGCTGGTGCTCGGCTCCGCAGTGCGCACAGTTCATGTCGACCTCCTCGGCGCGCCCCGGGGCGGGGCGGACGACCGGACCCTGGCAGCTCGGGCGCGTGATCGGGAGGTCGGTTCGTCTGGAGTGACGAGCCGTTACCCGACCGCAATGGAACCAGGCGGTTCCGGTTCGGTCAGCGCCCCGTCCACCGCGGCGCCCGCTTCTCCAGCCGGGCGGCGATGCCCTCCCTGCGGTCCTCGCTGAGGTACGGGTTGGGTCCCACGTCCAGCCGCAGCCCCTGCCAGAGCGGCAGCTCCAGCGCCTTGACCGCCGTCTCCTTCATCCGGCGGACCGAGATCGGGGCGTTCGCCGCGATCCGGTCGGCCAGCTCCAGCGCAACAGCGAGGACGTCGTCGGGCCCGACCAGCCGGTTGACCAGCCCCCACCGCTGGGCCTCCTCCGCGGACAGCCGGTCGCCGGTGAACAGCAGCTCCAGGGCGATGCCCATCGGGATGCGCTTGGGCAGCACGACCGAGCCGAAGTTCGCCCCCATGCCGATCGCGGCCTCCGGCAGCGCGAAGTGCACACCGCTCGAGGCCACCCGCAGGTCGCAGGCCAGCGCCAGCTCGAACCCGCCGGCCACCGCGGGCCCGTTGAGGGCGGCGACCACCGGCACGGGCACCTCGGTGACGACCTCGAACACCGCCCGGGCGGGCCGGCCCATGGGCGGGCGGAACCGCTCGCCGCGCTCGTCGGCGGCGCGGATCTCCTTGAGGTCGAAGCCGGCGCAGAAGGCCGGCCCGGTGCCGGTGACCACCACCGCGCGGACGCCGTCCTCGGGGACCCGCAGCAGCTGCTCCACGAGGTCGGCCTGCAGCTCGGTCGAGAGCGCGTTGCGCCGCTCGGGCCGGTCGAGCGTGAGGACGCGGACGTGCCCCCGGTCCTCGACCAGCAGTCCGGACGCGTGCCGCTGCGCATTCGCCATGCCGGGCACCCTGGCCCGCCCGCGGCCCGGGTGGCAAACCGGCGCACCCCCCGATCGGCAGGACTCCGCGGAGCCGGAACCACCGACGGCGGGAAACCCTGTGATCCGGGTTAACGATCTTGCTCTCCCGTCACATCCGCCCCTTCCGTCGGGGACCATGGGCGGACCAGTCCGTCCGACCCGGTAGACAGGTGACATGGAGAGCACTGCCGACATCCAGCGCGGCCAGGCCGTCGCGCCGGCGGCGACGGTCTCCCTCGAGCTCACCTCCACGCCGGTGCTCAGCTACGCCCTCGCCCACAACCGGGTCCCCGTCGTCTCCCGGCTGGCCCTCACCAGCGAGGCCACCCTGCGCGGGGTCACCGTGCGCCTGTCGGTGCGCGACGCCGAGGGCCCGATCGCGCACACCGTCGAGCTGCTGGCCGACGTCGACGCCGGGCGGACCACCGTCCTCACCGACCTCGGCCTGGTCATGGACCCGGCGGCGATGCTGCACGTCGAGGAGCAGCGCCCCGGCGTCGTCGACGTCGAGGCCTGGCTGGACGAGACGCTGATCGGCGAGGCCACCGCACCGGTGCAGGTGCTGGCCGCCAACCAGTGGCTGGCCACTCCCCTGCCGCTGGCGCTGGAGATGCTCGCCGCGCACGTCATGCCCAACCACCCGGCGGTCACCGGGCTGGTCGCCGAGGCCTCGGTGCTGCTCGAGGAGCGGACCGGCAGCGGCGCGATGGTCGGCTACGCGGCGACGGCCGAGCGCGTGGACGAGGTCGTGCAGGCCCTCGCCGCCGCGCTGCACCGCCGCGGCATCCGCTACTCCGAGCCGCCCGCCAGCTGGTCGGACCTCGGCCAGCAGGTCCGCTCCCCCGGCGACGTCCTCACCTGGCGCGTGGGCACCCCGCTGGACACCGTCGTCGTCCTCGCGGCCGCCCTGGAGCAGGCCGGGATCCGGCCGCTGCTGTGGCTGGCCGACGGTGTCGGCGGGCGGGTCGGGGGAGCTCACGCGTTCCTCGGCTACTGGCGGGAGGAGCGGAGCTCGGAGAGCGCCGCCACCACCGACGCGTCGTCCCTGGTGAACCTGGTCGACCTCGGCCTCGTCGGCCTGGTCGAGACCACCCTGCTGACCGGCTCCGCCGAGCCGGGCGCCGACCTGCACACCCCCGCCTACGAGGGCTGGCTGCGCGGCGACCTGGACCGCGTCCTGGGCGTCACCGACGTCCACCGCGCCCGCCGCGACGGCATCGTGCCGCTGCCGGCCCGCGCCCGGACGCCCGAGGGCATCCTGCAGGTCGTCGAGTACCGGCCGGCCGAGCACAGCGTCGCGGCGTTCCCGGCGGGGACGACGGCCCAGCTCGGCAACCGCCCCGAGGCCCCGGCCCGGGTGCAGCAGTGGAAGAACGCGCTGCTGGACCTCAGCCTGCGCAACCGGCTGATCAACTACAGCGAGCGCTCCGGCCTGCCGCTGACGCTGCCCGCGACGGCGCTGCCGATCCTCGACAACTTCGTGCACGACGGCACCCCCGTCACGCTGCTCCCCGGCGACCAGCTGGCCGCCGTCCAGGAGGAGCGCGGGCTCACCGCCGCCAAGGAGCTCCCCGCCGAGCAGCTGACCGAGCTGCTGGTGGAGCGGCGCGAGGTGCACGCCGACGTCACCACCGGCGGCTACCTCCCCCGGCTGCGCAACCTCGCCTACCGGGCGAAGACGGTGCAGGAGGAGACCGGCGCCAACAACCTCTACCTGGCGCTGGGCTCGCTGGTCTGGGAGCTCGACGGCCGGCCGCTGCGGTCCCCGCTCGTGCTGGTGCCGGTGGTCCTCACCCCGGTCGGGCGCACCGGCTCCTACCGGCTGTCGCTGGACGAGTCCGGCTCCAGCACGCCCAACTACTGCCTGCTGGAGAAGCTGCGCCAGGTGCACGGCCTGGTCGTGCCCACGCTGGCGGAGTCGGCCGAGACGACGCTGGACGTCGAGGGCGCCCTGGAGGCCATGCGCGTCGGCCTCGTCGGCCACGGCCTGCCCTACCGGGTCGAGGCGACGGCGGACCTGGCGATCCTGCAGTTCGCCAAGTACCGGCTCTGGAAGGACCTCGACGAGCACTGGTCCGACTTCGCCCAGAACCCGCTGGTGCACCACCTCGTGCACGAGCCGACCGAGCCGTTCACCGACCCCGCGCGGGACTCGGGCGCCTTCGTCGACCTGGACTCCCTCGCCGCCGAGCTGCCCGTGCCGGCCGACGCGTCGCAGCTGCGGGCGATCGCCGAGGCCGGCGCCGGCCGCACGTTCGTGCTGGAGGGACCGCCCGGGACCGGCAAGTCGCAGACCATCACCAACCTGCTGACCCGGGCGGTCGCCGAGGGCAAGCGGGTGCTGTTCGTCGCCGAGAAGCGGGCCGCGCTCGACGTCGTCGCCCGGCGGCTGGACGCGGTCGGCATGGGCATGTTCGCCCTCGACCTGCACGACAAGGGCAGCCGCGCCTCGATGGTGCGCGCGCAGATCCGGCTGGCCATGGAGCACGCGGTCGGCGTCGACGAGCAGGGCCTGTCGGCGGAATCCGAGACCCTGCGGTCGGCCCGCCGCCAGCTGGCGCGCTACGCCGACCGGCTGCACGCGGAGAACGCCGTCGGCCTGTCGCTCTACTCGGCGCGCACCGCCGAGCTCGCCGCCGGGACCGACGTGCAGCCGCTGCCGATCCCCCTGCCGTTCGTCGCGAACGCGCCGGAGGAGGTGCTGACGGCGGTCCGCCGCGCGCTGGCGCTGCTGCCCGACATCGCCGACCTGACGCGGCCCTCCCCGCGGCACCCGTGGGCGTTCGTCGACTCCCCCGCGATCGACCTGCCCGCCGCCCGCGAGGCCACCGCCGCCGTGGACGCCGCCCTGCGCGAGGTCGCCGCGTTCACCGACCTCGGCGGGGTCATGCGGCACGCACGCAGCCCCGAGGACCTCGACGCGCTGGTCCACCTGCTGTCCGGGCCGCAGGTCGGCATCGACGTCCTCGACGAGACCTTCAGCCACCGCTGGACCACCGCGACCGGTGCCGTCATCGGCGAGGTCGCGGCGTTCACCGCGTTCCGCCACCCGGGCCTGGACGTCGCCTCCCCCGAGGTGCTCGCCCTGCCGCTGGCCGACATCTACGTCCGCGCCCAGACGGCGGCCGCCTCCGGCTGGTGGGGCCGTCGCAAGCGGCTCATCGCCGTCCGGGACGAGATCGCCTCCTGCCTCAAGCCCGGCGCCAAGGTGAAGCCCAAGGACGTCCCGGCCCTGGTCGAGAACCTGTGGCGCGTGCAGACGGCGGTGCAGGCCATGGTCGCCCGCGTCGACTCGGTACCCGGGCTGAGCGCGCCCGAGGGCTGGAACCCGTTCACCGACCCCGGTCTCCTGGAGCGCGAGGTCGCCTGGCTGCGCCGCGCCGGCACCGCCGTCGACGGCCGCTCGGCCTTCCACGTGGCCCTGCGCAAGCTGATCGTCGCCGGCATGCTTTCGGGGCCGGAGACCGCCGGCGCGGTCGCCCGACTGCGCGACGCCGTCGTCGACCTGCTGCGGCTGTGCGGCAGCTCCACCGACCAGCTCGCGGCGTGGGCCGGGGACGACGGCTTCGCGCTGCGCTGGTCGATGACCCGGCCCGAGCGCGGCGCCGAGGGCACCGTGCTCATGTCGCTGCGCCGCTGGGTCTCCTTCCTCGACACGCTGGAGCCGCTGCGCTACGCGGGCCTGTTCGACGCCCGCCGGCTGCTCGTCACCGGTGAGGTCGCCGCCGACGACGCCACCCGGGCGCTGGACCGCGGCCTGGCCGTGGCCTCGGTCGCCGAGCGCCTCGACGCCACCGGGCTGGACACCTTCGACGCCGAGGCCCACCAGGTCGCCATCGACCGGTTCACCGCCGCCTCCCGCGCGGTGCGCGAGCACCTGACCGCGGCGCTGCCCGCCGAGGTGCTGGCCGCGCGGCCGTTCGACGCGACCATGGGCACCGGCCAGGTCGGCGCCCTGCAGCGGGAGCTGGCCAAGCAGCGCCGCGGCCTGGGCGTGCGGCAGCTCCTCGCCCAGTACGGCGAGCTGATCACCGCCGTCATGCCCTGCGTGCTGGTGTCCCCGGACTCGGTGGCCCGCTTCTTCCCCGCGGCGGCCGGCCAGTTCGACCTGGTCGTCTTCGACGAGGCCAGCCAGATCCGGGTGGCCGACGCGGTGGGTGCGCTGGGCCGCGCCAAGGCCGCCGTCGTCGTCGGTGACTCCAAGCAGATGCCGCCGACGTCGTTCCTCGAGCCGACGACGGCCTCGACCGACGACTCCCTGGAGGTGGAGACCGCGGTCGAGGACGAGGAGTCGATCCTCAGCGAGTGCGTGCAGGCGCGGGTGCCGCGGCACTGGCTGTCCTGGCACTACCGCAGCCAGGACGAGTCGCTCATCGCGTTCTCCAACGCCCAGTACTACGAGAACCGGCTGTCGTCGTTCCCGGCGCCCACGCACGGCCGCGCCTCCTCCGAGCCCGACGGCCGCGGCGTCTCGCTGGTCCGGGTGCCCGGCACCTTCCACCGGTCCGGCGCCGGCCGGCTGCTGCGCACCAACCCGGTCGAGGCCAAGGCGATCGTCGCCGAGATCCGCCGCCGCTTCGACGCCCAGCCGAAGTGGGACGGCATGGCCGGCGTGCCCTCGATCGGCGTGGTCACCTTCAACGCCCAGCAGCGCTCCTACATCGAGGCGCTGCTGCGCGACGCCGACGACGACCGGCTGGCCGCCGCGCTCGACCGCTCCGACGGCGAGGGGCTGTTCGTCAAGAACCTGGAGAACGTGCAGGGCGACGAGCGCGACGTCATCTTCTTCTCGACCGGCTTCTCCCCCGACGCCTCGGGCACGCTGCCGCTGAACTTCGGCCCGCTGAACCGGGTGGGCGGCGAGCGCCGGCTCAACGTCGCGATCACCCGCGCGCGCCGTCAGGTCGTCGTCTTCTCCTCCTTCGACCCCGACCAGCTGCGGGCCGAGGAGACTTCCTCGGTGGGCATCAAGCACCTGCGCGCCTACCTCGACATGGCCGAGCAGGGCACCGACGTGCTGCCCCGCTCCGCGCGGTCGGCCGCCGTGGTCGACCGGCACCGCGAGCAGATCGCGGCGGCGCTGCGCGAGCGCGGCCTGGTGGTGCGCACCGACGTCGGCCTCTCCGAGTTCCGGGTGGACCTCTCGGTGAGCCGGGCCGTCGACCCCGACGCCCCGCTGATGGCCGTCCTGCTCGACGGGCCCGCGTGGGCCCGCCGGGGCACGGTCGGCGACCGGGACGCCGTGCCGGTCGAGGTGCTGGGCGAGATGCTGCGCTGGCCGGTGGTCGAGCGCGTGTGGCTGCCCACGTGGCTGTCGGACGCCGCCTCCGTCGTCGACCGGCTGGTGGCCGCGGTCGACGCCGCGCCGGTGCCGACGCTCCCGCTCCCCGAGCCCGTGCAGCTGCCGACCGCGGCCGTCGAGTCGTTCAAGGGCGTGGCCGCGCTGCGCTCCGCGGTGACCGCGTCGGTGGCGGTGCCCGCGACCGCGTCGCGCCCGGCCGCCCGGCAGGCCGCGGCGAAGAAGCCGGCCAAGCCCGCCGCGCTCGAGGGCGAGTCGCCCTTCGTGCCGTGGATCCCCAAGACCGCCGGTGAGAAGTCGGTGCTCGACGAGCTGCCGGCGTCGAAGGCGGCCCGTGCCGTGCGCCGGGTGCTGCAGGCCGGGGTCAAGGCCGAGGGGCCGATCCACGTCGACCGGCTGGCCAAGCTGACGGTCGGCGCGTTCGGGCTCAACCGGGTCACCGAGTCGCGCAAGCAGACGCTGCTCTCGCTGCTGCCGCCCTCGGCGGTCGACGGCGACTACCTGTGGCCGGACGGGGTCGACCGCGCGACCTGGACCGGGTTCCGCCGGCAGGTCTCCAGCACCGACCGGCCGATCGAGCACGTGCCGCCGGAGGAGGTCGCGAACGCGATGGCGGCACTCTGCCGGGCTGCCGCCGGGATGCGCCGCGACGAGCTGCTGACCGCCACCGCCGCGACCTTCGGCTACAAGCGCCGCGCGGCCTCGGTCACCCCGGTGCTGGAGAAGGCGCTCGCCTTCGCCCTGGACAGCGGCCGCCTCCAGGAGCAGGGCTCGGGTCTGCTGACCGCCTGAGCCGCCGTGACCGGTCTCATCCCAGCGGGGGTGTGCCCGGCTTCAGTCGGCCGCTCGGACGGCCGATGGTCCTCCTGACAACGACAGCGAGCACGGGGAGCCCAGACCATGCGCATCAGCTGCCGAGCGACACTGCCCGCCACGGAGCTGGAGATCGTCACGGCGGTCCAGCAGCTGCTGGACCGGCGCGGCTCGATGGCCCACGCCCCGGTGAGCCTGGCCATCCCGGACAACGTCGCCATCGGCGTCGCCGGCATGTTCGTCAGCGCCACCGACTCCGGCCAGCTCATGGAGCGCTTCTTCCGCGGCGCCGAGGTCGACAGCGGCGAGATGCTCGACGCCATCCGCTTCGAGCAGGGGTACGCCTCGGCCGAGGGGCACGCCGCCCTGCACTGCCTCTCCGGCTGGGTGCACGCCCGCGTGCACAAGCAGGGCGGCTGAGGGCCCTCAGGTCCGGGCGACCCCGAGCAGCGTGACGTCGTCCGTGCTCGGCGGGTTCAGCGCGCCGAGCACCTCGTCCAGCAGCTCCTGCGGGTCGGCGGGGCCGGCGGCCACGGCGTCGCGCAGCGCGTCGAGGCCCGCGGCCAGGCCGGTGGCCACGCGCTCGACCAGGCCGTCGCTGAACAGCAGCAGCCGGTCGTCGCCGGCCAGGGCCAGGCGGGTCTCGCCGTAGGCCGGGGCGTCGAGCACGCCGAGGGCCGGGCCGCGCCCGTCCAGCACGTACTCCGCTCCCCCGGCACCCGCGTGCAGGACCGGCAGGTGCCCGGCGCTGGCGACGACGACCTCGCCGCTCTCCGGGTCGAGCTCGGCGACGACGACGGTCGCCATCTCCCCCGGCAGCAGCGCGCCGATGACCTCGTTCAGCCCGTCGAGCGCCGCCGCCGGGCCGGCGGCCCGCAGCAGGTGCGCCCGCAGCGCGTGCCGGAGCTGGGCGGTCACCGCGGCGGCGGCCAGCCCGTGCCCGGCGACGTCGCCCAGCACGATGGACACCCGCCCACCCGGCAGCGGCACCAGGTCGTACCAGTCACCGCCGACGACGTCGTCCTCGCTGGGCCGGTACCGGGCCGCCAGCGCGACGCCGGGGACCTTGGGCAGCTCCTCCAGCAGCAGGGTGCGCTGCAGCGCCCCGGCCAGCCGGTTGTCCTCCTCGGCGCGGCTCAGCGTGGCGGCGGCGAGGTGCCCGGCGAGGGACCGGGCGGCGGCGACCTCGTGCTCGCGCCAGGGGCGGGAGGTCTCGCGCACCGTCTCGCTCCAGGCCGCGAACGAGCGCCGCGGGCTCAGCCGCGGGCCGTCGTCGGTCTGCGCCGTCTTCGACTGGTACGGGTTGCCGCCCCAGGTGACCTCGCGCAGCGTCTCGGGGCGGAACCAGGCGAGGAAGTCCTCGCCGCCGACCGGGACGGCGAGCACGCCGCTGGCGGTCGCCGCGAGGTCGGCCGCCTCCGGGACGACCCTCGAGGCGGCGTCGGTGGCGGTGGCGCCCGCGTCCAGCAGGGCGCGGACCAGCGGCACGACGCGCTCGGCCGGCGGGGTGGTGCCCAGCAGCCGGAGCTGGCCGCCGAGCCGGACCGCCGCACCGGTCGCCGGCAGCAGGTCGAGGACGGTGACGTCCTGGTCGGTGAGCGCGGTCGCCAGCGCGCGCGGGGTGCGGCCGACGGCGGCGGTCAGCTCGGCGGTGCGCCGGGCGACCTCGACCAGGCCGTCGGTCTCCCCCGCCGCGAGCAGGGTGGGCAGCAGCAGCGACGCGGTGCGGCCCAGGAACTCGGCGGCGACGCGGTCGGGGTAGGACGGCCGGTGCGGGCCGGCGTAGTGGTGGCAGGAGATCAGGCCCCACAGCCTGCCGCGGTCGATCAGCGAGACCGACATCGACGAGACCACGCCCATGTTGGCCAGGTACTCCAGGTGCACCGGCGAGACGCTGCGCAGGATCGACCCGGAGAGGTCCAGCGGGCGTCCGGTGAGCGGGTTCGCCGGCGGGTCGAGCGGCACCCGCTGGTAGCCGGCGTCGGGGATGATCCGCATCCAGTTGCTGGTGTAGAGCGCGCGGGCCTGGGCGGGGATGTCGCTGGCCGGGTAGCGCAGGCCCAGGAAGGGCTCGAGGTCCTCGCGGCGGTCCTCGGCGACGACCTCGCCGTTCCAGGCCTCGTCGAAGCGGTAGACCATCACGCGGTCGAAGCCGGTGAGGGTGCGGACGTCGCGGGCGAGGACCTCGGTCAGCTCGTCGAGCGTCGCGGTCGCCGAGAGCCGCTGCAGGACGGTCGGCAGCCGGCGGTGCCAGGCGGCCCCGGCCTGCTCGGCGCCGGCGACCGGCTCCCACTCGCTGACGAGCAGGCCGTCGGCGCGGTGCAGGACGAGGTCGACCTCGGCGCCGGCGACCTGGACGCGGATCGGGTTGGCCTCGGCGAGGTCGCCGTCCAGCGCCTCGCGCAGGCGGGCGGCGTCGGCGTCGTCCAGGTACTGGTCGAGCGTGCCGCCGGACCGGCCGAGGAGCTCCTCGGCGTTGGCCGAGGCGACGACGACGGCGAGGTCGGGCTCGGTGACCGCCAGCAGGGCACCGTGCGGCTGGACGGCGCCCGGGATCGCGATGGGCTCGTCGGCGCAGCGGAGCAGGGCGTCCTCGTCGGCGCGGGGGGCGGTCACGCCGCGACGTTACGTGCCGGCGTCCTTGCGGGCGACGACCGTGCCGATCTCGGACGCCGACGCGACGACCGGCACCGCGGCGCCCAGGTCGAGCAGGTCGATGGGCAGCCGGACCGGGCGGTTGGTGCGGGGCACCAGGACGTGCAGCTCGGCGCCCGCCTCGCGGGCCCGGCGGGCCAGGATCATGAGCGTCCGGGCGCCGGAGGAGTCGAGGAACCTGGTGTGGCTCAGGTCGACCACGAGGGCGTCGCCGGCAGCCTGCAGCAGGGGCTCGGCCGCGGCCGCGAGGTGAGGGGCGGTGGCGAGGTCGAGCTCACCCCGTACCGTGAGGGCCGGACGTCCGGCGACGGTCGTGCGTGCGACGTCGAACAGCACCGTTTCCCTCCCTCGGCTTCGTGTTACCTGCTGACTGAGGGTAGGCCACGAGGATCCGAGGAGGTGAGCCGCCGTGAACATCGAGTTCAGCGTCCGGTTGCCGGCCGATGCGCAGAGCGTCCCGCTCATGCGGGGTCTGCTCCGGCAGGCGCTCGAGCACCTCGGGGTGGCCGAGGCCGGCATCGAGGAGATCGTCCTCGCGCTGACCGAGGCGTGCGCGAACGTCGTCGACCACGCCGGTGAGCACGAGGAGTACCAGGTCGACGTCTCCATCACCGACCAGCTGTGCCGCATCAGCGTGCTCGACGAGGGGCAGGGCTTCGAGTTCGACCCCGCGTCGCACACCTCCGACCGCTCGCCGCTGGAGGACCACGGCCGCGGCCTGGTCCTCATGCAGGCGCTGGTGGACCGGCTGCAGTTCGTCAAGGCCGACGACGGCCGGCACCGGGTGACGCTGGAGAAGCGGCTCTCCCCGCAGCCGCACCTGCGCCTGCTCTCGGACTGACCCCCTTCGGGCGCTCCCCCGGTCGTCGACGACGATGAGCGGGTGACCCAGGACGACTTCACGGCCGAGGTGCGCGCGGCGGTGGACCGGCTGGCCGGCGTCGCCGAGCGGACCCCGCTGCAGCGCAACGCCCGCCTGTCCGCCCTGACCGGTGCCGACGTGTGGGTCAAGCGCGAGGACCTCCAGGTGGGCCGGTCCTACAAGATCCGCGGCGCGTACAACACGATCAGCCGGCTCTCCGACGCCGAGCGCTCGGCCGGGGTCGTCTGCGCGAGCGCCGGCAACCACGGCCAGGGCGTCGCCTACGCCTGCCGGGCGCTGCAGGTGCACGGCCACGTGTTCGTGCCCGGGACGACGCCGCGGCAGAAGCGCGAGCGGATCAAGGCGCTGGGCGGCGACATGGTGCAGCTGGTCGTCGTCGGCGACTCCTACGACGAGGCCTCGGCGGCGGCGTCCTCGCACGCCGCCGGGACCGGGGCGACGCTGGTGCCGGCGTTCGACGCCCTGTCCACGGTGACCGGGCAGGCGACCGTGGCGGTGGAGCTGCTGGAGCAGCTGGGGTCGGCGCCGGACGTCGTCGTCCTGCCCGTGGGTGGTGGCGGGCTGCTGGCCGGCTGCGCGACGTGGCTGCGCGAGCACTCCCCCGGCACCCGGCTGGTCGGCGTCGAGCCGGCGGGCGCGGCCGGCATGGCGGCTGCGCTGGCTGCCGGTGAGCCGGTGGACCTGCCGGAGATCGACACGTTCGTCGACGGCGCCGCGGTGCGCCGCGCGGGTGCGGTCACCTACCCGCTGGTCCGGGACTCCGGGGCCGAGCTGGTCGCCGTCCCCGAGGGGCAGATCTGCACCGAGATGCTGGAGCTGTACCAGGCCGACGGGGTCATCGCCGAGCCCGCGGGGGCGCTGGCCACCTCCGCGCTCAGCGGCGGCCTGGTGGCGGTGCAGCCCGGGCAGACGGTGGTGTGCCTGCTCTCCGGCGGCAACAACGACGTGAGCCGGTACGCCGAGGTCATCGAGCGCTCGCTGGTGCACCGCGGGCTCAAGCACTACTTCCTGGTGGAGTTCCCGCAGGAGCCCGGCGCGCTGCGGCGGTTCCTCGACGAGGTGCTCGGCCCGGACGACGACATCGTGCTGTTCGAGTACGTCAAGCGGGACAACCGCGAGACGGGTGCGGCGCTGACCGGGATCGAGCTGGGCTCGGCCGACGGGCTGCCGGAGCTGCTGGAGCGGATCGAGGCCAGCCCGCTGCGGATCCAGCACGTGGCGCCCGGAACGACCGCCTACCGCTTCCTCGTCTAGGTCGCTCCTCGCCGGAGGTCACTCGACGGCGAAGGCCGTCGCCGGCTCGATGCGGACGGCCAGCCAGGCGGGGACCGCGGCAGCCAGCTGGCACATCAGGACCGCGGCACCCATGGCGGCGGCGAACAGCGAGTACTGCGGCTCCACCGGCCAGTCGTTGACGGCGGTGACCGTGTACATGGCGGCGGCGCTGACCGCCAGGCCCAGCGCGCCGCCGAGCACTCCCAGCCCCAGCCCCTCGGCAGCGACGAGGCCGAAGATTGCCCGCCGCGGGGCCCCGTGCACGCGGCGGATGGCGATCTCGGCGGTCCGCTGCCGCACGGCGGCGGCCAGCATGATGGCGATGCCCAGGCCGGCGATGCCGAACGCCGCGATGCTGGCGTACACGGCGAGCCCGTCCAGCGTCGAGGTGGACTGCTGCTTCGCGGCCACCAGCGCCTCGGGCTGACCGACGGCGAGAGCGCTCAGGGCCAGCGGGTCGACGGAGGCCCGGATGCGGGCGGGGTCCAGGGTCGCCGCGGTGCGGATGACCAGCCGGTCGGCGCCCGTGGCGCCGGACAGCGCCAACGCCGTCTCGGCGTCGACGACGAGCGCGTCGGCGAGCTCGGGCAGCAGGGGGTCGCCGGCGATGACCCCGGTGGCCACGAACCGGCGACCACCGGCGAAGACCGTCGCCGGGAGCTCGGTCAGGCCCAGCTCGTCGGCGGCCCGCTGCCCCAGGACGGCGAAGGGCAGGCCCGGGACCGGCCGGGACGTACCCGACACCACCGGGAGCGGAGCGGCCTGCGGCCAGGCGGCGACGCCGACGACCCGGACGCCGCGGTCGGAGCGCTCCTGGGCGCTGAGCCGGACCGGGACCTCCGTGGTGACCTCGCGGAGGGCCGACGACGCCCCCGGCAGCCCCGCCGCGCGCGCGACCGCGCCGTTGGGGAGCCGGCCGGGCAGACCGTCCCGCGTGGGCTGGGGCTCGACGAGCCAGGCGTCGGACCCGAGGGCGTCGAGGTCGGCCAGCAGCTTGGCGCCGGCCGAGTGGGTGAGGCTCGGGATCAGCGTCATGGCGGTGACGGCGACGACCACCATGGCGATGCCGGTGACGAGCACGCGGGGGCGCGCCAGCAGCGAGCGCAGCGCCTCGGTCACGACGCGGCCATGACGTGCTCGCGCACCCCGCGGTCACCGACGACCCACTGGCGGGTGCCGCGCGCGGCGAGCGCCTCGTCGTGGGTGACCACGATGAGGCAGCGGCCGGCGCTGAGGCTCTCGATGAGCTCGATGATGCTGGCGCCAGTCGTTGCATCGAGGTTGCCGGTCGGCTCGTCGGCCAGGATCACCTCCGGGTCGCGGGCGATGGAGCGGGCCAGCGCCGCACGCTGGCGCTCGCCGCCGGAGAGCTGCGTCGGCCGGTGGTCGGTCCGGTGGGCGAGACCGACCGCCTCCAGCGCCTCGCTCGTGCGGCGCCGGCGCTCGGCCGCGGCGACGCGCTGGTAGCGCATGCCGAGCTGCACGTTCTCGGCCACCGACATCCACGAGACGAGGTGCGCGGACTGGAACAGGTAGCCGATCGCGTACCGCTGGGCCTGCGTGCGCGGCCCGCTCCGGCCGAGGTCGTGCCCGCAGATGCGCACGCTGCCGGACGAGGGGAAGACCGTGCCGGCGATGACGTTGAGCAGAGTGCTCTTGCCGGCTCCCGACCGCCCGGTGACGGTGACGTAGTCACCCCGGCGGACCGTGCGCGTGACGTCCTCGAGGATGGTGTCGTCGCGGTAGCGGACCGACACGTCGGCGAGCTCGACCAGCGCGTCGCCCGGTGCGGCGCTCACGGGGTGGTCGCCACCTCGGTGCCCGCGGACAGCCCCTCGGTGACCGCGACGTCGGTGCCGTTGGTCGGCCCGAGCGCGACGGGGCAGCGCTCCTGGCCGGCGCCGGGCCCGCGGCACTCCACGTAGGTGTCCCCTGCGGCGTCGACCCGCACGGCGGCGACCGGGACGGTCACCACACCTGTCGCGAGGACCACGCGCTGCTCGACGATGACCGACGTGCCGGCGGTCAGCGCGCCGGCCCCGGGCGGCGGGGCGAGCTGGAGGGCGTACTTGTTCTCCGGCGTCAGCGTGGCCGCCCCGGTCGGCGTGAGCGGGACCTCCTCGCCGCCCGCACCGGCGACCGGGACGAGCGCGAAGACCGCGCCGTCGGGCGGCGTCCCGTCCAGCTCCACGGTGACGGCGAGGTCCCCGGAGCTCACGGTGAGCACCTCACCGCCGCTGAAGGCCTCCCCCACGCCGACGGTCACCTCGGTGACGGTCCAGGGGCCGGGGCCGGCGAGGAAGGCCAGCTCGGCGCGGGCGAACCCCGGGGTGTCGCCCATGCCGTGCCGGTCGCGCCAGCGTGCGGCCGCCCGGCCCAGGGAGTCGCTGAAGGCGCCGTTGACCGATCCCGCGAACTCGCCCTCCGCGGTGAGGAACTGCTGCAGCTGGCGGACGTCGTCACCCTTGAGCGGGGGCCCGCCGGGGGGCGGGGCAAGCAGGTCCCGGTACATCGGGATCGCCCCCGGTGCCACCGTGACCGGCTTCTCGTCGACGTGCAGCCACAGCTGCCCCGGGTGCAGCGTCTCGCCCACCGCGGCTCCCCGCGTGACGGTCCCCGCGGCCGACGACGACAGGACCAGCGCGTTCCGCGCGACGACCGACCCGTCGTACGGGGCGACCTCGGTGACGTCGGAGACCTCGGCAGCCGTCCACCCCCCGGACGGGGCCTCGGCGGAGGCCTGCCCCGCCGGGGCCCCTCCCTCGGTGGAGCAGCCGGCGACCAGGACGCCGAGCACGAGGCCGGCGACCTGCAGCGCCCTGCGCGTGCGCACGGCGGGCGTCCTGCTCATCGGTGTCCACCTCTTCGGGACGGTCGGGTGCGCGCATCACTTCTCGGGGTTCGCTTCTTCCGCCAGCCGGGTGCACTCGCCGAGGTCGTCCTTGAACGTCGGCGACTCCTGCTCGGCCTGCGGGACCGAGTAGCCCAGAGCGGGCGTCCCGTCGACGAAGTGGCCGCTCGTCTCGCCCTTCACGTGGTAGTCGCGGGCCCCCAGGCAGTCGATGATCGCCTGGGAGATCCGGTTGATGCGGGCGGACTCCCCGTCGGCGACGGGCCGCGTGGTCAGCTGCTGGCACTCGTCGGCGGCACCCTGGGCCTCCGGGTCGGTCTGGTCCACCAGGCTGAGGCTGCCCTGGTCGTCCTCCCGGTACCGGACGCCGCGGTCGTCGAGGCACTCCTGGAACCCCGCGGGCGAGTAGTCGTACTGCGCCGGGGCGTCCGCGGAGGCAGCCGGCGATGCCGGGTCCTCCCCGGAGCCTGACGCACAGCCGCCGGTGGTCAGCAGGGCGGCGAGCAGGACGAGGGCGCGACGGGTGGTGCCAGGGCGGCGCGTGGCCGCCCTGGCACCGGTCGTGGTTCCGGTTCCCATCGTCAGACGCGGGTGCAGGAGCGGTCGTAGTAGAAGTTCTGGCCGGCCCCGTAGTTCGTGACCTTCTCGCTGTTCGCGAGCGACGGGATGTTGCCGGTGCTCCACCAGCCGACCCAGCCGACCGTCGCCTCCGGGTCGTTGTCGCGCTGCGCGATGAACCCGGTGGCGTTGTCGCCCGAGAAGACGCCGACGTAGAAGACGCCGGTCTGGGTCATCTGCTGCGCCCGGAACCGCCAGGCCGTGTTGTCGTTGATGTAGGCGCCGCCGTTCCCACCGATGTACTGGTAGTGACCGGTGGACGTGCCGTTGATGCAGCTCGTCGCCGCCGCCTGCGCGGTCGCCGGCACGGCCGTCAGCAGGGCGGCGGTGACAGCCGCACCGGCGCCCAGGATGCGCTTCATTCCCACGAGAAACATCTCCTCACCAAGACCGCTCACAGAGTCCCCGTTGACCCGGTGTGTCGGACACGTCACACCCTGCCAAAGCTAGTTCCGGAAATCCAGAGATCCGGAACCAGTTGGTACAACTGTTGCAGATGAGGCGGGTGTGGCGGCCGAGGCACCTCGTCGGCGCGCGGATCGAGGTCCGCCCGGCTCGTCGCTGGGCTAGGTTCTTGCCCGCCATGGCTCGCCCGCTCCCCGACCAGCCGCCCGTGGCGGTGTCGGTCCTCGGCCCGCTGCAGGTCACGGTCGGCGGCGGGCCCGCCGCGCTCGGCGGCCCCCGGCAGCGCTCAGTGCTCGCCCGTCTGGTGGTCGCCGGCGGTCACGTCGTCTCGACCGACCGGATCGTCGACGACCTGTGGGAGGGCGAGCCGCCGCCCAAGGCGCTGGCCTCGCTGCAGGTGCACGTGTCCCACCTGCGCCGCGCGCTGGAGCCCGGCCGCCGTACCCGCAGCGCCGCCGCCGTCCTGGTCAGCCGCCCGCCCGGGTACGCGCTGCAGCTGCCCCGCGAGGCGGTCGACGCCTGGCGGTTCGAGGACCTGCTGACCGCCGCGCAGGCCGAGGCCGACGCCGGCACCCGCCGGGGGCTGCTCGACCGGGCGCTGGGCTGCTGGTCGGGCCCCGCCTACGCCGAGGTCGCCGACACCTCCTGGGCCGCGCCGGAGGTCGCCCGACTCGAGGAGCTGCGGCTCGTCGCGCTGGAGGCGCGCGCGGAGGCCGACCTCGAGCTGGGGCGGGCCGGCGCGGTCGTCCCCCAGCTGGAACGGCTGCTGCACGACCACCCCGGCCGGGAGCGGCCGGTCCGGCTGCTGGCCCTCGCGCTGTACCGCAGCGGCCGTCAGGGCGACGCCCTCGCCGTCCTCCGCAGGGCGCGTGCCCACCTGGCCGAGGAGCTCGGCGTCGACCCGGGACGGGAGCTGCGCGAGCTGGAGGCCGCGCTGCTCGACCACGACCCGTCGCTCGACGCGCGGCCCTCCCCGGCACCCGCGCCCACCCGCGCCGCGCCTCCCCCGGCACCGGCCGTCTCCCTCGGCCGGACCGCCGAGCTCGACCAGCTGCTGGCCCTCGCCCGCGGCTCGGGCGCGCGCGTCGCCTGGGTCGACGGCGAGCCCGGCGCCGGCAAGACGACCCTCGTCGACGCGGCCGCCTCGGCGCTGCGGGAGCGAGGCTGGCAGGTGGCCTGGGGCCGCTGCCCCGAGGTGGAGGGTGCGCCCCCGGCCTGGCCCTGGCACGAGGTGCTCGGCGGGCTCCCCGAGGCCGAGAGCCCGTTCTGGCTGGCCCGGGCGGTGGCCGACCGGCTGGCGACCACCACCCGCGAGCGCCCGCTGCTCGTCGTGCTGGACGACGTCCACCGCGCCGACGGGCTCACCCTGCAGCTGCTCCGCCAGGTGGTCGGCGAGCTCTCCGGCACCCCGGTCCTGGTGCTCGCCACCTTCCGCTCCACCGAGGGCGGGGACGCGCTGGCCGCCACCCGCGCCGCGCTCACCGCGGCGAGCGCGGCGCACCTGTCCCTCGGCGGTCTGGACGAGGCCGGGGTGGCCCGCATCGCCCGCGACTCCGGGCTCGAGCCGACCGGCGACGTCGTCGCGCTGCTGCGCGAGCGCACCGGCGGCAACCCGTTGTTCGTCCGCGAGCTCAGCCGGCTCATCGTCTCGGAGGGCGCGGCGGCGGGGCGGACGACCGTGCCCGCCGGCGTGCGCGACGTGCTGCGGCGGCGGGTCGAGCGGCTGCCCGCGCCGGCGGTGACGGCGCTGCGGCAGGCGGCGGTGCTCGGCCGCGACGTCGACGTCGACCTGCTCGCCGCCGTGGTGGGCCGGGACCCCGACGAGCTGCTCGACGCCCTGGAGACCGCGGTGCTCGCGGGGCTGCTGGACGAGCCCGCCCCCGGCCAGGTCCGGTTCAGCCACGCGCTGGTGCGCGACACCCTGTACGAGGACCTGCCGCTGATGCGCCGCGCGCGCGTGCACTCGGCGGCGCTGCGGGCGCTGCGCGAGCGGGGCGCGGACGCGACGGCCCTGGCGCACCACGCCGTGGCCGCCGCCGGGCCGTCCACCGCGGCCGACGCCGTCCCCTACGTGGTGGCGGCCGCGCGCGAGGCCGAGCAGCTCGGGGCGCACGCCGACGCCGCCCGGGCGGCCCTCGTCGGCCAGGGAGTGCAGCGAGCCGAGGACCCGGTCGACCGGGGAGTCCTCGAGGTGCTTGGCGATGCTGGCGGCGAACAGGTGCGGCTCGCCGGTCTCGATCCCGGACCAGATGCG
>NZ_SPQP01000031.1 GCF_004571075.1 Blastococcus sp. TF02A-35
TGGTGGCCGCGGCCCGGGTGCTGGCGGCCACCAGCCGCGGCAGCAGGCCGGCGGGGTCCTCGCCGGTGCTGCGCGCGACGTGCTCGGCCACCACGCGGTCGATCTCGGCGTACCGCAGCTGGGAGTGATCCCGCCGCAGCCGCTCCCGCGGCCGCCGCCCGGCCGAGGAGCAGCCCGAGGCCGAGGCGGCCGACGTCGAGGACGAGCAGGGCGACGACACCGAGGACCGCGACTCCGCCGAGGACCGCGAGGAGGGCGGCTCGTCGGGCAGCCGCCGCCGTCGCCGGGGCCGTCGCGGCCGTGGCCGCGGCCGCAGCGGCGAGGACACCGCGGACTCCGACGACGAGACCGACGAGCGCCCCGTCGACACCGACCAGGACGAGGACGAGGACACCGACCCCGCCGACGAGCCGGGTGACTCCGACGACGACGCCGAGGGCGACGAGTCCGCGAGCGGTTCGAGCACCCGCCGCCGGCGCCGCCGTCGCCGTCGCAGCGGCAGCTCGGGCGGGGACGACGCCTCCGACGACACCGACGACGACGACCGCCCGGAGCGCGCCGGCCGCAACGGCCGCAGCACCAGCGACGACGACGTCCGCGGCATCACCGGCTCCACCCGGCTCGAGGCCAAGCGCCAGCGCCGCCGCGACGGCCGGGACACCGGGCGCCGTCGCCAGCCGATCCTGACCGAGGCCGAGTTCCTGGCCCGTCGCGAGGCCGTGGACCGCAAGATGGTCATCCGGCAGCGGGGCGAGCGGACGCAGATCGCCGTCCTCGAGGACGACATCCTCGTCGAGCACTACGTGACCCAGGCGTCGGCGACGTCCTTCGCCGGCAACGTCTACCTCGGCCGGGTGCAGAACGTGCTGCCCAGCATGGAGGCGGCGTTCGTCGACATCGGCAAGGGCCGCAACGCCGTCCTGTACGCCGGCGAGGTCAACTGGGACGCCGCGGGCCTCTCGGGCAAGCAGCGCTCGATCGAGACCGCGTTCAAGTCCGGCGACAAGATCCTGGTGCAGGTCACCAAGGACCCGATCGGCCACAAGGGCGCCCGGCTGACCCAGCAGATCAACCTGCCCGGCCGCTTCCTGGTCTACGTGCCGGGCGGCTCGATGACGGGGATCAGCCGCAAGCTGCCCGACACCGAGCGCCAGCGGCTCAAGGACATCCTCAAGCGGATCGTCCCCGAGGACGCCGGCGTGATCATCCGGACCGCCGCGGAGGGCGCCTCGGAGGAGGAGCTGACCCGCGACGTCAACCGGCTGACCGCCCAGTGGGAGGTCATCAAGCAGAAGTCGGAGTCGACGTCGAACGCGCCGACCCTGCTCTACGGCGAGCCGGACCTGGCGATCCGCGTCATCCGCGACGTCTTCAACGAGGACTTCAAGGAGCTCGTGGTCCAGGGCGACGACGCCTGGGACACCGTCGAGGCCTACGTGGCGCACGTCAGCCCCGAGCTGACCGAGCGGCTCACCCGCTACACCGGGGAGGGCGACGCCTTCCGCGACCTGCGCATCGACGAGCAGCTGGCCAAGGCGCTGGACCGCAAGGTGTGGCTGCCCTCGGGCGGCTCGCTGGTGATCGACCGGACCGAGGCGATGACCGTCGTCGACGTCAACACCGGCAAGTTCACCGGCTCCGGCGGCAACCTGGAGCAGACCGTCACGCGCAACAACATGGAGGCCGCGGAGGAGATCGTCCGCCAGCTCCGGCTGCGCGACATCGGCGGCATCATCGTCATCGACTTCATCGACATGGTGCTGGAGAGCAACCGCGACCTCGTGCTGCGCCGGCTCACCGAGTGCCTGGGCCGCGACCGCACCAAGCACCAGGTCGCCGAGGTCACCTCGCTGGGCCTGGTCCAGATGACCCGCAAGCGCGTGGGCCAGGGCCTGCTGGAGGTCTTCTCCGAGTCCTGCGAGCACTGCCGCGGGCGCGGGATCATCGTCAGCACCGACCCGGTGGACGAGAAGCGCCGGGGCAACGGTGGCGGCAACGGCGGCGGGAAGGACTCCGGCGGGGGCGCCAAGGACTCCGGTGGCGGCCGCAACCGCGGCGGCGGCGGCGGCAAGGACCAGGGCCGGGACCAGAACAGGGACCAGGGCCGGGACCAGAACAGGGACCAGGGCCGGGACGCCGCCAAGGACCCGGCCAAGGACACGGCCGGGGACGACGCCGAGGTGACCGCCGAGGCCGCGCCGGAGCCGACCACCGAGGCCGAGCCGTCCGAGGGCACGCCGCGCAGCGGCGGGCGTCGCAACCGGGGCCGGCGCAACCGCGGCCAGTCCGGCGAGGACCGCGCCGCCGAGGACGCCGCCGTGCTCGCCGGCGCCCGGGGGGACGAGGGCGCGCCGGCCGAGCCGGCCGCCGACGGCTCCGCCGAGACGGTGGAGGACGTCGCACCGCCGGCCGAGCAGCCGGTGGAGCCGGTCGCGGAGCCCGAGGCGGAGACCCAGCCCGGGACCCAGCCCGGGACCCAGCCCGAGGCCCAGCCCGAGGCAGCGGCCCCGGTCGAGGCCGACGACGTGCTGCCGGCCGGCGAGGTCGCGGCGGTGGAGGCCCCGGAGCAGGACGCGGTGCCGATCACCCCCGCCACGACGGCGGCGGACGTGACCCCGGACGGGGTCGCGCACAGCACCGACGCCGGTGCCGAGGCAGGCGCCGGTACGCCGGTGGTGCCCGCTGCCGAGGACGTCGCGGCACCCGCCGCCGCGTCCCGGCCGCGTCGCCGCCGGGCAGCCAGCCGACCCGCAGGCCCGCCCGCGTAGGGCGGCGACCCGGGTCAGCAGGACCACAACCAGGGCGTGTCGACCGGCCGCGGGCCGCTCGGGTACGCTGGTCGGGTTGCTGCGCCCCCGCGCAGGCGCCTCCGGGTGCCGCCGGGACGGCGTGCGCAGCCCGTCCAAGCACCCGGCACCTGCTCCGGTCGTGCGCGCCGGACACAGAGCTTGACGTAGAAGCGAACGAGGAGTCAGTGGTGTACGCAGTGGTGAAGGCCGGCGGCAGCCAGCACAAGGTGGCCGTGGGCGACACGTTCACGATCAACCGCCTGGCCGGTGCGGCGGGCGACAAGGTCGCTCTCCCGGCCATCCTGCTGGTGGACGGCGACACCGTCACCAGCGACGCCGCGGCCCTGGCCAAGGTGACCGTGACCGGTGAGATCCTCGAGCACGGCAAGGGCCCGAAGATCCACATCCACAAGTTCAAGAACAAGACCGGCTACCACAAGCGGCAGGGGCACCGTCAGCCCCTGACCAGCGTCGTGGTCCGCGACATCTCGAAGGGCTGACGCTGACATGGCACACAAGAAGGGCGCCTCGTCCTCCCGCAACGGCCGCGACTCGAACGCTCAGCGCCTCGGCGTCAAGCGCTTCGGTGGCCAGGTCGTGAAGGCCGGCGAGATCATCGTCCGCCAGCGCGGCACCCACTTCCACCCGGGCCTGGGCGTCGGCCGCGGCAGCGACGACACGCTGTTCGCGCTCGCTGCCGGCGCCGTGACCTTCGGCACGCGGCGGGGACGCAAGACCGTCTCCATCTCCGCGGTCGAGGCCTGAGCACTCGAACGATCCGCTTCACGAGCGCACGGGCCTTGTGCCCGTGCGCTCGTGGCGTTTCGCGAGTAGCTGACTGATGGCCGCCTTCGTCGACCGCGTCACCATCCACGTCGCCGCCGGGAACGGCGGGCACGGCGTGGCCTCGGTGCACCGCGAGAAGTACAAGCCGCTCGGTGGGCCCGACGGGGGCAACGGCGGGGACGGCGGCGACGTCGTCCTCGAGGTCGACCCCAACGTGCACACCCTGCTGGACTTCCACCACCGGCCGCACCAGAAGGCCGCGAACGGCCGCCCCGGCGCCGGCAGCAACCGGCACGGCGCCCGCGGCGAGGACCGCGTCCTGCGCGTCCCCGAGGGCACCGTCGTGAGCACGTCCGACGGCCGGGTCATCGCCGACCTCATGGGCGCGGGCACCCGCGTCGTCCTCGCGCACGGCGGCAAGGGCGGGCTCGGCAACGCCGCGCTGGCCAACGCCCGTCGCAAGGCCCCCGGCTTCGCGCTGCTCGGCGAGCCGGGCGAGGCGTTCGACGCCGTCATCGAGCTGAAGAGCATCGCCGACGTCGGCCTGGTCGGCTTCCCCTCCGCCGGCAAGTCCTCCCTGGTCGCGGCCATGTCGGCGGCGCGGCCGAAGATCGCCGACTACCCGTTCACCACGCTGGTGCCCAACCTCGGCGTGGTCCGCTCGGGCGACACGGTCTACACGATGGCCGACGTCCCCGGCCTCATCCCCGGGGCGTCGGCGGGCAAGGGCCTGGGCGTGCAGTTCCTGCGGCACGTCGAGCGCTGCGCCGTCCTGGTGCACGTGGTCGACATGGCCACGATGGAGCCCGGCCGCGACCCCGAGACCGACATCGACGCGCTCGAGCACGAGCTGGCCGAGTACGGCGGCGACGAGCTGGACCTCGTGGGCCGGCTGCGCATCGCCGTCCTCAACAAGATCGACGTGCCCGACGGCCGGGAGCTGGTGGACCTCGTCCGCGGCGCCCTCGAGGCCCGTGGCCTCGAGGTGTACCCGATCAGCGCCGTCACGGGGGAGGGGCTCAGCGCCTTCGGCTACGCCCTGGCCCGCGCCGTCGAGGAGCACCGCGCCTCGCTGCCGGCGCCCGAGCCGGTGCGCATCACGCTCACCCCGCGCGCGGTCGACGACACGGGCTTCACCGTCGAGCGCGACCCCGAGGACCCGGAGGGCTTCGTGGTCCGCGGCGTCAAGCCGGAGCGCTGGGTGCGCCAGACCGACTTCACCAACGACGAGGCCGTGGGCTTCCTCGCCGACCGGCTCAACCGGCTGGGCGTCGAGGAGGAGCTGGCCAAGGCCGGGGCCCGCGAGGGCGACGCCGTCACCATCGGCGGGGTCACCTTCGACTGGTCCCCGACGCTGCCGGCCGGCACCCTCACCGCCGAGGAGTCGGCGGGCCTGGGTGGTCGTGGCACCGACAACCGCCTCGAGGACAACCGCCGCATCGGCGCCGCCGAGCGGCTGGCGGCCAAGCAGGCCCGCCGGATGCCGTTCGAGGCCGGCGAGCAGGGCTGGACCGACGAGGACCTGGAGGGCGTCGACGTCCTCGACCACGCGGACGACGACGTCGAGGACGAGACGGACGGGGACATGGCCGACGACGTGCTGGTGGACGGCGAGCGGTGACCGCGCAGGCCCCCACCGCTGTCCCCGCGCGCCCGGAGATCGCCGGTGCGGGCCGCGTCGTGGTCAAGGTTGGCTCCTCGTCGCTGACCACGCTGCCCGGCGGGCTGGACGCCGACCGGCTCACCGCGCTGGTCGACGTCCTCGCCGCCGTCCGGGCGTCGGGCCGCCAGGTGGTGCTGGTCTCCTCCGGCGCCATCGCGGCCGGGCTCGCGCCGCTGGGGATCGACGGCCGCCCGCGCGACCTGGCCACGGCCCAGGCGGCGGCCAGCGTGGGGCAGCTGCGGCTGGTCCAGACCTACGCCGACGCGTTCGGCCGGCACGGGATCACCGTGGGCCAGGTGCTGCTCACCGCCGACGACCTCACCCGCCGCAGCCACTACCGCAACGCCCGCCAGACCGTGGACCGGCTGCTGGACCTCGGGGTGCTCCCGGTGGTCAACGAGAACGACACCGTGGCCACCGAGGAGATCCGGTTCGGCGACAACGACCGGCTCGCCGCCCTCGTCGCGCACGTCGCGAGGGCGGAGGCGCTGGTGCTGCTGTCCGACGTCGACGGCGTCTACGACGGCGACCCCCGCACGGGCCCGGCCGAGCTGGTCGACACCGTCCGCGGCCGCAGCGACCTGGCCTCGGTCACGCTCGGCTCGGCCAGCCGCAACGGCGTGGGCACCGGCGGCATGGCGACCAAGGTGGAGGCGGCGTTCATCGCCGCGCACGCCGGGGTCCCCGTCGTCGTCACCTCCACGCCCCAGGCGGCGGGCGCGCTCGCCGGCGACCGGGTGGGCACGCTGTTCGCCCCGATGGGGAAGCGGCCCAGCGCGCGGCAGTTCTGGCTGCGCTACGCCAGCCGCCCCCGGGGCCGGCTGATCCTGGACGCCGGTGCGGTGACCGCGGTGCGGGAGCGGCACGCCTCGCTGCTGGCCGCGGGCATCACCGGTGTCGCGGGGGAGTTCCTCGCCGACGACCCGGTCGAGCTGGTCGGCCCCGACGGTGTGGTGGTTGCCCGCGGGCTGGTGGCCTACGACGCCCGGGAGATGCCGGCGCTGCTGGGCCGCAAGACCGGGGACCTGCCTCCGGAGCACCGGCGCGAGGTCGTGCACCGCGACGAGATGGTGCTGGTCGGACGTCTGCGCTGACCCGTGACGGGCGGCTGAGAGACTGACCCGGTGACGATCCGCCCCATCCGCGAAGTCGGTGACCCCGTGCTGCGCACCCCGACCGACGAGGTGCGCTCGTTCGACCGAGAGCTGGCCGCGCTGGTCCGCGACCTGCTCGAGACGGTGGACCACCCCGGGCGGGCAGGCCTGGCGGCGAACCAAATCGGCGTCGGCAAGCGCGCGTTCTCGTACAACGTCGACGGCGTGATCGGGCACGTGGTGAACCCGCGGATCGTGGAGCTGTCGGAGGAGACGCAGGACGGCGACGAGGGCTGCCTCTCCGTCCCCGGCATCTGGGCGCCCACGGTCCGCGCCATGCACGCGGTCGTCGAGGGCGTGGACCTGAACGGCGAGCCGGTGCGCGTGGAGGGCAGCGGGCTGCTGGCCCGGTGCCTGCAGCACGAGGTGGACCACCTCGACGGCAAGCTCTTCCTCGACCGGCTCACCGGCGAGGCGCGGAAGTCCGCCCTGCGCGCGCTGCGGAACCGCTGAGCCGTCCGGGGCGGCGCTCCGGAGGCCCAGCGGCCGGTCGTCAGCGCCCCCTCGTGGGGTAGGGGAGCAGGGCCATCTCCCGGGCGTTCTTGATCGCCGTCGTGACCTGCCGGTGCTGCTGGGGGTCGAGGCCGGTCACCCGGCGGCTACGGATCTTGCCCCGGTCGGACAGGAACGCCCGGAGGGTCGCGACGTCGTGCCAGCTCACCGGCCCGTCGAGTCGCGCCCTCCGCCGGGCCGGCGGCCGCTGCGCGGTCACCAGCTGCTCCTCCGGATACCGGGCAGCTCACCGGCGTGCGCCATCTGGCGGAAGCGGACCCGCGAGAGGCCGAACTTCCGCAGGTGCCCGCGCGGGCGGCCGTCGGCGACGTCGCGGTTGCGCAGCCGGGTAGGGCTCGCGTCGCGGGGGAGGCGTTGCAGGGACCGCAGCGCATCGGCGCGCTCCGCGGTCGTGGCGGCGGTGCGCAGGACCTCCTTGAGCTCGGCACGGCGCTCGGCGTAGCGGGCGACCACCTCGCGGCGCTGCCGGTCGCGGACGACCTTCGACGTCTTGGCCATCTCAGCGCTCCTCCCTGAACTCGACGTGGCGGCGGACCACCGGGTCGTACTTGCGGAGCACGAGCCGGTCGGGGTCGTTGCGCCGGTTCTTCCGGGTCACGTACGTGTATCCGGTCCCGGCGGTCGACGTGAGCCTGATGACCGGGCGGATGTCGGTCGACCGGGCCATCAGGCGGTCCGTCCGGGGCCGAGCCGGCGCCGCACGTCGGGGTCGGTGGTGCGCAGCCGGGCGACCACGGCCTCGATGCCCTGGGCGTCGATCGTCCTGATCCCCTTGGCCGAGACGGTCAGCCGGATCCACCGGTCCTCGCTGGGCAGGAAGAAGCGCCTCCGCTGCAGGTTGGGGTCGAACCGGCGGGTGGTCCGCCGGTGGGAGTGGCTGACCGTCTTGCCGAAGCTCGGTCGCCGGCCGGCCACCTCGCAGTAGGTGGCCATGGCACCTCCATGGGTCGGGCCCCGGTCCGTCCCAGGGCGTGCAGGGACCCTAGATGAGAATAATTCCCACTTCACGTTAGGGTGGTGGCATGGAGAACCGCCGCACCCCTCTGGTCGTCGTCACCGGCCTGGACGCCGCGCACTGCGGCCGGGTGAGCAGGGACCTGCTCGACCGGCCCGGCACGGTCGTCGTCCACCACGACGTGGGCCAGCTCGGTCAGGGCGTCGTGGTCAGGACCGTCGCGCGCCGCTCCGCAGGGCTGGTCGTCGAGGACCGCACCGCCGTGGAGCTCGCCCACGGGTGCCTGTCCTGCACGCTCCGCCTCGACCTGCTGCCGCTGCTCCGCGAGCTGGGCCGACGCGCGTCGGTCCAGCGCATCGTGCTGCGGCTGGACCCCGCGCTGGAGCCGGAGCACCTCTGCTGGGCCATCGGGAACCTGCTGCTCGACGACGAGGGCGGCGCCACGTCCACCGCCGGGGACCACGTCGAGGTCGCCGGCGTCCTGGCCGTCGTCGACGGCCGCACCTGGCTGGACGACGTGACCTCGGGGGACGACCTCGTCGACCGCGGGCTCGCTGCCATGCCGGACGACGAGCGGAGCCTCGCCCAGGTCGCCCTCGGCCAGGTGGCCTTCGCCGACGGCCTCCTGGTGGCCGGCCGGCACGTCGACGCGTGGACCCGTGCCCGGCTGGACGCGGTCCTCGACCGCCTCGTCTCCGGGACGCCCCGGTGCGACGTGAGCGTGGGGCCGGAGCGGCTGCTCGCGGCCCTCGGCCCGGGTGCCCGGCGTGGCCGGCCGACCTCCGTCGACGACCCGCTGCTGCCGGGCATGCCGCCGGTCGGGGAGGACGTCGGCGTGAGCATCGTCCGGTTCGGCTCCACCCGGCCCTTCCACCCGGAGCGGTTCCACGAGGCCCTGGACGTGCTCCTGGAGGGCGTGGTGTGCAGCCGGGGGCGGCTCTGGCTGGCCACCCGGCACGACCGCGCCCTCTGGCTGGAGTCCGCCGGCCAGGGGCTCCGCATCGGTGACGCCGGACCCTGGCTGGCCACCCTGCCCGACGACGGCCCCGCCTGGGACCAGGTCGCCCCGGAACGCCGGGTCGCGGCCGCGCTCCGCTGGGACCCGCTGCACGGGGACCGGCACACCGAGCTGGTGGTGCTCTCCCACCGGCAGCCAGGCGTGGCGGTCATCGAGGCCCTCGACGCGGCGCTGCTCACCGACGACGAGCTGGCCGCCGGGCCCGAGGTGTGGCGGGAGCTCGGCGACCCCTTCGGTGCCTGGCACGAGGACCCCTGCGAGGGGACACCGCCGGCCGACGACCGGACCGCATCCACCACCGACCGAGAGGACCGTTCCTGATGCGCCGAGGCATCCACCCCGAGTACCGCACCGTCGTCTTCCGCGACGCCGGCACCGGAGCCACGTACCGGACCAGGTCCACGGTGCCGGCCGACCAGACCGTCGAGCTGGACGGTCAGACCTACCCGCTCGTCGTCGTCGACGTCAGCGCCTCGTCGCACCCGCTGTGGTCGGGCACCCAGCGCGTGCTCGACACGGCCGGTCGCGTGGAGCGGTTCCACCGCCGCTACGGCACGCGGGCGGAGGGCTGAGCGGTGGCCGTACCGAAGCGACGCACCTCCCGGTCCCGCACCCGTTCGTGCCGGGCGTACGAGCGGGGGCTCCTCCGGTGAGCCCGCCGGCCGGTGGGCCCGTGGTCGCCCTGTGCCTCGGCACTGCCTGCGCGGTCGCCCGCGCGCGGACGGTCGGCGCCGTGGGGGAGGCGGTGCGCAGCACGCGGGGGGCGGTCCTGGTCACCGCCGGCTGCCTCGGGCCCTGCGGGCTCGCCGCGGTGGCGGCGGTGGCCCACCGGCGAGGCGAGGACGGGTGCTCGGGGCCGACCGTGTGGCTGTCCGGGGTCCAGGACGCCGAGCGGGCCGCAGCGCTCGCCGCCTGGGTGCGGGAGGGCGGGCCGGGCCCCTCGGGCGAGCCCGACGCCGGGCTGCCGGCCACGCTCGTGCCCGCTGAGGCGACCATCGGGCCGCCGATGCGGATCGGCCCCGCCGGCGGCTGAGCTCAGCCGCGCCGGGCCGCGCAGCCGCGGCAGGTGCCGAACACCTCGAGGTCGTGCCGCACGTCGGCGAAGCCGTGCTCCGCCGCGACCCGCGCCGTCCAGCGCTCGACCGGAGGGGCCGCGACCTCGACGGTCAGCCCGCAGGAGCGGCAGACGAGGTGGTGGTGGTGGCTCGGCGAGCACCGCCGGTACCCGGCCTCGCCGTCCGGCCCGCGCAGCACGTCGAGCAGCCCGTCGTCGACCAGGGCCTGCAGGGCGCGGTACACCGTCGCCAGCCCCACGGTGTCGCCCCGCTCGCGGAGCAGGGTGTGCAGGTCCTGGGCGCTGCGGAAGCCGTCGAGCTCCTCCAGCAGGCCCAGGACGGCGTCACGCTGCCGGCTGGGCCGCCGGGCCGCACCCTCCGCCTGCCCGGGGGCGCTCACCGCTGCCCTGCGCCGGGGGCCGGGACCTCGACGCCGTGCTCGTCGTAGTGGACGCCGGCAGCGGTCAGGTGCGGGGCGTGCAGGTGCCCGTCGTGGTCGTAGTCGACGTGGTCCCCGTGCGGGACCGGGCGGTGGCCGCAGCCCTCGCCGTGCTCGTGCGGGTGGGCTGCGTGCACCTCGCCGCGCCGCCGGTGCCGCCGGCGGGCGGTGGCCTCGCGCAGCGCCACCGCGGCGGCGACCACGAGGAAGAGGGCGATCGCCAGCAGCACGATGGTGCCGCCCGACGGGGTGCCGGTGTAGTACGACGCCGTCGTGCCCGAGACGCTGACGACCAGCCCGATGCCGCAGGCGAGGAACAGGGCCTGCCGGAAGCTGCGGGCGAGCAGCTGCGCCACCGCGCTCGGCACGATCATCAGCGCGCTGATGAGCAGCAGGCCGACCACCCGCATGGAGAGCACGACGGTCGACGCGACGAGGGCGGCCAGCACGATGTTGAGGGCCAGCACCGGCAGCCCCACGGCGCGGGCGTACTCCTCGTCGTCGCTCACCGCGTAGAGCCGCTGGCCCAGCAGGCCGACGACGGCGAGCACGAGCAGGGCGATGACGGAGAAGACGACGAGGTCGTCGCCGCTGGTCGTGGTGATGGCGCCGAAGAGGTAGGACTCCAGGTTGGTCGCCTGGCCGCGCGGGGCGAGGCTGAGCAGCACCACGCCGCCGGCGATGCCGCCGTAGAAGAGCACCGCGAGCGCGACGTCACCGCTGGTGCGGCCACGGGCCCGGACGAGCTCGATCAGGACCGCACCGAGGACGGCGGCGACCAGGGCCGCCCCCACCGGCGCGGTCGAGGTCAGGACCCCGATCGCCACGCCGGTCAGGGCGATGTGCCCCAGCCCGTCGCCGAGCAGCGACAGCCGGCGCTGGACCAGGAAGATGCCCACCGCGGGGGCGACCAGCCCGACCAGCAGGGACGCCAGCAGCGCACGCTGCATGAAGCCGTACTCGAGGACCTCCACGTCAGCGCCCTCCGCCCAGGCGCACGGGGCGCGTCGACACGGTGGGCTGGTCCAGGCGGTAGCCCGCCCGGACGGGCTCCTCGCCCGGGCCGCAGTGGTGGTCGCCGTGGCCGGTGGCCGGCTCGGCGCCGGTGAGCGGGCCGTCGTACCGGATGTGCCCCTGGTCCACGACGACGGCGCGGGTGAGGACGCCGCTCAGCGGGCCGGTCTCGTGGGTGACCACCAGCAGGGTCGTGCCGGCGGCCGAGACGCGGGCGAGCACCTCGGCCAGCGCCTGCTGGCTCGCCGCGTCCACGCCCGCAGTCGGCTCGTCCATGACCAACAGCTCCGGCTGGGCGGCCAGGGCGCGTGCGACCAGGACCCGCCGCTGCTGCCCGCCGGAGAGCGAGGCCACCGGCTCCTCCATGCGGTCGGCGAGCCCGACGGCGGCGACCGCCTCGCCGACGGCCACGCGGTCGGCGGCGCCGAGCCGGCGGAACAGGCCCCGCCGGGCGAGGCGGCCCACAGAGACCACCTCGCGGACGGTCGCGGGCACCGCGCCGCTCACGGTGTGCCGCTGGGGCACGTAGCCGACCCGGCCGCGCTCGCGCAGCCGGCCGACCGGGGCGCCGAGGAGCTCCACCTCGCCGCCCAGCACGGTCGCCAGGCCCAGCATCCCGCGGGCGAGGGTCGTCTTGCCGGACCCGTTGGACCCGAGGACCGCGACCGCCTCACCCCGCTGCACGGTCAGGTCGACGCGGGTGACGATCGGGACGTCGTCGTAGCCGATGCTGGCGTCCCGCAGCCGGACGGCGGGGCCGTCGGCGGGAGAGCGGTCGGTCATGAACAGGACTGGCCTTCCTGGAGCGTGGCGAGGTTGGCGCGCATCACCTGCAGATAGTCCTCGCCGGCGGACTCGTCCGTCAGCCCCTCGATCGGGTCGAGGACGGCGACCCGCGCCCCGGCCTCCTCCGCCACCGTCTCGGCGACGGCGGGGTCGACCAGGGTCTCGCTGTAGACGGTCGTGATGCCGCGGTCCCGGACGAGGTCGGCGATCTCCGCCTGCTGGGCGGGGCTCGGCTCCTGCGACGGGCTCAGGCCGCTGATGCCGACCACCTCGAGACCGTAGCGCTCGGCGAGGTAGCCGAAGGCCTCGTGGCTGGTCACCAGGGTGTCGACCGCGCAGGTCGCCAGCCCGGCCTCCATCTCGGCGTCGAGCTCCTCGAGGTCGGCCCGCAGCGCGGCCGCGTTCTCCTCGTAGGCGGCGGCGCCGTCCGGGTCGAGCTCGGTGAACCGCTCGGCCAGGGCGTCGCCGACGGCGGCCAGCCGCGTGGGGTCCAGCCAGAAGTGCGGGTCGACGGCCTCGTCGCCGTGGTCGTGCCCGTGCTCGTCCTCGGCGTGCTCCTCCTCGGCGTGCTTCTCCTCGGCGTGGCCGTGGTGGTCTCCCTCGACCAGGTCGGCCGCGTCGCCCGCGTTCCACGCGGCGTCACCGGCCTCCGACCCGGCGGCCTCGTCCAGCGCCGGCTGGAAGCCCTCCAGGTAGACGAGGAGGTCGGCCTCGCCGATGGCGGCGACGTCGCGCGGGGCGAGCTCCAGGTCGTGGGCCTCGGCGCCCGCGGGGGTCAGGGACGACACGGAGGCCCGGTCGCCGCCGACGCGCTCGGCGGCCCACTCCAGCGGGTAGAAGCCGGCGACCACGGTGAGGCCGTCGGTCGCGGCGTCGTCCCCGCTGCCGCCGCCGCACCCTGCTGTCAGCACCGCGGCGGCGGCGACGGCGGTCAGTGCGGTCCAGCGGCGGGGAGCGGTGCGCATGAGAATCATTCTCGCATATGCCACGATGGGTGGTCCCACGCCCCTGACCGGCGGAACGGGGGCGCCCGCCCGCGTAGGCTCGCGGGCGTGTCCGACGCTGCTGAGCTGCCGCTGATCGGTGCCGCCGCGCTCCGCGCGAAGGCGGCCGCCCGGGTGCTGCGCACCCTGCCGAGCGACGCCAAGGACGCCGCCCTCACCGCGATGGCGGAGGCCCTGGTCGAGCGCACCGACGAGATCCTGAGCGCGAACGCCGCCGACGTCGACGCCGCGGCTGCCGCCGGCACCCCGGCCTCGGTGCTCGACCGGCTCCGGCTGGACCCGGCACGCATCGCCGGGGTGGCCGACGCGCTGCGCCAGCTGGTCGCACTGCCCGACCCGGTGGGCGACGTCGTCCGCGGCTCGCGGCTGCCCAACGGGCTGGAGCTCACGCAGGTCCGCGTGCCCCTGGGCGTCGTGGGCATCGTCTACGAGGCGCGGCCCAACGTGACCGTCGACGCCGCGGGGCTCTGCCTCAAGAGCGGCAACGCGGCCCTGCTGCGCGGCTCGGCGTCGGCGTTCGGCACCAACACCGCGCTGGTCGCCGTCCTCACCGAGGCGGGGGAGAAGGCGGGCCTGCCGGCCGGCTTCGTCGAGCTGCTGCCGGCCGACCGGGCGTCGGTCGGCGAGCTGCTGGACGCCCGCGGCCTCGTCGACGTCGTGATCCCGCGGGGTGGCGCCTCGCTGATCCAGCGGGTCGTCCGCGAGTCGCGGGTGCCCGTCATCGAGACCGGGGAGGGCAACGTCCACGTCTACGTCGACGCCTCCGCCGACCCCGAGATCGCCGAGTCGGTGGTGCTCAACTCCAAGACCTCCCGGGTCAGCGTCTGCAACAGCGCCGAGACGCTGCTGGTCCACCGCGGCTACCCGCACCTGCCCCGCCTCCTCGCGGCCCTGTCCGGCTCGGGCGTCGACCTGCACGGCGACGACGCCGCGCGGGCGGCGCACGACGCCGTCGTCCCGGCGACCGACGAGGACTGGGCCACCGAGTACCTGTCGATGGACATGGCCGTGCGCGTCGTCGACGACCTCCCGCAGGCCCTGGAGCACATCGCGCGGTGGAGCACCGGGCACACCGAGGCGATCGTCGCCGACTCCGCCGCCGCCATCGCGGCGTTCACCGCGGGCGTCGACTCGGCCGCGGTGATGGTGAACGCCTCCACCCGCTTCACCGACGGCGGCGAGTTCGGGTTCGGCGCCGAGATCGGGATCTCGACCCAGAAGCTGCACGCCCGCGGCCCGCTCGGGCTGCCGGAGCTGACCTCCACCACCTACGTCGTGACGGGCAGCGGCCACACCCGCTGACCCCTGCACCCCCACCGAGCAGGAGCGCCGATGTCCCGCCAGCAGTCCCCGAACTTCGCCTCGGTGGCGGACGTCAGCAAGCGGCTGTCCGCGGCCGGCTACCTGCCCGACGCGCAGATCGCGACGACGGTCTTCCTCGCCGACCGGCTCGGCAAGCCGCTGCTGGTCGAGGGGCCGGCAGGCACCGGCAAGACCGAGCTGGCCAAGGCGCTGGCGGCCGCGACCGGCTCGGAGCTGATCCGGCTGCAGTGCTACGAGGGCCTCGACGAGGCGCGGGCGCTCTACGAGTGGAACTACAAGAAGCAGCTGCTGCGCATCCAGGCCGCGCAGGGTGCCGGCGGCGCCGACTGGGACACCGTCCACGACGACATCTTCGGCGAGGAGTTCCTGCTCTCCCGGCCGCTGCTGACCGCCATCCGGCGCAGCGAGCCGACGGTCCTGCTCATCGACGAGACCGACAAGGCCGACGTCGAGGTGGAGGGGCTGCTGCTGGAGGTGCTCTCGGACTTCCAGGTGACCATCCCCGAGCTCGGCACGGTCACCGCGACCCGCCGGCCCACGGTCGTCCTCACCTCGAACGCCACCCGCGAGCTCTCCGAGGCGCTCAAGCGGCGCTGCCTGTACCTCTCGCTGGACTATCCGACGGCCGAGCGCGAGCGGGAGATCGTGCTCTCGCGGGTGCCCGACCTCGCGCCGGGGCTGGCCGACCAGCTCGTGCGCACCGTCCGCGCGCTCCGCGGCCTGGAGCTGAAGAAGTCGCCGTCGATCTCCGAGACCCTCGACTGGGCGCAGACCCTGCTCGAGCTCGGGCTGGACACCCTCGACGAGCCGGCCATGAGCTCGACCCTCGGCGTGGTGCTCAAGCACGCCAGCGACCAGACCCGCGCCGCCGCCGAGCTCCGGCTCAACTGATGTCGGCGGCGGTCGCCGGGCACGGCGGGCTGGCGGGCCACCTGGACGGGTTCGTCCGGGCCGTCCGCGAGGCCGGGATCCCGGTCGGCATCAGCCAGGCGGTCGACGCCGCCGAGATCCTGACCGTGGTCGACCTGCTCGACCGCGAGCAGCTGCGCCACGGGCTGGCCGCCGTCCTGCTGCAGCGGGCCGCGCAGCGGTCGACCTACGACGTCCTGTTCGACCTGTGGTGGCCGCTCGGCGACCGGCCGGTGGCCGCGGGCGACGAGGAGGGCGCCGGCGAGGGCGGGGAGTCGACGCTCGACGTGCCGGACGACGCGGCCTTCACCGAGCTGATGCGCGCCGAGCTGCTCCGCCTGCTGACCGACGGCGACCCGGAGGAGCTCCGCCGGTTCGCCCGCGACGCCGTGGACCAGCTGGGCCAGGGGCAGCCGAGCCCGTCGGGGCAGTCCTACTTCAGCTACCGCGTGATGCGGGCGCTCTCGCCCGACACCCTGGTGGCGCAGCTGCTCGCCGGGCTGCTCGGGGACGCCGAGCGGGGCGGGCTGGCCGAGCAGGTGGCGCGGCAGACCGTCCGTGACCGGCTGGCCGCCTTCAAGTCCGCGGTCGAGGCCGAGGTGCGCCGGCGGACGGCCGCGGAGAAGGGCCGGGACCGGGTCGCGAAGAACGCCGTGCGCCCGCTGGCCGACCAGGTGGACTTCCTGCGCGCCCAGGCCGCGGACCTCGCCGAGCTGCGCCGCGCCGTGACGCCGCTGGCGCGGCGGCTGGCGGTCCGGCTGTCGGCCCGGCGCCGGATGGGCCGCGAGGGGCGGCTGGACTTCCGCAAGACGGTCCGCGCCTCCCTGGGGACCGGGGGCGTCCCCGTCGTGACCCACCACCGGCCGCGGAAGGTGCACAAGCCCGAGCTCGTCGTCCTCTGTGACGTGAGCGGGTCGGTGGCCGGGTTCAGTCACTTCACCCTGATGCTCACCCAGGCGCTGCGCGAGCACTTCACCGGCGTGCGCGCCTTCGCCTTCGTCGACTCCACCGACGAGGTGACCCGGTTCTTCCGCCCCGGGGTCGACGTGGCCGACGCCATCGCGCGCATCGGCCGGGAGGCGCAGGTCGTGGCCTACGACGGCCACAGCGACTACGGCACCGCCTTCGAGGTGTTCGCCGACCGCTGGGCGTCGGCGGTCGGGCCGAAGACGTCGCTGCTCGTGCTCGGCGACGGCCGCACGAACTACCGCCAGCCCGGGGTGCCGGTGCTCGCCGACCTCGTGCGGCGGGCGCGCTCGGCGCACTGGCTCAACCCCGAGCCGCGCCGGCTGTGGGGGAGCGGTGACTCGGCGGCCGACCGCTACGGCGAGGTCATCGACATGGTCGAGTGCCGCAACGCCGCGCAGCTGACCGAGTTCGTCACCACCCTCTGAGCACCGGTCGACACGGCCGCAGGTCGGCCTGTCGCCGCGTCGGCAGGTCGACATGTCGCCGGCAGTGGCGCGCCCCACATCGCCGCCCCGAGACGAATCCGTAACCGAACACGGGCTGCCGCGTTTTTCAACGCGGTGTCGACAAGTCGGCACCGGCCGACCGCAACGTCGCGGTCGACCGCGACCGGCTGCACGGGGGAGCCGGTCGCAGCGGGTCCGTCCGTCCCGGTCCGAGGGCCGGGACGAACGGGCCGGCGGGGTCGGGGCCGGTCCTCGGGGGCCGGCCCCGGCGCCCCCCGGATACCCTCGTCCGGTGGCGGGTCGACGAGTCGGTGTGATGGGTGGGACGTTCGATCCCATCCACCACGGTCACCTGGTGGCCGCCAGCGAGGTCGCCGGGCTGTTCGGGCTCGACGAGGTGGTCTTCGTGCCGACCGGCGAGCCGTGGCAGAAGAGCGACCGGTCGGTCAGCCCCGCCGAGGACCGGTACCTGATGACCGTCATCGCGACGGCGTCCAACCCGCGCTTCTCGGTGAGCCGGGTGGACATCGACCGAGGCGGCCCGACGTACACCTTCGACACGCTCACCGACCTGCACGCGCAGCGTCCCGACGACGAGCTGTTCTTCATCACCGGCGCCGACGCGCTGGCCCAGATCATGACCTGGCGCGACGGTGCCCGGTGCTTCGAGCTGGCGCACTTCATCGGCGTGACCCGCCCCGGGTACACGCTGGCGGGCTCGCACCTCCCCGAGGGGGGCGTGAGCCTGGTCGAGATCCCGGCGCTGGCCATCAGCTCCAGCGACTGCCGCGCGCGGGTCGACCGGGGGATGCCGGTCTGGTACCTCGTCCCCGACGGCGTCGTCCAGTACATCGAGAAGCGCGGCCTGTACCGCCGGCCGGTCGGCCGGACGGCGCAGGCGAGCGCCGACGGGCGGCTCGCGAACGACCGCCCCACGTACGACCGCCCACCGCCGAACGCGTCCGGGAACACCTCCACCGGCGCGGGCGCTGACCCATCACCTACTCCACACCTCCAGGAGGTACCCCGATGACCGCCTCGGCCGAGGCCCGGGAGACCGCGCTCGTCGCCGCCCAGGCGGCTGCGGACAAGCTGGCCACCGACGTCACCATCGTCGACGTCAGCGAGCGGCTCGCCATCACCGATGCGTTCGTCCTCGCATCGGCTCCCAACGAGCGGCAGGTGCAGGCCATCGTCGACGAGGTGGAGGAGCGGCTCCGGGAGCACGGGGTGAAGCCGGTGCGCCGCGAGGGCGTCGCCGAGGCCCGCTGGGTGCTCCTCGACTTCGTCGACGTCGTCGTGCACGTCCAGCACGCCGAGGAGCGGGCCTACTACGCCCTCGAGCGGCTCTGGAAGGACTGCCCGGCCATCCCGTTCGTGGACGCCGCGCAGCCGGCGGAGACCGCGACCCCGGAGACGGCCGGCCAGTGACCGCTGCGGCCCTGCCCGAGCTGCCGGTGGCCCGTCTGGTCGTCTGGCGGCACGGCCGGACCGAGTGGAACGCGGCCGGTCGCTTCCAGGGCCAGCTGGACCCGCCCCTGGACGACGTCGGCCGCGCGCAGGCGCAGCACGCCGCGCCGCACCTGCTCGCCGGCCTCGGCGGGCAGGACGCGGTCGTGGTCTCCAGCGACCTCGTCCGTGCAGCCGAGACGGCGCAGGCGCTCACCGCGCTCATGGGTGTGGAGCTGCGGCTGGACGAGCGCCTCCGCGAGCACGGGATGGGCGCCTGGGAGGGCCTGACCCGCGACGAGATCGCCGACCGGTTCCCCGACCAGTACGCCGACTGGCTGGCCGGCCGCCCGGTGGTCGGCCGCGGCGGCGAGGAGACGGCGGCGGTGGCCCAGCGGGTGCTGGCCGCCCTGCAGGACCTCCCGCCGGTCGAGGTCGCGGTCGTGGTGACCCACGGGGGCACGAGCGGCCGGCTGATCGAGCGGCTGCTGGGGCTCGGCCCCGACCACCGCCGCGTGTTCGGCCCGCTGGGCAACTGCGCGTGGAGCGAGCTGGCCCGGCAGAGCGGCCGCTGGCGGCTGCTCCGGCACAACCACTCGGCGGGCCCGCTGCCCGAGGGTGCGGGCACCCGCCGCGCGAGCCAGGACACGGGGACCGCGGTCCTGCCCGGCACCGGCCGCCAGCCGGGGCCGGACCCCGCGCAGGACGCCGACGCCGTCGGCTGATCGGCGGCTCCTCCCACTGGGCGGCACCGGAGGCCGCCGACCGGGCGGGTGCCGGTTAGCCTCGCCGCGTGCCTGTCGCCGTGCTCACCGACTCGGCGGCCTATCTGCCCCGTGACCTCGTCGAGGCCTACGGCATCCACGTCGTCCCGCTGTACGTGGTCCTCTCCGGCCGGTCCGGCCGCGAGGGCGAGGACATCAGCTCCGACGACGTGGCGAAGGCGCTCTCGACGCGGGGGCAGCGGGTCTCCACGTCGCGGCCGACCCCGGGCGACTTCGTGGCGGCCTACCGTGCCGCGCTGGACGCCGGCGCCGACCGCCTGGTCTCCATCCACCTCTCCTCGGAGCTGTCCGGGACCTGGGACGCCGCGCGGGTCGCCGCCTCCCAGGTGGGGGAGCACATCGTCTCGGTCGTCGACTCCCGCTCCACGGCCATGGCCACCGGCTTCGCCGTGCTCGAGGCCGCCCGGGCCGCGGCCGACGGCGCGGACCGCGACACGGTCGACCGGATCGCCCGCGAGGCGGTCGACCGCACGCGGACCTTCTTCGTGGTCGACACCCTCGAGCACCTGCGCCGGGGCGGACGGATCGGCTCGGCTGCCGCGATCCTCGGGTCCGCGCTGGCCGTGAAGCCGGTGCTGCACGTCGTCGACGGGCACGTCGTCCCCCTGGAGAAGGTGCGCACCTCCGCGCGGGCGCTGGCCCGGCTCGTGCAGCACGCCGTGGACTACGCCGGGGACCGGGACGTGTCGCTCGCGGTGCACCACCTCGCGGCCGCGGAGCGGGCGGAGCGGCTGGTCGCCGAGCTGCGCGCGCGGGTGCCGAACGTCCGCGAGCTGCACGTGAGCGAGCTCGGCGCGGCGATCGGGGCGCACGTGGGCCCCGGTGCGGTCGGCGTGGTCGTCTCGCTGCCCGCCGGGGACGCGCCCGCGGCGGGCTGAGGCTCTGGGGCTGTCGGGCACGCGCACAGGGTGGCCCGACGCCGGCGGGGAGGGCCTCCGGTCGTCCACACCCCGGGGGTGCGTCCACAGCCGGCTTCGGACGGGCCGGCGGGTGACCCGGTCCTCCTAGCGTCGCCGGGGTGCGCCTCCCTCTCCGCAGGACCGACGACGCGGACCTGATCCGGGCCCGGCTCCGGGCGCTGCTGGCGCAGGAGCCGGGGCCGCCGGGCGGGTGGGTGCCCGAGGAGGACGACGGCGAGGCGCGCACGGTGCCGGTCGAGGTGCCGGCCGAGGCCCTGGGCGGGATGCCGGCGGGGATCGGCCGGCACCGTGCGCCGGGGACGGCGGCGCGCGTCGACACCGGCCGGCCGGGTGCCCGCGCCCTGCTGCTCGCGGCCGTCCTGGCGGTGGCGCTGCTCCTGGGCTGGACCTGGCTGGACCGGCCCGCCGTGGAGCCGGCCGGCCCCGCGGACCGGCCGTCGGCCGCGCCCGTTCCCCCGTCCACCCCGGTCGGGGAGATGGCCGAGAGCTCGGCCACGGTGGTGGTCTCGGTGGTGGGGCAGGTCGCGCGGCCCGGCCTGGTCACCCTGCCGACCGGTGCGCGGGTGGCCGACGCGCTCGCCGCGGC
Source organism: Blastococcus sp. TF02A-35 (assembly GCF_004571075.1). Taxonomy (GTDB): domain Bacteria; phylum Actinomycetota; class Actinomycetes; order Mycobacteriales; family Geodermatophilaceae; genus Blastococcus. The sequence goes on from NZ_SPQP01000031.1 coordinate 20,564, forward strand.
CGGAGGTCCGCTGCCGGGTGCGGACGCCGCGTCGGTGAACCTGGCCGCACCGGTGGCCGACGGCGAGCAGATCGCCGTGGGGCTGCCCGGCGGTGCCGGCCCGGCGGCAGCACAGCAGGGGCCCGCGCCGCCGAGGGCTGGCGGCCTGCTGGACCTGAACACCGCCGGGGCCGCCGAGCTCGACGGCCTGCCCGGCATCGGCCCGGTGCTGGCCCAGCGGATCGTGGACCACCGCACGCGCAACGGCCCCTTCGGCAGCGTGGAGGAGCTCGACGACGTCCCGGGGATCGGCCCGTCGACCGCTGCGGAGATCGCCGGGCTGGTGACCGTGTGAGGCCCGTCGGCCCCGACGAGCTGCCCGACCGGCGGTGGAGCTGGCTGGACCTGCGGCTGTGGCCGGTCGCCGCCACGGTCTGGGCGGTCGCGCTGGCCGGACCGCACCTCACCGCGCAGACGCTGACGTCGGTGGCCGCCGGCGCGGCCGTGCTCGCCCTCGTCGTCGGGCGCCGCCGCGGGCCCGGCGTACCGGTGGCCGTGGCGGTGCTCGCCGGCGTGCTGGCCGCGGCGGGGACCGGGGCGGTCCGCGCCGCGGAACGCGAGGCCGCCCCGCTCTCCGGCGTCGCCGCGGAGAGGGGGACGGCGGAGGTCCGGGTGGCCGTCACCGGTGCCCCGCGCCTGGTCCGGGGGGCGGGGGAGCCGAGGGTCGTCCTCGACGCCGACGTCGTCTCCGCCCAGCACGGCCCAGGAGCGCCGGTCCTGGTGTTCGCGCCGGCCGAGGGCTGGGCGGACCTGCTGCCGGGCCAGGAGGTCCGGGCCCGCTTCGGCACCGGGCCCCCGGAAACCGGCGCGGGGGTGGTCGCGGTGCTGTCGGCGCGCGGCCCGCCCGACGAGGTGGGGGCGCCCGGGCCGGAGCAGCGGGTGGCGGCCTCGGTCCGGGCCGCGCTGTCCGCTGCGTCGGCGCGCGTCCTCGACGACCGGTCCGGAGGGCTGCTGCCCGGCCTGGTGGTCGGTGACACGGGCGCCATGGACCCTGTCCTGGACGAGGAGTTCCGGCGCGCCGGGCTGTCCCACCTCACCGCCGTCTCCGGCGCGAACGTGGCGATCGTCGTCGCCGGCGCCCTCTGGCCGCTGCGGCGACGGGCGGTGGACCGGCGGGCCCAGGCGGCCGTCGGCCTCCTCGCGCTGGCCGCCTTCGTCGTGCTGGCAGGCCCGAGCGCCAGCGTGCTGCGCGCGGCCGCGATGGGTGCGGTGACCCTGCTGGCCCTCGCCTCGGGCCGGGCGCGGGCCGCGCTGCCGGCGCTCGCCGGGGCGGCCACGGTCCTGCTGCTGGTCGACCCCGGGCTGGCCCGCGACCCGGGCTTCGCGCTGTCGGTCGCGGCGACCGCCGCCATCGTGCTGCTGGCGCCGGGGTGGTCGCGCAGGCTCCGACGCCGCGGCTGGCCGGTCTGGCCCGCCGACGCCGTGGCGGTGAGCGCCGCCGCCGGGCTGGTGACGGCGCCCCTCGTCGCGGGGCTCTCCGGGACCGTCAGCCTGGTGTCGCTGCCGGCCAACCTGCTGGCGGCGCCGGCGGTCGCGCCGGCCACCGTCCTCGGTCTGCTGGCCGCTGTCGCGGCGGTGGCCGTCCCCGCGCTGGGCGACGTCCTGGTGTGGCTCGCCGGGTGGCCCGTGCGGTGGGTCGTGCTGGTCGCCGAGCGGGCCTCGGCGCTGCCCGACGCGGTGGCGGGCTGGCCCCGCGGCGTCCTCGGAGCGGTCGTGCTGGCGCTGGTCCTGGGCGCGCTGGGCTGGGCGCTGTGGCGGTTCTCCCGCCTCCGACCGCTCGCCCTGGCGGCCCTGGTCGGGCTGGTCCTGGTCGGCTGGCCCCTGCGCCAGCCGCTGGTCGGCTGGCCACCGCAGGAGGCCGTCCTCGTCGCCTGCGACGTGGGCCAGGGCGACGGCCTGGTCCTGCCCCTGGGCGACGGCGCCGGTGTGCTGGTCGACGCCGGCCCGGAGGTCGGTCCGGTGGACGCCTGCCTGGACCGGCTCGGCATCGACGAGCTGCCGCTGGTCCTGCTCTCGCACCTCGACGCCGACCACGTCGGGGGACTGGCCGGCGCCTTCTCCGGCCGCGACGTCGGGGTGGTCGCCACCGGCACCCTGTCCCCGGCGGACGACCGCGCGGGACCGGTCGCGGAGCTGGTGCGGCGGGCCGGCGGCACGCCCGAGGTCCTCGTGCCCGGTGACCGGCGCACGGTCGGGGGAGCGGTGCTGGAGGTCCTCGCGCCGGCCCCGCGCCGGGCCACGGCGGCCGCCGAGCCCAACGACCTCTCGCTGGTGGTGCGGGTGACCGCCGGCGGGCTGCGCGTCCTGCTCACCGGCGACCTCGGCGCCGAGGCGCAGGCACGGCTGGCCCGGGAGGTGCCCGACCTGACCGCCGACGTCCTCAAGGTTCCGCACCACGGCAGCGGCGACGCCGACCCGGGGTTCCTGGCCGCGACCGGTGCGTCGGTCGCCGTGGTGTCGGTGAGCGCCGACAACACCTACGGACACCCGGCCCCGCGGCTGCTCGGCTGGCTCGAGGAGGCGGGGATGCGGGTGCACCGCACCGACCGCGAGGGCGACCTCGCCGTCGTGGGGGAGGCCGGCGACTGGGGCGTCGCCGTGCGGGGCCCGGTGGTCGGCCGAGAAGGTCGGCGCCGCGTGACACCATGCAGGTGTGCCTGCCTCACCGGTCGAGCCCACCTCTCGGCTGCGCGTCGTGATCGGCGAGGAGGAGCTGCTCCGGGCCCGCGCCGTGAGCGCCGTCCGCACCGCCGTCCTCGCGCGCCACCCGGACGCCGAGGTGCACGAGCTGGCCGCCGTGGGGCTGCCGGTCGGGCAGCTGGCCGACGTCCTGGCACCCTCGCTGTTCGGCGGGCACCGGATGGTCGTCGTCACCGGTGTGCAGGAGGCCGCGGGCGCGCTGGTGGACTCGCTGACCTCCTACACGAAGGACCCGGACCCCGAGCTCACGCTGGTGGTCGTCCACGCCGGGGGGAAGCGCAACGAGGCCCTGGTGAAGGCGTTCCGGTCGGCCGGCGCCGCGGTCGACGAGTGCCCCAAGGTCAGCTCCGTCGGCGACCGGATCGCCTTCGTGCGCAATGAGGTCCGCACCTTCGGGGGCCGGATCACCCCCGACGCCGTCACCGCGCTCGTCGACGCCATCGGTGCCGACCTGCGCGGGCTGTCCGCGGCGGCCAGCCAGCTGGTGAGCGACTTCGGCGGCAACATCGACGCCGACGACGTCGCCCGGTTCCACCGCGGGCAGGCCGAGGTCACCGGCTTCACCGTCGCCGAGCGGGTGCTCACCGGGGACCGCGCGGGCTCCATCGAGATGCTCCGCTGGGCGCTGGAGCGGGGGGTGGCCCACGTGCTGATCGCCGACGCCATCGCCGACGGCGTGCGCACGGCGGCCCGGGTGGCCTCACTGAGCTCCAGCAACCCCGGCGACCTGGCCCGCACGCTGAAGATGCCGCCGTGGAAGGTCAAGAAGGCGCAGGCGCAGGCGCGCGGCTGGAGCATCGAGGGGCTGCAGCTGGCGCTCGGGGTGGCCGCGGACCTCAACGCCGACGTGAAGGGTGCCGCCGCCAGCGCGGACTACGCGCTCGAGCGGGCGATCCGGCGGATCGTCACGATCCGCACCGAGACCGGACGGGGCCGCGCCCGCGCCGGCCGCTGACCGCGGCGCGGCGGGGCGGGGAAAGCGACGAGCCCCCGTCCCGGGAGGGACAGGGGCTCGTTCGGTCCGCGCGGGGCGCGGGGCCGGATCAGAGACCGGCGGTGAGCTTCGCCAGACCCGACTTGCGGTTGGCGGCCTGGTTCTTGTGGATGACGCCCTTGCTGGCGGCCTTGTCGAGCGCCTTGTTGGCGTTCGTCAGGGCAGCGGTCGCGGCAGCGGCGTCACCGGACTCGGCGGCGGTGCGGACGCGCCGCACGGCCGTCTTCAGGGCGGACTTGACGGCAACGTTGCGCTGGCGCGCCTTCTCGTTGGTCTTGATCCGCTTCATCTGGGACTTGATGTTCGCCACGCGTGAGCCTCGAAAAGTCTGGAGGGGATGCTTCTGACAGTGCGTCCGGGCGCAGCGAACAACCGCGCGACAGGACCGGTCTGCCAAGATACCAGCGCCCCCGGTCGGTTCCCAACCCGGCCGGTACCGGCGTCAGTCACACCGCCCCGCGGGCTGCCAGGAGCTGCTCAGCACGAACCGGCCGGGCCGGTCCGCCCTCAGCGTCGTCCAGCCGTCCCGGCCCCCGGGTCCGACGCAGCCCTGCGGGCCCTCGACCGACGACCACTGCGACCAGCGGAGCGCGACCTCCACCTCGCCGGCCGCCGGCACGTCGACCACGACCCGGGAGCGGTCGCTCGACACGAGCGTCGCCTCGCCCCGCAGCATCCCGCCGCCGGCGACCTCGAACAGCCGCCACGACCGGTCCGACCACACCTCCGTCAGGCCGGGGACGCCCTGGCGCAGCAGGCGTGCCTCGCCGCCGGAGGGCCAGTCCAGCGGTGCGCGGGGGAGGACCACGTGGGAGACGCCGGCGTCGCGGAGCCAGGCCAGGTAGGTGCCGGCGTCGAGCGAGCCGTCGTAGAAGAGGCCCGCGTGCACGGTGTCGAGCTGCCGCAGCCAGCCGCGCGCCAGGGGGACGCCCTGCGCCACCGACATGCTCTCCTCGTGGCTGTTCAGCGGCACCACCTCGATGCGGCCGACCGGGCCGCGGTCCCGCAGCTCGGCCAGCAGCGTCTCGGCCTGCGGCGCCGGCGGGACCGCGTCGCGCGGCATGAGGTCCTTCACGACGAGGGGCGGCAGCAGCCACACCACGCCGGCCGCGGCGAGGAAGGCGACCGCCGGCCGCGCGCGCGGTGAGGCGACCAGCACCGGGACGGCGAAGAGCAGGACCAGGCGGGTGGACGTCGACCCGACGGGGCTGCTGACCAGCCACGTCGCCAGCAGGAGCAGCGCGGTGAGCACCGCGCCCAGGCGCAGCACCCGGTGGCCCGCGGGCAGCAGCGAAGCGGTCAGCACCGCCGCCCCTACCGCGGCCAGCATCTGGTGGGCGCTCGTCGGCTGCGGGCCGCTCACCGCCCCGAGCAGCTTGGCGACCACCACCGACAGCAGTGCCCCGCCGGCGACCAGCCACGGCTCCACCGGGCCCGGGCGCCAGGAGGAGACGCGCACCGACGGCTGGCGGCCGCACCACCACGCCGCGGCGGCCAGCACCAAGAAGGCCGCAGCCACCGGGCTCGTCGCCCCGGCGAGCGCGGCCAGGACCGCCCCGGCGACGCGTGCCGAGGGGCGCGGACGCCCGCTCACCACCACGAGCGCGAGGCACCCCAGCGCGGCACCCAGGCCGAAGGTGGTGCGGCCGCTCCACTCGTTCGCGGCCCACATGGCCGCCCCGCAGACCCCGGCGACGGTCCACCGCACCCGGGTGGGGTCGAGCCGGCCGAGCAGGGCGGTGGTGGCGGCGGTGCCCAGCACCGTGCCTAGGACCCCGACGACCGGCAGGCCCAGGAGCGCCCCCGCCCACGGGCTCAGCAGGCTGTAGGAGGCGACGGTCACCCCGCCGTACCAGCCCAGGTCGACCGGGGCCCGGCTGGACGACGCCCACGACGCCCACCACTCCTGCGCGACCAGGTCGCCGCCCACCACCGGCGCCGCCTCGACCAGGAGCGCCATCACCAGCGCCGCCACCGCCGAGACCGCGACGGGGTGGCGCAGCAGGGCCCGCGCGGGCCGTTCCCGGGAGGGTGCCGACGGGGTGGCTGGGGGGACCGCCGAGGGGGCCGCCGTCCCGGGCGTCGGGGTCGCAGTCCGGAGCACGCGCTCCCTCTGCCCGGACCGGCGCATCCGGAACCGCGGGCCCGGGCCGGTCACTCGGCCGGGTCGCGCCCGCCTGCGCGCCGAAGCCGTGGGACGATGGCGGCACTGTGACGACTCCCGCTGCCACCGATCCGGCCCTCATCCGGAACTTCTGCATCATCGCCCACATCGACCACGGCAAGTCGACGCTGGCCGACCGGATGCTCGAGGTCACCGGAATCATCGAGGCACGGCAGATGCGCGCCCAGTACCTCGACCGCATGGACATCGAGCGCGAGCGCGGCATCACCATCAAGGCCCAGAACGTGCGGCTGCCGTGGACGGTCGGGGACACCGAGTACGTCCTCGACATGATCGACACCCCGGGCCACGTCGACTTCACCTACGAGGTGTCCCGCTCGCTGGCCGCCTGCGAGGGCGCCGTCCTGCTGGTCGACGCCGCGCAGGGCATCGAGGCGCAGACCCTGGCCAACCTGTACCTGGCCATGGAGAACGACCTCACGATCATCCCGGTCCTCAACAAGATCGACCTCCCGGCCGCGCAGCCGGAGAAGTACGCCGCGGAGATCGCGCACATCATCGGCTGCGACCCCGACGACGTCCTCCGCGTCAGCGGCAAGACCGGTGAGGGCGTGCCCGCGCTGCTCGACGCGATCGTCGCGCAGATCCCCGCGCCGGAGGGCGAGGCCGAGGCCCCCGCCCGCGCGATGATCTTCGACTCCGTCTACGACATCTACCGCGGCGTCATCACCTACGTCCGCGTCGTCGACGGGCGGATCTCCGCCCGCGAGCGGATCAAGATGATGTCGACCGGCGCCACGCACGAGCTGCTCGAGATCGGCGTCATCTCGCCCGAGCCCAAGCCGGTGCAGTCCCTGGGCGTCGGCGAGGTCGGCTACTTCATCACTGGGGTGAAGGACGTCCGCCAGTCCCGCGTCGGCGACACCGTGACGCTGCAGCACAAGCCGGCCGCCGAGGCGATCGGCGGCTACAGCGACCCGAAGCCGATGGTCTACTCCGGCCTCTACCCGATCGACGGCAGCGACTACCCGCTGCTGCGCGAGGCCCTGGACAAGCTGCTGCTCAACGACGCGGCGCTCACCTACGAGCCGGAGACGTCGGCGGCGCTGGGCTTCGGCTTCCGCGTCGGCTTCCTGGGCCTGCTGCACCTGGAGATCGTGCGCGAGCGGCTGGAGCGCGAGGCCGGCATCAGCCTCATCTCCACCGCGCCGAACGTCGTCTACCGGGTGGTCATGGAGGACCGTTCCGAGATCACGGTGACCAATCCCAGCGACTGGCCCGAGGGCAAGATCGACCGGGTCTACGAGCCGATCGTCAAGGCCACGATCATCGCCCCCAGCGACTACACCGGCGCGATCATGGAGCTCTGCCAGAGCCGTCGCGGCCAGCTGGGCGGCATGGACTACCTGAGCGAGTCCCGCGTGGAGCTGCGCTACACGCTGCCGCTCGGCGAGATCATCTTCGACTTCTTCGACGCGCTGAAGTCGCGCACCCGCGGCTACGCCTCGCTGGACTACCAGGAGTCCGGCGAGCAGGAGTCCGCGCTGGTGAAGGTGGACATCCTGCTGCAGGGCGAGGCCGTCGACGCGTTCAGCGCGATCGTGCACAAGGACAAGGCCTACAGCTACGGCGTGATGATGGCCGGCAAGCTGCGCGAGCTGATCCCGCGGCAGCAGTTCGAGGTGCCCATCCAGGCCGCCGTCGGCTCCCGGGTCATCGCCCGCGAGACCGTCCGCGCGATCCGCAAGGACGTCCTGGCCAAGTGCTACGGCGGTGACATCACCCGCAAGCGGAAGCTGCTGGAGAAGCAGAAGGAGGGCAAGAAGCGGATGAAGATGGTCGGCCGCGTCGAGGTCCCCCAGGAGGCCTTCGTGGCCGCGCTCTCCACCAACGAGTCGACCGCCTCCAAGAAGTGACCGGCCGGGTCGAAGCGGTCTGCGTCTCCGGCACGGACCTCCCCGCGGTGGCCGGCCGCAAGCCCGTCCGCACCGGCATCGACAAGCGGCTGGTCGAGGGGCGGGTCGCCGTCGGCGAGCACGGCCTGGACGGCGACGTCCAGGTCAACCGGAAGTACCACGGCGGCGACGGCCAGCAGGTCTACGCCTACGCCCAGGAGGACGCCGACTGGTGGGCCGCGGAGCTCGGCCGCGAGCTGCCGCCCGGCCGGTTCGGCGAGAACCTGCGGACGACGGGCGTGGACCTGACGCACGCCGTCCTCGGCGAGCGCTGGCGGGTCGGGACGGCGCTGCTGGAGGTCACCGCCCCGCGGATCCCGTGCGCCAACTTCGCCCGCTTCTGGGACGTGCCGCAGCTGGTGAAGCGGTTCACCGCCCACGGCGCTCCCGGCGCCTACCTGCGCGTGCTGGAGACCGGCGAGCTCGGTGCCGGCGACCTGGTCGAGCTGGTCCACCGGCCCGACCACGGCGTGACGGTCGACCTCGTCTTCCGGGCGTGGACGACGCAGAAGTACCGGGCCGCCGAGCTGGCGCCCGCGCTGGACGTGCTCCCCGAGCGCAACCGGGCCAAGGCCGCCGAGCGGATCGCCGCGCGCACCGTTCCTGCGGGCTGAGGTCCGGTCGCGCTACTGTCCGCCGCGGTACGCCGCGGGCCCGTCCCCGGCTGACGGGGAGGTCTCCATGTCGCTGCGCCGCCGGGCTGTCCCGCTGCTCGCCCTCGCGCTGCTCGCCGGGCCGGCGCTGGCCGGCTGCGGCAGCGACGAGCCCGAGGAGTCGGCCACCGAGCTGCTCTCCCGGGCCAAGGAGCACCTCGACGGCGCCGAGAGCGCGCACTTCGTCCTCACCAGCGAGGGGGCGCCGAGCACCGGGACGGCGCTGGTCGGCGGCGAGGGCGACATCGCCCGCCCCGCGTCGTTCGAGGGGACGCTCAAGGTGGTGGCCCTCGGCTCGACGGTCGACCTGGACGTGGTCTCCGTCGACGGCACCGTCTACGCGCAGCTGCCCTTCGCCCCCACCTTCAGCGTCATCGACCCGGCCCAGTTCGGCATCGGCGACCCGGGCGCGCTGATCGACCCCGGGACCGGCATCTCCCAGCTGTTCACCGAGGCGCGGTCCGCGGAGCTGGGGGAGGAGCGCCGGGTCGGCGGGGAGGTGGTCCGCGAGGTCACCGCGGTGCTGCCGGGCGACCTCGTGGAGCAGCTGCTCACCAGCCAGGACCCGTCGCAGGAGGTGCAGGCCACCTTCTCCATCGCCACCGGGAGCGGTGAGCTGCGCCGGGCGGCGCTGACCGGCCCGTTCTTCGCCGCCGACGAGGACGGCACCTACACGCTCGAGCTCAGCGACTTCGGGGCCGATGTCGAGATCACCGCACCGACCACCGGCTGACACGCCGGTCGCGGGAGGCGCCCGCGTCCCGGGCCTGCCGGCGGTCGTCCTCGCCACCCTCGCGGTCCTGGTCACCGCGGCCGACACCTACGTCGTCGTCCTGGCGCTGCCCGACATCCTCACCGGCGTCGGCGTCGGCCTGGACGACCTGCAGCGGGCGACCCCCATCGTCGGCGGCTTCCTGCTCGGCTACACCGCGACCCTGCCGCTGCTGGGGCGGCTGGCCGACCTGCGCGGCCGCACCCCGGTGCTGGTCGGCTGCCTGCTGCTGTTCGCCCTCGGCTCGCTGCTGACCGCCTCCGCGGACTCCCTCGGGCCCGCCGTGGCCGGCCGGGCGCTGCAGGGGATCGGTGCGGGCGGGCTGGTGCCGGCGACCCTGGCGCTCGTGGCCGACCGGTGGCCACCGGAGCGGCGATCGGTCCCGCTCGGCGTGGTCGGCGCCGTGCAGGAGGCCGGGGCCGTGCTCGGGCCGCTCGCGGGCGCCGCCGTCCTCGCCGTCGCGGACTGGCGGGCGATCTTCTGGCTGAACCTGCTCCTGGGCCTCGGGCTGGCGGCGGGGGTGGCGGTGGCCGGCCGGCTGCGGCGCCCGGACGTCGTGGGGTTGCTGCTCGCCGGCCTCGCGTTCCTCGCGCTCGGCCTGCAGCTGGCGGCGCCGCCTTCGCTGGTCGAGGACGTCGAGCTGGGCCTGCTCTACGTGCCGTTGGCCGGGGCGTCCGCGTGGAGCACGCCGCTGGCGCTGGCCGCGCTGGTGGCCGCCGTCGGGCTGGCCGCGCGCAGCCTGCTGCACCCGGCCGGGGCGGTGCTGCCGCTGCGGGGTCTGGCCGCGCTGGCCCGTGAGGTCGACGTCCTCGGGTCGGCGCTCGCCGTCGTGGCGCTGGGCGCCCTGGTGTGGGCGTTCGCGGCCGCCGATCCCGAGCGGCAGGTGGTCGCGCACGGCTGGGTGCTGCTGCCGCTGTCCGCGGTGGCCGCGCTGCTGTTCGTCCTGCACGAGCGCCGGGCGGCTGCCCCGGTCCTGCCGCTGGACGCGCTGCGCCCGGTGGGTGCATGGGGGGCGCTGGTGGTGAACCTCCTCGTGGGGGTCGCCCTGGTGGCGGCACTGGTCGACGTCCCGCTCTTCGCCCGTGCCACGACGACGCCCGGCGACCAGCTGGGTGCCGCGCTGGTGCTGCTGCGGCTGCTGGTCGCCGTCCCGGCCGGCGCCGTCGCCGGCGGCTGGCTGTGCCGGGTGGTCGCCCCGCGGCTGGTCGCGGCGGGCGGCATGGCGCTGGCCGCCGTCGCCTTCCTCGCGATGACGCGGTGGGACGAGTCGGCCCTGGACGGCGCCGGCTCATGGGTGGTCCTGCTGGCTGCCGGCCTGGGCTTCGGGCTGGCGATCGCCCCGGTGAACGCCGTGCTGCTCGCCGTCACCCGACCCGAGGTGCACGGCAGCGCCGGAGCCCTCGCCGTGGTCGCCCGCACCATCGGCATGCTGGTCGGGCTCTCGCTGCTCACGGCCGTCGCGCTGCGCCGCTTCACCGCCGAGGTGGCGGCCATCGGCACCCCGTTCGAGCTCTGCCCGTCGACGCCCGCGGACTGCGCCGCCTACGACGCCGCGACCGGGGCGGCGCTGCTGACCCAGCTGCACACGGTCTTCGCCGGTGCGGGCATCGCGGCAGCGCTGGCCGGCGTCGCCGCGCTGGTGCTGCTCAGGAGTTCAGGACCAGCCCGAGGTCCTGCCGCAGGTTGACCGGGTCGACGCCGCGGTCGTGCAGCACCTTCATCGCCAGCCCCTCGCCCTCGCGGAGGAGGCCGAGCGCGATGTGGCCGTCGGTGATGCTCCGCGACCTCATCGCGATCGCCTCGCGCAACGACAGCTCCAGGACCTTCTTCGCCCGCGGGGTGAGGGGGAGGTGCCCGTTGCGCGCCGCCTTCTGCTTCGGGTCGTCGAGCGCGCCCGGCCCGAAGGCGGCCTCCACGGTGCTGCGGACGGCGTCCAGGTCGATGCCCACGCTGGTCAGGGCGTCGGCGTCCAGGTCGGCGCTGCCGGTGAACCGGACGACGTCAGCCGCGACCTCCTCGGGCGTGAGGCCGTGACGGATGAGCACCGCGGCTGACGGCGTCTGCTGCCGGAGCAGCGCGAGGAGCAGGTGCTCGGTGCCGATCGTGGGGGAGTGCAGGACCCGCGCCTCGTGCTGAGCACCGACGACGACCTCGCGGGCCTCGCGGGTGAAGCGTTCGAACATGTCAGTCCTTCCGTCGGAGCGGACCTCGTCCGCCGGCGTACTTCTTGTGCACCGCCTGCCGGGTGACGCCGAGGAGCTGCGCGATCTGCTCCCACGTCCAGCCCTGGTCGCGGGCGTTCTGCACCTGGAGGACCTCCAGGCGCTCGACGAGGACCCGCAGCGACCGGACCGCCCTGAGGCCCACGGACGGGTCCTTGCTGCCGGCGGCGGTGGCCACCTCTGCTGTGTCGGCCATGGCTGTCAACCTAGGTTGCGTCGCCCGACGTTGTCAACTGGCTTTGACAGAGCGGTCCGGGCTACGGTCGGGGGGAGCCGCCACCACGGCTCCCGGACGAGCGGTGCCGTACCCGGTGTGCGACAAGACGGCGCCAGAGGGGTTCGTCATGTCGTGGCTGGTGCTGGTGGTCTCGGGTGTCCTGGAGGCGGTCTGGGCCACGGCCCTGGACCGCTCCGAGGGCTTCAGCCGGCTGTGGCCGTCGGTGGTCTTCGCGGTCGCCCTCGTCGGGAGCATGGGCGGGCTGGCCTACGCGATGCGCGAGCTGCCGCTGGGCACCTCGTACGCCGTCTGGGTGGGCATCGGCGCGGTGCTCACCGTCGTCTACGCCATGCTCACCGGCGCCGAGTCGGTGTCGGTGGTGAAGCTGCTGCTGCTCGCGGGGATCGTCGGCTGCGTCGTCGGCCTGAAGGTCCTGCACTGACGCAGCTGCGCGGCGGCCTCAGAGGGTGAAGACGATCTTCCCGTTGGTGCGGCCCTCGAGCATGCGGGCGAAGCCCTCGCGGGCCTGGGCCAGCGGCAGCTCGACGTCGATCGTCGGGCGGATCCCGGTGACGGCGCACATCTGGATGAGCGCCTCCAGCTCGGCCTTGGTGCCCATCGTGGAGCCGACCACCGAGAGCTGGGTGAAGAAGACCCGGTTGAGCTCGGCGCCGGGGTTGAAGCCGGTGGTGGCGCCGGAGGTGACGAGCACGCCGCCGGGCTTGAGCGACTTGATGCTGTGGCTCCAGGTCGCCTCGCCCACGGTCTCCATGACGCCGTCGACCCGCTCCGGCAGCCGGGCACCGGACTCGAAGGCCTGCTCGGCACCGAGCGCGAGCGCGGCGGCGCGCTTCTCCTCGCTGCGGCCGGTGACCCAGATCCGGTAGCCGGCCGCGCGGCCCAGCACGATCAGCGCGGTGGCGACGCCGCCGCTGGCACCCTGCACGAGCACCGTCTGCCCGGGGCGCAGGCCGGACTTCACGAAGAGCATCCGGTAGGCGGTGAGCCAGGCGGTCGGCAGGCAGGCGGCCTCGGCGAACGACAGCTCCGAGGGCTTGGGGAGCAGGTTGCGGCGCGGCACGGCGACCTTCTCCGCCATCGAGCCCTGGTGCACCTCCGAGAGCAGCGACCGCTTCGGGTCCAGCGTCTCGTCACCCATCCAGTCGGGGGTGGAGATGACGCCGTGGACGACGACCTCGTTGCCGTCCTCGTCGATGCCGGCGGCGTCGGTGCCGAGGATCATCGGCATCCGCTCGGCCGGCAGGCCGATGCCCTGCAGGCTGAACAGGTCGTGGTGGTTGAGCGAGACCGCCTTCACCTGGATCGTCGTCCAGCCCTCGGGCGCCTCCGGTTCGGGGCGCTCGCCGACCTCCAGCACGGAGAGCGGGTCCTTCGGGGCGGGGGTGGAGACGAAGGCAGCCAGCATGATCGCGAACCTAACCGACGAGGCTCGCGGCTGCCTCACGTGCCGTCCGCAGCGCCCCCGGGTCGCTCCCGACGGTGGACGCCACGAGCGCGCCCTCGTAGAGCAGGTGGACCGTCGCGCCCACCTCGCGCGGCCGCTCGGCGCCGGCCTCGGTGGCCAGCTCGGTGAAGCGCCTGCGCATCCAGTCCCTCTCGGCGCGGATGACGGCCAGGGCCGGGTGCGAGGTGCCACCGACCTCCGCGTAGGCGTTCACGAACGCGCAGCCCCTGGTCTGGCCGTCCTGCCACCGGTGGAGGGCGTCGAAGACGGCCAGCAGCCGGTCGCGGCCGGCCTCGTGGCGGGCGACCTCCTCCTCGAGGAACTCCTGCCAGCGCCTCGCCCGGCGCTCGAGGTAGAGGGTGACCAGGGCGTCCTTGGAGCCGAACCGGTCGTAGAGGGTCTTCTTCGTCGTGCCCGCGGCCTCGGCGATCGCGTCCACGCCGACCGCCCGGATGCCGTGCGCGTAGAACAGCGCCGACGCCGCGGCGAGCAGGCGCTCGGCCGCGGGGGTGAGGGTCTGCTCGGTCACGGTCCTCCTCGGGTGCACTGCGAGTATACCGACCGGTGTGGTTACCTCCGGTGGATGACCGAGCGCAGGACCGATGCCGTGGCCGCAGCCGTCCTGGTCGTGTGCTGGTCCTCCGGCTTCGTGGGGGCCGAGCTGGCCACGGAGGACGCGCCGGTCAGCACCGTGCTGGCCTGGCGGACCGCGCTCGCCGCGGTGCTCCTCGGGGGCTGGGCGCTGGCCCGCGGCGAGCGCGTGGCGCGCCGGTCGCTCGTGCGGCAGGCCTGCCTCGGGCTCCTCGTCCAGGCCGTCTACCTCGGCGGGGTCTTCGCGGCTGCCGGCGCGGGCGTGTCCGCGGGGACCTCCGCCCTCGTCGCGGCGCTCCAGCCGCTGCTCGTGGCCTCGCTCGCCGGCCCGCTGCTGGGCGAGCGGACCGACCGGCGGCAGCGGGCCGGGCTGGCTCTCGGCGCGGCAGGGGTGGCCCTCGTGGTCGCCGGCGACCTCGGCGCGGGCGGCGCGGCGGCCGTGGCCTTCCTGCTCCCGGTCGTGGCCCTGCTCGGCCTGTCCGCCGGCACGGTGCTGGAGCGGAGGTGGGCGCCGTCGGAGTCGCTCGTGGTCTCGCTGGCGCTGCAGTCCGGCGTGGCCGCGCTGGTCTTCGGCGCGGTGGCGGGCACCCGGGGCGAGCTGGCCCCTCCGCCCGACACCACCTTCTGGACGGCGATGGTGTGGCTCGTGCTGCTGTCCACCGTCGGCGGCTACGGCAGCTACCTCGTCGTCGTCCGGCGGTCCGGTGCCACCACCGCCAGCACGCTGCTGTACCTGACGCCGCCCGCGACGGCGCTGTGGGCGTGGGCGATGTTCGGGCAGCTGCCCGGCCCGACCGCGCTGCCGGGCGTGCTCGTCTGCGCGGTCGGCATGGCCCTGGCGCTGCGCCGCGGGGCCGGGGCGCGAGCCGGACGTGCGCGGGTCACCGGGCACGCCCGGTGACCCGCGCCGCCGGTGTCAGCGCAAGGCGTCCCCGTCGCCGTCGAACAGCAGCGCCTCGTCGACGTGGACGCGCAGCGACAGCTCCGCGCCCTCCTCGACGGCGAGGCGCTTGTCCAGCCGGACGACCAGGTGGTCGCCGCGGTACTTGACCCCGTCCGACAGGCCGACCGGCTGCACCAGGGCGAAGATCTCCGCCCCGGTCCGCTCGACGCGGAGCACCCGCGCCACGAGCCTGCCGTCACCGGTGGGGCCGTCGCCGACGTCCACACCCTCCGGCCGGAGGCCCACGGTCACCGAGCCCAGCCCGGCCCCGGAGGGCGGCACCGGCACCTGCAGGGAGCCGGCCACCACCGCCCGCCCCTCGCGGACGGGCACCCCGTCGACCAGGTTGATCGAGGGCGACCCGATGAACCCGGCGACGAAGGTGTTGACCGGCCGCTCGTACAGCTCGGTCGGCGTGCCGATCTGCTGCACCCGGCCGTCCCGCAGCACGACGACGCGGTCTCCCATCGTCATGGCCTCGGTCTGGTCGTGGGTGACGTAGACGGTGGTCGTGCCCAGCCGCTTCTGCAGGGCCGCGATCTCCGCCCGGGTGGACACCCGCAGCTTGGCGTCGAGGTTGGACAGCGGCTCGTCCATGCAGAAGACCTTGGGGTCGCGCACGATCGCCCGCCCCATCGCCACCCGCTGCCGCTGGCCGCCGGACATCCTGGCCGGCTTGCGGTCCAGGAGGTCCTCCAGCTGCAGGATGCGGGCCGCCTCGGCCACCCGCGCCCTGATCTCCGCCGCGCCGACCCCCAGGTTCCTCAGCGCGAAGGCCATGTTCTCGCCGGCCGTCATGCTGGGGTACAGCGCGTAGCTCTGGAACACCATCGCCACGTCCCGGTCCCGCGCGCGGCGCCCGGTGACGTCGACGCCGTCGATGAGCACCCGGCCGGAGCTCACCGGCTCCAGCCCGGCGAGCATCCGCAGGCTGGTGGACTTCCCGCAGCCGGAGGGCCCGACGACGACCACGAACTCGCCGTCGCCGATCTCCAGGTCCAGGGAGTCCACCGCCGGGCGGTCGCTCTGCGGGAAGCTGCGGGTCGCCGCCTCGAAGGTCACCGCCGCCACGGTCGGGGGCCCTCCTCCCTCGGCGCCGGCGTCACAGCTTCGGCTCGATGTCGCGCTCGTAGACCTGCGTGCTCTCCTCGTCGAGCTGGCCGAAGACCGTCTTCACGTCCTCGCCGCCGATCGTGATCCGGTCCAGGCCGGCGCCGATGCGGGCGCCGCCACCCGGCAGGAGCACCCGGGCGTAGTCCTGCGACGAGGTGACCTCGAGCTGCTCCAGCGCGGTGCGGAAGTTCGGGTTCTGCTCGAGGAAGGGCTTCATGTCCGGGTGGTCCACCGCGTCCTTCTGCACCGGCATGTAGCCCGTGGCCTGGCTGAACTTCACGGTGTTCTCGGTGTTGGTCAGGAAGGAGATGAGCTCCATGGCCGCCTCCTTGCGCTCGTCGGAGATGCGCTCCGGGATCGCCAGGCCGGCGCCACCGGTGGGGCAGCCGGGGGTCGGGCCGGGGAGGAAGGCGGTGCCGATCTCGAAGTCGGCCGCGCCGGTCAGGCCCTTGAGCGACCCGGTCGACTGCAGCAGCGCGGCGGCCTGCCCGGCGCCGAACTGGTTGTTGGCGTCATTGGAGACGGCGATGTGCTGCTGGCGGTACTGGTCCTGCAGGAACGTCCCGGCCTCGATCGTCTCGTCCGAGGTGAAGGTCATGTCCCACTCGTCGGAGTACGAGCCCCCGAAGGTCCAGACCATGCCCTGGAAGTACCAGTCGAGGTAGTTGCTCCCGTCGGGCAGCACCATGGGCGCCACGCCGCCGTTGGTGGCGGCGAGCTTCGGCGCCCACTCGGCCCACTCCTCCCACGTCTCCGGGCCGCGGTCGGGAAGGCCGGCGGCGGCCCACATGGCCTTGTTGTAGTAGAAGAGCGGCGTCGAGCGGGCGTAGGGCAGGGCGAAGTGCTCGCCCTCGAACTCGTAGTCCTCGCGCAGCGAGTCCACGTAGCCCTCGCTGTCGACGTCCGTGGCCGACCACAGGTCGTCCATGGGGGTGATGGCGTCGTTCAGCGCGAAGTTGAACCAGGTGACGTCGGAGGCCACCACCACGTCGGGCAGCTCCCCGCCGGAGAGCGCGGCGTTGAACTTCTGCGCCACCTCCTCGTAGTTCTTGCCGGCGGTGACCAGGTTGACCTCGATGCCGCTCTCGGCCTCGAAGGCCTCCAGCAGCTCGGTCTCCACCGGCTTGGACTCACCCGGGTGGTTGGACCAGAAGGTCAACGTCTCGACGGGGCCGCTGCCACCGGCGTCCGAGTCCTCGGACGAGCCGGTCCCGGCACAGCCGGAGAGGGCGAGAGCGGCGATCGTCGCCGCCGCGCCGGTGAGGCGGAGCAGGGGACGACGTCCCGATGCGGTCATGGGTCAGGCTCCTTCGTGGGTGGCGCGTGGGTGTCACCGGGCTGGCGCCCGGGAGTTCGGTCAGCCCTTGACGGCGCCGGCCGTCAAGCCCTTGATCATGTGGCGCTGGAGCGCCAGGAAGATCACGAGGATCGGCAGCATGGTCAGCACGGTCCCGGCGAGCACCGGGCCCCAGTTCGTCAGGCCCTGGGTGTCCTGGAGCTGGGCCAGGCCGACCGGCAACGGCGCGACGGAGGCGTCGTCGGCGATGAGGAGTGGCCAGAGGTACTGGTTCCACTCGTTGACGATCGTGATGAGCGTGAAGGCGATGAGCGTGGGCCACGACATCGGCAGCACGACCCGCCAGAGCATCCGCAGCGGCCCGGCGGCGTCCATCTCCGCGGCCTCGATGATCTCGCGGGGCAGCGAGAGGAAGTGGTTGCGCATCAGGAAGGTCCCGAAGGCGACACCGGCCAGCGGCACGATGATGCCGGCGAAGGTGTTGCGCCAGCCCAGCTGCGCGACCAGCGCGTAGTTGCTGATGACGGTGATCTGGTTCGGGACCATCAGGCTGCCGATGACGAACAGCAGCACCGCGGTGCGGCCGGGGAAGCGGAGGAACGCCAGGGCGAAGGCGGAGAGCACGCCGAGGGCCACCTGGACCACCGTCAGCGTCGCGGTGATGACCACCGAGTTGCGCAGGTAGTCGGTGAACGCGACGCCGGTGCCCACGGTGGAGTAGTTCGCGCCGGTGACCGGGTCCGGGAACCAGCTGACCGGGACGGTGTAGATGTCCGGCCGCTCCTTGAGCGAGGAGATCAGGATCCAGTACAGCGGGATGGCGACGAGCAGGACGACCAGCAGGAGGCCGGCGTAGCCGCCCACACGTCCGCGCAGGCCGGTGCCACCGGCCGGGGTGGGGGCGCTCATCGCTCCTGCCCCCGCTCCATCACGCGGACCTGGAGCAGCGTGACGACCAGCAGGATCAGGAACATGACCGTGGCCACGGTGGCGCCGAAGCCGGCGCGCTGGTTGACGAAGGTCTCCTGGTAGACCTGGTAGACCATCGTCGTCGTGCCGTTCCCCAGGGGGCCGCCCCGGGTCATCGTGTCGATGATGTCGAACACCTGGAAGCTGTTGAGCAGCACCGTGATCAGCAGGAAGAACGTCGCCGGCCGCAGCTGGGGCCAGGTGACCCTGCGGAACTTCGTCCACGCCGAGGCGGCGTCGATCTCGGCCGCCTCGTCCAGCTCGGCCCGGCGGCCCTGCAGGGCCGCGAGGTAGATGACGAAGGTGTAGCCGAGGTTCTTCCAGACGTAGGTGGCGGTGACCATGAACAGGGCCCACTCGGGGTCCTGGTAGAAGGCCGGAGCGGCCACCCCGACCCGGGCCAGCAGGTCCTGGACCAGGCCGAACGTCGGGTCGAAGACGAACTGGAACGCGACGCCGACGGCGGCCCCGGCCACGACGAACGGCGCGAACACCAGCGAGCGCACGGCGTTGCGGCCGAACAGCGGGCGGTCCAGCAGCAGCGCCAGCGCCAGCCCGAGCGCCATGGAGCCGATGACCGCGGCGGCGGTGAAGACGGCGGTGTTCCACAGCACGGCGTGGCTGGCGGAGCTGGTGAACCACTCGACGTAGTTGGCGAAGCCGATGTAGGTCGCCGTCGGCGAGGAGATGTTCCAGTCGGTGAACGACAGCCGGATGTTGTCCAGCAGCGGCCGGTAGGTGAAGACACCGAGCAGGACGAGGTTCGGCAGCAGGAAGGCGACGGCGAGCAGCGTGCCGCGCCGGCGCGGCGCCGGACGACGCACGGATGGCCGGGGAGGAACGGCCGGGGCGCTCCCCGCGGGCGCCCCGGCAACCAGGTCAGTGGCCACGGGGGCACGCTGTCGTGCGTGCGTGAACGGGTGCTGGTGCTCAGGCGACCGGTCGGTCACCAGACCGTGAACGTCTGAGCGCCCCTGTTTCCGGCGGGCCGCCGGCGCTCACAGCACCCCTTCGGGGCCGAGCGGCTCAGCGCACGACGAGGACGTGCTCCCGGCGCGGTACGAACTCGCCGATCACGGGGGCGCCGGGCACCTCGCCGCCCAGCAGCAGGCCGCCGGAGGTCTGGGCGTCGGCCAGCAGCAGCGCCTCGTCCTCGGAGACGGCGGACAGGTCGGCGTGCGGCCGCACCCAGTCGAGGTTGCGGCGGGTCCCGCCGGAGACGAAGCCGTCGGCCAGCGCCTCCCGGGCACCTGCCAGGTACGGGACGGCGGCGGCGTCGACCACGGCGGTGACCCCGCTGGCGCGCGCCATCTTGTAGAGGTGGCCGAGGAGGCCGAAGCCGGTGACGTCGGTGCCGGCGCGGATCCCGGCGGCGACCGCGGCCCGGCCGGCGTCGCGGTTGAGCGCGGTCATGGAGGCGACCGCCTCCTCCGACACCTCCCCGGTGGCCTTCATGCGGCTGTTGAGCACGCCGACGCCGAGCGGCTTGGTCAGGCTGAGCGGCGTGCCGGCCACGGCGCCGGAGTTGGTGATGAGCCGGTCGACGTCGACCACCCCGGTGACCGCCATCCCGTACTTGGGCTCGGGGTCGTCGATGGAGTGCCCGCCGCCGACGTGGCAGCCGGCCTCCTGCGCGACCTCGAGGCCGCCGCGCAGCACCTCCGCGGCGAGCTCGGCGGGCAGCACGTCGCGCGGCCAGCCCAGCAGGTTGACCGCGACGACCGGGGTGCCGCCCATGGCGTAGACGTCGGACAGCGCGTTGGCCGCCGCGATCCGGCCGAAGGTGTGGGCGTCGTCCACGACCGGGGTGAAGAAGTCGGTCGTGAGCACCAGGCCCTGGCCACCGGCGATGCGCACGACCGCTGCGTCGTCGCCGTCGTCGAGCCCGACCACGAGCTCGGCGGCCGGGTCGACCGGCCCCTGGGCGGTGAGACCGGCGACGACGGCCTCCAGCTCCCCGGGCGGGATCTTGCAGGCGCAGCCGCCGCCGTGGGCGTACTGGGTGAGCCGGATGCGGGCGGGTGCGGTGGTCACGGCACCGAATCTAGGCCGCGCTCAGGCCAGGCCGCCGGGGAGCAGTCGGAGCCGGGGGGCCGCCGGTGCCGCCGGCGGGGTGCGGGGGAGGCGCCGCCCGGCCGGGTGGTTCGACGACGGCGGCGTGCCGAGCCCGGGCAGCTCGCGCCGGGGAGCGGCCTCGTCGGTGAGCCGCACCTCGCTGATCCGGTCGGCCCGGAACCAGCGCAGCGCATCGCGCTCGCGGCACCAGGCCACCAGGAACTCGGCGGCGCCGTCGCGGACCAGCAGCTGCGGCTCGACGGCGCGCTGGGACCAGCGGTTCTGCCCGTCGCAGTAGTCGACCACCAGGACCCGCCGCTCGGCGAGCCCGCGGTCGACCTGGCGCCGGACCTCGGCGGCCCGCGCCGCGTCGGCGGCCACCCAGCGGCTGCTCGCCAGCATCTGCGCCCGCCGGCCCGCGTCGGGCTCCAGGGCGGTGAGCACCTTCTCCAGCGCGGACTGCCCGGCCTCGGCGAACGGGCCGTCGGGCCGGGCCGCCAGCGCGCCGACGACCGCGGCCGCCTCCTCCGGGGTGAGGTCGACCGGGGGCAGCGGCGCGGGGGTGCGGTGCTCGGTGCGGGTCACGGGGGAGAGGCTGGCAGGGCCCTCTGACATTTCCGGCACGTACGCTGCCCGGTGGAGGCGTCAGGGTGTCTGGTGGCCCCCGCGGCCTCTAAAGCCGACGTGGTCGAGCATCTCGGCCAGGCGGGTTCGATTCCCGTCCGCCTCCGCCACCTTCCCCCGCCCGGGCTCAGCCCCGGCCGAGGGCCTGCGCCAGGAACGCCGTCACCGTCGCGGCGTACCCGTCCGGGTCGGTGTTCCAGCCGCGCACGTGCCCGACACCGGGCAGGACCTCCACCCGCACCAGGTCCGGGTCGGCGAGGGCCGCGACCCGCCGGCTGACCGACGCCGGCACCTGGTCGTCGTCGGCGCCGTGGAGCACCAGCGTCGGGTGGGACCAGGCGGCCGCCCGCTCGGCGTGCTCGGCGGCACCGGCGTCGAGGTCCCCGCGCAGCCCGGCCCACACGAGCGCGGCGTCGACGGACGTCGAGCGCAGCAGCGCGGTCGGGATGCCGCGGTTGGCCGCCTGCTGCTCCAGCGTCCGCTCGAGGCTCAGCAGCGGGGAGTCGTAGACGACGGCGCGCACCGCGTCGGCGTGCTCGCCGCGCTCCAGCACCCCGGCGGCGAGCGCCGCCCCCTGCGAGGTGCCCCAGAGGACGACGTCCTCCGCCCCCCGGTCGAGCGCGGCCCCGACGGCGGCGTCGAGGTCGGGCCACTCGCGGGTGCCGAAGCCCCCGACGCCGTCGGCCGGGTCGGGCGCGATGCCGTCGCCGCGGTGGCTGGTCACCAGCACCGGGTGCCCGGCGGAGGTGAGCAGGTCGACGAAGCGTAGCGACTCGGCGAGGGCGGCCGACCGGCCGTGGGCGTAGACCACCCAGGTGCCGCTCGCCGGTCCGCGTGCGGGGAAGGACCAGGCGGGCAGGTCCGCCCCGACGGTCGTCGCCGTGCCGCCGAGGACCGCGGGGTCGTCCGGCCACGCGGCCGCGTCCAGCCGGGCGGGTCCCGCCGCGGGGGATACCCGGTCGGTGAGCGGAGCGGCCTGCCGCCGCACGCACGTGCCCGAGCCGTCGGGGCAGTCCACCTCGCGCACGGCCCCGGCCAGCTGCCAGTAGCCGTCGCCGGTCTGCAGGCCGACGACCGCCAGCCGGGCGTCCGGCTCGTCGGGGAGGACGACCGCGCCGTCGCCGGCCGCGAGCACCGTCCCCTCCAGCGGCCGCTCGGCCTGCCCCTCCGGGGCCAGCACGACCCCGGCGAACACCCAGCCGAGGACCAGCGGCGCGGCGGCCAGGAGGACCACCAGGGCGATGCCCACCCGCAGGGGCCACCGCCGGCGGCGGGCCGGGCCCGCGGTCGCGGGCCGCTCGGCCGCCGCCACCGGCGTCACGGGGCGGTGGCCGACGCCTCGGCAGGCGCGGGCGACCAGCCCGGACCGCGCCACAGCCGGGCGAGCCGGTGGGCCCACCGCCGGTCGGACCGCATGTCACGGACGATCGCGACGTACTCGTGGGCGAAGACCCAAAACGGGTTGTAGCTCTCCAGCGGCTTGGTGATGCCGTAGCGGACCTTCTCGACCTCGGGCTCGAAGGTGCCGAACCACCGGTCGAAGACGATGAGGATGCCGCCGTAGTTCTTGTCCAGGTACTGCGGGTTCATCCCGTGGTGCACGCGGTGGTGGCTCGGGGTGTTGAACACGTACTCGAACGGCCGCCACAGCTTGCCGATCGACTCGGTGTGGATCCAGAACTGGTAGAGCAGGTTGATCGAGCTGGCCATCACGAACAGCGCCGGGTTCACGCCGACCAGGATGAGCACCGCGCCGAAGGGCCAGGCGGTCAGCGGGGTCCACGCCTGGCGCAGCGCCGTCGACAGGTTGTAGTGCTCGCTGGAGTGGTGCACGACGTGCGCCGCCCACAGGAACCGCATCTCGTGCGATGCGCGGTGGAACCAGTAGTAGACGAAGTCCTTGCCGAGGATGGCCACCGTCCACGCCACCCAGCCCGAGCCCAGGTCGAACGGGGTGATGTTCCAGAGGAACAGGTAGCCGCCCAGGCCGAGCAGCGTCGTGACGGCGAGGACGACCTGGCTGCCCAGGCCCATGGTCAGGCTGGTCATCGTGTCCTTGAGGGCGTAGCCCTTCCTGGCCGCCTCCTCCCCGGCGCGGTCGATGGCGTCCTCCTTGGCCTCCCGCGTGAGGACGATGCCCTCCAGGAGCATCAGCAGGAAGAAGACCGGGATCGCCCACAGGATCAGGTCGACCTCGGCCATGTCGGCCAGCGAGCCGCGCAGGAACTGCTCCACGGTGCGGTGCTCCTTCAGGGGGTGGGGGAGGGGGGGCCGAGCTGGGCCCGGACGACGGTCACGAGGGTCTCGACGCGGCTCTTGCGGTCGGCCTCCCCGGCGACGCCGAGGGCGACACCGAAGACGGCGCTGGCGGCGAGGTCGAACACCGCTTCCAGGGCGGGGTGGTCGGCGTACTGCGGCAGCAGCTGCCGGGCGACGGCGAGGACGCGCACGGTGTGCGGGGCGTTGACGACCGCGAGGTGCGCGGCCAGCTCCCGGTCGGTCCGCGCCGACACGAACAGCTCCAGGACGGCGGCCAGGCGGGGCTCGTCGTGGATCTGCCAGAACACGCGGACGGCGTCGCCCAGCGGGTCGCCGCTCACCGCCGAGACGGCGGTGAAGCGCGCGACGTACTCGGCGACGGCGACGTCGAAGGTCTGCTCGGCGACGGCGCCGAGCAGGGCCGCCTTGCTGGGGAAATGGTTGAACAGCGCCCCGGAGGAGAGGCCCGCGCGGGCGGTGATCGCGGCCGTGGTGGTGCCGGCGACGCCCCGGTCGACGAGGCACCCCAGCGCGGCCTCGACGAGCGCGGCACGGGTGGCCGTGCGTCGCTGGTCCTGGGTCGCCATGTTGCCTCCGTCACATCGGTGCGGCGAACTTAGAGAGCGAGCACTCGGTATGTCAACCGCGTCCGGTGCGGGTGGCCGCAGGGGCCTACGCTCCCGGGCGATGAGCGCCGACCCGCGCCGGCAGGTGCCGCGCACCGACACGCTGCTGGCCGACCCGCGCCTGGCCGGCGCCGGGGAGCGGCTCGGCCGTGGCCTGGTGAAGAGCGCCGTGCAGCGGGTGCAGCAGCGGGTGCGCGCCGGTGAGGTGAGCGCCGAGGGCGCCGTCGACGCCGTCCTCGCCGAGCTCCCGGCCACCGCCTCCAGCCTGCGGCCGGTGCTCAACGCCACCGGCGTCGTCGTGCACACCAACCTCGGCCGGGCGCCGCTGTCGGCCGCCGCGGCCGAGGCGGTCGCGGCCGCCACCGGGACCACCGACGTGGAGCTGGACCTCCGCACCGGACGGCGCGGGCCGCGCGGGGAGGCGGCGGTCGCGGCGCTCCTGGACGCGGTGCCCGCCGCCGAGGCCGCGATCGTGGTCAACAACTGCGCCGCCGCCCTCGCCCTGGTGGCCACCGCCTTCGGCCAGGGGCGGGAGCTGGTGCTGGCCCGCGGCGAGCTGGTGGAGATCGGCGACGGCTTCCGCATCCCCGAGCTGCTGGAGAGCACCGGCGCCCGGCTGCGCGAGGTCGGGACCACCAACCGGGTGACCCTCGCCGACTACCGCGGCGCGCTCGGGCCGCAGACCGGCGCCGTGCTCAAGGTGCACCCGTCGAACTTCGTCGTCCGCGGGTTCACCCGGGCCGTCGACGTGGGCGAGCTGGCCGCGGCCCTGGAGGGGACGGGCGTCCCGCTCGTGGCCGACGTCGGCTCCGGTCTGCTGCGGCCCCACCCGGTGCTGCCCGACGAGCCGGACCTGCAGACCACGCTCGCCGCCGGCGCGGACCTGGTGCTGGCCAGCGGGGACAAGCTCCTCGGCGGGCCGCAGGCCGGCCTGGTCCTCGGCCGCGCCGAGCTCGTGCAGCGGCTGCGCCGGCACCCGCTGTACCGGGCGCTGCGCGTGGACAAGACGACGCTGGCCGCGCTCGAGGCCACGCTGCGCGGCCCGCTGCCGCCGGTGCAGGAGATGCTCGCCGCCTCCGCCGAGGGGCTGCGCGCCCGCGCCGGCGCGCTGGCCGCCCGGCTGGCCGGCGCCGGTGTGGACGCCGTCGCGGTCGACGCCGACTCCCGGGTCGGCGGGGGCGGGGCGCCCGAGCACCCGCTCCCCGGTGCGGCGGTCTCGCTGCCCCCGGCCTTCGCCGAGCCGCTGCGGCTGGGCGCCCGGCCCGTCGTGGGCTACCTCGAGGACGGCCGCACCCTGCTCAACCTGCGCAGCGTGCCGCCGGCCGCCGACGACGCCCTCGCCGACGCCGTGCTGGAGGTGGCCCGCGCGTGGACGTGATCGCCACGGCGGGGCACGTCGACCACGGCAAGTCCGCGCTGGTCCGCGCGCTCACCGGCATGGAGCCCGACCGCTGGGCCGAGGAGCGCCGCCGCGGGCTGACCATCGACCTCGGCTTCGCCTGGACCACGCTCCCCTCGGGCCGCCGGCTCGCCGTGGTCGACGTCCCGGGGCACGAGCGGTTCGTCGGCAACATGCTCGCGGGCGTCGGCTCGGTGCCCGCGGCACTGGTCGTGGTGGCGGCGGACGACGGCTGGTCGGCCCAGACCGCCGAGCACGTCGCCGTCCTCGACGCCCTCGGGGTGCGGCACGCGCTGCTCGCCGTCACCAAGTCCGACCTGGCCGACGCCGCACCCGTGCTCGCCGACGTGCGCGAGCGCCTCGCCGCCACCTCGATGGGCGACGTCCACGGCATCGCGGTGAGCTCGGTGACCGGCGCGGGATTGCCGCAGCTGACCACTGCCCTGGAGGCCCTCCTGGCCGGGCTGCCCGCGCCGGACGCCGCCGCGCCGGTCCGGCTGTGGATCGACCGCGCCTTCACGATCACCGGCGCCGGCACCGTCGTCACCGGCACCCTCGCCGCCGGCTCGGTCACCGCCGGGGACCGGTTCCTGCTCGGGGACCGGGAGGTCGCCGTCCGGGGCGTCCACTCCCTGGGCGAGCCGGTCGAGCGCGCCGCGGCGACCGCCCGGGTGGCGCTGAACCTGCGGGGCGTCTCGGTCGACGACATCTCCCGCGGCGACGCGCTGCTCACCCCGGGCGCCTTCCGGGCCACCGACGTCGTCGACCTGACCCTCGACGCCGAGCCGGACGGCCAGCTGCCCGCCGAGCCGGTGGTGCACGTCGGGTCGGCCACCGTGGGCGCCCGCCTCCGCCCGCTCGACGGTGCCGCCGTGCGGCTGCGCCTCACCCGGCCGCTGCCGCTCCGGGTCGGCGACCGGCTGCTGCTGCGCGACCCCGGCGCGCGCCGCGTGCTCGGTGCCGACGTCCGCGACGTCGACCCGCCGGAGCTGCGCCGCCGTGGCGCCGCCCGGCAGCGGGTGCGGGGCGCCGAAGAAGGCCTGCAGGCAGATGAACAGGCCGCACGCGATGAGGAACGGCGGGGCGATGCGCGCCCAGCGGAGGCGCAGGAAGCGCCGGGCCGCCACGGAGCCGGAC
>NZ_SPQP01000032.1 GCF_004571075.1 Blastococcus sp. TF02A-35
GATCTCGCCGGAGCTGCTGCGACCGCCGGACGCCGCGGCGCCGGCCGACGAGCCCCGGCCGGAGCCGCCGCCGCTGCGACGGCGGCCGCCACCGCTCTGCTGGGGCTGCTCGACCACGGGGGCCGGCTCGACGTACGGGGCGGCGGGGCCGGTCAGGGCCTCGATCTCCGCAGAGCCGGGGCGCACGACGCTGACCTTCGGCGAGATGCCGGCCTGGCGGGCGAGCAGCCGCACCTCACCGGCCTGGTCCGGGGTGGAGACGGTGACGACCGCGCCCTCGGCGCCCGCGCGGGCGGTGCGGCCGGAGCGGTGCAGGTAGGCCTTGTGCTCGGCCGGCGGGTCGACGTGCACGACCAGCGCCACGTCGTCGACGTGGATGCCGCGGGCGGCGATGTCCGTCGCGCACAGCACCCGGCTGGCACCGCTGCTGAACGCCTCGAGGTTGCGCTCGCGGGCGTTCTGGCTCAGGTTGCCGTGCAGGTCGACGGCGGGGATCCCGGCCGCGGTCAGCTGCTTGGCAAGCTTCTTGGCCTGGTGCTTGGTGCGGGTGAACAGCACGCTGCGGCCCAGCCCGGACGCCAGCTGGCGCACGACCTCGGCCTTGTCGCCGTTCTGCACCTGGAACACGTGGTGGGTCATCGTCGAGACCGGCGCCACGGCCGGGTCCACCGAGTGCGTGACCGGGCTGCTCAGGTAGCGCTTCACCAGGACGTCGACGCCGTTGTCCAGGGTGGCGGAGAACAGCAGCCGCTGGCCGGTCTGCGGGGTCCGGTCCATGATCCGCTTCACGCCGGGCAGGAAGCCCAGGTCGGCCATGTGGTCGGCCTCGTCGAGGATGGTGATCTCGACGGCGGACAGGTCGCAGTGCCCCTGGCCGATGAGGTCCTCGAGCCGGCCGGGGCAGGCGATGACGACGTCGACACCGTTGGCCAGCGCCTGCACCTGCGGGTTCTGCCCGACGCCGCCGAAGATCGTCGTCGCGTTCATGCCGAGGGCCCGCGCCAGCGGGTCGACGACGGCGAACACCTGGTTGGCCAGCTCGCGGGTCGGCACCAGCACGAGCGCGCGCGGACGACGGGCCTGCCGGCGGCTGTCGGAGGCGGCGAGCCGGGCGACCAGCGGGATGGAGAAGGCCAGCGTCTTGCCCGAGCCGGTGCGCCCGCGGCCGAGCACGTCGCGGCCGCCGAGGCTGTCGGGCAGCGTGGCGACCTGGATCGGGAACGGCGCGGTGATGCCGCTGGTGCTGAGCACCTCGACCATCGGCGCGGGGACGCCGAGGGCGGCGAAGGTGGTGTCGGTGGGCAGGACGGTGGCGTCCGAGCCGACGGGGACGACGGGCGGGGCCGGGACGGCGGCCTGGGGAGCCTGCGCGGTGTGCTGCTGCTCGCCGGCGGGGCGGGCCCCGGTGCCCCGGCCGCGGCCGCCACGCCGACGGCGGGGTCGCCCGTCGGCGGCGGGGGTGGACGGGGTGCTGTTCTGCGAAGTCATCGGTTCCTCGAGGTCGAGTGGCCGCACGACACCTCGGCGCGGGCGAGCGCGGCGCACCTGCGCGAGGGCAGGGCGGGCTCGCATCGTCGGCGGGACGTCGGTCAGCCTGGCGCGCCTCGGTGGCGCAGCCTGGGCCCGACGTCGATTCCTGCCGCTCCGGTTGAGCGAGGGCGGCGCCGGTATGCCCCACTCAACCAGACGCGGCGCCCGCGTGGTCCCACCGAGGGGGAGGGACGGGTCACATCGGGTGAGCCGCCGGTCCGCGGAAGGTGCGCCGGTAGGCCAGCGGGGCGACCCCGATGGCCGCGTGCAGGTGCTGGCGCATCGAGGCGGTGGTGCCGAAGCCCGCCTGCTCGGCGACCCGCTCGACCGGGACGTCGGTGGACTCGAGCAGCCGGCGGGCCAGGGCCACGCGCTGCTGCACCAGCCAGCGCGTCGCCGACAGCCCGGTCTCCTCGCGGAAGCGGCGGGTGAAGGTGCGCACGCTCATCCGCGCGTGGGCCGCGAGGTCGGCCAGGGTGAGCGGCTCGCCCAGCCGCTCCAGCGCCCACGCGCGGGTCGCCGCGGTCCCGACGTCCCCGGGGTCGGGGAGGGGCCGCTCGATGAACTGCGACTGCCCGCCCTCCCGCCAGGGGGCGACGACGCTGCGGCGGGCGACCCGGCTGGCCACCTCGCTGCCGTGGTCGCGGCGGACGACGTGCAGCAGGAGGTCGATGCCCGCGGCGTTGCCGGCCGAGGTGAGGACGTCGCCGTCGTCGACGAACAGCACGTCCGCGTCGAGGTCCACCCGGGGGAAGAGCCGGCCGAAGGCGGGGCTGTGCACCCAGTGCGTCGTGGCCGGCCGGCCGTCGAGCAGGCCCGCGGCGGCCAGGACGAAGGCGCCGGTGCAGATGGAGACCATGCGGGCGTGACGTGCCGTGCGGCGCAGCAGGTCGGCCAGCTCGTCGGGGATCGTGCCGTCGGTCATGGCAGAGGTGCCGAGGATCCCCGGGACCACCACCGTCTGCGCCGTCTCCAGGACCGAGGCGTCGTGCTCGGGGAGCAGTGAGAAGCCGGCCGACGTGGGCACCGGTCCGCCGTCGACGGTGGCGACGCGGACGCGGTAGAGCCGGCGGCCCTCGGCGTCCCTGGCGTTGCCCAGGAACTGGTCGGGGAGGCCGATCTCGTAGGCCATCGCGTGGGGGAGGGCCAGCACGGCCACCTCGTGCCGGTCGGCGCTCAGCATGGCCGGATCCTTGCACATGTTGGCCGCCCGGCCACTCGTTGCCCGCCGCGCGGTCGGACATGCTCTCCGCCGTGACCGCCTCCCTGACGACGCGCCGCATCCACCCCGCGTGGTGGGTCGCCGCCGTGACCTTCCTGGCGCTGGTCGGTGCGGCCGCCTTCCGGGCGGTCCCCGGCGTGCTCATCGACCCGCTGCGCGACGAGTTCGGCTGGTCGGTGTCCACCATCTCGGCGGCGGTCGCGGTCAACATGGCCCTCTACGGGCTGACCGCGCCGTTCGCCGCGGCGCTGATGGAGCGGTTCGGGATCCGCCGGGTGGTGGTCGGCGCGCTGCTGCTCACCGCGCTGGGCAGCGGGCTGACGGTCTTCATGACGGCGAGCTGGCAGCTGGTCCTGCTGTGGGGCTTCGCCGTCGGCCTCGGCACCGGGTCGATGGCCCTCTCGCTGGTCGCCACCGTGACCGGGCGCTGGTTCGTCGCCAGGCGCGGCCTGGTGTCGGGCGTCCTCACCGCGGGCGGGGCCACCGGGCAGCTGGTGTTCCTCCCGCTGGTCGCGTGGGCCGACCAGAACTGGGGCTGGCGCTCGGCGTCGCTGGGCACCACCGCGGCGGCGCTCGCCGTCGTCCCGCTGGTGGCGTGGCTGCTCCGCGACCGGCCCCGCGACCTCGGCGTCACCCCGTACGGCGGCACCGCCGACGACGACCGCATCCCGGAGGACACGGAGCCCGTGCGGGCCGGGGCGGCGCGCACCGCGCTGCGGGGGCTGTCGGAGGCGGCGCGGCGTCGTCCGTTCTGGCTGCTGGCCGGCGGCTTCTTCATCTGCGGGCTGTCGACCAACGGCCTGGTGCAGCCGCACTTCATCCCGGCCGCCCACGACCACGGCATGCCCGTGACCACGGCCGCCGGGCTGCTCGCCGTCGTCGGGGTCTTCGACATCGCCGGCACGGTGCTCTCCGGCTGGCTCACCGACCGCGTGGACCCCCGTGTGCTGCTGCTGGCCTACTACGGGCTGCGCGGGTTCTCGCTCTTCCTGCTCCCGCCGCTGTTCGGGCCGGACCTGCACATCAGCATGGTCGCGTTCATCGTGTTCTACGGCCTGGACTGGGTGGCCACGGTGCCCCCGACGCTGGCGCTGTGCCGCGAGCACTTCGGTGCCCGCGCGCCCGTGGTGTTCGGCTGGGTCTTCGCCGCCCACCAGCTGGGTGCGGCGTTCGCCGCGTTCGGCGGCGGGGTGATCCGCGACGTCACGGGCTCCTACGACCTGGCCTGGTACCTGGCCGGCGGCCTCTGCGTGGCCGCCGCGGCGATGTCGGTCTCCATCCGCCGCGACCGGCCGCGGCCGCCGGCGACCACGCTCCCCACCGACCGGGTCTCCGCGGCTGCCGACCAGGCCCACGGCTGAGGACCGGTCGCCGGGCCGACCGGTCCGGCGACCGGTGCCGATGAGTTCCGGGACGTCCGGCGGTCTGTCCTGCTGGTGGTGGACGACGAGCGGAGGAACCCGTGCTGACACAGATCGCCGAGGACGTGCTGGTGCACCGGAGCGAGCTGCTCCGGAACAACACCGTCGTCGTGCTGGGACCGGCCGGGGTGCTGCTCGTCGACCCCGGGCTCACCGGCGGGGAGATGGCCTGCCTCGCGGCGGACCTGGCCGGCCTCGGCCTGCCCGTCGTGGCGGGCTTCGCGACGCACCCCGACTGGGACCACGTGCTGTGGGACGCCGCGCTCGGCGCGGCGCCCCGGTACGGCACCGACCGCTGCGCAGCCGTCGCGGCCGCGGTGCTGCAGGACCCGGACTGGCAGGCCCGCGCCGACGGGATGCTGCCGCCGGAGATCGCCGGGGACGTCCCGCTGGACCTCTACGGCCGCATCACCGGCCTGCCGGCCGGCACGGCGCGGGTCCCGTGGGAGGGCCCGGCCGTGCGGATCGTCGAGCACCCCGCGCACGCCCCGGGCCACGCGGCGCTGCTGGTCGAGGACCGCGGCGTCCTCCTGGCCGGCGACATGCTGTCCGACGTGTTCGTCCCCATGCTCGACGACGCCACCGGGGACAACGACCCGGTGGCGGACTACCTGGTCGGGCTGGAGCGGCTGGAGGCCGTCGCCGGCGACGTCGACGTCGTCGTCCCGGGGCACGGCTCGGTCGGCCGGGGCGCCCAGGTCCGCGGGCGGATCGCGCTGGACCGCGCCTACGTCCACGCGCTGCGGGACCGCCGCGACCCCGACGACCCCCGGCTCGGCCCGTCGGCCGAGCCGGGGTGGGAGTGGGTGGGCGACATCCACGCCGCCCAGGCCCAGCGCCTCGGATGACCCCGGGGTGCGCTACCCGGCCGCTGCGGCGAGCCGGGGGGCGGCCGTGCGGCCGAGCACCAGGTCGGCGGCGCGCTCGCCGATCATGATCGACGGCGCGTTGGTGTTGCCCCGCACGAGCGTCGGCATGACCGAGGCGTCGGCGATGCGCAGGCCCTCGATGCCGCGCACCCGGAGCTGGGAGTCGACGACCGCCTGCTCGTCGGTGCCCATCCGGCAGGAGGACACCGGGTGGTAGAGCGACTCGAGGGTGTCGCGCACCTTGGCGCGCAGCGCCTCGCGGCCCTGCGTGCCGCTGCCCGGTGACCACTCGTCGGCGAGCACCGACGACAGCGGGGCGGCGGTGCCGATGTCCCGCGCCTTCTCCACGCCGGACACCAGCGCGTCGAGGTCGCGGGGGTCGGTGAGATAGCCCGCGTCGATCGCCGGTGCCCAGGTCGGGTCCGCCGACCGCAGCCGCACCGAGCCGCGCGAGTGCACGTGCACCAGGACGACGGCCGCGGTGAACGCCTCGGCGTCGGGGTCGATCTCGGCCTGCTTCCAGAACTTCACCGGCAGGAAGTGCATCTGCAGGTCCGGCTCGGCCAGCTCGGGGCTGGACCGCGTGAACAGCCCGGCCTCGGCGAGGTTGGAGGTCAGCGGGCCGCGACCGGCCGCCTTCCACATCGCCATGTTCAGCGGCGTCTCGGCCAGGCGCAGCGACTTGCCCGACCGGACGTTCCAGACCACCGGCACCAGCGGGTGGTCCTGCAGGCCGCCGCCGACCCCGGGGAGGTCGTGGACGACGTCGACGCCCACCTCGCGCAGGTGGTCGGCCGGCCCGATGCCGGAGAGCATCAGCAGCTGCGGGGAGTTGACGGCACCGCCGGAGAGGACGACCTCGCGGGTGGCCCGCACCGTGTGCAGCTTGCCCCCGCAGCGGTACTCGACGCCGGTCGCGCGGCCGTTCTCGACCAGCACCCGGGTGGTGAGCGCACCGGTCCGCACGGTCAGGTTCGGCCGGCCGGCGGCGGGGTGCAGGTAGGCGTCGGCGGCCGACCAGCGGCGGCCGCGCTTCTGCGTGACCTGGTACTGGCCGACGCCCTCCTGCGTGGCGCCGTTGAAGTCGCCGTTGCGGGGGTAGCCGCGGGCCACCGCCGACTCGACGACCGCCGTCGTCCACGGGTGGGGGCTGCGCAGGTCCTCCACCCGCAGCGGGCCGCCGACGCCGTGCCACTCGTCGGCGCCGCGGGCGTTGTCCTCCATCCGCTTGAACAGCGGGAGGACCTGGTCGTAGGACCAGGACGGGTCGCCGGTGAGCTCGGCCCACTCGTCGTAGTCAGCCCGGGCGCCGCGGATGTAGATCATCGCGTTGATCGACGAGGAGCCGCCGAGCAGCTTGCCGCGCGGCCAGAAGAGCTTGCGCCCGCCCAGGCCGGGCTGCTCGTCGGTCGTGTAGTTCCAGTCGTGGCGGGTGCGCCAGACCTTGTACAGCCCTGCGGGGATCTGCACCTCGAGGACCTTGTCGGGGCCGCCGGCCTCGAGCACGAGGACGCGCAGCGACGGGTCCTCCGACAGCCGGCCGGCCACCGCGCTGCCGGCCGAGCCGGCACCCACGACGACGACGTCGTACTCCTGCAGGTGCGTGGCGCTCACCGGTGCCGCCCGTGGACCATGCCCATGACGCGGGCGAGGGCGTCGGCGGCCGAGGCCGGCCGCCCGAAGCTCATGATGTTCAGCGGCAGCGCGTAGTTCTGCCGCGTGATCGCCTTGGCGCGGGTGAACTCCTTGAGCCCGTCCTCGCCGTGGATGCGGCCGAAGCCGGAGTCGCCCACGCCGCCGAAGGGCAGCGCCGGCACCGAGGCGAAGGTGAGCACCGAGTTCACCGACGTCATGCCGCTCCTCATCCTGCGGGCGAGGTCCATGCCCCTCTCCTTCGACCGGGAGAAGACCGAGCCGGCGAGGCCGTAGGTGGTGGCGTTGGTGCGCTCGAGCGCCTCCTCGGCGTCGCGGACCTTGGTGATGGTGATCGTCGGGCCGAAGGTC
The DNA here is from genome assembly GCF_004571075.1 of Blastococcus sp. TF02A-35. Classification (GTDB taxonomy): domain Bacteria; phylum Actinomycetota; class Actinomycetes; order Mycobacteriales; family Geodermatophilaceae; genus Blastococcus. The sequence continues at coordinate 7,047 of NZ_SPQP01000032.1, forward strand.
TCCTCCTGCACCGCCGCGGAGTCCTCGGGGACGTCGAGGAGCACCGTCGGGGCGACGTATCCCTCGGCCGGGAAGGCGTCGGCATCGGTGCCGCCGGTGACCACCCGGGCGCCGGCGCTCTGCGCGTCGGCGACGTGCCGCTTCACGACGTCGATCTGCGAGGGCATGGTCATCGGCCCGTAGGTGGCCTCGCCGTCGGAGCCCGGGCGCAGGTTGCGGACCTGGTTGGTCACCTCGGTGACGAACCGGTCGTAGACGGCCTCGGTGGCGTAGACCCGCTCGATGCCGATGCAGGTCTGCCCGCCGTTGCTCATCGCGCCCCAGACGGCGGCGTCGGCGGCGGCGACCACGTCGGCGTCGTCGTCGACGATCATCGCGTCCTTGCCACCGAGCTCCATGAGCACCGGCGTGAGGGTCTCGGCGCAGGTGGCCATGACCTTCTTGCCGGTGGCGGCGGAGCCGGTGAAGGCGATCTTGCCGACGCCGGCGCGGCACAGCGCGGCGCCGGTCTCGCCGTAGCCGGTGACCAGCTGGAAGGCGTCCGCGCAGTCGGGCACGGCGGCGCGCCAGGCGGCGGCCAGCCAGGCGCCGACGGCGGGGGTGAACTCCGAGGGCTTGAAGACGACGGCGTTGCCGGCGGCCAGGGCGTAGGCGATCGAGCCCATCGGCGTGAACACCGGGTAGTTCCACGGGCCGATGACGCCGATGACGCCCAGCGGCTGGTACTCCAGGTACGCGGTGTGGTTCGCGGCGAGCAGGCCGGTGGGGACCTTGCGGGGGCCCAGCGTCTTGCGGGCGTGCCCGGCGGCCCATGCGAGGTGGTCGACGGCCAGGGTGATCTCGAGGATCGCGTCGGCGTGCGGCTTGCCGTTCTCTCGGTGGACCAGGTCGGCCAGCTCGTGCATGCGCCGGGCGAGGTAGCCGCGGTAGGCCGAGAGGCGCTGCTTGCGGCCGTCCCAGCCCAGGGCCGCCCACTGCTCGGCCGCGGTGCGCGCCCTCGCCACGGTCTCCTCGACCGCGGCGGCGTCGTGCACGGGGAACACACCGACCACCGCGCCGCTGGCGGGGGCGGTCGACTCGAAGGTCTCGGTGGTGCTGTGGCGGTCGACGGTGCCCGCGGTACCGGCGTCGACGGCGTCCAGCTCTTCGGCGAGCGACATGGCTGCACGTTACCTGTGACACACAGGCACCACAGCGGGGGTCGCCCGGTCGGGCTCAGCGAGCGGTGTCGCTCCCGTCGACCACGGCCCAGGCGGTCTTGGTGCCCGCGTCGGCGTACCAGCCGTGCGCCGTGGAGAGGTCGGCGACCAGGTAGAGGCCGAACCCGCCGAGGCCCGGGTCGCGCCCCTGCGCGGGCGTCGGCGGGACGCCCGCGGCGGAGTCGCGCACGGCGATCAGCCACTCGTCGCCGGACCGGCCGAGGACCGCCGCCACGGACCCGCCGCCGTGCCGCAGGGCGTTGGAGGTCAGCTCGTCGGCGATCAGCACCAGCCGCTCCGACCAGTGGTCCCGCTCGGGGTCGCGCACCGTCGGGCTCCCGGTCGTGGACGCCCGCAGCCGAGCGCGCAGGGCCGCCAGCTCACCGAGGCCGGCGAGCTCCTGGCACCAGATCTCGGCGAAGGGGTGCGGCGGGCGCGCGGACTGCCAGAGCGCCACCGCGACCCGCCTCTCCGCTGCCGGCTCCGCTCGCCGGATCTGGCCGCACCCTGCCCGCTCGGCGCGCGGGCGAACCCTCGACTCACCCGTCGGGGGGTCCTCCTACTGGCCCCAGCGCGGGATGGCGGCGGCACCGGGCGCGTGACCGTGGGTGGACGGCCGGCTGCCCTTCTTCCCGCGCCCCGGACCGCCGGCGCCGGGCACCGGCGTCGCCGCGCTCCAGCAGCGGAACAGCGACACCCACTGGGCGCCGGTCAGCGCGGTGGGCCGGGTGGTGGGGGACAGGTTCTCCTGGTGCAGCCAGCGGACACCGGCCGTGCCGGGCAGCTGCGAGCGGAGCAGCGCGCCCAGCGGGGCGGTCGGCGAGGCGAGCACGGCGTGCGCGAGGCGGTCGAACGCGGCGCTCTCCGCCTCCGGCAGGGTGGCGCGGGCCTCGGCGGCGGGAGCGTGCGAAATGGGGGCAGGGCGTGACAAGGGGACCTCCGCGGGGGAGTGGTGCGGGGCGTCCGCGGGCGGCGTCGGGCCCGGACAGGACGCAGGGGAGCGGGCGCCCGGGTGGACCGGGCGCGGACGGCGGACGGGAGATCCCGGCCCGCGGCGCGTCAGCTCAGAGGGTGCGCAGGCGCACGGAGTACCGCATGGCCAGGACCGTAGGGCCACCCGCCCGCGGCGTCGAGTGGTTTTCCCGCCGCGCGACGTCCCGCCCTCGGGCGAGTCAGTCCTGGGCGGCTCAGTCCTGGGCGGTCTTGCGGGCCTGGTGGGCCTCCCAGCGGGCGCGGTCCTTCGCGCGGGCGCCGGCGTTGCGCTCCCACTTCTCCTGGCGCTTGCGGGCCCGGGTGAGCTCCCGCTCCTCGAAGGACTCGTGGTTGTCCCAGTCGTGCGCCGCCACGGCCATCGCCACGGCCACCAGCGCGACGATCGCGACGAACGACGCGAGGATCGGGTCCAGGAGCACGAAGGCGCCCACCGCGACAGCGATGCCCACCACGGCACCCGCCGCCAGCAGCGGCGGGACACGGCGGGACGACGGGCTGCCCTGGGTCACGCGACCAGTATCCGCCGCCGGTCCCCAGGACCTGGACCGGCACCGGGTAACACTCGTCTCACCAGGGCTGTTCCGGGCCAGCCGGTGACCTTGCCGCCCTTGCGTCCGCGCTCCCGGGTCCCTACGGTCAGGACGACGGTTCAACAGCAGCCGTGATCTGCCAGTGCTGGTCGTCGTGTCGTTCGCGCCCGCAGGCTCACTGGTCCGGTACCCGCCCGAGAGGGGCACCTCCGTGACCGCTTCCTCGCTCGACCGTCCTTCCACCATCGACGGTTCCTCCACCTCCGACGTCCTCGACCTGGGTCTGGTCACCCTGGTCCGGTCCGGTCCCGCCGCGATGCCCAGCCTCGCGGCCACCGGGGAGATCGACTGCACCACCGCTCCGCAGGTGCGGGCCCGCATCGAGCAGCTGCTCGACGACGGCGCCCGCGACCTGACCCTCGACCTGACCGCGGTGACCTTCCTGGACTCCGCCGGCCTCTGCGCCCTCGCGACGGTCCACCGCCGCACCACGGCCGACCAGGTCCGGTTCCGGGTGCTCGCCGCGAGCCGCGCCGTCATCCGGCCGATGCAGATCACCGGCCTGTGGGACCTGCTGGGTGGCCAGCGGGTGGAGTCGCTCGCTTCCTGACCCGTCCGTCCAGGGCCCCTGTCGCTAGCCGGCGGGGGCCTCTGCGCGCGGTGCCCGGGGCCGCGGGGCAGACTCGGACCCGCAGTCCGGCCCGCCCGGGGCCGAAGGCGGACACACGAGGAGGACCACCGTGCGGGAAGCGGTCATCTGCGAGCCCCTGCGGACGCCGGTCGGCGGATTCGGGGGCTCGCTGCGCGACGTCCCGGCGCAGGAGCTCGCCGCCACGGTGATCCGGGCGCTCATGGAGCGCACCGGGCTGCCGCCCGAGTCGGTCGACGACGTGCTGCTCGGCCACTGCTACCCGACCATGGACGCCCCGGCGATCGGCCGCGTCGCCGCGCTCGACGCGGGCCTGCCGGTGACGGCGTCCGGTCTGCAGATCGACCGCCGCTGCGGCTCGGGCCTGCAGGCGGTCGTCTACGCGGCGATGCAGGTGCAGTCGGGCACGTCCGACGTCGTCCTCGCCGGTGGCGCGGAGTCGATGAGCAACGCGCCCTTCTACTCGACCGCCATGCGCTGGGGCGTCAAGGCCGGCCCCGGCGTGCTGCTGCAGGACGGCCTGGCCCGGGGCCGCGTCACCGCCGGTGGCCAGAACCACCCGGTGCCCGGCGGCATGCTCGAGACCGCGGAGAACCTGCGGCGCGAGTACAAGATCTCCCGCGAGGCGCAGGACGAGTACGCCGTCCGCAGCCACCAGCGCGCCGCCGCGGCCACCGAGGCCGGCCGGTTCGCCGACGAGATCGTCCCGGTGACGGTCAAGCAGCGGAAGAGCGAGGTCGTCGTCGACCGGGACGAGCACATCCGCCCCGACTCGAACGTCGAGACCCTCGCCAAGCTGCGCCCGATCATGGGCCGCGACGACGAGGCCACGGTCACCGCCGGCAACGCGTCGGGCCAGAACGACGGTGCGGCCGTCGCGGTCGTCACGACCCCGGAGAAGGCCGCCGAGCTGGGCCTGCGCCCGCTGGCCCGCCTGGTCTCCTGGGGCGTCGGCGGCGTCCCGCCGAGGACGATGGGCATCGGCCCGGTCCCGGCCACCGCCAAGGCGCTCGACCTGGCCGGCATCAAGCTCTCCGACGTCGACCTGATCGAGCTCAACGAGGCCTTCGCCAGCCAGGTCCTCGCGGTCGCCCAGGAGTGGGGCTTCACGGAGTCCGACTGGGAGCGCACCAACGTCAACGGCTCCGGCATCTCGCTGGGCCACCCCGTGGGCGCCACCGGCGGCCGCATCCTCGCCACGCTGCTGCGCGAGATGGACCGGCGCGAGGCCCGCTACGGCCTGGAGACCATGTGCATCGGTGGCGGCCAGGGTCTCGCCGCGGTGTTCGAGCGGGTCGCGCAGTGAGCGCCCGCGTCGCGATCGTGACCGGTGCCGCCCGCGGCATCGGCGCGGCGACCGCGCTGCGGCTGGCGGCCGACGGGTTCGCCGTCGCCGTCGTCGACCTGAAGGAGGACGACGCCCGCGGCACCGTCGAGGCGATCGAGTCCGCGGGCGGCACGGCCCTGGCCGTGGGTGCCGACGTGGGCGACAGCGAGCAGGTGGAGGCGGCGGTCGAGCGGATCGCCACCGAGCTCGGCCCGCCGGTCGTGCTGGTGAACAACGCCGGCGTCACCCGGGACAACATGCTGTTCAAGATGAGCGACGCCGACTGGGACGTCGTCATGCACGTGCACCTGCGCGGGTCGCTCCTCATGACCCGGGCGGCGCAGAAGCACATGATCGAGGCGAAGTTCGGCCGGATCGTGAACCTGTCGTCGACCTCCGCGCTGGGCAACCGCGGCCAGGCCAACTACGCCACCGCCAAGGCCGGCCTGCAGGGCTTCACCAAGACCCTCGCCATCGAGCTGGGCAAGTTCGGGGTCACGGCGAACGCGATCGCCCCCGGCTTCATCCAGACCGAGATGACCAAGGCCACCGCCGAGCGCATCGGCGAGGACTGGGAGTCCTACGTGCAGAAGCGGGCGGCGGCGATCCCGGTCGCCCGCGCCGGCGTTCCCGAGGACATCGCGCACACGGTGTCCTTCCTCGTCAGCGAGGGCGCCGGGTTCGTCTCCGGCCAGGTCATCTACGTCGCCGGCGGCCCCCGGAACTGACCTAGGACGACGGGTCGCGGTCGGGGTACCGCGCGCGGGCGAGGGCGTAGACCCCGAACGCGGTGAACCCGACCGCGACCCCGGCCAGCAGCCAGGGGCCGGCGGAGACCCCCGCGATCGCCGTCATCGCGCCGTCGAGACCGGTGGCGTCGGTGACGTCGGCCGAGGTGGCCGCGCGCCACAGCAGGACGCCGACCAGCCCGAAGGCGATGCCCTTCGCCACGTACCCGACCCGCCCGATCCCCTCGATGAGCGGCTCCCAGCGGTCGGGGGCGGCGGGCAGGTCGATGTCCTTCATGAAGCCGCCGGTGAGACCGCGGGCCAGCGTGTACAGCCCGACGGCGACGACCCCGGCCGCGGCGAGGCAGACCGCCACGGTGCCGCCGGGGATCTCCAGCACCTCGTCGGTGAGCTCGGGGAGCCGCTCGTCGGCCTCGTACTCCAGCCCGAGGGCGAACAGCACGGCGGTGATCCCGAGGACCCCGTAGACCCCGCCCTTCGCCAGGCACTTGGCGCAGACGACGGCGGTGCGACGGCGGTGCGCGGCGTCCAGCAGCCCGCGCCACCAGAGCAGGATCTCCGCGGCCTGCCAGACGCCGAGGCAGACCAGGCCCAGGCCGATGGCCCACAGCAGGGGGCGCCCGCCGGGCCCGTGGCCGACCGTCTGCAGCGCGCCGGTCTGGTCGGCGTCCGCGCCGCGCAGGCCGAGGGCCATCCGCGCCGCCAGGAAGGCGATCAGCAGGTGCATGGCGCCGTAGGCGACCAGACCGACACGGGCCAGGTGGGTGAGCACCGGGTGGTCGGTGACGCCCCGGGCCCGCTCGACGGCGGCGTGCACCCGACGGAGGACCCCGCCTCCCCCCATCACTCGCGGGCTCGCGGCGGACCCCTGAGGCGGGGCCATCACGTCCGCTCGGGGTAGCGGGCGCGCACCACGAGGTAGGCGCCGAAGGCTGCGATGCCCAGCGCGACCAGGGTCAGCAGGAACGGCCCGGCCGGGGCCTGGAGCAGGGTGTGCAGCGCCCCGTCGAGCCCCGACGCCTTGGCCGGGTCGAAGGTGGCGGCCGCCCAGCACAGCAGCCCGCCCACCAGGGCCATGGCCACTCCCTTGCCGGGGAAGCCGACCTGGCCGAGGCGGGTGACCAGCCGGGTGGCGGCCGGCGGGCAGTCGCTGAGGTCGACCTCCTTGAGGAAGCGCTTGGCGACGCCCTTGTAGACGTGGTAGGCGCCGACGCCGACGAGGACCAGCCCGGCGGCCGCGACGAGCCAGCGCCCGGCCGGCCAGCCGAAGACCCCGGCCGCGGTCTGCTGCTGGGACGAGGAGCTGCTCTGCCCGCCGCCGGTGGCGAACCTGATCGCGAGCACGGCCAGCGCGACGTAGACGACCGCCTTGACCACCGCCCGGCCGGACCTCCGCAGCGCCGTGGTCCTGGCCTTGCCGCTGGCCGACCAGCCGTGCCGCCAGCGCAGCACCTCGGCCGCCTGCCAGACGGCGAGCGCGAGCAGGCCCAGCCCCAGCACCCAGAGCAGCGGCCCGCCCAGCGGGGACTCGGCGAGGGTGGCCAGGGCGCCCGACTGGTCGGCCGGGCGCGACGCCCCGCCCCACGCCAGCTGCAGCGCGAGCCAGGCGACCAAGAGGTGCACGACCCCGTAGGCGACGAGGCCGACGCGGGCCAGGTGCTCCAGGGCGTCGCTGTCGCCGGCCCGCCCGGCCATGCTCCCGGCCGACCGCATGCTCATGGTTCCTCCTGGGACGGGGCGGCGAAGATGATCAGCGTGGCACGTGCCACGGTCCGGTGCCTCCCCGGTCGCCGGCCCGGGTGAGGGACACTGGGCGCGTGGCGAACGCAACCGGAATCCTGTCGGCGACCACCGCGGGCATGGCGACCCCCGCCGTCGCGCGGCGCACCTGGCCCCGCTGGGCGGCGCTGGGCGTCGCGATGATCGCGGTCGCGGTGGTGGCGGTGGCCTGGGACGCCGCCGGGGCGCGCCTGCTGCTGGGCGCGTTGGGGCTGTTCCTCGTCGCCCGCGGGGTGCTGCTGGTCCGGGGCGCCGGGGAGGTCGACGCGGAGCTCGCCGGCCGGGCGCGCCCGCTCGGGTCCGCCGCCGTCGTCGCGGGCCTGGCCGCCGTCGTCGTGGCTCTGGCGTCGGCCGCGCTCTCCGGCACGGTCCTGGTGGTCGGCGTGCCGCTGGCCCTGCTGGTCGCCTCGGCCGGCCTGCTCGCCCGGGGCGGGACCGCGCGTCGCGGCGGGCAGGCGCTGCTGGTGTGGTCGCTGCTGGTGACCGCGCTGCTGGTCGTCACCGGGCTGGTGCAGGACTGGGACCGGGCCGAGGGCCTGGCCACCATCGTGGCCGCGCTGGGCGTCGCCGTCCTCGGGCTGCCGCTGCTGATCGGCGCGGCCAACCTGCGCACCCTCGGTGCGCAGCCGGACCCGGCGCCGGTGCGCTCGGGCTGCGGTGGCTGCGCCTGCGGCGCCGGCGGATGCGGGTCCTGACCGGCGCATGACCGGCAGGCCCTGGGTATGGGCCTGCCGTGAGCGGACACGTCTTCGTCGTCGGGGCGGACCTGACCCGGCTGTCCTGCGACGACGTCCTGGTGCCCACCGACCGGTCGCTGCGCGTGGCCCGGAGCTGGCGGCCGCTGCTGCCGCCGGAGCTGGTGACCGAGGAGCAGGCCGACGGCGACTGCGTCGGGCTGTCCTGGTCCGGGGACGAGCGGGTGCTGGAGGTGCCCGCTGACGACGCGCGCCGCACCTGGCTCGTCGACACCGTGGACGACGGTGGCCGAGGGCTGCCGTGGCTGCTCGACGGCGCCCGCGAGGCACTGGCCGCCGTCGCCCGGCGGGAGGTGCGCGAGCCGGTGCACGGCCGCGCCCGCCGGCTGGTCGGGCTGCCGGCGCTGGGCACCGGCTGGGGCGGCGCGGCGGGGGAGCGGGGCAACCTGCTGCAGCAGCTGCTGCCGGTGCTGCGCGAGGCGGCCGCCGAGCACGGGTTCGACGTCGCCCTGGTGCTGCGCGGGCCGAGCGACCTGGCCGCCGCGCAGCGGGTCCGGCGCGGCGAGGACGGCGGCTGGGACCTGCCCGACCACCTGCGCGAGCTCGCCGAGGAGATGGGGGAGCGGGCCCGGCGGGGGCAGCTGGCGGTCTTCATCGGCGCGGGGGTGAGCGCGGCCGCGGGCCTGCCCACCTGGGAGCAGCTGGTCGACGAGCTGGCCGCCCGCTCCGGCCTGGACGACGCGCTGCGCGCGGGCCTGTCCCGGCTGCCTCCGCAGGACTCGGCGGCGCTGCTGGCCCGGGAGCTGGGCACCGAGAAGCTGGAGGCATTCGTCGAGGAGCGGTTCGGCCCGGGCCCGTACGCGCTGGCGCACGCCCTGATCGCCGACCTGCCGGTGCAGGAGTTCGTCACCACCAACTACGACCCCCTGGTCGAGCTGGCCGCCGGTGACATCGGCCGCCGGGTGAAGGTGCTGCCCTACGACGAGGCCGAGCCGGGCTCGCCGTGGCTGCTGAAGCTGCACGGCGACGCGGCGCACCCGGAGAGCGTGGTGCTGACGCGCGAGGAGTACCTGCAGTTCGGCAGCACCGGGGCGGCGCTGGCCGGGGTGCTGCACTCGCTGCTGCTCACCCGGCACGTGCTCTTCGTCGGCACGTCGATGCTCGACGACGACCTGATCCGGATCGCCCACCAGGTGCGCACCGCGCTGCAGACGCAGGGCCCGTGCACCGGCCGGCGGACCGGCACCGTGCTGGCGCTGCGCGAGGACCCGGCGCGCGCCCGGCTGTGGGAGCGGGACGTGGAGACCGTCGCGATGGCCGGTGCCGACGTCCCGCCCGCCGAGGCGGCGCGGCGGCTGGAGGTGCTGCTGGACCTGATCGGCTGCCTCTCCACCCCGCCGACCGGCTACCTGCTGGACCCGGCGTACCGCGGGATGCTCGACGAGGAGGAGCGCGCGCTGGCCGAGGTGCTGTGCGGCGTGGCCGACGTGCTCCGGCACGACACGGAGAGCACGGCGGCGATGGAGGTGGCCGGGCTGCTGCGCCGGCTGGGGCACGGCGGCACCGCCTCCGACGGCGACACCGCACCCGTCGACGTCGCCACGCAGGACCGGGACGACCGCCCGCAGGAGCAGCGGCCGGGGTGACCACGGTTGCCCGGCGCGACGGCTGGGCACGGCAGCCCCCATGCGTCTGGAGAACGGCCTCAAGCTGCTGTCCAAGGGCTACGCCTGGCTGCCCGACGAGCGCCGCCGCGCCGGCAGCCGCGCGGTCGGCGTGCTGCTGGGCGGCCTGCCGGCGACGGGGATCGAGGGCCCCGAGGCGGCACGGTTCCTCTACGACGAGGACCACGTGCGCCGCGCGCACGCCATCCCCGAGCCGGTGCAGGGCACGCTGTTCGGCAAGGGCGCCGTGCACACCCTCGACGGCGAGATGCACCGGGTGCGCAAGGCCATGTTCGTCGCGCTGCTCATGCGCTCCGAGGGCATCGCCTCCCTCGTCGAGCGCACGACGGCGGCGTGGGACGCGGCCGTGCCGGAGTGGTCGAGCCGTCCGGAGATCGTGCTGTTCGACGAGGCGAGCCGGGTGCTGGCCGGCTCGGTGGCGCGCTGGACCGGCGTCCCGGTGCGCGACGACGAGGTGCCCGACCTCGCCCGCGACCTCGTCGCCATGGTCGACGGCTTCGCCACCGGCGGCCCCCGGCACTTCCGCGCCCGCCGGGCGCGCGGCCGCCGGGAGAGGTGGCTGGCGCAGCTGGTCGAGGACGTGCGCCGCGGCGCCACGACGGTGGCGGAGGGGACGGCGGTCGACGTCGTCGCCCGGCACCGCGACGCCGACGGGTCGCAGCTGTCCCCCCGGGTGGCGGCGGTGGAGCTGCTGAACATCATCCGGCCGACGACGGCGGTCGCCTGGTTCACCGCCTTCTCCGGGCACGCGCTGATCCGCTGGCCGGCGAACCGGGGGAAGCTGGCGAGCGGCGACCCCGCCTTCGCCGAGGCGTGGGCGCACGAGGTCCGCCGCTTCTACCCGTTCGCGCCGTTCATCGGCGGCCGGGCACCGCAGCGGACGGAGTTCGGCGGCCAGAAGATCCGGAAGAACTCGATGGTGCTGCTGGACCTGTACGGGCAGAACCACGACCCCGAGCTGTGGGAGAGCCCTTACTCGTTCCGACCGGAGCGCTTCCTGGACCGGGAGATCGGCGAGTTCGAGCTGGTGCCCCAGGGCGGCGGCGACCCGCGGACCAACCACCGCTGCCCGGGCGAGCAGATCACCGTCGCGCTGCTGTCCGCGCTGGGGGTCCGGCTGGCCCGGCTGCAGTACGAGGTGCCGGAGCAGGACCTGGAGATCGCCCTGCACCGCATCCCGGCGAAGCCGAGGAGCGGCGTCGTCCTGCGGGTCAGCGGCACCGCCTGACTGCCATGCTGCGGGCATGCGCCCGACGGTGGTCTCGCTGGAGTGGGACTACTGCTACCCGTCGGTGCTCGCCGACCGGTCACCCGGCGTGCTCGGCACCGACCTCCTCGACCCGGCCGAGCTGGGCCTCTCCGCGCAGCTGACGGCGCGCCTGGAGGCGTGGCGGGACCGGCAGGAGTCGCTCTCCGGCGCCTGGGTCCGCGACGCCCCGCCGGTGACGGAGGCCGAGCGGAACCTCGGGGAGCAGCAGCAGCGGGAACTGCTGACGCTCGCCCACGACGTGCAGCACGAGCTGGGTGCCGACGTCGAGGTACTCCTGGACGGCCGACCGCTGAAGGGGCGGCACCGCGCGTGGTGGCCGACCGTCAGCGGGGGTCGAGGCCCTTGAGCTCCGGCGGCAGCTCGCCGGCGTGCACGACGCCGAGCCGCTGGGTGGCGCGGGTGAGCGCCACGTAGAGGTCGTTGTGGCCGCGTACGCCCTCGTCGATGATCCCGACCGGGTCGGCGACCAGCACCGAGTCGAACTCCAGGCCCTTGCTGCCCTCGGGGGTGAGCACCACCGCGCCGCTGGTGAGGTCGCCGTCGGCCGAGGCGGAGGCGACCCGGTCGCGCACCGCCGCGGTGACCGCGTCCAGCCGGCTGAACGGCACGATGACGGCGAGCGTGCCCTCCTCGGCGTCCAGCTCGGCGGCGGCCTCGGCGACCGCGCCGACGAGGTCCTCCTCGGGCACCTGGTGCGACCAGGGCAGCTCGCCGGTGGAGCGCACCGACTCAGCGGCCGAGGTGGCCGCGCCGCCGGCGGCGAGCACCTCGGCGGCGACGGCCATGATCTCGGCCGGCGTCCGGTAGTTGACGGTCAGCTCCTCGAGGCGCCACGAGCTGCCGAGGTGCGGCTCGAGCACCTCCTTCCAGCTGCTCGCGCCGGCGAGGGTGGCGGTCTGGGCGACGTCGCCGACCAGGGTCATCGAGCGGGTGGGGATGCGCCGGAGCAGCACCCGCCAGGCCATCGAGGAGAGCTCCTGGGCCTCGTCGACGATCACGTGCCCGTAGGTCCAGGTCCGGTCGGCGGCGGCCCGCTGGGCGGTGGAGCGGGTGTCGCGCTCCTCGTGCCGCCCGGCCAGGCCCTCGGCGTCGAGGAGGTCGCCGGCGGAGAGCTCCTCGGCCTCCTCCTCGGTCTCCCAGTCGGTGGAGTGCGAGCCGTGCAGCAGGTCGAGGGTCTCCTGCGCGTGCCGCAGCCGGCGCTGCCGCTCGCGGCGCTCGCGGTCCCGCTCGGCGGAGTCGTCGACGCCCAGGAGCTCGTCGGCCTCCTCCAGCAGCGGGACGTCGGCCGGCGTCCAGGGGGCGTTGGCCGGCCGGAGCAGGAGCTCGCGGTCGGCGTCGGACCAGCCCTTGGTGGCGGCCTCGAGCCGGCGCCGGCTCGAGAAGAGCTCGCCGATGAGCCGCTCGGCGGTGAGCCGTGGCCAGAGGCGGTCGGCGAGGGAGTGCACCGCCGGCTCGGCGGCGATCTCCCGGCGCAGCGCGGCGACGTCGCCCTCGCCGAGCAGGTTCGCCCCGCCGAGCACGTTCTCGCCGAGCTTGTCGGCGTACTTGCGGGCCACGATGTCGATGACCGCGCGGACGGCCGCGGGCCGCGCCTCGTTGTGCAGCCGCGACATCGCGCGGGCGCGGCTGCGCACCTTGGCGGCGTCGCCCTTGGCGAAGCGCACGGGGGTGCCGTCGATGGTGAGCGTGACGACCCGGTCGAGGACCGCCTGGCGGTCGCGGACGGCGGCGGTGACGACGCGGACCATGTCCAGCCGTCCCTTGAGCTCGGCGACCTTCGGCGCCTCCTGCGCGTGCGCCTCCAGCCCCGGGCGCAGGCCGCCCATGTCGGTGAGGACGACGCCGGTCTCGCCGAGGGAGGGCAGCACGTCGGCGATGTAGCTCAGGAACGTGGGCGAGGGGCCGACGATGAGCAGCCCGCTGCGGGCCAGCCGCTCGCGGTGGGTGTAGAGCAGGTAGGCGGCGCGGTGCAGGGCGACGGCGGTCTTGCCGGTGCCCGGCCCGCCCTGGACGACGAGGACGCCGCGGTGGTCGGCGCGGATGATCCGGTCCTGCTCGGCCTGGATGGTGCGGACGATGTCGCTCATCCGGCCGGTGCGCGTGGCGTTGAGGGCGGCCAGCAGCACCGACTCGCCGGCCATGCCGGAGCGCTGGGCGAGGTCGGGGTCGGACAGGTCGAGGGTCTCGTCGGTGACCTGCACGACCGTGCGGCCGCGCGTGCGCAGGTGCCGGCGGCGGCGGACGCCGAGGTCGTGCAGCGGGGTCGCGGTGTAGAACGGCTGCGCGGCCGGGGCGCGCCAGTCGACCAGCAGCGGCTCCTCGCGGCCGTCCTCGGCGTTCAGCCCGATCCGGCCGATGTAGCGCGGGACGTCGCTCTCGTGCCGGTCGAGGCGGCCGAAGCAGAGGCCGTGGTCGGCGGCGTCGAGCGCGACGATCCGCTGGGAGTGCAGCTCGACGGCGGCCTCGCGCTCACCGACGGCCTGCGGGTTGTGCGGGACGGTGGCCAGCGCCTCCTCGAGGCGGGTCACGGTGCGGGCGCGCACCTCGTCGAGCCGGCGGTACAGGCTCCCGACGTAGCCCTGCTCGGCGGCGAGCTCGGGGTCGGGCACGTCCGGGTCTCGCACTGTCGACAACGGCCATCGCTTTCATGAGTCCCGGTCGGGTGCGCATCGCGCCTGCGGCGCAACCGCCGATCCTCCGCCGTTCTTCCCCGCCGTGTCATGCGCGCCGGAGGTGGCGCCCGCCACGTCACCCGGTGGAGGTCAGCGCCTCGGCCAGCTCGGCCGGAGCGCGGCCCGGTGCGTCCGCTGCGTCGAGGACCAGCACGGACGTCGTCACACCGGGGCCGACCGCCGGGCGCGTGAACTCATCGGCGGACCGCCCCGCAAGTGCAACTCCGGCGTCACCCCGCGGACACATCCGGCTCCTAGCGTTCAGCCAGAGCCCGGAACGGGGGAGCCATGAGCGCGACCACGAAGGAGCGGACCACCTGGGTCTGCGAGAACTGCACGCACGAGGTCTCGGCGCACCGCAAGCGCTGCCGCGACTGCGGGACCTCGCGCTACTGACCGCTCAGACCGCCGGCGGGGCGCCGCAGCCGGACGACGGCCGCCCGGTAGCGGCTGCCGCCGTAGAGCCGCCAGGCCAGCTGCTGGGAGCGGGGGAGCCCACCGAGCAGCCGCGCCCGGTCACCGGCGCAGCAGTCCTCCATCGCCAGGCCGACGACGATCAGCCGCTGCCTGGCGGAGAGGCCGCACCGGGCGGTGCGGCTGATCGCGGACCACTCGGCGTCGGGGAGGTGGGCGTCGAGGAGGGGCAGCAGGTAGGCCTCCTCGTCGGCGGTCTGCACCCCGACGTCGTCGGCGAGGACGTGGCAGGCGCGGGCGAAGGCGTCGCGGGCCGGGCCGGTGCCCGCGACCGCCCACTGCCGAGCGGTGGTCTCCAGGTCGCGGAGGCGCGCGTCGATGCGGGAGCAGGCGGCTGCCCAGGCACCGACCGCCGCGACGGCGTCGTCCCGGTCGGGGGCGGGCACCGCGCGCAGCAGGGCCGGCCACACCGCCTCCCGCTCGACGGCGTGGTGGTGCAGCAGGACGCGCGCCACCAGGCCGGCGTGGCAGGTGAGCGTCCCGGTGCGCGCGCACTCGCCGTCGGGCGCCCAGGTGGCGACGTCGGCCAGCGTGCGCAGCTCGCGGCGCACGAGCTGGTGCAGCACCCGCTGGTAGGCGCTCGCGCGTCCCGAGCGGCCCGGGGCGGGTGCGTCGTCGACGGGCCGGCGCGGCCGGGGGAGCGCCGCGCGGAGGGCGGTGGCGGTCATGGGGCGGCACCTCGTTCGGCGTCCGGGAGCTCCTCGGGAGCGGGATGCGGCGCAGGCTAGGGGCGACCCGGGGCGCGGCGACAGCGTGGAACGGACGGCGACGGTCCGGAAGTGCGGTGGGGTCGGCGGTCCGCGCCGTCCTGTCGCGCACGGGTGACCGTCGGTGACCCGAACGCCGCCGGGAAAGGCACGCCGTCGTTCCGCAGAGCGGCGACAGCTGCCGTCGGGTCCACTACCGTCGCGCCCGTGGGCAGCGTCGTGACGCGCAACCGGGTGAGCGTCAGCGGTGTCGCGTCGGCCCGGCCGATCGTCTTCGCCCACGGGTTCGGCTGCGACCAGAGCATGTGGCGGCTGGTGACCCCGGAGTTCGAGCGCGACCACGCCGTCGTGCTGTTCGACCACGTCGGCGCAGGCCGCTCGGACCTGTCCGCGTACGACCCGGAGAAGTACGGCTCGCTGGCCGGCTACGCCGCCGACATCGTGCAGATCTGCCGCGAGCTCGAGCTGCGCGACGTCGTCCTCGTGGGCCACTCGGTGGCCGCGATGATGGCCGTCCTGGCCTACCACCAGGCGCCCGACCTGTTCGGCGCGCTGGTGCTGGTCGGGCCCAGCCCCCGGTACGTCGACGACGGCGACTACGTGGGGGGCTTCAGCCGCACCGACATCGCCGGCCTGCTGGACGCCCTCGACAGCAACCACCTGGGCTGGTCGGCCGAGATGGCCCCGGTGATCATGGGCAACGCCGATCGCCCCGAGCTGGCCGAGGAGCTGACCAACAGCTTCTGCCGCACCGCGCCCGACATCGCCCGCCAGTTCGCCCGCGTGACGTTCCTGTCGGACAACCGCGCCGACCTCGCCGGCATCACGGTGCCGACGCTGGTCCTGCAGTGCACCGCCGACGCGATCGCTCCGGAGGTGGTGGGCGAGTACGTGCACCGCGCCATCCCCGGCAGCACGCTGGTGCGCCTGCGGGCGACCGGCCACGTGCCCCAGCTCTCGGCGCCGGAGGAGACGGCCGCCGCGATCCGCGCCTTCCTCGCCAGCGGGACCTGATGGCCGGCCCGGGAGCGTCCGAGCCCTCGCAGCAGCTGGACCGGCTGCTGGAGGAGGACCCCGCCGACCTCTACGAGAACGCCCCGATGGGCTACCTGTCGATGCTGCCCGACGGGCGGATCGTGAAGGTGAACCGGACGTTCTGCGCCTGGACCGGGCGGCTGCCCGACGACCTCAAGGGCAGCCGGTTCCAGGACCTGCTCAGCGTGGGCGGGCGGGTCTTCCACGAGACGCACCTGGTGCCGCTGCTCCGCATGCAGGGGGCGGTGCGGGAGATCGCCATCGACGTCCAGCGGCTGGACGGCTCGCTGCTGCCCTGCCTGCTCAACGCCGTGGAGCTGCGCGGACCGGACGGGGCGCCGCAGCTGGTGCGCGCGACGCTGTTCGAGGCGACGGCGCGGCGGCGGTACGAGCGCGAGCTGCTGGCGGCGCAGCGGCTGGCGGAGGAGTCCGAGGCGCGGTCGCGCACGGTGCAGAAGGTCGTCTTCGACCTGGCGGCGGCCACCAGCGAGGAGGACGTGGCCGCGGTGATCGTGCAGCGCAGCCGGGCGGCGCTGAAGGCGCGCGGGGCGGCGCTGGTGCTCGTCCAGGGTGAGGCGGGCGACCCGGACCTGCCGGTGCTGCGGCCGGTCCACTGGGAGGGGCTGTCCCGGGAGCTGCTGCGCCGGCTGCGGGAGGCGGCCGGCAGCCGGCTGGCCCTGGAGCTGGCCCAGGGCGTGCGCTCGATCGTGCTGGACGACCGGCTGCGGCGGGACCAGCCGGAGCTGGCCGGCGCGATGGCGGAGACCGGGCTCACCGAGCTGGTGATCGTGCCGGTGGCGGCCGACGGCAAGCGGCTGGGCGTGCTGGTGCTGGCGCTGGGGGACGCGGCGCCCGGGCAGCTGATCAGCCTGGTGGAGCCGGGGGAGCGGCGGGAGATGGCCGCCACCGAGATCGACCTGCTCTACACGCTGGGGCGGCAGGCGGGCCAGGCGCTGGAGCGGGTGCGGCTGCACGCGGAGACGCTGCGGCAGGCGGAGCGGCTGGGGTTCCTGCTGGACGCGGCCCGGCTCATGGCCGACGCGGTGGACGTGGAGGAGATGGTGACGCGGCTGGCGGAGCTCACCGTCTCGCGGCTGGCCGACGTCTGCGTCATCGACCTGGTCGGCGAGCAGGGGACGCCGCGGCAGGTGGCCCGGCACCGCGACCCGGCCCTGCAGCCGCTGGTGGAGCGGCTGCGCGAGCGGCAGCTGCTGGGCCAGGCCGCCGGCCATCCCGCCCTGCGGGCGCTGCGCGAGGGGCGCACCCAGTGGACGCGCGACTCCGACGACATCGATGTGACGGCGATGACGCTCGACGAGGCGCAGCTGGCGACGGTGCGGGAGCTGGGGCTGGCCGGGGTGGTGAGCGTCCCGATGTCGATCGACGGACGGCGCCTCGGGGTCATCTCCGTCGTCGCCGACCGGCACCGGCCGCCCTTCACCGCCGCGGACGTGGAGGTGGCCGAGCAGCTGGCGCTCCAGGTGTCGCAGGTGGTGGACAAGGCCCAGCGGTTCGAGCTGGAGCAGCAGACGTCGCACACGCTGCAGGAGAGCCTGCTGCCGGCGGACCCGCCGGCGGTGCCGGGGCTGCGGACGGCAGTGCGGTACGTGGCCGCCACGCAGGGCGTGGCGGTGGGCGGCGACTTCTACGACGTCGTCGCGCTGCCCGGTGGGCTGCTCGGGCTGGCCGTCGGTGACGTCGTGGGCCACGACATCACCGCGGCGGCGACGATGGGGCAGCTGCGCAGCGTCTGCCGGGCGCTGCTGGCCGACCGGCCGTCGCCCAGCGAGCTGATCGAGCGGCTGCAGGGGAGCTGGTCGCTGCTGGGTGTGCAGCGGATGGCGACGGCGCTGTTCGGAACGCTGGACCCGGGGTCGGGCCTGCTGCGGGTGGCCTCGGCCGGCCACCTGCCGCCGTTGATGTGCACGGACGGGACGGCGTCGTTCCTGCCGGTGCGGCCGACCCGGATGTTCGGTGCGCCACGGGCGGACGAGCCGGCGGAGGAGTGGGCGGGGGAGCTGCCGGTCGGGTCGACGCTGGTGCTCTACACCGACGGGCTGGTGGAGAGCCGGGACGCCGACATCGACGCGGGCCTGGCGCGGCTGCTCGAGGTCGCGGGGCGGGCATGCTCGGCCGACCCGGACGCGCTGTGCGACCGGCTCCTCGCGGAGATGGCCGGGGAGCACCGGCCGGACGACATCGCGCTGCTGGCGCTGACCCGCGTCTGATCCGTCTTCCCGCGGGGGCGGATCGGGGTCACCATGGGGACGACTCCGCCAGGAGGTGGTCATGGACCCAGCGGCTCACGTGAACCCGGTCGCCGAGGCGATCGACGGTGCCACCGGTGACTGGTCGATGTCGGGCGATGCGATGCGCTGGTCGCCCGAGCTGGCCGAGCGCGCGCCGGTCAGCGGGGAGCTCGGTGGCCTGGAGGCCGGGTCCGGCGTCGGGACCGCGCTCGGCCTGGACGTGCTCGGCGTGCGGCGGCTGGTGACCGAGGCGCTGACCTCGCTGGGAACCGTGGCGACCGACGTCGTCACCGAGCTGCGGGCGCTGACCCGTGGCCCGTCGGAGGACGACTCCCCGCAGGACTGACCGCCGCGGGCTGCCTAGTCTCGCCGGATGGACGACGCGCTCGACCAGCTGGTGCGCCCGCCGGTGCCGCTGCCGTCCGCGGCGCTGCCACCCGGCGAGGGCGGGGTGCCGGCCGAGCCGGGGCTGTACGCGTGGTGGGCGCCCGCCGGTGCGGTGCCAGGCATCCCCGGCCCGGCGCACCCGCACGCCCTGCTGGAGCTGCTCTACGTCGGGATCGCGCCGAGCCGGACGACGTCGCGGTCCACGCTCCGCAGCCGGGTGCTGGGCAACCACGCGGGCGGCAACACCGGCAGCTCGACGCTGCGGCGGTCGCTGGCGGCGCTGCTCACCGGGAGCCAGGGCTACCGGACGCGGTGGACCAGCCGGACCGTGCTGGAACCGGCCGACGAGCAGCGGCTGAGCGCGTGGATGCGCGAGCACCTCTCGCTCACCTGGGCGGTGCACCCGGCGCCGTGGGAGGTGGAGGCCGGCGTCATCGAACGGCTGGCGCCGCCGCTGAACCAGGCGGACAACGCGGCGCACCCGCTGCACGCCGTCGTCCGGGAGGCGCGGGCACGCTGGACGGCGTCGGCCCGACCCTGACGCCCGGCCCTCGCTCGGCGCCCTGTAGAACGGCGTGAGAGCACGGCCACATCGATGTGGGGAGTCGCATGAGCAACTCGTTGGTCCTGGCGCCCGCGCCGCGGTCCGAGGCCGCCGAGCAGGTGCGGGCGGAGGTGCGCGAGTTCCTCGCGGCCGAGCTGGCGGCGGGCACGTTCCGCACGCACGTCGACACCTGGCTGTCCGGCGTCGACCCGTCGTTCTCCCGGAGGCTGGGGGAGCGCGGCTGGCTGGGCATGACGTGGCCGAAGCAGTACGGGGGCCACGAGCGGTCGGCGATGGAGCGCTACGCCGTCACCGAGGAGCTGCTGGCCGCCGGTGCGCCGGTCGCCGCGCACTGGATCGCCGACCGGCAGTCCGGCCCCAACCTGCTGCGCTACGGCACGGAGAAGCAGCGGGAGGAGATCCTGCCGCGCATCGCCCGCGGCGAGTGCTACTTCGTGATCGGGATGAGCGAGCCGGACTCCGGCTCCGACCTGGCCTCGATCCGCACCAGGGCAAGCCGCGACGAGTCCGGTGACTGGGTGGTCAACGGCGCCAAGGTCTGGACGTCGAACGCGCACGCCTCGCACTACGGGATCGTGCTGGTGCGGACCTCGCCCGCGGACCCGTCCAACCGGCACGCGGGGCTGTCGCAGCTGCTGGTCGACCTGTCGCTGCCGGGCATCACCGTCAACCCGATCCGGATCCTCGACGGCGGGCACCACTTCAACGAGGTGGTCTTCGAGGACGTCGTCGTCCCGGGCGACATGCTGCTCGGGACCGAGGGCGACGGCTGGCACCAGGTGACCGCGGAGCTGGCGTTCGAGCGGTCGGGGCCGGAGCGGTTCCTGTCGACGTACCCGCTGATCGCCGAGTTCGGACGTCGGGTCGCCGACACCGGTGACGCCGCCCAGCTGGCGGCGCTCGGCCGGCTCTCGGCGCGGGCGCTGGCGCTGCGGCAGATGTCGCTGCGGATCGCTGCGGCGCTGGACCGCGGGGAGCTGCCGAACATCCCGGCCGCGCTGGTCAAGGACGTAGGGACGACGTTCGAGGCCGACGTCATCGACGAGATCCGGCGGGTGGTGGACGTGACGCCGTCGCTGGACTCCCCGGACCCGCTGGCGCGGGCGCTGGCCGAGGCGCAGCTGCACCAGCCGGGCTTCACGCTGCGGGGCGGGACGAACGAGATCCTGCGAGGGATCGTGGCGCGTGGATTGGGGCTCCGCTGATGGCGTCGGACCAGGACCTGGTGGTCGAGACCGTCCGGGACATCCTCGGCGGCTTCGAGCCGTTCGTGCTGACGGCGGACCGGCGGTGGGACTCCGGGCTGTGGTCGGCGCTGGCCTCCGCGGGGTTGACCGGCGTCGGGCTCCCGGAGTCGGCGGGTGGCTCCGGCGGCGAGCTGGCGGACGCGGTGGCGATCGTGCGGACGCTGGCCGCCGGTGCGGCCGCGGTGCCGGTGGCCGAGCAGCTGCTGGTGGCCGGTCCGGCGGTGGTGGCGGCGGGGCTGCCCCTGCCGTCGGTGGAGGAGCCGCTGACCTTCGCCGTCGCCGACTCGGTGAGCGCCGCTCCCGCGGGCGAGGGGTCCACGCTGAGCGGGACGGCTCTCGACGTGCCGTGGGCGGGGGTGGCGCGGCACGCGGCACTGCTGCTGCCGGGGCCCGCGCTGGCGCTCGTCGACCTGTCCGGGGTGACGGCCGGGTCCGCGTACAACCTGGCGGGGGAGCCGCGGGGGTCGCTGACGCTGGACGGCGTCCCGGCGCTGGTGCAGCCGCTGACCGAGGGGCAGGCGCAGGAGCTGCGGGCCGGGTTCGCGCTGGCGCGGTCGGTGCAGCTGGCGGCGGCGCTGGAGCGGGTGCTCGACTGGACGGTGCAGTACGCCGGGGAGCGGCACCAGTTCGGCCGGCCGCTGGGGAAGTTCCAGGCGATCCAGATGGAGCTGGCCGAGATGGCCGGCGAGGTGGTCGCGGTGACGGCGCTCGTCGACGCCGCGGTCCAGGCGCTGGGGCGCGGGTCGTCGGACGTCGTGCTGGCGGCTGCCGCTGCGAAGGTGCGGGCGGGGGCGGCGGTCGAGGTCGTCGCGCGGCTGGCGCACCAGGTGCACGGCGCGATCGGGTTCACGCAGGAGCACAAGCTGCACCACCTGACGCGGCGGCTGTGGTCGTGGCGGGACGAGGCGGGCACGGAGCTGGTGTGGTCGCGGGTGCTGGCGACGGGGCTGCTGGCCGACGGCGGCGACGGGCTGTGGCCGGCGCTGACCCGCGTCGTCTGACGCGCTCGCCGTGAGCTGCCCTGCACCGCGCATGGTCGCGGGCCCGCGTGGGCAGCGGGTCGGGGAGGGTCGACGGTCGACCTGACGGAGGGGGCGTCGTGCGACGACACCGCAGGAAGCTGGCCGCGCTGGGGCTGGCGATCGGGCTCGGTCTGACCGGCTGCGCCGCTGGGGACGGGGGCTCGGGCGGCGACGACCCGGGCATCACGGAGAACGAGAACGAGCCGGATGAGAACGAGGGCGGCTCGGGTGACGACGGCTCGGGTGACGACGGCTCGGGTGACGACGGCGGGTCCGGGGGCTCCGGCGAGGACGAGAACGAGCCCGACGAGAACGAGGACGAGCCGGACGAGAACGAGCCGGACGAGGACGACGACGGCAGCTGAGCTGCCGCCGTCCCCCTCGTCTCAGACCGTCTCGGGGACCCGCAGCTGGGCGAGGACGAGCTCGAAGGCGGCGACCTCGACGACCTCGGCACCCATGGCGCGGCAGAAGTCCTGCCGCATCTCGCTCACGGTGTCCTGGGCGGCCAGCATGGCGTCGCGGCTGTCGTAGGTGACGGCGGTGGTGCTCCGGCCGTCGTCGTGGTTGGTCAGCATGCTGACCGCGCAGAAGCCGGGCAGGTCCTCGAGGCGCGGGACGATGCTCATGCCGAAGGCGTCGATCATGCCGTCGAGGTGCAGGGGACGGTTCTTCATCCAGGTGACGCGGGTGCAGGCGCCGGGGCCGGTGGGGTGCAGCCGGTGGAGGACGTCGATGGTCCAGGCGTCGACGGTGGCCGGTCCGCCGATGATCTCCGCGGCGCGGGCGCGCATGGCTTTCACCTCGGAGGCGCTGCGCTGGAGGGCGGCGGTGTCCTCCCAGGCGCTGGTGATGATGCAGCGGCCGGACTGCCGGTCGGCCAGCATCGACAGGCCGATGAAGCCGTCCATGCCCATGACGGCGGGCAGGACCCGGTCGCTGATGTAGTGGATGCCCTTGTCCAGGCTCTCCGGACTGCCCTGGATGGTGGTGGAGCGCGCGCGCATACCGAGTCCCCCTCGCAAGCGGGCGAGCCACGGGCGGCGTCGCCGCAGGGATGACTGTCCTCGCTCCGGCCCGGTTTGGGAACTCGATCGGTCGCGGGCTTGGCTCAGCAGCGCATCGGGTCCGGTGGTGCGGTCTCGTCGAGCCACGGTGGGTCGGGCTCGGCGTCGAAGCACCAGCCGGGCGGGACGGTCGTGCGCGAGACCCCCGACGGGGTCCGGACGATGAGCCGGCCGTCGTCGAGGAGCTCGAAGTGCCAGCCGCTGGCGAAGGTCTTGATGCGGTGGTGCCGGCGGCAGAGGCAGCACAGGTTCTCGCAGGTCGTGGCTCCACCGTCGGCGTGCGAGACCACGTGGTCGAGGTCGAGGCGGCCGGGTCGGCGGCGGCAGCCGGGCATCCGGCAGTGCCTGTCCCGCACCTCCACGAAGCGCCGCTGCTCGGCCGCCGGTCGGTAGCCCGGTGCGGTGCGCGGCGCCCGCAGGCCCGGACCGCGGCAACCGTCGCGGCCGCCGGCGCCCCGCTCCAGCTCGCGGGGCGAGGCCAGGGCGACGAGGCCCGCGGACGGGTCGCCGATCGCGAGGTGCACCGAGCCTCCGGCAGGGGCGGCGTCGACGCCGAGCATGCCCAGTCGCTGGAGCAGCTCGCGGCACTCGGCGGCGGTGACCACCTCACCGGCGATCTCGGCGGCGGGCTGCGGCCGGCCGGAGGGGTGGCGCAGGGAGGACAGCGGCACGTGGACGACGAGCTTGGCGGTGACCGACGGCCGGGAGGTGTCCCACGGCCGGAGGATGAGGTCGGCGGCGACGGCGGCGCGGATGACGCCGATGGGCCGGGTGTCGCCATCGGCCCGCAGCATCTGCGCGTACTGGTCGATGGCGTCGACGCAGGCGGCGGACTGGGCGACCGGCAGGTCGATGACCACCTGACCGAGCCCGTCGCCGGTCGGGCGGTGGGTGACGTTGGCGTGCCGAGCAGCTTCCTCGCGCCGCTTGTCGAGCGCCTCGGCGTCCAGCTTGGCGATCAGGCGGCGCACCCGCTGGCGCAGGAGCGGGACGGTGAGCGTCTCGGCCGCGGGCAGGACCTGCTGCTCGATCCGGTCGACCACCGTCTGGCGCACCGGGGCCAGCAGGTCGACGAGGGCGCGCATCTTCCGCACGTCGAGCCGGCCCTCGTACAGGGCGTGCCAGGTGCCGCGCAGCTTCGTCGTCAGCAGGATCGACTCGAGGGCGAGCGTCTCGGCCTCGGCTTCCGAGCAGTTGCGGATCATGGCCAGCTCGGGCACGAAGGTCTCGGAGACCTCGGCAAGGGCCTGGTGCCGGCGCAGCCGGGAGTCGTGGCCGGGGCCGCCGCGGTGACCGAACTCGGCGTCGCGCTGGATGTGCCGGCGGCGGGCGAGGGCGGCGACCGCGCCGGCCAGCTCGGCGGCGTAGCGAGCGGCGCGAGCATCGGCTGCCCAGATGTCGGCGACCAGCTCGAAGTCGCCGAGGGACGGCGCCAGGTCCTCGCGCGTGGCGAGCAGCAGCTCGCCCTCGCTCGGAAGCTCACTGACGTCCATAACCGCAGGATAGAGGCCAGGTACGACAGTTTTCCGCGTCAGTCGTAAGGGTTCGTGAGGACCGATCGGGCCTGGAGGACGTCGAAGGTGACCGGTGGTCCGTCGGTGGTGGTGGTGCCGGGGACGTCGGCGGGGGCGCTGCCGTTGACGGTGAAGGTGGCGCTCCAGGTGACGGTCAGGTGCGCGGTGTAGGTGCCGGACCGGTAGTCGTGCTCGATGGTCTGGTTCGGGTAGGGCTGGCCGGGGTGGGTGGTGACGATCTGGCCGCTCGGGTCGCCGGTGTGCCAGGTGAACTGTTCGGCGGTGGCCTGGATGACGACGGTGAAGCCGCGGATGTCGACCGTGAAGGTCTGGGTGGTGGGGGAGTCGGTGTAGAAGATCACCGGCAGTCCGGCCAGGCCGTTGCCCGGGGGCTGGTGCTGGGTCGTGAGGGTCGGTAGTGGCAGCCGCTGGAAGTAGCTGAACACCTCGTCGCCGGAAGGAGGCGGGTTCAGGGGTGTGATGTCGATGCAGCCCTGGCGTACGTCCTCCCAGGTACCAACGGGTGTCCCCGGCGCGAGACCCGGCACGACCTCGACGACTGCGGTTCCGTCCGCTCGAACGACGGGACGTTGTTGCACCACCAGGTATTGAATGACTCGACCGGGTTGCTGAGGGCATTGGCGGAAATCCATCGACGAGCACGCTCCTTCCCGCTCGTCCGACAGGACGCATAGGTGCCGCAGGCGCCAGATGTAGTCCACGGCGTCGCTGGGTTGCTGCGCCACCAGTCCGGTCACGCCGACACCTGAGTAGCCGACTGATGCGGAGCCATCGCTCAGGTTGGTGTCAGGGCAACGGTCGTACCCGCATGCGGAGGCCGCGCTCGGGACAACCAGCAAGAAGCCGACCAACGCAAGGACCACACCGATGCGGTTCATCCGAGATCGAAGCTCTCGACCAACCAAGACCGCTCGTTGTCGGACCACCGCAGGGAGATGCCTGAACTGAGTCCCGTGGCGGACGGTTGACCTGCATCGATTGGCGCGCCGGACGAGTCGAGGCGCTGCACGGCCGCCTGACTGGCAAGAAAGCTAATGGTCACTTCGCTGTCGGCGAGTGTCGGCTTCGCCGCGTCGTCGATGCTAACGGCGCCGCCCTGGTAGCGAGTGCCCGCAGCGGCGGCTTCGTCGTAGTTCTGAGCAATCCGTTGGCAGTTCTGGCACTCGGGACCAAGGTCCCGCAGCGGGGCGCCATCGGGAATCGAACGCTGACGGTTGATGAGGTCGATCCAGTACTTCAGAAAGGCTTCGGCGCCGGCGGCGTCCTTGGTGCGGGCCTCGTCGGGCACCGGGAACTCGGCCGGGCCGACTGGCGGGAGCGACTCGGTGGTCTCCGGCGCGGCGGTCGGCAGGGTGTCGTTGGCTTCCTGCTTCTCCGAGCACCCGCCCAACACCAGCGCCGCAAGGGCAGCAGCGGTCAGGGTGCGACGCAGTCCACGAAGATCACGCACCGCCGCAGACTACGCAGGACCGGACGTCGTCGGTTCCGTATCTGTGGACAGCGCTCCGCCGCGGCGATGGTCTGTCCTCGACGTCCGCGTCAGTCGTGAGGGTTGGTGAGGACCGATCGGGCCTGGAGGACGTCGAAGGTGACCGGTGGTCCGTCGGTGGTGGTGGTTCCGGGGACGTCGGCGGGGGCGCTGCCGTTGACGGTGAAGGTGGCGCCCCAGGTGACGGTCAGGTGCGCGGTGTAGGTGCCGGACCGGTAGTCGTGCTCGATGGTCTGGTTCGGGTAGGGCTGACCGGGGTGGGTGGTGACGATCTGGCCGGTCGGGTCGCCGGTGTGCCAGGTGAACTGCTCGGCGGTGGCCTGGATGACGACGCTGAAGCCGCGGATGTCGACCGTGAACGTCTGGGTGGTGGGGGAGTCGGTGTAGAAGATCACCGGCAGCCCGGCCAGGCCGTTGCCCGGTGGCTGGTGCTGGGTCGTGAGGGTCGGCAGCGGGAGTTGCTGAAAGTAGCTGAACACTTCCTCCGGCGAGGGCGGCGGATTCAGTGCCGTGACGTCCACGCATCCGCGGTCGAGGAAATCCCACCCACCTAGCGGAGTCCCAGGCGGGGTTCCGGGCAGGACTGGTATCCCGTCAATCGTTGTAGGGCGATTCGGAAGCACCAGATTCTGTCTCTCGAGCACCAAGTCCTGAATAACTCGTCCGGGCGCGGTTGGGCAGCTGCGGAAGTCGCTGGCTCGGCATGCGCCGTTGTCGCGGTCGTCGACGACGCATGGGTGTGACAGTTGGTAACGGTAGGGAGGCTCGGGCGGGGCGGCATTGTTGGCGACCCACTGATGGCCCGCGCCGCCTTCGACGTTCGCTGCGTAGAGGGAACCCGGGCTGAAGCCGACATTGGGGCAGAGCAGCAGCCCACAGCGCTGGTCAGCGGACGCCTGGGATGGAAGGACGAGCGCAAGCACAGCGACGCCGAAGAGCATGCAAGCCCACGCGCCTCTTCTCATCCGAAGGCCATGTAGGTCATCCGCCAGGACTCAAGCTCCTGGTCCCAGTTGAGCGCGACGCTGCCCGGCAGACCGATGAAGGCGTCCGATCCTCCCTCAGCCAGGGGATTGCCCGACGCGTCACGAACGACCAATTGCGTCTGATCCAGCCGGATCGCCATGTCAGCCCGTGCATCGCGGATCAGCGGCGGTGCTGTTTCCGTGATGGTGATCTTCCCGCCGTCGTAGCGGTGACCGGCCTTGGCACTCAGTTCCGCGTTCTCAGCGATGCGATCGCAGTCATCGCAGTTCTCACTTAGCTGCCGAAGGGGAGCAGCATCCAGAGTCGTGGCCGTGTAGTTAAGCAGATCGAAGTAGTAGCGGACGAATGCCTCAGCCCCAGACGCGTCCTGAGTGCGCGCAGCGTCGGGGAGTGGCAAATCCTCCGGACCGAGCTGCGGTCGTGAATCGGTTGTTTGAGGACTGGACGCGGCGGTCGGCAGGG
Organism: Blastococcus sp. TF02A-35; assembly: GCF_004571075.1. Lineage (GTDB taxonomy): Bacteria > Actinomycetota > Actinomycetes > Mycobacteriales > Geodermatophilaceae > Blastococcus. The sequence goes on from NZ_SPQP01000032.1 coordinate 33,821, forward strand.
CGTCGTTGGCTTCCTGCTTCTCCGAGCACCCGCTCAACAGCAGCGCCGCAAGGGCAGCAGCGGTCACGGTGCGACGCAGTCCACGAAGATCACGCACCGCCGCAGACTACGCAGGACCGGACGTCGTCAGTTCCGTAACTGTGGACAGCGCTCCGCCGCGGCGATGGTCTGTCCTCGACGTCCGGTCAGTCGTAGGGGTTGGTGAGGACCGATCGGGCCTGGAGGACGTCGAAGGTGACCGGTGGTCCGTCGGTGGTGGTGGTGCCGGGGACGTCGGCGGGGGCGCTGCCGTTCACGGTGAAGGTGGCGCCCCAGGTGACGGTCAGGTGCGCGGTGTAGGTGCCGGACCGGTAGTCGTGCTCGATGGTCTGGTTCGGGTAGGGCTGACCGGGGTGGGTGGTGACGATCTGGCCGGTCGGGTCGCCGGTGTGCCAGGTGAACTGCTCGGCGGTGGCCTGGATGACGACGCTGAAGCCGCGGATGTCGACGGTGAAGGTCTGGGTGGTGGGGGAGTCGGTGTAGAAGATCACCGGTAGCCCGGCCAGGCCGTTGCCCGGTGGCTGGTGCTGGGTCGTGAGGGTCGGTAGTGGCAGCCGCTGGAAGTAGCTGAACACCTCGTCGCCGGAAGGGGGTGGGTTCAGGGGCGTGATGTCGATGCAGCCCTGGCGTACATCGACCCAGTCGCCTACCGGGTCACCCGGACCCAGCACACTTGGTACGTCGACTGGCGTTCCGTCGGCGTTTGGTGCGACCGTTCCGTCCTCGCGAACTATTCGGCGCTGCTGGACCACTAGATAGCGGATCACTCGCCCCGGTTCCTCCGGGCATGGACGAAAGTCCATGGGCGAACACGCGCCCTCACGCTCGTCGGACAGCACGCACAGGTGCCGAAGCCGCCAGATGTAGTCGGCGATGCCCTCGGGGCTACCGGCGACGAGGTCAGCCACGCCGCGGCCCTCGAAGCCGACATCGATCGTTCCGTTGTCGACATTGGTGTTGCCGCAGTCGTCGAACGTGCAGGCCAGCGCAGGGGAAAGATCAGCCAGCATGGCTACGACCGTCAGCAGTAGGACGGTCAGAGTCCGAGCGACCTTACGGATCATCCGAGCGTGAAGCTTTTCACGAGCCAGGACTTATCGGATTCGGACCAGTTCAAGGTGATGCCGGAGCTCAGCGCCGGGGCCGGGTCGGGCCGGGCCTCCAAGATCGCTCCATCCCGGTTCACTAGAGAGACGGGCTCTCTCCGAGCGACGAACGCGATCATCGCTTCGCCGTCCCCCATCTGAGGCGCCACACTTTCGGTGATGGTCAATTCACCGCCCTCGTAGCGATTGCCGGCCGATGCCGCAGAGTCGTAGTTTCCAGCGATTCGTGCGCACTCTTGGCACCCGGGACCCAGGTCGGTGATGGCTTGGCCGGCAGGCACGGCGCGTTGCCGATTGAGCAGGTCGATCCAGTACTTCAGAAAGGCTTCGGCGCCGGCGGCGTCCTGGGTGCGGGCCTCGTCGGGCACCGGGAAGTCGGCCGGGCCGACTGGCGGGAGCGACTCGGTCGTCTCCGGCGCGGCGGTCGGCAGAGTGTCGTTGGCTTCCTGCTTCTCCGAGCACCCGCTCAACACCAGCGCCGCAAGGGCAGCAGCGGTCAGGGTGCGACGCAGTCCACGAAGATCACGCACCGCCGCAGACTACGCAGGACCGGACGTCGTCGGTTCCGTATCTGTGGACAGCGCGTCCTCCGCTCCCGGATCGGGTGAAGCGCCCTCGGACCGCAGGCGCAGAATGCGGAACGGGCGACCGAACCGTGGCCGCCGGGACGAGGGAGCGCGTGGACGTGGCCGAGCAGGGACCGTTCGACACCAGCGGCATCGAGGTCGGCGCCGACGGCATCAAGCGCTACACGGGCCTGACGGCGAACGTCGTCACGCTGCTGAAGGAGACCGTCGAGCGCCACGGCGACCGCACGGCCGTCGTCGAGCTGAACGGCCCGACCGCCACATACGCCGAGCTCTGGGACCGCGCCCGCCGCGTCGCCGGCGGCCTCCGGGCCAGCGGCATCCAGGTCGGCGACCGCGTCGCCGTCAACCTGCCGAACGGCCTGGACTGGGTGCTCGCCTACTGGGGCGCGCACCTCGCCGGCGCCGTCGTCGTCCCCATGAACACCCGGCTCTCCGGGCCCGAGGCCGCCTACATCCTCGAGGACTGCGCAGCCGCCTACGTCGTCAGCCCGGGGGAGCCGCTGCCCGACGGCGAGCCGGTCGACCTCCCGGACCCGAGCCGCAGCGACGTCGCCGCGCTCTTCTACACGAGCGGCACCACCGGCCGGCCCAAGGGCGCGATGGTCACCCACGACAACTTCGTGACGACGGTCGAGAGCGTCATCCGCTGTCGCGAGCTGCCTCGCCACCCCGACCAGGCCACGCTGGTCTCGGTGCCGCTGTTCCACGTCACCGGCTGCTGCTCGCAGTTCATGACGCAGGTCGCCGTCGGTGGGACGTCGGTGATCATGCCGCGCTTCGAGCCGGCCGCCTTCCTCGCCGCGATCCCCGAGCACCGGATCACCCTGGTCACCAGCGTGCCGACGATCTACGAACTCGTCCTGCGCCACCCGTCGTTCCCGACGACGGACGTCAGCAGCGTCCGCACCCTCAGCTACGGCGGCGCCCCGATGGCGCCCGAGCTCGTGCACCGGCTCCTCGACGCCTTCCCGGAGGCTCGGCTCGGCAACGGCTTCGGCCTCTCGGAGACGACGGCGCTGGCCACCTTCCTCCCGCACGAGTACGCGGCCACGCACGCCGACGCGGTCGGTTTCCCGGCCCCGGTGGACGACGTCCGCCTGCACCGCCCCGACGCGGAGACCGGCGTGGGGGAGCTGCTGGTGCGCGGCCCGAACGTCGTCGCCGGCTACTGGGGCGCCCCGGAGAAGACGGCGGAGACGATCGTCGACGGCTGGCTGCACACCGGCGACCTCGCGACGATCACCGACGGCATCGTGCGGATCGTCGACCGCGCCAAGGACATGATCAACCGCGGCGGCGAGAACGTGTACTCCGTCGAGGTGGAGAACGCGCTGGCCGCGCACCCGGACATCGTCGAGGTGGCGGTCGTCGGCGTCCCGGACCCGGTCATGGGGGAGAAGGTGGGCGCCGTCGTCCTCCCGCGGCCGGGTGCCGACGTCGACGGCCTCATCCCCTCGCTCTGCGACTTCGCCCGCGAGCGGCTCGCCGACTTCAAGACGCCGCAGTTCATCCGGCTGGTCGACGGGCCGCTCCCGCGCAACGCCGGCGGCAAGGTCCTGAAGACGGCGCTGCGCGAGGCGGACGGCTGGACCGAGGTGCCGCGGCTCCGCTAGCGCCGTCGGCTTCGCTACGTTGCCGGGGAACCTCCCTCGGCGACAGGAGCACCCGTGCGCATCGGCATGCCCATCTCCTACAGCAGCGGGTTTGCCGAGACCGCCGCGGTGATCGCCGAGTACGAGAGCGTCGGGCTCGACACCGTCTTCGTCGCCGAGGCCTACTCCTTCGACGCCGTCAGCCAGCTGGGGTACCTGGCCGCGCGGACGTCGACGGTCGAGATCGCCTCCGGGATCCTCAACATCTACTCCCGCACGCCGGCGCTGCTGGCGATGACCGCCGCCGGCCTCGACTTCGTCTCCGGCGGCCGGTTCACCCTCGGCATCGGTGCCTCCGGACCGCAGGTGGTCGAGGGCTTCCACGGCGTCCCGTACACCGCCCCGCTGGCCCGCACCCGCGAGGTCGTGGAGGTCTGCCGCACCGTCTGGCGGCGGGAGCGGCTCGACCACCACGGGAAGCACGTCGACGTGCCGCTCACCCCCGAGCGAGGGGGCAGCGGGCTGGGCAAGCCGCTCAAGCTGATCAACCAGCCGGTCCGGGAGCGCGTCCCCATGGTGCTGGCGGCGATCGGCCCGAAGAACGTCGCGCTCGCCGCGGAGCTGTTCGAGGGCTGGCAGCCGACGTTCTTCCTCCCCGAGGGCGCCGTGACGGTGTTCGGCGACGCGCTCGCCGAGGGGACCGCACGCCGGGACCCCGACCTCGGGCCGCTGCAGATCGTCGTCGACGCGCAGCTGCTCGTCAGCGACGACGCAGACGAGCAGGCAGCCGCCCTGGAGCGGGTGCGCGCCCAGCTGGCGCTCTACGTCGGTGGCATGGGCGCACGCGGCAAGAACTTCTACAACGACCTCGCCGTCCGCTACGGCTACGAGGAGGCGGCCGCGACGGTGCAGGACCTCTACCTGGCCGGCCGCAAGGACGAGGCCGCTGCGGCGCTGCCGGACGAGTTCGTCCGCGGCGTCTCGCTGGTCGGCCCCCGCGGCTACGTGACCGAGCGGGTCGCCGCCTTCGCCGAGGCGGGCGTGACCACCCTCAACGTCACGCCGCTGGCCGGTGAGCACGCCGACCGGCTGCGCTCGGTGGAGCTGCTCACGAGCCTCGGCTGACATCGGGACCGGCGACCAGCGCGACGACGTCGCCGTCGGCCGCCAGGTGCAGGCTCCACGAGGCGTCGTCCAGCAGCTCGCGCAGCGCCTCGACCCACGCGTCGTCCTCCGGGGTGGGGGAGCAGGTGCCCGGCCGGCACAGGGCCAGCGCCAGGTGGCCGCGACCGCCGAGCTGGTCGGCCACGACCGACCCGTGCACCTGCCGCAGGTCCACCAGCAGCGCGACGTCGGGACCGAGCGGTACGCCGTCGACCGGGATGACGATGGGCAGCTGACGGCCGTCGGCCCCGAGCCAGGTGAGCCACAGGCTGCGGGCGGTGAAGAGCGGGGGGTCGAGCAGCACCCGCCAGCGCGCGGTGAGCTCCGCGGCCGAGCGGACAGGGGCGTCGTCGAGGGAGGGCGTCGTCATGCCGGCCACCGTGTCAGGTCGCGGAACCCGCGTGGGCGTTGTCCACAGGCCTCAGAGGCGGCTGGTGGTGGCGTCGTCCTCCTCGCCGGCGAAGTAGTGGTCCAGCACCTCGCGGAACACCGGCTGGTCCGGTGCGGCGTGCGCGAACAGCGTCATCGAGGAGCGCAGCTTCACCGCGTCGACCGGGCCCATGACCGCCACCGGGTCGTCGACGTCCAGCGCCGTGAGCGCACGGGCGCACTCGACCAGCCGCCGGCCGAGCACCGGGTGCGCCACGTAGGCGCGGGCCTCGTCGAGGTCGGCGACGGCGAACCGCTGCGCCATGCCGCTGCGGCCCAGCCCCGCGACCTGCGGGAAGACGAACCACATCCAGTGCGTGCGCTTCTGCCCTGCGCGCAGCTCGGACAGGGCCTGGTCGTAGGTGTCGCGCTGGGCGTCGACGAACCGCTGCAGGTCGTGGGGGTCGCTCACGACCTGCAGCCTGCCGCACCCGATGAGTTCCCGTCGCTGCGGCGGTCGGAACCGGCATGCAGACGACGACGCTCGACCTCGGGCCGCAGACCGCCGAGGTGGCCCGCGTGGCCGCCGGGGTGCGCGACTTCCAGCTGTGCCATCCGACCCCGTGCGAAGGGATGTCGGTCGCGGCCCTGCTCGACCACCTGGTCGGGCTGACCCTGGCGTTCCGCTTCGCCGCGGAGAAGACCCCGTTCGCCGGAGGGCCGTCCGCCGCCGCGGCGAACCTCGCGCCGGACTGGCGCACCCGGCTCCCGGCCCAGCTGTCGGCGCTGGCCGACGCGTGGCGGCAGCCGGACGCCTGGGAGGGCATGGCGGACGTGGCCGACGTGCGGCTGCCGGCACCGGCGATGGCCGCCGTCGCCCTGAACGAGGTACTGGTGCACGGCTGGGACCTGGCCGTCGCCACCGGGCAGCCCTACCGCGCCGACGACACCGCGGTCGAGGCCTGCCTGGACTTCGTCGGGGACCGCATCGACACCAGCGGCGAGCCCGAGGGGCTCTTCGGGCCGGTGGTCCCGGTGCCGGACGGCGCCCAGACCGAGCACGAGGGGCACGACCACCGATCAGCGCCGGGCCAGAGCGGCCGACGCCAGGAGCAGCTGCCCGACGACCAGCGCGAGGCCCACCCACATGAGCGCGCCGGCACCGGTCGAGCCGCCGTGGTGGTGCATGCCGGCGCCCGGGTCCGTCCCCGCCAGCATCTGGGCGTGCACCAGCAGCATCGCCGCGTCGACCGCGGCGGTGAACCGCCACACCGGACCGGTCGGGAAGCGCCACAGGTGCCAGGCGCACGGCAGGCACGCCGCGGCCATCGCGACCATGACCAGCGAGCCGAGGGAGGTCGCGTCCAGCAGCAGGAGGTGCACCGCGGCGGACGCCAGCGCGAGGGGGGCGGCCACCCGGCCGAGGGCGAGAGCCCCCGGCCGGGCGGCGATGACCGTCGTCGTCACGAGCAGTGGCCCGTGTCGGCGGCGCAGTGGGAGGACGTCGACCTCGGGATGCCCAGCGCCGGGTTGCGGTCGAAGAAGCCGACCGGCTTGAGGGTGAAGCCGCTGTAGTCCGTCGGCATGACCGGCCAGTCCTCGGGGCGCGGGTAGTGCGTGAGCCCGAAGGTGTGCCAGAGGACGACGTCGGCGTCCTCCAGCGGTGCGTCGCCGGCCACGAAGGACGGCAGCCCGCCGTCGCCCGGGTGCTGGTTGACGAAGTCGCCGGCCGCGTACTTCTCGGCCGGGTCGTACTCGGTCACCCACAGGCTCTTCGTGGAGAAGGCCGCCCGGGACGCCACCGAGGAGGAGTCCGCGGCCAGCAGCACGGGGGAGGCCTCCGGGTGGAGCGCGTAGCCGACCGGCTGGCCGAGCCGGTTGGTCTTCGACGGGTTGACCACGTGCCAGGTGCGCCCGACGGTGGCGTCGGTGACCCGAGCGGCCTCCGACTCCCGGGTCAGGGGCGTGAGCCTCCGGGTGAAGGCGTTGCCGTACGGGTTGGTGTCGCTGACCGGCATCCGGACGGCGTCCACCTCGTGCACCGTGTTGCCGACGCCGTCGACGGCCATGTCCAGCCGCGCGGAGAAGAGGTGCTGGTGGAAGGGCGCGCCCAGGCCGGGGGCGATCTCGGTGGCGTACGGGTGCTCCTCCCCGCGGTAGGCGGAGGTGAACACGATGCCGGTGGCCTTGCTCTCCAGCTGGATCGTGCCGTCGGTGTAGAGGTACCAGTAGAAGCCGTAGTCGTAGTTGCCGATCGTGGTGAAGAAGCTGATCACCAGCCGGCGCGACCGCCGCGTCTCGACCATCCCGTTGAAGATGTCGGTGTGCTTCCAGGCCACGCCGTAGTCCTCCTCGTGGAGGCAGATGGCGTTGCGGATGACCCGCGGGGCGCCGTCCTCGTCGGCGAGCGTGGCGTCGAAGTAGTGGATCTCGCCGAGGCAGTCGCAGCCCAGCTCCAGCGAGTTCGTGTACCGGGCGAAGAGGTACTCGCCGGTGTCGAAGTAGTTCTGCCAGAACCGGACCGGTGAGGGGTCGGCGTAGGGCACGACCATCTCCGAGATCGAGGCCCGGTGCACGACCGAGCGGCCGTCGATCGACAGCTGGTTGAGGGTCAGCCCCTCGCGGGCGTCGAAGCCGACGCGGAACTCCCAGCCGGCCCAGCGGACGACGTCGTCGTCCGCGGTGAAGCTCGGCCCCTCGGGCTGGGTGATCTCGATCGGCTTGAGGTCGCGGACGGCGTGCGGGTGGGTGGCCTGGTCGAGGTCGGCCCGCTCCACCGGCACCGGCAGGTCGAAGTGGTCCTGGACGTCGATGGCCACGCCGCGGGTGATGTCGACGAAGGCGACGACGCCGTCGACCGGGTGCGCCCAAGGCAGGTCGGCCGGGTCGGCCTGGTGGAAGCCGAGCACGCGGACGATGCGGTGGCCGTGCTCGTCGGGGAAGTAGGACCCGGCCGACAGCGGCACGCTGCGCACGTCGGCGACGTCCAGCCCACGCTTGGCCATGGCCGAGACCCACCGCTCGTCGGCGGCCAGGATCGGCTCGATGTCCTCGAACTCCGCGTCGAGGATCGGCACCTGCCCGTCGACCAGGGCGTCGATGACGTCGTCCCGGACGACGGCGCCGCCGGTGACCGAGACGGTGACGTCGCGGCCGTGGCCGGTGGCGCGGTCGAGCAGCAGCATGCGCACCTTCCGCTCGACCGGGTCGCCGGGGGAGAAGGCGAGGACCTCGCGCTTGTGCGGCTCCTCCAGGCCGACGTAGACGAACTTCGTGCGCTCGGCGACGAGGCCGGCGTCGCGCGCGATCTCGGTCGCGGCGGTGATCTCCTCGGCGGTGAGCCGGGACAGCGGGTGGGTGGCGGTGGTGACCGGCGCGGTCATGGTCATGAGCGGGAACTCCTGAGGGGTCAGCGGGACAGCGGGACGTCGGGGCGGAACCGGTGCAGCACCGGGCCGGCGAGCAGGGTGAGCAGCAGCAGGACGCCGGCACCGGCACCGAGGGCGGTCGAGCCGCCCATGAGCAGGGCCAGGTTCTGCAACAGGACGACCAGGACGGCGGCGAGGCCGAGGAAGCCGAGCGCGGGGGCGACCAGCGTCTGCCAGGGCCGGGTGTCGACGCGGGTGCGGCGGAAGAAGACGAGCACCGCGGCGCAGGTGAGGAGCATCAGCCCGACGATGCCGACGGTGGCGATGCCCGACAGCCAGGTGAAGACCTCGAGCACCGGGTCCAGGCCGGCCAGCGCGCAGACCACCATGAGCGCGACGCTGATGACGGTCTGGGTGAGCGAGGCCGAGCTGGGGGAGGCGTGCCGGGTGTGGGCGTTGCCGAGGCCGCTGTGCAGCACCCCGGTGTTGCCGAGGTTGAAGTAGTAGCGGGCCAGCACGTTGTGGAAGCTCAGCGCGCAGGCGAACAGGCTGGTGACGAGCAGGACGTTGAGGACGTCGGCGGCGAGGGTGCCGAGGAAGACCTCCGTCGTCTCGACGACCATGCTGCCCGGGTCGGCGGCGGCCCGCTCCAGGGCGCCGGCGTCGCCCCAGGCGCTGACGATCGCCCAGCTGGAGACGGAGTAGAAGACGCCGATGACCGCCAGCGACAGGTACGTGGCGCGGGGGATCGTGCGCTGCGGGTCGCGGGCCTCGTCGCGGAAGACCGCGGTCGCCTCGAAGCCGATGAAGCCGGCGATGGCGAACATCAGGCCCAGGGCAGGGGAGCCGGAGGTGATCTCCGCCAGGTCGACGATGCCGCCGGAGAGGCCCTCCTCGCCGCCGCCCTGGCCGACGATGGCGACGTCGAGGACGACGACGATCGCCACCTCGGCGACCAGCAGCAGCCCGAGCACCTTGCTGGACAGGTCGATGTGCCGGTACCCGAGCCAGCCGATGACCGCGACGACGGCGAGGCTCCACGCCCACCACGGCGGCGAGGCGACCCCGTAGCGGGCGAGCAGGTCGGCGATCGCCTGCCCGACGAAGCCGAAGACCGCGCCCTGGATGGTGATGTAGGTGAGCAGGGCCAGCATCGCCGCCCCGAGCCCCGTGCCCCGGCCCAGCCCACGCTGCACGTAGGAGTAGAAGGCGCCGGCCTGCGGCACGTGCGGGGTCATCGCGACGAACCCGACGGCGAACAACGCCAGGATCACCGCGCTGATCGCGTAGCTGGCGGGGAAGCCCGCGCCGTTGCCCGCGACGATGCCGATCGGCACGGCGCCGGCGACGACGGTCAGCGGGGCGGCCGCGGCGACGACCATGAAGACGATCGCGCTGACGCCGAGCGAGCCGGTGAGGTTGCGGGTGGCGACGTCGGGGGTACGGGGGCTGACGCCGGCAGCCGGCGGCGCGCCGGTGGCGGGCGGGTCGGAGATGGCCATGCGGTCTCCTGGGTCCGGCGGCGCCGGGGTCGGCGCCGTTCGGTGCAGGACCCTGGTCGCGGGACTTTGCCGCTGCGTCTCCGCCGGCGAACGTTCCAGCACCGCCGAGTGCGGCGGGACGGGAACCGCCTTCTCATCCGCGTGCACGCGCCGAGCACAGGGCCGAAACACCGGCGCAACGGTCGGCTGCAACCGTCGGCGGGTCGCCGACCGCCGAGGAGTGCCCGTGCCGCCTGCCGCTCTGCTCTCGCGGGTGTCCCCGGTCGCCGGGCTCCACCGACGGCGGCTGAGCTTCCTCGAGGTGCTGGCGCAGTCGGTGTCGGCGCTCGCGCCGTCGGCCGCGGTGGTGACGGTGCCGGCGATCATGTTCGCCGCGAGCGGCGCGGCCGCGCTGCCCGCCGTCGTCGTGGCGACGGTGCTCGTGCTGCTGGTCGGCTGGTGCGTCACCCAGTTCGCCCGCCGGATGGCCGCCGTCGGCGGGGTCTACAGCTACACCGCCAAGGGGCTCGGACCCTCGTGGGCGCTGGTCGGCGGCTGGTCGCTGGCCATCGGCTACGCCGCGGTGTCGATGTCGGCGATGGTCGGCTGCGCCCTGTACCTGCGGGCGCTGCTCGGGCTCTCCGGCCCCGGCGTCCTGGTCGCCCTCGTGCTGGCGGTCGGGGTGCTCGCCGGGTGCAGCACGGTGCGCGGGATCCAGCTCTCGGCACGGCTGGCGCTGGCCCTGGAGGTGGTGTCGATCGCGCTGGTCGTCGTCGTGCTCGGGGTGCTGCTGCTGGCGGCCGACGGCGGCCCGGGGACGGCGGCTCCCGTGGTGGACGGCGACGCGCGGTGGGGCGGGCTCGCGGTCGGCGTCGTCCTCGGCGTCGTCGGTTTCATGGGCTTCGAGAGCGCCGGGACGCTGGGCGTGGAGGCGCAGCGCCCGCTGGT
>NZ_SPQP01000033.1 GCF_004571075.1 Blastococcus sp. TF02A-35
CGAAGCCGATCACCTCCCGGCCGATCGGGGACCACAGCAGGATCGGAATCGACAGCAGCGCGGCCACCAGGAAGCGGTTGCGCATGTCGCGAGCCATGTCATCCATCGACATCCCGGCGTGGTGGCCGCCGTGCCCCATCGCGTCCTGCGGCGTCATCCCCGCATGCTCGCCGTGCCCCGCGTGCTCGCCGTGCCCGGCTTGCTCGCTTTCAGACTCGGCGGAGAGCGCCGTCATGGCCGCGTGGTCGTGTGTCGCCGCGCTCACTGCTGGACGGTGACCGTCGTAAGCCGTCGCGTGGTCACGCGGCTCGGCGGCCGGGTCGCACACGTGCTGCGGGACCGACTGTCCGGCGCAGTGGTAACCGCAATCACGCACCCAGCCCGCCAACTCCGCCACCGACGTCCGCGACGGGTCGTAGGTGACCGTCGCCGTCTGGGACACCGGGTTCGCCTCAACGCTGAGCACGCCGGGCCGCCTACCAAGCACGCTCTCCGCCACTGCCTTCTCCGAGGCCCAGTGCACGCCAGAGACCTCCAGCACGGTGGTCTGCTGCTGCGTCGGCATGACCCACTCCCTCACGTCGGTGCCCTCTGTGCCGCCTCAACGGCTACTACCCCCTGGGGGTACCCGCCTAAGGCTAGTACCCCCTGGGGGTATTCCACCAGCCCAAAGTTTCCACTGCGAGGCCACCTTCGGTCGGGCACGAGAGCGATCGGGCAGGCATCAGTACGGCAGCGGCACGTGGCCCCCACCCGAAGCAGCGAGCACACATGCCGGGGCGCACCGTCCAGGCAGTCCCTGCGGCGAGTACCCAGGTGCGGGGCGGTTAGCCCGCGTAGCGGGTGGTGAACGAATCGCCGCCGTCGGTGCTGACGAGGATGGTCGCCGGAGACACCGCGAGGTAGATGCTCTCGACACCTTCGCGGTAGTCGACGAGCACTGCTTCAGGCTCGGCCTGGACCGACCCCTGCTCCGTCCAGGCCGTTCCGCCGTCGGTCGACTCGTGAACGGCGCCGTCGGGCGTGACTCCGTAGAGCGACGAGGTGGCGGGCCAGGCCAGCACGGTGACGCCGGGAGCAGTCGGAACGGCCGTCCACGTCCGGCCGCCGTCGCCGCTGCGCAGCAGGCCCTGCTCGGTAGTCGCCAGAAGCACCTCGGGGTCCTCGGGGTGCACCGCCAGGTCGCGCAGGTCCAGGGTGCTGCGGGTGTCCCAGGTCTGCCCCTCATCGGCGGAGACCAGCAGGCGGCCGGAAGTGGAGTCCCAGCCGTAGATGCGCCCGTGCGCCACCCGGAGGGCGTGGAAGTCGACCTCGCCGCCGAGGGAGACGATGTCCCAGGTCTCTCCGGCGTCGGTGCTGCGGATGAAGCCCAGGTGGGTCGGCAGGTCCTGCTCCTGGAGGTCCGGATGCCCCGAGCCGACGAAGGTGTTCGGCCCGGCCACGGTGAACCCCATGGTGTCCTGGTAGCGGTCCGCGACCCGTTCCGCGTCGCCGTCCTCGGGCAGGCGGAACAGGCCGAAGTGGCTGGCGGCGTAGAGCATCCCGTCGGCCGGATCGACGCCCAACCCGTGCACATGTTCCATCCCGACATCCGCCGCCGGGCGTGGGTGCGAGTCGGCTGCGTGGGTGTCAGAAGGTTCGGTCGTACAGGCGGTCAGCGTGAGCGTCAGTCCGCCCGCAAGGGTGAGAGCGGCGCACCGGCGGAGCAAGGGGTCTCCCGTCAAGTTAGGGGTGCGTCGGGCCTGACGCCGCCCCGAGCCTACGAGGCTGCCCTCGGGGCAATCCGTGGCGTCGCAGGGCGCGTCCGATCAGCCGATGCGGGCCTCGGCCGGGTTCGAGGCGTCGCGGCCGACGCGCGGCACGAACCGGCCGGTCCGCGCGGCATACGCGACATACGCGCCACCGTGCACCCGGCGCAGGTAGGGCTCCTCGACGGCGCGGACCTGCAACTCCACGGCGGCGATTAGCGCGGCGAGCGCGGCCAGGCTGAGCCAGGTCGGCACCAGCAGCAGCATGCCGACCTGGGCGAGCGCCATTGCGGTGAAGATGGGGTTGCGGACGTGGGCGAACACCCCGGTGGTGACCAGGTCGGTCCGCTCGGCCTCATCGACGCCGATCCGCCAGGACGCGCCCATACCTGTCTGTCCGGCCAGCGTGGCGGTGAACCCGACCAGCGTCAGCACCAGCCCGACGACGGCGAGGGCGGGGTGCGGGTCGGCGGGCACGGTGCCGGTCACGGCCAGCAGTGGACCGGCCAGGCCGAGCACGATCGCGGCGACGAACAGCACGCCGCCCCACCAGCCCGCCTCGGCCGGGGTGCCGGAGATGCCCTTGAAGCCGGTGCTTCCAGTGCGGCGGCGCTGCACCCAGGATCGGACGCCGAACAGCACGACCAGCGCGACGACGTACAGGGCGAGAGCGACGGCGCTCACGAGCGGCCTCGGCTGGCGTGGGGCTCAGTCATCGTCACAGTCATCGTCGTCGCAGGCGATCTCGCCTTCCCAGGCTTCCTTGCCCTCCATGACCGCGAACCCGGCGATCACGAACCCGGCCACGGCGTCCACCCAGGTCCAGCCGAACGCGGTGAACGCGAGCAGGCCGATGAAGGTGGAGACCGACAGCCAGGCGCACAGTCGGGTCTCGGCCGCGTCGGCGATGACCAGGCGGGAGCCCAGCGCCTCACCGGCGCGGCGCTTGGCACGGGCCAGCCACGGCATGATCACCACGGAGGCGCCGACCAGGATGACGCCGACAAGGCTGGTCTCCGGCGTCTCGTCGCCGAACAGGCGCATGACGCCCTCGTAGGTGACGTAGGCGGCCAGGGCGAAGAACGTGACGGCGATGAACTTCAGCGCCCGCCGCTCCTTGACCTCGTCCACGTCGCCGCCACGGAACTCGGCGTAGAGCCGGATCAGCACGACGGTCGCGGCGGCGACCTCGATGCCGGAGTCGATGCCGAACCCGACCAGTGAGATGAGTCCGGCGGTCAGCCCGGCGGCGACCGCGATGACCATCTCGACGACGTTGTAGCCGATGGTGACCTGCTCCAGCCGGATCGCCCGGCGGGCCTGCGGTGTGATCGTGGGGGCGCTCATCGGGCGGTCTCCTCGCCGTAGGTGGGGCACAGTGCGACCGCGTCGCCGGTGGCGGCCAGCAGACGCTCGGCCGCAGAAAGCACGTCGAGTAGGTCCGAGGCGTGGTTCAAAGACCACATCGACGCCCGGCCCTGCGGCCGGGAGGTCACCAGGCCGCAGTCGCGCAGGCAGGCCAGGTGCGCCGAGACGGTGGACTGGGCGAGCCCAAGGTGCGCGGTGAGGTCGACGACCTTGTGCTCGCCCAGCGCGAGGTGGCGCAGGATCGCGAGCCGGGCCGGATCGCCGAGGCTGCGGAACATGCACGCTGCCGCAGACAGCGCGCTGGCCTCGCTGACCGGCGCCGTTGCACCCCCTGCCTCGACCGTTTTCATCGTCATGGGGCGATGATAGCGGTCGGCGCGCTTCCTGCTCGTCGCGGTACGGCCGGATCGCCCTTCCGGGGCGCCGGACTTGGCCACCACGGACCGCCGAGGACCACGGCGCTCATCCAGCCGAACGCGAGCCGCGACGACCATCTCAATGGCGCAGGAACGCGGACTACACGCGCGGGAAGTAGTCGCGCAGGTACTTCACGAGCATCTTCATGTCCAGCATGGTGGCGTCCATCTCCCGACGGAGATCGCCGCCGGTGTTGTAGGCGACCGTGAGATTCCCGAGGTCGGCTACGACCTTGTCCGCGTAGTCGTGCACTCGGCGAAGGTGATTCTTGGAGATGGGCACGTCCGGCCGGGCGGCGTCGCGGCGGCGGCGCTGCTCCAATGCGCGATAGCGCCTGCGGCACGAGTCGCAGAACGGCGACTGGCCATTGGACGGCAGCACCGTGTCGCAGGACAGGCACCAGCGGGTGCCCCGGTTGCGGCTGAGTCGGGCCGCCAGCGGCCGATCGGGGCTCGACCTGACTTGTTCCAGCGGGGTGGGAAAGCCGACCGGGCGGTCTTCCGGGTGCACTGCATCTAGCCGCGGATAGCGCTTGTTGGGCTCGGGCCGATCGAAGCGCACGAACCGTCCGGGGCCAGGAACCACCGTCTCCCCCACTCAGGATCTGAAGCAACCCGTCAAGTCGGACGGTGCTCACGAAAGCGCTCCTGACCTGGGCTTTCGCCCTCCAGCGCTTGCGTCAATGTATGCGACCAACGCGGGCGGGTGGCGTCACGACACGAAGCGACCTCGCATCTGCACGGTCGGAGTGGCCGATGACCCACCAGGTGAGCAGGACTTGCCAGCCGAGGACGCATCGGCCTACCGTCCCGCGCAACGTTCGAACAGGTGTTCGAACAAGCAGTGAGAGGAGGACTCGTGAAGCAAGCGTCCATGTCGCTCTCCAAGCGAGGCGACCGGCACAGACCCCGCGCCTGATCCCGACCTCGGGGTCAGGCCGGGGCGTCACCGACGCCTACGAAGGAGCAACAATGACCGTCAAGCAGCACCACCCGTCCCGCATCAGCATTCGCCGGGGCGCCACCGCTCTCGGGACGGCGGCATGACCGCCCGGCATGTGACGGCGGCGCGCCTCCACGGGTCCCGCTCGAAGACGACCGGCGATGTCCGGCCGGGGATGAGCGACTGGCATGTCGCCATTGGGGCACTCGTTCACCAGTGCGCCGGTGCACTTGCCGAGCACCGCGGTGCGCAGTCGAGCGTGATTGCGCAGCGGGCGACCGAGTGGGTGAATCTGGCCGCTCGGGACACCCGCGTTTTCGGCAACCTGGCCAAGGCGCGCGCGCAGATCACCTCGCTTGCCTGCGCCTACCTGCACCGGTACGCGCCGGGCGCTCAGGCGGAGTACCTCGGCGCCGAGATCCCGTTCGACGGTGGCCGGGTGGACCTGGTCTGGTCGGTCCCCGGCCTTGGCGTAGTCATCGACGAGTTGAAGACGACCGCCTGGGTGCGCCTGAACGTGGACGCGGCCATGCTCGCGCAGCCCCAGCGCTACCGGCAGTTCGGCGCGGAGAAGTGGGGGTCCGGCTTCGCAGGGGTCCGGTTCCTGCCGCTCCGCAACCCCGGCGAGGCGCGGTTCATCACCGCCGACGGAACGGTGCACCGGCTCGACGACTCCCCGGCCGCGCGTCTGCGGGATGCGGCATGACGCACACCGAGAAGGACGCGATCGTCCGCGCCGCTCTCTCCTACCGCTCGACCTACGGCGGCACGCTGCCGAACTTCGCCGTTCACCAGATCGCTACGCACGCCGGAGTGTCACCGCGCAGCCTCCGCCGTTGGGTCGCGGAGTTCGATGCACAGGTTGCCGAGCAGCAGCAGGCGACGCGCGTCCGGAAGCGCCAGCAGGAGGTGGACAACGACGCCCCCACGCACTGCAAGGGGCGCCCGTTCGAGATCGACGAAGAGCACCTGACGGCGATCCGGTCCACGCTGAATCTGAAGAAGGCGTACTGCCGCCTGTGGCCGTCGCCGGACTCCCCCGGCCGGGTCTCCTACCCGACCTTCACGCGGGCGTTCGCAAAACTGCCGCCGAGCATCCGCGAAGGCGTCCTGCACGGTTGGGACGCCATGGTCCGCCACCAGGTCTACCTGTCGATGGCCGCTCCGCACCGCAACCACACATGGCACCTGGACTGGACCCAGGCCGATGTGTGGGTCAGCACTCCGCGCAACCAGGTGGTGCGCCCGTGGATCGGCATCGTCCGGGACAACGCCACCTCGATGCGGCTCGCCGCGGTCGCCTATGTCGGGCGGCCGAACGAGGACGCCATGTGCGACCTCCTCGCCACTGCCGCCTCCGTGCGTGAGTACAAGTACGGCGACGAGATCGTGCAGGTCGGTGGGCTGCCGGTTCAACTGGTTCTTGACAACGCTCGGGAGCACTTCGCCGAGGCCGTGACCCGTGGTGCCGTCATGCTCGGTGTTGTCGTGGCGCCGACGAAGGCGTTCTACAAGCACCAGAACGGTCCGGCCGAGTCCACGTTCAGCGCCCTGAATAAGCAACTGCTGGCCGCGCTGCCCGGTTACACCAAGGGTGGCCAAGGAGACGACGGGAAGCCGCTCCTCTGCCCGAGCACGCCTGACCAGATCACCCCCGACATGGTGCTGACCATCGAGGGCCTTCAGCAGCATCTCGACGACTGGCTGGAGGGCGAGAACACCAACGGGAAGATCGCCCGTCTCGGCGACCAGCCTCCGCTGGTGGCCTGGCGCGATGACCCCACCGAACTCACGCAGGTCGATGACGTGACCATCCGCGCGATGATGATGCGCGCCACGACGGGTCGGGCGATCAACGCCGAAGGCATCCGGTTCCAGGGGCGCGACTACCTCGCGCCGGAGTTGAACGCGTACCGGGAGAAGGGACTCAAGGTCACCATCCGGTACCTGTCCCGCGAGAGCCGGTTCATCGAGGTCTTCGACGGTGACACGTGGATCTGCCGCGCGTACGACCGGACGTTGCTGACCGATACGCAGCGCCAGGCCATCCTCCGTAACCGCCAGCAGGACCTCGAACTCATGAAGCGGATCAACGCTGCCGCAGTCCAGGACCGGCTGCACGAGAAGGCCACCGGAGACCTCGCCGCCTATGACGGCGAGCCGGACGCGGCGGTGCAGGAGGCGGTCGAAGAGGCAATCGCCAAGGTCACCGACCTGGATTCGCACCGCAATCGCACGCGCGCCGAGGAGGCGTTCGCTCCACCTCCCACGCCCCGCGTCGACCCGACCACGCCACAGCGCAGCAAGCGCCAGGTCGCTCCATCCCGGACCGAGGTCGAGCAGCAGCGTCGCGACAAGAAGGTGAACGAAGCCAAGCAGCGCCTCAGCAAGCGCCCTGGCTCAGACTTCGGGGGAATCAATGACGACAACTGAACTCAAGGCCCTGGGTCGCAAGTCGCCCCGGCGGGACGGCAAGCAGCGGCCGGACTTGGCCGCCCTGGTCTTGCCGCCGCACCTGGAACTCGAACACCCTCTGGTGCACACCCCGAGTTTCCGTGAGGCAGTTACGGCGATGCGCGGGCTGCTCAACAGGAACAAGATCGGGCTGATCGACGGGCCGCCAGGCACCGGCAAGACGACGTTCGCTCAGTGGGCCGCAGAGAAGTGTGACCGCCCGAGTGCGATCGCCGTCATGCCCGAGAACCCAGCACCGCTGGACCTGCTGCGGATCAGCATCACCGCAGTCACCGGCCACAACCCGGCCGGGGAGAACAAGACCGAGATGGAAGCGGAACTCGTCCAGGCACTCGGCGAGTGGCAGGGCCTGCTGATCCTCGACGAGGTCCAGAACGTCCGCATCAAGGGGTTGACCGAGGCCCGGTACATCCACGACATCACACGCCCGCGCTTCCCTCTACTCCTAGTCGGCTACGGCGCCATGGAAACCGTCCGCGAGAACACGCCTCTTGACTCCCGCATTCGGCTTCGCCGGACCTTCCGCGTACTTCGCGGGCAGGACATGTTCGACACCGTCCGTGCAATCGATGCCCGGTTCGCCGCTGTTCCCGACGATGTCCTCCGCTACGCCGACGACAAGTTCGCTCGCGGAAATCTCCGGCGCTGGGTCGACCTGGTCGAAACGCTCCAGGACTGGGACGTGACGGCCGCGACTCGCGACGACTTCGACGATGCCATCGTCTCCATCGACGAAGAGGCCGCGGCATGACCCGGCTGTTCCACTACGAAGCCCCACGCGGCAAGGATCTCGACGGGCTCGTCGATCCGGTCGACATGCCCCATGCGGTGCGCGCGATCGCGCGTCCGAACGCCAAGTCCATTCACTCGCTAGCCGCCGACATCATGCGCAGCCTCGGGGCCACACGTGACCTCTACACCAAGGCACAGGGCTCCTACACGCTGCTCAACGCGGCGAGCGCCTGGTCGTTGGCCCGCGGAATCACGGACGTGTTCCTCGGCGAGGTCCAAGACATGGACCGCAACGGCATCCTGGAAAGCCTCGACTTCGCCCAGCGCATCGGCGCCAACCTGCACCTCATCAGCGGCTACGGCCAGACCGTCGTACACGCCTCGACCATCAACGAACTCGGCGGCGTCACCCTTCGGTTCACCGATCTGCCCGGTGAACTTCGCTCCCCCGGCCGTGCACCATCGCCCGCCTCAACCACGTCCGAGGAGGACGATGCTGTCGAGATCCCGGACGACGACTGGATCTCCTACCGCCCGGCCTATCGGTCTCTGTGGCCCGCCCACTTCGTGGCGACCGCCGACCAGGTCTACCTCGACGCCTACCAGCAGGCCCGTCGCAGCAACGCGCGCACCGAGGACGACATCGCCCGCCTCATCGCCGGACTATGGGATCAGCACGGCTGCTCATCCGTCCCGGCGACAACCGCGGTCCGCGCCGTCCAAGCGGGGCTCTTCCGCAACGGCCTCAATGTGCGCGTCAGCATGGGGCACCTCGAACGGTTCCTGCACCTCAAGATGGTCAACCCACTCAAGCCCGAGCACTACGAAGCGCTGCGGTCCTACGCCGACCCGTGGCGCGCAGCAGCAACCGTCCTCCACGCGCAACACGTGCCCACGCAGGACATCCTCGCGTTGCGGGCACTCGACGTAGAACCGGACGGAACCATCCCCTCCAGCGGCCTGACGCTCGCCGCGGGCGCCCACCCCATCCTCGCCGCTCAACGCTGGCACCAACTCATCTCCGGCGACGAAGACCCACCCCTCATCGACAGGTCCATCGTCGCCACGCGAGCAGGCATCCGCCGCATCACCCAGGAACTCAACCTGCCGCTCGTCACCAAGTGGTCGACACCCAAATCCGACCGTTGGCAACACCGGAACGGCCTGAAAGTGACACCCATCCAATGAAGATCCGCATCAATCGGGACCTCATCACAGACCGCATGAACATGCTCGCCCTCCACGAGCGAGCGATCGTGCAGCGGACTCAGATCCCCCAGTCGCAGTTCCGGCAGGCTCGCCAGTCCGGCGAGTTGGACGGGCACACCTCGCTCTCTCAACTCCACCGGCTGGCGACAGAACTTGGAGTTCGGCTCACAGACCTTCTCGATCCCCCCGAGGCCGCCGCGCCTCAGCAGGAGGTTCCCGGTCCGGCCAACGACCGTGGCGGCGTCGAAACCCTCATCCCCATCCTCGTCTCCGCCACCAACATGGTTTCTCTCGCCCACGCCGCCCGCGTGCTGGGCTGGTCCCGCGATCACATGGACGCCGTTCTCGCCGCGGTCCCCGCTGCGCTTCACGGAACCGGCCTGCGACTGCACCACGTCAACGGCCGGGCCAAGGTCATGTCGACCGACTCACCAGGTAGGGCTGTCGCTTACGCCATCGGATGCCTTCAAACCATGGCCGCTGGCCTGAACTTGGCACAGGCTCGGACGCTCCGCCGGATCGTCAACGGCGAGACCGTGTTCCACCGGAACATCGGCAAGGAAGAGAAACTGACCTTGGGCGCCCTGAAGAACATGGGTTGCATCGAACTCGACGACATGGCCCAGTACCGGCCCACATCCGACCTGGCTCTCGCGCTCCCCGATCTCACGTAACAGGGCCAGCGCAAAGCGAAGGGGCGGGCGACCATCTGGTCGCCCGCCCCTCGCTATTTGCAGCCCCTCACCGGTGCCACCTTGCTGCAACTTCCAGTGTCAGAATGCTGCAATCACGGTGTCAGAATGCTGCAACTCCGGTGACGGAATGCTGCAACTCGACATCAGCTGCAGCCGCTGGTGGAGCCGCAGCCCTCGCAGACGTAGCAGCTGCCGGCGGGCCGCATCTTCGTGCCGCAGGTCATGCACAGCGGCGCGTCGGTGGCGGTCCCGGTGACCAGCTCGAGCAGCTCGGCCGAGGAGTGGGCCTCCTTGACCGACTTCGGGCCCTCGGGGGTGACCTTCTCCTCCACCGAGGCGGTCTCGATCGGCGCGGAGCCACGCAGCTGCTCCAGGTCGACCTCCTCCTCCTGCACGGCGGCGGTCGAGGCCGACGAGCCGTAGCTGCCGGCGACCTGCGCGGCGCGCTCCTCGGCGGTGAAGATGCCGAGGCCGGCCCGCTTCTCGACGGGCAGGTGGTCCAGCGCCAGGCGACGGAAGATGTAGTCCATCACCGACTGGGCGATCCGGATGTCCGGGTCGTCGGTCATGCCGGCCGGCTCGAAGCGCATGTTGGTGAACTTGGAGATGTAGGTCTCCAGCGGCACACCGTGCTGCAGCGCCAGGGAGATGCCGATCGAGAAGGCGTCCATGACACCGGCCAGGGTCGAGCCCTGCTTGCCGAGCTTCAGGAACACCTCACCGAGGCTGCCGTCCTCGTACATCCCGGCGGTCATGTAACCCTCGGCGCCGGCGACGCTGAACGAGGTGGTGACGCTCGTCCGCTTCTTGGGCAGCCGCTTGCGGACCGGGTGCGACAGCGCCGACGGAGCAGCCGTCTCCTCGACCACGACCTCGGCCTTCTTGGCCTTGGCGTCGGACAGCGGCTGGCCGACCTTGCAGTTGTCGCGGTAGATCGCGAGGGCCTTGAGGCCCATCTTCCAGCCCTGGAAGTAGATGTTCTCGACGTCCTCGACGGTCGCCGTCTCCGGCATGTTGACCGTCTTGCTGATCGCGCCGGAGATGAAGGGCTGCACCGCGGCCATCATGCGGACGTGGCCCATCGGGGAGATGGCCCGCTCGCCCATGGCGCAGTCGAAGACCTCGTAGTGCTCCGGCCGCAGGGTCGGGGCGTCCACGACGTGGCCGTGCTCGGCGATGTACTCGACGATCGCCTCGATCTGCTCCTCCTGGTAGCCCAGGCTGCGGAGCGCGCGCGGCACGGTCTGGTTGACGATCTGCATGGAGCCGCCGCCGACCAGCTTCTTGAACTTGACCAGCGAGAAGTCCGGCTCGATGCCGGTCGTGTCGCAGTCCATCATGAAGCCGATGGTCCCGGTGGGGGCCAGCACCGAGGCCTGCGCGTTGCGCCACCCGTTGTCGGCGCCGATCTCCAGGCACTCCTGCCACTGCTGCGTGGCGGCCTTCAGCACGTCGGCGTCGTCGGCACCGACCGGGCGGATGGCGTCGTTGGCGGCGGCGTGCTTGCGCATGACCCGGGCGTGGGCGTCGGCATTGCGGGCGAAGCCGTCGTAGGGGCCCACGATGCCGGCCAGCTCGGCCGAGCGGCGGTAGGCGGTGCCGGTCATCAGCGAGGTGATGGCCGCGGCCAGCGTCTGGCCGCCACGCGAGTCGTAGGCGTGGCCGGTCGCCATGAGCAGCGCGCCCAGGTTGGCGTAGCCGATGCCCAGCTGGCGGTAGGCGCGGGTGGTCTCGCCGATCGGCTCGGTCGGGAAGTCGGCGAAGCAGATCGAGATGTCCATCGCCGTGATGACCAGCTCGACGGCCTTGACGAAGTTCTTCGAGTCGAAGGTGCCGTCGGCCTTCAGGAACTTCATGAGGTTCAGCGACGCCAGGTTGCACGAGCTGTTGTCCAGGCTCATGTACTCCGAGCACGGGTTGGACGCGTTAATCCGGCCGGTCTCGGGGTTGGTGTGCCAGTCGTTGATCGTGTCGTCGTACTGGATGCCCGGGTCGGCGCACTCCCACGCGGCCTGGGTGACCTTGCGGAACAGGGCCTTGGCGTCGACGGTCTCGAGGACCGAGCCGTCCAGGCGGGCGCGCAGGCCGAACTCGTCGCCCTCCTCGACCGCGCGCATGAACTCGTCGGAGACGCGGACGGAGTTGTTGGCGTTCTGGTACTGGACGCTGGTGATGTCCTTGCCGCCGAGGTCCATGTCGTACCCGGCGTCGCGCAGGGCGCGGATCTTGTTCTCCTCGCGCGCCTTGGTCTCGATGAACTCCTCGATGTCGGGGTGGTCGATGTCGAGGACGACCATCTTCGCCGCGCGGCGGGTCGCGCCACCGGACTTGATGGTCCCGGCGGAGGCGTCGGCGCCGCGCATGAAGGAGACCGGGCCGGAGGCGGTGCCACCGGAGGACAGCAGCTCCTTGGAGGAGCGGATGCGGGAGAGGTTCAGGCCGGCACCGGAGCCGCCCTTGAAGATCAGGCCCTCCTCGCGGTACCAGTTGAGGATCGAGTCCATCTCGTCGTCGACGGCGAGGATGAAGCAGGCGCTGACCTGCTGCGGGGCGCTCGTGCCGACGTTGAACCACACG
Organism: Blastococcus sp. TF02A-35; assembly: GCF_004571075.1. Classification (GTDB taxonomy): domain Bacteria; phylum Actinomycetota; class Actinomycetes; order Mycobacteriales; family Geodermatophilaceae; genus Blastococcus. The sequence continues at coordinate 12,164 of NZ_SPQP01000033.1, forward strand.
GGGCTGTTGAAGCTGAAGTACTGGTGCAGCAGCATCCAGGTCAGCTCGTGCTCGAAGATCTCGGCGTCGCCCTCGGTGGCGAAGTAACCGTGCTCGCGACCGGCCTCGGTGTAGGTGAGCACCACGCGGTCGATGAGCTGGCGCAGGCTGGTCTCGCGCTGCGAGGTGCCGACGGCGCCGCGGAAGTACTTGGTCGTGACGATGTTGGTGGCGTTGATGCTCCACTCGGCGGGGAACTCCACGCCGCGCTGCTCGAAGTTGATCGAGCCGTCCCGCCAGTTGGTCATGACGACGTCGCGGCGCTCCCAGGTCACCTCGTCGTACGGGTGCACACCGGCGGTGGTGAAGACGCGCTTGATCTTGAGGCCCTTGCGGCTGGGCGCCTTGCCTGCGCGGCGGGCCCGGGTGGCCAAGCGGTCGTCGGTCTCGGTCATGGTGTGGAGCTCTCCCTGGTCGTGTGTCGCATGGTGCTTCGCGGGGCTGCGCGGTGGTGCTGCGCGGTGGTGGATCGGGGGCTGGGGAAGAGCCACGATCGGTAGCTGCTCGAACTGCTGTCTATCGGCCGGCACTGACAGTTCTCAGCCGCCGGAGGGGACCGGGTCCCGAGGCGCCCGCTCGCCCGGCGGCGCGGCGGCCTCCCGGGCCTTGAGCTCGGCGATCTCCCGCTCGAAGTCCGCCACCGAGGTGAAGGAGCGGTAGACGCTGGCGAACCGCAGGTAGGCGACCTCGTCGAGCTCGCGGAGCGGGCCCAGGATGGCCAGGCCCACCTCGTTGCTCGGGACCTCGGCCGCACCGGTGGCACGGATGGCGTCCTCCACCTGCTGGGCGAGGAGCTTGAGCTGGCCCTCGTCGACCGGGCGGCCCTGGCAGGCCCGCCGGACGCCGGCGACCACCTTGCTGCGGTTGAAGGGCTCGCTGACGCCGTTGCGCTTGACGACGGCGAGCACCGCCTCCTCGACGGTGGTGAACCGCCGTCCGCACTTCGGGCAGTTCCGACGACGCCGGGTGGTGGCGCCCTCGTCGGCCTCGCGGGAGTCGATGACCCGGCTGTCGGGGTTGTGGCAGAACGGGCAACGCACGGTGGTTCACCTCCTTCCCGGCCACCCGCCACCGGTGTCCTGTGGACCCTCCTGGGGACATCCGGTGGATGCCGCGGGGAGAACCTGAGGATCGGCCTGTGGACGGGCTTACAACTCTGTAACTACTAGATGTAGGGGAACCCTAGGCCGGGCTCCACAAGATGTGCAAGTGATCGTTTCCTCGGCGTGTTCCGCCCTGACCCGTTCGTGCGCAGCCGGAACACCCGTCCCCACGAGTCACACGACACGCCGGGCGACCCGCCGGACCACCCCCGCCCGCGACCAGCGGGGACGGCCCCCCGGCGCGTTCCGCGGCGACCCTGGACACGCGCCGACGGCGCCGGGGAACCCCTCAGGGCTCCCCGGCGCCGTCGGCGGGAGTGCGGTGTCGGCCGGGTGTCAGTGGGCCATCAGCCGGGGCCGGCGCGGCTGCGCGGGCTGGTCGGTGAGCCGCATCGGGCGGGTGAGCAGCTCCTCGGCAGGCCCGCCCCAGGTCTCGCCGGCCAGCGTCTCCTCGGCAGGGACCTGACGGGCCGACGGGACCGACCAGGTGGCCGTCGCGAGGAGGTCGTCACGCCGCTGCCGCGACGAGGGCACCGGCTCGTCGACGATCGCGGTGAACAGCTCGGTGTCCGCGGCCCGGTGGCGACCGGCGTCCGGGTCCGCCGACGGCGCACGGTGGCGGCCGGGAGGCACCGGGACGGACGCGGCCGGGGCGAGCTGGACGTCGGCGTCCTCGGGTGCACGGCGCCGGCCGCCGGAGCGGACCGGTGCCACCTCCGCGGCCACGTGGTCGCGGGCCAGCGGCAGGCTGGCCGTGGTCTCCGCGTCGGCGACCGCCCGACGCCGGGTCACCGCCTGGCGCGCCCGGTCCCCGTCGGCCACCGGCCGGGCCGCGGGGGTCTCGGGGAGGCGGACGGCGGCCAGCTCGGTCCAGCCGGTCCGCTCGACACCGTCCACGACGGCGCGGACCCACACCTGGCAGGCACCGCTGTCGTCGTGGCGCCAGCCGAGGAGCTCGCCGGACCACCAGGTGCCCGACTCGTACACCTCGACAGCCGGGGACTGGTTGGTGAACACGGCTGCTCGGTTCTCCATGACGCTCGACACGAGAGGGAAGGTATGTCGCTGACCAGCACGGACGGTGAATGACTCGGTACTGAGGGTTGACGAAGTCGCCGTCCCCGGTTGTGAACCTCTTGCCGTGGCGGACCGCCCGCCGGCGGGCCTCGCCAGGGCGTGCTCGCGACCTCAGGGGAGGACGAGCACCTGCCCCGGCACGATCTCCCCACCCTCCAGGGAGTTCAGCTCGACGATCCGGTCGACGACCTCGCGGACGTCGTCGTCACCGGCCACCGAGAGCGCGATGCCCCAGAGCGTGTCGCCGCGCTCGACGACGACGCTACTGGTGCCCATCAGCTCCAGGCCGTCGCCGCCGTCCCCGGCGAGGGCGTCGCCCAGCGCGACGAGCCCGACCCCGCACGCCAGGGCCAGCACGGCCACCAGGCGACGGCCGCGGGCGGTGAGCCGTAGCCGCGGGGCCTGGTCCCCCGCGGGACGCCCGGCTGCCGTGCGCACCTCGGCCCGGACGCTCGCGGGCGCCGGCGCGACGGCGTAGGCGGCCGGCGGCGGGAGGACGCGCAGGTGCCGCTCCCGCGGCGGGGCCGCGAGGGCACCCCTGGCCGACCCCTGCCCCGACCGCTCGGCCGGCACCCCGGCCGTCCTCAGCGCCGCATTCCTCGTCATGGCTCTCCGCCTCCCAGCTGCCGGTACGCCACCGGCGTCGAACGCCTGTTCGATTCGAACGTCTGTCCGTTGTCTACCGGACGCCGCCGACAGAAGCGATGGGACACGGCAACTTTTCGAACACGTGTTTGAACTGGGGGCCGTCGGGCGCTACCGTGCACTCGACGGACACCGAGGAGCTGCGACGCAGCCACGAGGAGGACACGTGACGGACTCGAGCGGGACTTCGGGCAGCTCGCAGGAGACGGACCCCACCTCGGCCTCCGTGCGCACCTTCCCGGACCGCGCCGCGGACGGCGACGGCCTGACCCAGCGCCAGCGGCGCGTCCTCGAGGTCATCCGCGACTCGATCGAGCGGCGCGGCTACCCGCCCTCGGTGCGCGAGATCGGTGAGGCCGTCGGCCTCTCCTCCGCCTCCTCGGTCGCCCACCAGCTCTCGGTGCTGCAGAAGAAGGGCTGGCTGCGGCGAGACCCCAACCGGCCGCGCGCCCTCGACGTCCGCCTCCCGGGCGAGTCCGGCCGTGGCACCGCGCAGCTGGTCGAGCCCCCGGTCATCGGCGAGGGCGAGCAGGCCTCCGCACCCACCTACGTGCCGCTCGTGGGCCGCATCGCCGCCGGTGGGCCGGTGCTGGCCGAGCAGGCCGTCGAGGACGTCTTCCCGCTCCCTCGCGAGCTCGTCGGCGAGGGCACCGTGTTCATGCTCAAGGTGGCCGGCGACTCCATGGTCGAGGCCGCCATCTGCGATGGCGACTGGGTCGTCGTGCGCCAGCAGCCGACGGCGGAGAACGGCGAGATCGTCGCCGCCATGATCGACGGCGAGGCCACGGTCAAGACCTACAAGCGGCGCGACGGGCACGTGTGGCTGCTGCCCCACAACCCCGCCTACGAGCCGATCCCGGGCGACGAGGCGACCATCCTCGGCCGCGTCGTGTCCGTCCTCCGCCGGGTCTGACGGGCGGGCGGCTCAGGGACGGCGCAGGAGCCGGCTGCCCAGCCAGACCACGACGGTCGCGCCGAGCGCCGCGAAGAGCGCCGCCGGCAACGGCGACCCCTTCTCCGTGAGCTCGGCGATGCTCGGGATCGCGGTCTCCGGCGCCGTCGACGGCGCGGCGGTCCCAGCCGGCGTCGTCGGCAGCGGGAGGACCACGACGTCGCTGGGGAGCCCCTCGCTGGCCACGACCAGGCCCCGCGAGTCCGCCGTGAAGCTGATCGCCTCACCCTGGGGCGACTCCGGCAGCGCGACGCGGGCCGGGGCCGCCGCGAGGGCGCCCACCACGTCGGAGCCGCTCAGCGGCCACACGTAGGCGTCGGTGTAGGTCCGCAGCGCCAGGGCGCTGCCGTCGCTCGCCACCGCGCCACCGGTGACCATGAGCTGCCCGGCCCGTCCGACCGGGCCGCCCGGGGTGCCGGTGAGCGTGACGTTGACCGTCGCCACCCGCTCCATGGGAACGGTGCCGCCGTCGGCCAGCGGGGCCGTCGGCCGGTAGACAGCGCTGGAGCCGAGCACCTCCTTGGTGACCACGTAGGGCGTCCCGTCGGGTGCCACGAGCAGCGCCTCGGCGTCGTGCGCACCGTCGGGGTAGGTGAGCCGGTAGAGCGACGCGGCGCCGTCGGGCCGCAGTACGTGCAGCGCGACGGTTGCCCGCTCGGCGTTGTTGTCGCCGGTGTCGGCCACCCACACGGAGCCGCCCGGCCCGACCCCCAGGTCCTCCGGGTCGAACGGGTCCACCGGCGCGCCCTGGACGTCGACCACCTGGCAGGCGCCGTCGAGGCCGTAGACGGCGACCTGCGACCCGCCGTCGTTGATGGCCAGCATCTGGTCCCCGACGACGACCAGGCCGGACAGCTCGGCGAGGCGCTCGTCGGTGACCGAGCAGCGCACGGTGGGCACCGCGGGCTCCTCGGCGGCGGCGGCGGGTGACACCGTCGCGAGACCGCCGGCCAGCGCAGCCGTCAGCAGGAGCCGTCGCCCCCGGGCACGGCCCCGCGGTCGCTCAGCCTGCGTCGGCACGCACCCAGCGTGACAGAACGATTGCATCGAGTGCGTGAACCACGCCCAGCAGGACGATCCCCGCGGCGGCGCCGACGACGGCGTCGGAGAGCCAGTGGTAGTCCAGGGACACCATGGCCACGCCCGTGGCCAGCGGGCCGACGATGCTCAGCCACCAGAAGGCGCGCTGGACCCCGGCCGGCAGCCCGTAGCGGACCGCCTGCCACCGGGCCACACCCCACATGACGACGGCGTTGGCCACGTGCCCCGAGGGGAACGACGCCCCGTCGTCGTGGAAGAAGTAGGACCCCGGGAAGGCCGGCGCGGTCCGGCCGGTGCCGTGCTTGATCGCGTACACGCCGGCGGTGAGCACCCCGACCGCGATCACCACCCGCAGCGCGGGCTGCCACGCGCCGCGGCGCCAGAGGAGGTAGCCGACCAGCCCGGCGAGCACGACCAGGATCGTGACCCGGCCGCCCAGCTGGGTCACCAGCCAGACCAGCGGGTAGGCCGCGGAGTCCCGCAGCCCCCAGTCGCTGACGACCTCGGAGATCCGCAGGTCCAGGCTCAGCGAGCGGCCGTCGGCCAGCAGGTCGGCGGTCACCAGACCGCCCACGAGCAGCGCCACGACGACCAGCCACCACGGCGGCCGGCCGATCGAGACGACGGCCGGGGAGCCGGTGACACCGGCCTCCCGAACCGCTCCTCTGGTCACGCCGTCACCGTACCGGCCCGTGACCGGACCGTGATCCGGCCATGGGCGAGCCGCTCAGGCGACCGGCACCGCGAACTCTTCGAGGGCCGCGGCCAGCGCGCCGTCGACGCGGGCGGTGAGCCGGGTGCCGGCACCCTCGTGCTGCTCGCTGAGCACCTCGCCGTCCCGGTGCACGCGGGCGACGAGGTCACCGCGCTCGTAGGGCACGAGCACGTCGACGTCGACGTCGGGGTGCGGCAGCCGCTCGGCCACGAGGGCGCGCAGCTGCTCGATGCCGTGGCCCGTCCGGGCCGAGACCCACACCGCGTCGGGCAGGGCCTGGCGCAGGGTGAGGATCGACTCCTCGTCCATGGCGTCGACCTTGTTGACGACGATGACCTCGGGCACCGCGGAGGCGTCGATCTCCTGGAGCACGACGTGCACCGCGTTGATCTGGCCCAGCGGGTCGGGGTCGGAGCCGTCGACGACGTGCAGCAGCAGGTCCGCGGCGGCGACCTCCTCCAGCGTCGAGCGGAAGGCGTCGACCAGCTGGTGCGGCAGGTGCCGCACGAAGCCGACCGTGTCGGTGAGCGTGAACTCCCGGCCGTCGGGCCCGGTGGCCCGGCGCACCGTCGGGTCCAGCGTGGCGAACAGCGCGTTCTCCACCAGCACGCCGGCTCCGGTGAGCTGGTTGAGCAGGCTGGACTTGCCGGCGTTGGTGTAGCCGGCGATGGCCACGCTCGGGGTGGCGTTGCGGTCCCGGCTGTTGCGCTGGGTCGCCCGTGCGGTCGCCATGCCGGCGATCTCGCGGCGCAGCTTGCTGACCCGCGACCGGATCCGCCGCCGGTCGGTCTCGATCTTGGTCTCACCGGGGCCGCGGGTACCGATACCGCCACCACCAGCGACACGACCACCGGCCTGCCGGGACATCGACTCACCCCAGCCGCGCAGGCGCGGGAGCATGTACTGCATCTGCGCCAGCTCGACCTGGGCCTTGCCCTCCCGGCTGGTGGCGTGCTGGGCGAAGATGTCGAGGATCAGCGCGGTCCGGTCGACCACCTTGACCTTGAGCACCTTCTCCAGCTGGTTGAGCTGGCCGGGGGTCAGCTCACCGTCGCAGATCACGGTGTCGGCGCCGGTCGCGGCGACGATGTCGCGGATCTCGTTGGCCTTGCCCGAGCCCACGTAGGTGGCGGCGTCGGGCTTGTCGCGCCGCTGGCTCACGGCCTCCAGGACCTGCGAGCCGGCGGTCTCGGCCAGGGCGGCGAGCTCGGCCAGCGAGCGGTCGGCGTCGGCCTGCGTGCCCTCGGTCCAGACACCGACGAGCACGACGCGCTCGAGTCGCAGCTGCCGGTACTCGACCTCGGTGACGTCGGCGAGCTCGGTGGAGAGGCCGGCGACGCGGCGCAGCGCGCCACGCGCCTCGAGCGCGTAGGAGCCGGTCGTGTCGTCGGGCTCGTCGAAGGGGGTCTGCGGGGCGGTGGTCATCGTGTCCAGCGTGGCACGGTCCGGCGTGCGGGTCACCTGAGTTGTCATCGCCGGGTACAACGCACCAGCCGCCCGGATGCATCCCGGGGCCCGGGCACCCGCTGCGGGGTCAGCCCGCGAGCCACTCCACGCACAGCTCGCCGGCCGACACGAGCACCGCCGGGCCGGTGAGCACCGTCGTCCCCTGACCGATCCGCACCGACAGCCGGCCGCCGGGCACGTCCACGACGACGGTGCCCTCGCGGGCGCCCTCGGCAGCCAGGGCGGCGTAGGCGACGGCGCAGGCCCCGGTCCCGCAGGACCGGGTCTCCCCCACGCCCCGCTCGAAGACGCGCAGCCGCACGTGGGCACCGGGCTCCAGCACGTTGACCAGCTCGACGTTCACGCCCTCGGGGAAGAGCTCCTCGTCGAACCGCGGTGGCCGGGAGAGGTCGAGGGTGTCGACGTCGACGTCGGTGATCGCCGCGAGGTGCGGGTTGCCCATGGAGACGGCGAGCCCGTCGAAGGTGCGGCCGTCGAGCTCCGCGCTGCCCCGGCCGAACTCCCGGGCCGGGCCCATGTCGACCCAGTAACCGCCGTCGGGTGCGGTGCCGACGCGGCGCGGGCCACCACGGGTCCCCACCAGCAGGCCGTCGTCGCAGGCGGCGCGGGGCACCAGCCCCTCGCTGACCAGCGCGTGCAGGAAGAGCCGGATGCCGTTGCCGCACATCTCGGCGTAGGAGCCGTCGGCGTTGCGGTGGTCCATGAACCACTCGCAGCGGTCGAGGTCCTCCCCCAGCACGTCCGGCGCGTCGGGCACGTGGACGCTGCGGACCAGCCGCAGGACGCCGTCGCCGCCGAGACCCGCGCGGCGCTCGCAGAGCCGCTGCACCGTCGCCTCGTCCAGCCGGTCCCCGGCCCACACGGCTCCGTCGGGGTCGGGCAGCACCACGAAGTCGTTCTCGGTGCCGTGCCCGGTCAGCACGCGGGGCGAGGAGGTCACCCCTCGATCGTACGGGCGGTGATCACCGCGGCGGCGGCGTCGACCAGGTCGGTGCGGGCGGCGTCCAGCCAGGCCGTGCCGGTGTCGCGGCGGAACCAGGACCGCTGGCGGCGGACGAACCGGCGGGTCGTGGTGACCGTCCGCTCGCGCGCCTCCTCGGCGGTGAGGGTGCCGTCGAACTGGGCGAGGACCTGCGCGTAGCCCAGGGCCCGGGACGCCGTCGGCCCCTCCCGGAGACCCTCGGCGTCCAGCGCCGCGACCTCGTCCACGAAGCCCGCCGCCCACATCCGGTCCACCCGCAGCGCGACCCGCTCGTCCAGCTCGGCCGGCTCGCGGTCCAGCCCGATGGTCACCGCCGGGTAGTGCGGCCGGGGCGCGGGCAACTCGGCGCGGAACGGGCCACCGGTCAGCTCTATGACCTCCAGCGCCCGCACGATGCGCCGCCCGTTGCTGGGGAGCACCGCCGCACCGGCCGCCGGGTCGAGCCGGGCCAGCCGGGCGTGCAGCTCCGCGGGGCCGACGTCGGCCAGCTCCGCCTCCAGCCGCGCCCGGACCGCGGGGTCGGTGCCGGGGAAGTCGAGCTCGTCGAGGACCGCCCGCACGTAGAGGCCCGAGCCCCCGACGAGGAAGGGGGTCACCCCGGCGGCGCGCAGGCGGTCGATCTCGGCCCGGGCACGCAGCCGGTACTCCGCCACCGACGCCGGCTCGCGCACGTGCCAGAGGTCGAGCAGGTGGTGCGGCACCCCGCCGCGCTCGGCCTCGTCGGGCTTGGCGGTGCCGATGTCCATCCCGCGGTAGAGCTGCATGGAGTCGGCGTTGACCACCTCGCCACCGAGCCGCTGGGCGAGCGCCACGGCCAGCGCCGTCTTGCCCGTCGCGGTCGGCCCCACGACGGCCACCACCGGCGGCGCGGCGCCCACCGGCCCGCTCATGCGACCACCCAGTCGGCCACCAGGTAGCCGACCCCGAACGGTGCGGCGTGGTGGTGCAGCCGGGCGGTGACGTGCCGGCCGGCGAACGCCGCCCCGACCGCCCGCCAGGTGGGCACGCCGGCAGCGAGCAGCCGCTCCCCCTCGGCGGGGTCGAGCGCAGCCAGGGCAGCCGCGTCGCCCGCGGCCAGCGCGTCGGCGACGGCGGTGTCGAACGGCTCGGCGGCGGCGTCGAGGTAGCCCGGGGCCTTGACCGTGCGGCGAGCCGAGCCGTCACCCATCGCCAGCACGCCCACCGGGGCCGGGAGGTCGCGCAGCAGCTGCGCCAGGTCCGCCGGCCCCACGCCCACGCGGGTCCCGGCGAACGACGCCTGGTCCAGCAGCCAGCCGCCCACCGTGTGCGCCAGCGGCAGCCGGGCGCCACCGGGGCGGACCCGGCCGTCGAAGGGCAGCTGCAGGTCCAGCCCGAAGCCGCGCAGGTCGCCCCGGTCGCCGTCGCCGAAGCGCTCGCCGGGGGCCGGGCCGTCGCCGACGACCACCACGACCTCCGGCGCGGCGTCGAGGAGGCCGCTCAGCGCGTCGGCGCACGCGGCCCGCAGCAGCACCGTCTCGGGCCCGGCGCGCCCCTCGACCGCCGGGAGCAGCAGCGGCGGGGCCGGGCAGAACGCCACGACGGCCGACGGACGGGGCGCCCGGGACGGTCGCTCGGCAGGCAGAGAGGTCACGGCAGCAGTCTCTCCGATGCGACGTGGGACACTGCCGGACGTGTCGAGCACGGACAACCCCGGCAACGGGGTGCAGCAGGACGCTCCGCCGATTGCGGAGACCCCCGAGACGACCGTCCCCGAGGCGGCGAGCGGCAATCCCGACGCGGTGACCGCCGCGGCCGGGACGCCCGCGGCGCCGGCCCCCGGGGACGCCGCCCTCGCCGACCCCACCGCGGACGCGGCCGTCGCCGAGCCACCCGCCGGTGCGCCGTCCCCGGTGCCCGCGCCGAAGGCGCCGACGCCGTCGGCCCCGCCGGTCGAGGCCGTGGTCAGCGACCCGTCGCAGTGGGGCCGGGTCGACGACGAGGGCACCGTCTACGTGCGCACGGCCGACGGCGAGCGCGCCGTCGGGTCGTGGCAGGCGGGCGACGCCGAGGCGGGCCTGGCCCACTACGGCCGCCGCTTCGACGACCTCGCCACCGAGGTGTCGCTGCTGGAGGCACGCCTCAAGGCGCACACCGGCAACCCCGGCGAGATCAAGAACAAGGCCCAGGAGCTGGCCGGGTCCATCCCCTCGGCCGCCGCCGTCGGCGACCTGGACGGGCTGGCCGCGCGGGCCCGGGCCATGGTCGAGACGGCCGAGTCGGCCACCGCGGAGTTCCGCGCCGAGAAGGCCGCCGCCCGGGCCGCGCAGGTCGCGCGCAAGGAGGCGCTGGCCGCCGAGGCGGAGCAGATCGCCGCGGAGTCGACGGCCTGGAAGGCCTCCGGGGACCGGCTCAAGGCGATCGTCGAGGAGTGGAAGACGATCCGCGGGATCGACCGCAAGACCGACGAGGCCCTGTGGGCGCGGTTCGCCGCCGCCCGCGACGCCTTCGGTCGTCGCCGGGGCACCCACTTCGCCCAGCTCGACGCCCAGCGCGGCGAGGCCCGCGCCGCCAAGCAGGAGCTGATCAAGGAGGCGCAGCGGCTCTCGACCTCCACGGAGTGGGGCCCGACCAGTGCGGCCATGCGCTCGCTGATGGACCGCTGGAAGGCCGTGCCCCGCACCGGCCGCGACGGCGACGACGACCTGTGGAAGGAGTTCCGCGCCGCCCAGGACGTCTTCTTCAGCGCCCGGGCCGAGCAGGACAAGGCGCGTGACGCCGAGCAGGTCGCCAACCAGCAGGCCAAGGAGGAGCTGCTGGCCGAGGCGGAGAAGCTCGACCCGTCGAAGGACCTCCGCGGCGCCCAGAACGCGCTGCGGAAGATCCAGGAGCGCTACGACGCGATCGGGCACGTGCCGCGCGCGGTGATGCGCCAGCTCGAGGACCGCATGCAGGCCGTCGAGCAGAAGGTGCGTGGCGCCGCCGACGCCGGCCGCGTCCGCACCGCGCCGGAGAACCCGATGGTGGCCTCGATGCGCGCCGCCGTCACCAAGGCCGAGGAGCAGCTGGCCAAGGCCGAGGCAGCCGGCGACGCGCGGCGGGTCGAGGAGGCGAAGGCCAACCTGGCCACCCGCCAGGAGTGGCTGGCCGAGGCGGAGAAGTCCGCCCGGCGGTAACCGCTCGCAGCAGGAGGGCCCCCGTCCGAACCGGACGGGGGCCCTCCTGCGTGTGGTCAGCAGCCGGTGACGACCGGCAGCGGTGCCGGGACCCCGACCCGCGGCATGCCCAGCGAGACGCCGGGTGTCGTCGGCCGCGTGCCGGCCTCGCTCGCGTCGCCCGCGCGGGTGCGACGGTGCGACAGCAACGGGCCGTCGGCGATCAGGTGGTGCGGCGCGGCCTCGGTGACGACGGTCTCGACGACGTCTCCGGCCCGGACGCCCTGGGCGTGCGTGAAGTGCACCAGCCGCCCGTCGCGGCCGCGGCCGGAGAGCCGGCCTCGAGCGGCGTCCTTGCTCCCCTCCCCCGCGGCGACGAGCAGCTCGACCTTCCGGCCCACGAGCCGCCGGTTCTCGTCCCAGCTGATCTCGTCCTGCAGGGCGGTCAGCCGCAGGTAGCGCTCCTGCACGACCTCCTTGGGCAGCTGCCCCTCCATCTCCGCGGCGGGGGTGCCGGGGCGCTTGGAGTACTGGAAGGTGAACGCGCTGGAGAACCTGGCGGCGCGGACCACGTCGAGGGTCTGCTGGAAGTCCGCCTCGGTCTCGCCGGGGAAGCCCACGATGATGTCGGTGGTGATCGCCGCGTCCGGCATGGCGGCGCGGACCCGGTCGATGATCCCGAGGTAGCGCTCCTGCCGGTAGGCGCGGCGCATCCGCTTGAGGACGTCGTCCGACCCGGACTGCAGCGGCATGTGCAGCTGGTGGCAGACCGCCGGCGTCTCGGCCATCGCGGCGATGACGTCGTCGGTGAACATCGCCGGGTGCGGGCTGGTGAACCGGACCCGCTCCAGCCCCTCGATGCGCCCGGTGGCGCGCAGCAGGTCGGCGAACGCGCCGCGGTCGCCGAAGTCGCTGCCGTAGCTGTTCACGTTCTGGCCCAGCAGCGTCACCTCGAGGACGCCCTGGTCCACCAGCGCCTGGACCTCGGCGAGGATGTCGCCGGGACGGCGGTCCTTCTCCTTGCCGCGCAGCGCCGGGACGATGCAGAACGTGCAGGTGTTGTTGCAGCCGACGCTGATCGACACCCAGCCCGCGTAGGCGGAGTCCCGCTTGGCCGGCAGCGTGGACGGGAAGACCTCGAGCGCCTCGGCGATCTCGACCTGGGCCTCGTCGTTGTGACGGGCGCGCTCGAGCAGCGCCGGCAGGGATCCCACGTTGTGGGTGCCGAAGACGACGTCGACCCACGGGGCGCGACGCACGATCTCGCCGCGGTCCTTCTGCGCGAGGCAGCCGCCTACGGCGATCTGCATACCGGGGCGCGCGTCCTTGACCGGGCGCAGGTGCCCGAGGTTGCCGTAGAGGCGGTTGTCGGCGTTCTCGCGGACCGCGCAGGTGTTGAGGACGACGACGTCGGCGTCGTCCCCCTCCGCGGCGGCGGAGTAGCCGGCGGCCTCCAGCAGGCCGGACAGCCGCTCGGAGTCGTGCACGTTCATCTGGCACCCGTAGGTGCGCACGCGGTAGGTGCGCACAGGTGCCTGCAGCTCGGTTCCCATGACGGCTCCGAGGGTACGGCGCGCCCTTTCTTCACCCGTTCGATCGGGTTGCGGGGGTTCGTTACGCCTTCGTGATGGCCGGGACTCCGAACCGGGACCTTCCCGCCCTTAGGGTCACCGGGTGACCAGGAGTACGAACGGAGAGCCTCTCGTCCGCCTGGCCGGCGTCAACAAGTGGTTCGGTGAACTGCACGTCCTGCAGGACATCGACCTGTCGATCGACCGCGGCGAGGTCGTCGTCGTGATCGGCCCGTCCGGCTCGGGCAAGTCGACGCTGTGCCGCACGATCAACCGGCTCGAGGCGATCGACAAGGGCGAGATCACCATCGACGGCCAGCGGCTGCCCGAGGAGGGCAGGGAGCTGGCCCGCCTGCGCGCCGACGTCGGCATGGTGTTCCAGAGCTTCAACCTCTTCGCACACAAGACGATCCTCGAGAACGTCACCCTCGGCCCGGTCAAGGTGCGCAAGCAGTCGAAGGCCGATGCAGAGAAGCGGGCCCGGGAGCTGCTGGACCGCGTCGGCGTCGGCGCGCAGGCCGACAAGTACCCGGCCCAGCTCTCCGGCGGCCAGCAGCAGCGCGTCGCCATCGCCCGCGCCCTGGCCATGGACCCGAAGGTCATGCTCTTCGACGAGCCGACCTCGGCGCTGGACCCCGAGATGATCAACGAGGTCCTCGACGTGATGACCTCGCTGGCCCGCGAGGGCATGACGATGATCGTCGTCACCCACGAGATGGGCTTCGCCCGCCGTGCGGCCAACCGGGTCGTCTTCATGGACGGCGGCCGGGTCGTCGAGTCCGCCGACCCCGAGACCTTCTTCACCAACCCGACGTCGGATCGCGCCAAGGACTTCCTGTCCAAGATCCTCAACCACTGACCCTGAAGGGATCCCGCATGCGCATCACCCGTTACGCCGCCGGCTTCGCCGCCGCCGGCCTGCTGCTCGCCGGCTGCTCCAGCGAGGCCGGCAACCAGGCGCAGGACGAGGCCGAGGAGACCACGACCCAGGTGGAGGAGGTCGAGTTCCCCGAGGGCTCGACCATGGCCGCCATCGTCGAGGCCGGCGAGCTCCGCGTCGGCACCAAGATCGACCAGCCCGGCTTCGGCCTGGCCAACACCGCCGGCGACCCCGAGGGCTTCGACGTCGAGATGGCCAAGATCATCGCCGCGAAGATGGGGCTGTCCGAGGACCAGATCACCTTCACCGAGACCGTCTCGCAGAACCGGGAGCCGTTCCTGGTCGAGAACCGGGTGGACATGGTGATCGCCACCTACACGATCAACGACAAGCGCAAGGAACTGATCGACTTCGCCGGCCCGTACTACGAGGCCGGGCAGGACATCATGGTGGCCGCCGGGAACCCCGAGAACATCGAGGGCCCGGACGACCTCGCGGGCAAGAGCGTCTGCTCGGTGGAGGGCTCGACCCCCGCCGAGAACATCCGGACGAACTACCCCGAGGCGGAGCTGGTCCTCTACGACGCCTACTCCAAGTGCGCCGACGACCTGCGCAACGGCAACGTGGACGCCGTCACGACCGACAACGTGATCCTCACCGGCTTCGTGGCCGGCGCTCCGGAGGAGTTCGAGCTCGTCGGCAACCCCTTCACCGAGGAGCCCTACGGCATCGGCGTCCAGAAGGGCAAGGACGACTTCCGCGACTTCATCAACGACGTCCTCGAGGAGTCCTTCGAGGACGGCACCTGGGCCGAGGCCTGGGACAAGACGGCGGGCGCCATCACCGACACGGAGGCCCCCGAGCCGCCGGCGGTCAACCGCTACTGACCGACCACAGCTGACGGCGGGGGCGGCCGACTCCGGTCGCCCCCGCCGGTCGCCCCCGCCGTTCGCCACGTCTCCCGCACATGACACCGCACGAGGACCACCGAGGAGCGCCATGGAGTTCCTGAGCGACAACTGGGGGCTGATCCAGTCCGCCTTCCTCACCACCCTGTCCCTCGCGGTCGCCAGCGGCGTCTGCGCCCTGCTGCTGGGAACCCTGCTGGCCGGCATGCGGGTCAGCCCCATCCCGGCGCTCCGCGGGCTTGCGACGGTGTACGTCGAGATCTTCCGCAACACCCCCCTCACGGTGGTCTTCTTCTTCCTGGCGTTCGGGATCGTCTACGTCGACCTGCAGTTCCCCAGTCGGTTCGTCACCGCGGTCGCGGCCCTCTCGCTCTACACCGCTGCGTTCGTCGCCGAGGCCCTGCGCTCCGGCATCAACGCCGTGCCGGCGGGCCAGGCCGAGGCCGCCCGTGCGCTCGGCCTCGACTTCCGGCAGAGCCTGACGACCGTGGTGCTGCCCCAGGCCTTCCGCACGGTGGTGCCGCCGCTGGGCAGCGTGTGGATCGCCCTGGCCAAGAACACCTCGATCGCAGCCGGGTTCGCCGTCACCGACCTGACGGCCCTCCTGCAGCGGCTGGCCAACGCCAACGCCGACCAGCTGCTGCTCGTCTTCGGGGCGGTGGTCCTGGGCTACCTGGTGATCACGCTGCCGTCCGCCTGGGGCATCAGCGTGCTCGAGCGCCGGCTGGCGATCGTCCGATGAGCGCCAGCGTCCTCTTCGACGTCCCGGGCCCGCGCGGCCGCCGGCGGCAGCGGATCGGCAGCGCGCTCGGCGCCCTCGTCGTCCTGGCACTCGTGGCGCTGGCCGCGTGGCGGCTCGGCGCGAACGGCCAGCTCGACCCGAGCCGCTGGGCGATCCTCTTCGACGCCCGCACCAACGTGCCGCAGCGACTGCTCGAGGCGCTGCTCAACACCCTCGAGGTGGCCGCCGTCGGGATGGTCGCCGCGACCGTCCTGGGGGCATTCCTCGCGATCGGACGCCTCTCCGAGCACGCCTGGGTGCGGGTGCCGGTGGCCGCGGTCATCGAGTTCTTCCGCGCCGTGCCGCTGCTGGTGCTGATCCTGTTCTGCTTCCTATTCCTGCCGCGACTGGGCATCTCGATCAGCGCCTTCGGCGCGCTGGCCCTCGGCCTGACGCTCTACAACATGGCCGTGCTGGCCGAGATCATCCGCGCCGGCATCCTGTCCGTGGACCGCGGCCAGAGCGAGGCCGCGTACGCGGTCGGCATGCGCAAGTGGCAGGTCATGTCCTTCATCCTGGTGCCGCAGGCGGTGCGCCGGATGCTGCCGGTCCTCATCGCGCAGCTCGTCGTGCTGCTCAAGGACAGCTCGCTCGGCTTCATCGTCGGGTACCTCGAGCTGCTGCGGACCGCGCGCAGCCTGGTGGAGACGCTGAACTTCCAGTTCGGCCCGATCTACACCTTCCAGCTCTACGTGGCGGCCGCGGTGATCTACATCGTCGTGAACCTGCTGCTGTCGTGGCTGGCGCGCGTGGTCGAGCGGCGCACCCGCCGGGACACCAAGGCGGCCGGGACCAAGGACCAGGAGCTCCCCGCCGACGTGCAGATGGGCGGGGGCGGCGGAGCCGCCTGAGTCGTGCCACGGCCCCGTCCGACTCACCCGCCCCACCCGGGCGCGCCGGTCGGGCGGGGCCGCGGCTCGTGACGAGACTGGTCGTCACGATGGAGACGACGCACACGGCGGGGCGCCGCCGGCTGCCCCCGGTCCCCCGCCCTGCCGCCGACGCGGCACGTGACACCGGGCCCGCGCCGGCGATCGAGCTGCCCGCGGGCACCGCGCTCGCCGCGACCGCGCTCTTCGACGCCGGTCAGGAGTTCGTCACGCGACTGCGTGCGGCCGCTCCCGCCCTCGCGGTGGCTGCCGGCGCCCGGAACGCCGTGGTCCGCGAGGTGGTCCCGCCGGCCCGGCACCGCCGGGCGCGGTGCCGCGTGGTCCTCCGCTTCGCCGACGGCACCGAGACCGACCTGACATTCCTGGGTGAGCGACGCCGCGGGGGCACCGGCGAGAACGCGCTCGACGCCGAGGTGGCCGGCTGGCTGCGGGCGGGATCGCCCCAGGACACGGCCTGGCTCGTCACCGACGCCGACGCACCCGACGGCGTGGCCGTGGACATCACGGCCTGGCTCGCCGTCGCCTGACCCGCACCACGGACGCCCCGAGGAGGAGCATCGCGATGGCACACGGTCTCCACGCGCCCCGCCCCGGCTCCCGAGGCCGACGCGGCCTCGGCGCCGCGCTGCTGACGGGTCTCGTCGTCGCCTACCCGCTCGCGTGGGTCGCGAGCACCGCCCACGCGGCGTTCAGCGGCTGCTGGTCGAGCTGCGGCGGGGCTTCTCGGCCCGGATCCGGGCTCGCCTGGTCCGCGGTGGCGGCGGTGCTGCTGGCCGTGCCGATCGCCGTCGGTCTCGACGTGGCCCGCGTGCGGTCATGGGCGGCCTGGGTCACCGGCGCGGTGGTCGTGGTCGCCGCTACCGGGGCGTGGGCGTGGTTCTCGCTCGACCCGGACAACGCCGAGTTCTTCGTGCGGCTCGGCGAGTAGGGCGGCGCGAGGCCTGCACGGGCGTCGGTCAGGGCAGTGCGCTCTCCTCGTCGAGCTCGAGGAGGTCGTCGTCGACCAGGTCCCCCGCCTCGACCTCGTCGAGCACCTCGCGCACGACCGCTGCCGCCAGGCCGCCGTTGTAGCCCTTTCGGGCCAGCATCCCCATGAGGCGCCTCGTCGCCGTGGTGCGGTCCAGCCGGCGCATGGAGCCGGCCCGCCGCTCGACCAGCCGGCGTGCGGCCGCACGCTCGTCCTCGTCGTCGACCAGCTCCACCGCCTCGGCGGCGACCTCGGGGTCCACACCCTTGGCGCGGAGCTCTGCCGACAGCGCCCGGCGGGCCAGCCCACGGCCGGCCTGCCGGCTGTTCACCCAGGCGCGGGCGAAGGCGGCGTCGTCGATGAGACCGACCTCGGTGAACCTGTCGAGCACCGTGGTCGCGGCGTCCTCCGGGACGCCTCGCTTCTCCAGCAGGTCGGCCAGCTGCTGACGCGTCTTCGGCGCCCCGGTCAGGGCCCGCAGGCAGATGCCACGGGCCACCGACTCCGGGTCACCCATCTCGTCCTCGGGGGACCCAGGGGCGACGTCCGGGGTCAGGGAATCGTCGCCACCCGGGGTCCTCGTCCGCCGGCCGCCCCGGGGGCCTCCCGGGGCACGCCGACGGTTCGGCGGACGGTCGTCCACCGGCGGCTCAGAAGTCCGGGGTGTCAACCGGCGCCGGGGCGTCCAGCGTCGGGCCGATGCCCAGCTTCTCCTTGACCCGCTTCTCGATCTCGTCGGCGAGGTCCGGGTTGTCCTTCAGGAAGTTCCGGACGTTCTCCTTGCCCTGGCCGAGCTGGTCGCCCTCGTACGTGTACCAGGCGCCGGACTTCTTCACGATGCCCTGCTCGACGCCGGCGTCGACGATGCCGCCCTCGCGGCTGAAGCCCTGGCCCCAGAGGATGTCGAGCTCGGCCTGCTTGAACGGCGCGGCGACCTTGTTCTTGACCACCTTGATGCGCGTGCGGCTGCCGATCGCGTCGGTGCCCTGCTTGAGGGTCTCGATGCGGCGGACGTCGAGGCGGACCGACGAGTAGAACTTCAGCGCGCGACCACCGGTGGTGACCTCGGGCGAGCCGTAGACCACGCCGACCTTCTCGCGCAGCTGGTTGATGAAGATCGCCGTGGTGCCGGAGTTGTTCAGCGCACCGGTGATCTTCCGCAGCGCCTGGCTCATGAGGCGGGCCTGCAGACCGACGTGGCTGTCACCCATCTCGCCCTCGATCTCGGCACGGGGCACCAGGGCCGCCACCGAGTCGATGACGATGATGTCCAGCGCGCCGGAGCGGATGAGCATGTCGGCGATCTCGAGCGCCTGCTCACCGGTGTCGGGCTGGCTCACCAGCAGCGCGTCGGTGTCGACGCCGATCGCCCGGGCGTACTCGGGGTCGAGCGCGTGCTCGGCGTCGATGAAGGCGGCGATGCCGCCGTTGGCCTGGGCGTTGGCGACCGCGTGCAGGGCGACGGTCGTCTTACCGGAGGACTCCGGGCCGTAGACCTCGATGACGCGGCCACGCGGCAGGCCGCCGATGCCCAGCGCGATGTCCAGGGCGATCGAGCCGGTCGGGATGACCTTGATCGCCTGGGCGGCGTTGTCGCCCAGCCGCATGACCGAGCCCTTGCCGAACTGCTTGTCGATCTGGGCGAGGGCCATGTCGAGGGCCTTGTCGCGGTCGAGCGTTGCTGCCATGGTGCGTCACCTTCGGTTCGCGAGAAGCGGGTCGGGACCGACGCTAGGGCGAGGCACCGACAGTTTTCGGATTCCGGACGGGCTGTGGAGGAACGACCGCCTGTGGAAGCCACAGTAGGCCGAACACCTGTTCGATCGCCAGGGCGACACGCCAGCTGTCACAGCAGCCACACGGGCGGCCGGGGACGAGCGGTCAGCGGTCCTTCGGCGGCACGTCGTAGGCCTCGCAGATCGCCAGCCAGACCTTGCGCACCGGCACGCCCTTGTCGATCGCGTCCAGCGCGGTGCGCCCGCCGAGGGCCGAGAAGACGTGGTCGCGGGCGACGGTCTGCGCCCGCATCGAGCCGAACTGCTCGTCGAGACGGGACCAGAACTCCTGCAGGCGCACGCACCGACGCTAACGCGTCGCACGGCTCGGGGCCCTAGGCTGCCGACATGATCCCGGGCACCGGTTCGGAGACCCTCGACGTCGTGCTGGAGATCGGCATCGTCCTGGCCCTGCTGGTCAGCGTCGTCCTGCTGGTCCGCGACTACCGCGGGCGCTGAGCCCGGGAGGTCGTCAGCAGCACGGCGACGAGCGGGACCACGAGCACCGCCGAGACCCCGGACACCAGCCCGAAGCCGCCCCAGGCCAGCAGCGGGCCACCCACGACGCCGGCGAGCGCCGCGCCGAGCCCCATCAGGAGGTCGGTGCCGCCCTGCGCCGTCGGGCGCAGGGCGTCCCCCACCGACGAGGTCACGAGCGCGGACCCCGCCACCAGCCCGCACGACCATCCCAGGCCCAGCAGCAGCAGCCCCGCCGCCAGCTGCCCGGAGTCGCGCGGTGCCGCGGTCCCGGCCACCGCGGCGGCCGCCAGCAGGAGCGCCCCGCCCAGGGCCACCACCGCGGCCGCCCCCACGCGGTCGACCAGCAGGCCCACCAGCGGCGAGAACAGGTACATGCCGGCCACGTGGACGCTGATGACCAGGCCCACCAGCCGCAGGACGCCGTCGGCGTCCCCGCCGGCGTGGCCCATGTGCACCGGCGTCATCACCATGACGCCGACCATCACCGCGTGCGCCACGACCACCGCGGTCAGGCCCAGCCGGCCGCCGGCCGTCGACCAGACCGCCCGGAGCGCGGTCCCGGTCGCCCGGCGCGGGCGCGGTCCGGCGGCTCCCCCGCCGAGCCGGCGGGCCAGCAGCAGCGGGTCGGGCCGCAGCAGCAGGAGGAAGCCCACCGCCACCACCCCGAAGACGACGGCGGAGACGACGAACACCCCGCCCAGAGCCGGGAGCCCCAGCGACTCCCCCACGACCGCTCCCGGTGCGGCGAGGTTCGGCCCCACCACCGAGCCGAGGGTGGTGGCCCAGACGACGAGCGAGAGGTCCCGGCCGCGGCGCTCGGGTGCGGCGAGGTCCGCCGCCGCGTAGCGGGACTGCAGGCCGCAGGCCGTGGAGGCGCCGAAGAGGAACAGCCCGACCAGCAGCAGGAACAGCGACGACGCCGCGGCGGCGCACACCGTCACGACCGCGCCGACGACGCTGATCCCGTACCCCACCGCCAGCCCCGCGCGACGGCCCGCCGAGTCGCTGATGCGGGCCAGCGGGACCGCCAGCACCGCCGCACCGAGCACGCCCGCCGTCTGCCCCAGGCCGGACGCGGAGTCGGTGCCCGCGACGTCGCGGGCCAGCAGCCCGCCGGCGGTGATCCCGACCGTGACGCCGAGGCCGGCCAGGGCGACTCCCCCGCCGAGGACGCCGACCGTGCGCCGCTGCACCCTGGCCAGGTCGGTGGCCGGTGCCCGTTCCAGCGACGCCACGGCTGCCTCCTTCTCCCGACCGGGTGGTTCCCGGGCGCCGGCGGGGTCGCCGGCCAGCGAAGTGTCGTACACGGCGGGGACACTGATCACGTGTCCGACCGCGCGTCCGCCGAGACCGGTACCGCGCCCGGTGCGCTGGCCCGGTTCTCCGAGCCCACCCGGGCCTGGTTCACCGGTGCCTTCGAGCGCCCGACGGCGGCGCAGGACGGCGCCTGGCAGGCCATCAGCAGCGGGGAGCACGCGCTCGTCGTCGCCCCCACCGGCTCGGGGAAGACGCTCGCCGCGTTCCTCTGGTCGCTCGACCGGCTCGCGGCGACCCCGCCGGCCGACGAGCGCACCCGGTGCCGGGTCCTCTACGTCTCCCCGCTGAAGGCGCTGGCGGTCGACGTCGAGCGCAACCTGCGCGCCCCGCTGGCCGGCATCGGGCAGGCCGCGGCCCGGCTCGGGCTCCCCCGCCCGGAGATCAAGGTCGGGATCCGATCCGGTGACACGCCCGCCGACGAGCGGCGCACCTTCGCCCGCAAGCCGCCGGACATCCTGATCACGACGCCGGAGTCGCTGTTCCTGCTGCTCACCAGCCAGGCACGGGAGGCGCTGCGTGGCGTCGAGACGGTGATCGTCGACGAGGTCCACGCGGTCACCGACTCCAAGCGCGGCGCCCACCTGGCCGTCTCCCTCGACCGGCTCGACGAGCTGCTGGAGCGGCCGGCGCAGCGGATCGGGCTGTCGGCCACCGTCCGGCCCATCGAGGAGGTCGCCACGTACCTGGCCGGCGGTCGCCCGGTGCAGGTGGTCTCCCCGGGCTCGACCAAGCAGTGGGACCTCTCGGTCGTCGTCCCGGTCGAGGACATGAGCGAGCTGGGGCAGCCGACCGGGGAGCTGGAGGGGTCGGCGGCGGGCAACCAGCCGCGCAACTCCATCTGGCCCGCGGTCGAGGAGCGCGTGCTCGACCTCGTCCAGGCGCACCGCAGCACGATCGTGTTCGCCAACTCCCGGCGGCTGGCCGAGCGGCTCACCAGCCGGCTCAACGAGCTGGCCTACGAGCGCCAGACCGGCGAGCCGGTCCCGCCCGGCACGAACGCGGCGGCGCTGATGGCCCAGGCCGGGTCCGGCGGGGGACTGCCCGAGGCGTTCCAGCCGGTCGCCGCCGCCCACCACGGCTCGGTCTCCCGCGAGCAGCGCGCGATCGTCGAGGAGGCGCTGAAGTCCGGCCGGCTCCCGGCCGTCGTCGCCACCTCCAGCCTGGAGCTGGGCATCGACATGGGGGCGGTCGACCTCGTCGTCCAGGTCGAGGCCCCGCCGACCGTGGCCAGCGGGCTGCAGCGGGTGGGCCGCGCCGGTCACCAGGTCGGCGCGGTCAGCCGCGGCGTGCTGTTCCCGAAGTACCGGGGCGACCTCGTGCAGTGCGCGCTGGTCGCCGAGCGGATGACGTCCGGCGCGATCGAGTCGATCCGCTACCTGCGCAACCCGCTGGACGTGCTGGCCCAGCAGGTCGTGGCGATCGTCTCCGAGCGCCCGCGCACGGTCGACGAGGTCGGCGCGCTCGTGCGCCGGTCGGCCGCCTTCTCCTCGCTGCCGGAGTCCGCGCTGCACGCGGTGCTCGACATGCTGGCCGGGCGCTACCCGTCCGACGCCTTCGCCGAGCTACGCCCCCGGCTCACCTGGGACCGGGTCACCGACACCCTCACCGCCCGCGCCGGCGCCCAGCGGCTGGCCGTCACCAGCGGCGGCACGATCCCCGACCGCGGCCTGTTCGGCGTCTTCCTCGTCGGTGCCGAGGGCACCGGCGGGCGCCGGGTGGGCGAGCTCGACGAGGAGATGGTCTACGAGTCCCGCACGGGCGACGTCTTCCTCCTCGGGTCCTCGTCGTGGCGGATCGAGGAGATCACCCACGACCGCGTGCTGGTCACCCCCGCCCCCGGCCAGCCCGGGAAGATGCCGTTCTGGCACGGCGACGCCCCCGGGCGCCCGCTGGAGCTGGGCCGGGCGCTGGGTGCGTTCCTGCGCGAGGTCGGGTCCGCCACGCCGGAGGCGGGCCTGGAGCGCGCCCGCGCCGCCGGCCTCGACGAGTGGGGTGCGGCCAACCTCGCCGCCTACCTCGCCGAGCAGAAGGCGGCGACCGGCCACCTCCCCGACGACCGGACGCTGCTGGTCGAGCGCTTCCGCGACGAGCTGGGCGACTGGCGGATCGTCGTCCACTCCCCCTTCGGTGCGCAGGTCAACGCCCCGTGGGCGCTGGTGCTGGCCGCGCGGCTGCGCGAGCGCTACGGCGTCGACGTCTCCTCCATGCACTCCGACGACGGCATCGTGCTGCGGCTGCCCGACACCACCGGCGAGCCGCCGGAGGGCGACCTCGCCGTCCTCGACCCCGACGACGTCGAGCGGGAGGTCACCGCGGAGGTCGGCACCTCGGCGCTGTTCGCCAGCCGGTTCCGCGAGTGCGCCGCCCGCGCGCTGCTCCTCCCCCGGCGCGACCCCCGGCGGCGGACCCCGCTGTGGCAGCAGCGCCAGCGCGCCGCCCAGCTGCTGAGCGTCGCCAGCGAGTTCTCGTCCTTCCCGATCACGCTCGAGGCCGCCCGCGAGGTGCTGCAGGACGTCTACGACGTGCCCGGGCTGGTCGAGCTGATGAGCGACGTCCGTGCCCGCCGCGTGCGGGTGGTCGACGTGCAGACCGAGACGGCCTCGCCGTTCGCCCAGTCGCTGCTGTTCGGCTACGTCGGCCAGTTCCTCTACGAGGGCGACGCACCGCTGGCCGAGCGCCGCGCCCAGGCCCTGGCGCTGGACACCGGCCTGCTCGCCGAGCTGCTCGGCCGGTCCGAGCTCCGCGAGCTGCTCGACGCCGAGGCCATGGCCGAGATCGAGTCGGAGCTGCAGCGGCTGCCCGAGCAGCGGCACCCGCGCGACGTCGACGGCGCCGGTGACCTGCTCCGGATCGTCGGTGACCTGACTCCCGGCGAGGCGGCCCGCCGCGGCGTCCCCCAGGCGTGGCTGGACGAGCTGGTCGCCGCCCGCCGGGCGCTGGTGGTGCGCATCGCCGGCGAGGAGCGCTACGTCGCCATCGAGGACGCCGGCCGGCTGCGCGACGCGCTCGGCACCGCGCTGCCCGTCGGCGTGCCCGAGGTCTTCACCGAGCCGGTCGAGGACCCGCTCGGCGACCTCGTCGGCCGTTACGCCCGCACGCACGGCCCCTTCCAGCCGCAGGAGGTCGCGACCCGGCTCGGGCTGGGCGTCGCCGTCGTCACCGCCACCGTGCAGCGGCTGACGGGCACCGGCCGGCTGGTGTCCGGGGAGTTCCGCCCGGGCGGCAGCGGGCAGGAGTGGTGCGACGCCGACGTGCTCCGGTCGGTGCGCCGGCGCAGCCTGGCGAAGCTGCGCCAGGAGGTGGAGCCGGTGCCGATCGACACCCTGGCCCGCTTCACCCCCTCCTGGCAGTCGGTGGGCAGCCGGCTGCGCGGGGCCGACGGCGTCCTCGCGGTCGTCGAGCAGCTGGCGGGTGCGCTGGTGCCCGCGAGCGCGCTGGAGTCGCTGGTCCTGCCGACGCGGGTGCGCGACTACTCCCCCGCCATGCTCGACGAGCTGACCAGCGCCGGGGAGGTGCTGTGGGCCGGCGCCGGTGGCCTGCCCGGTGGTGACGGGTGGGTCAGCCTGGTGCCGGCGGACCTGGCGCCGCTGCTCCTGCCCGAGCAGCTGGAGGTCGCCGGCGAGGGGCAGCCGCTGCTCGACCTGCTCGCGGGCGGCCAGGCGATGTTCTTCCGCGGGCTCTCCGACGCCCTGGGCGCCACCGACGACGCCGCGCTGGCCGACCAGGTCTGGGACCTGGTGTGGGCCGGCGCGCTGACCAACGACACGCTCGCGCCGCTGCGCACCCGGCTCGGCGGGGGCGGCACCCACAAGCGCGCCGCCGCGCCGCCGCGCGTGACCCGCAGCCGGTACGGGCGCCCGCGGCTGAGCCGGGCCGCGATGCCCACCCGCAGCGGCCCGCCCACGGTCGCGGGCCGCTGGTCCCGGCTGCCCGACCGCGAGCCGAACGCCACCCGGCGCTCGACCGCGCGGGCCGAGGCGCTGCTCGAGCGGCACGGCGTCCTCACCCGCGGCGCCGTCATGGCCGAGCAGGTCACCGGCGGGTTCTCGGCGGTCTACCCGGTGCTGCGTGCGTTCGAGGAGAACGGCCGGGCCCGCCGCGGCTACTTCGTGGAGACGCTCGGCGCCGCCCAGTTCGGCACCCCGGGCTCGGTGGACCGGCTGCGCAGCTTCGCCTCGCCCGACCGCGTCCCCGCCGGCGCGGTCGTCCTCGCCGCCACCGACCCCGCCAACGTGTACGGAGCGGCGCTGCCCTGGCCCGAGCGCACGGTCGCGTCCGACGGCGAGGCCGTGGACCTCGGCGAGGGCACCGGCACCCGCAAGGCCGGGCACCGGGCCGGGCGCAAGGCGGGCGCGCTCGTCGTGCTGGTCGACGGCGAGCTGGTGCTCTACGTCGAGCGCGGCGGCAAGACGCTGCTGTCGTGGACCGAGGACGAGCAGGCGCTCAAGGAGGCGGCGACGGCGCTGTCGGGAGCGGTGTCGGCCGGGGCGCTCGGGCGGATGGTCGTGCAGAAGGCCGACGGCGCCTCGGTGCACGAACCCACGCCGCTGTCGCAGGCGCTGCAGGCGGCCGGCTTCGCCGCGACCCCTCGGGGCCTGCGCCTGCGCGGCTGAGCGCGGCGCTCAGTACAGGAGCCCGACCCCGAGGGACGCCAGCGAGCCGGCGGTGGCCAGCAGCAGCGCCCCGCCCCAGGCCGCCCAGCGCGGGTCGACCGTGACCGCACGGGTGTGCGGGGGCAGCTCGGTGTCGCGGTGCCGCGCGGCCCAGGCCCGGACCGCGGCCGCCTCCCCGGAGACGTGGGCGGCCAGCCCGCGGCTGAGGGCCAGCTGGAACGGGCGGTACTCCAGCGCCCCCAGGGTCACCGTCGTGCCGTCGGCCCGCTCGACCTGCACGCCGCGTTCCTCGGTCACCGCGGCGACCTGCGAGGCCGCGATGCTGTGCACCACCACGGCACCCACCCCCACCAGCAGCGGCCCCTGTCCCTCCCACCGGCTGGTGGCGAGCGCCACGCTTCAGGCCAGCAGCACGCCGGTGACCACCGAGACGCCGACCCGGTCCTCGGTGGTCGCCCACGGCGCGACGACGGCGAACACGAACAACGGGCCGGTGAGGAGGACGACGACTGCCCGGCTCACCCAGTGCGGCCGAGCGAGGACCACCGGCGGCTCCGGGGGCAGGTCGATCGCGTTCGGGTGCACCCAGCGCGGCACGCAGCTCCTCCTCCCTCCCGTGGACCGCTGGTTCGACGAGCAGGCTAGGCGGTCGGCCGCGCGCACCCCGGTCACCGGAGGGGATCATGGACGGCGTGCCCGAGGGAGACACCGTCTGGCTGGCGGCCAAGCGCATGAACACCGCGCTCGCCGGCGCCACCCTGCGCCGCGGTGAGTTCCGCCTGCCGCACCTCGCCGCGCTCGACCTCGCCGGGGCGACCGTCCGCGAGGTGGTCCCCCGCGGCAAGCACATGCTGATCCGGCTGGCCGACGACCACACCCTGCGCACGCACTACCGGATGGACGGCAGCTGGCACATCTACCGGCCGGGGACCAGGTGGCGCGGCGGCCCCGGCTACGACGTGCGCGTGGTGCTCGCGACCGACGAGTGGGAGTGCGTCGGCTACCGGCTGCACGACGTCGAGTACGTGCCGACGTCCCAGGAGGACACCCTCGTCGGGCACCTCGGCCCCGACATCCTCGGCCCCGACTGGGACCTCGAGGAGGCGCTGCGCCGGATCCGGGACCGACCCGAGGAGCAGGTGGGCGTGGCCATCCTCGACCAGCGCAACCTCGCCGGGATCGGCAACCTCTACAAGGTCGAGTCGCTCTTCCTCGCCGGGGTGCACCCCTGGGCCCGCGTCGCCGACGTCGACGACCGGCTGGCACCGCTCGTCGAGCGGGCGCAGCGGCTCATGAAGGCGAACCTCGAGCGACCCGAGCAGAGCACGACCGGCGACCTGCGGCGCGGCTACGACCACTGGGTCTACGGGCGCAAGGGCAAGCCGTGCCGACGCTGCCGCACGCCGATCCTCATGGGCGACCAGGGACCGCACCTGCAGGAGCGGGTGACCTACTGGTGCCCCCGCTGCCAGGCCGCGCGGTCGGCCATCGACCCGCAGGCGCGGACCGGGGAGCCGGGCCGGCCGCGCCCGGTCGCCACCCCCGGCTGACGGGGCCACCGACGGCTCGCGGCGGCCTCCCGGACCGGGAGACCGCCGCGAGGCGTGCGGGACGGGGCCCCGTGGGAGAGGCGCCCTCGCTCAGGCCTGCTCGGGCCGCTCGGCGGGCTGGGCCTGGGGCTGGGCGGTGGGCTGCGCCGCCGGCGTGCCCTGCTCGATCGCGCCGGCGGCCGAGGTGCCCTCCACCGCCGGGGCGCCGCCCATGGAGGCGCGGATCTGGTCCAGCCGGGAGGCGCCGGCGACGTCGAGGGTGGCCTTCTGCACCTCGAGCATCCGGCCCTCGACGGAGGTCTGGGCGAGCTCGGCCTGGCCGAGGGCGTTGGCGTAGCGGGCCTCGATCTTGTCGCGGACCTCGGACAGCGAGGGCGTGTTGCCCGGCGCCGAGAGCTCGTTGACCTGCCGCAGCGAGTCGGCGACGTGCTCCTGCATCTTGGCCTGCTCGAGCTGGCTCATCAGCTTGGTGCGCTCGGCCAGGGTGGTCTGCAGCCGCATGCGGGACTGCTCCACCGCGCCACGCGCCTGCTCGGCGGCCTGGAGCGCCTCGTCGTGGCTGCGCTTGAGGTCCTCCATCGCCTGCTCGGCGGCGACCAGCTGGGTGGCGAACGCCTGGGCGGCCTGCTCGTACTCGGCGGCCTTGGCCGCGTCGCCCTTGCCCCGCGTCTGGTCGGCCAGCACGAGCGCCTGGCGGGCGGAGGCCTGCAGCTTCTCGACCTCGCCCAGCTGGCGGTTGAGCCGCATCTCCAGCTGCCGCTGGTTGCCCAGCACGGCGGCGGCCTGGTTGGCCAGCGACTGGTGGCGCTGCTGCTCGGCCTCGATGGCCTGCTGGATCTGGATCTTGGGGTCGGCGCGCTGGTCGATCTGCGCGTTGGCCGACGCGGTGAGGTACTTCCAGAGCTTCACGAACGGGTTGGGCATGGGGATGGGTCCTCCTGCTCCGGCACGACGGCCGGCCCGGCGATGCGCGTCACCCGCCATGGTCCCAGGTGATCACCCGGTGCAGCCAACGCAGGTCCCCGGACGCGCGGCTAGGGTTCGGGACGTGCAGCCCGCCGGCCCCGTCCTGTGCGTCCTCGGGGAGCTGGTCGTCGACCTGCTCCCCGTCCCCGAGGCGGGCGCCGGCCCGGAGGGGACCGCCCCGCAGTACGTCGCCCGACCGGGCGGCAACGCGCTGAACGTGGCTGTGGCCGCGGGCCGCCTGGAGGCCCCCGTCCGCCTGCTCGCCCGGCTGGGCACCGGCCCGCTGGCGGCCAACCTGCGCCGGCACGCCGAGCTCTCGGGCGTGGACACCTCGGGCTTCGTGGACGCCGCGGAGCCGGTGAGCCTCGCCGTCGTGGGCGTCGGCCCGGACGGCTCCCCTGACTACGGCTTCCACGTGCTCGGCGCCGCGGACTGGCAGTGGACCGACGCCGAGCTGGAGCAGGCCCTGCCGGCCGAGGTCGGCGCGGTGCACGTGGGGTCCATCTCCAGCTGGACCGAGCCGGGCAGCTCCGCGGTCGCGCGGCTGGTCGAACGGCTCTCCGGCCGGTCGCTGGTCAGCGTCGACCCCAACATCCGGCCGATGCTCGCCGACGGGCCGGTCGGCGCCACCCTCGGCAACGACCGGGCCGCGGTGGCCCGGCGGCTGGACGGGCTCGTCGCCCGGGCCGACGTGGTCAAGGTGAGCGCGGAGGACCTCGGCTGGCTCGAGCCCGACGCCGGGGACCTGGACGAGGCGGCCCGGCGCTGGGCCGGTCGCGGGCCCGCGCTCGTCGTGCTCACCGACGGCGGCGCGCCGCTGCGCATCGCCCGTCCCGGCGGTCCGGTGCTGCACCGGGAGATCCCGCGCGTCGACGTCGTCGACACCGTCGGTGCCGGGGACTCCCTCGCCGCCGGGCTGCTCACCGGGCTGCTCGCCGCCGGGGTCACCAGCCGCGCGGCCCTGGAGGCGGCGTCCGACGAGCAGCTGCTCGCCCTCGTCGACGACGCGGCGCTGGTGGCCGCCCTGAACTGCACCCGGGTCGGCGCCGACCCGCCGACGCGCGCCGAGCTCGACGCCGCGAAGGACCGCCGGTGACCGGAGACCTGCGTCTGGTCGGTTTCGAGGAGCTCTCCGCCGGTGCCCTGCTGGGCCGGCTCCTGGACCGCCGGGCCGAGTTCTGGTCCGGCTCCGCCCTCGACGACGACGCCGTGCGGGCGCTGCACGACCCGGTGTTCTTCCACCAGCTGGGCGGGTTCGGGGCGGTCGCCCTGACCCCCGAAGGCGAGGACGCCGGCTACCTGCTGGGCGTGGTCAGCGCCGACCGGCTCGCCGTCGTGCACGCGGTCGCGGTGCACCCGCGCCGGCGGGGCCAGGGCGTCGCGGTCCGCCTCGTCGAGCGGTTCGCCGGCCTGGCGGCGAGCGTCGGGGCCCGCGCCGCGCAGGCGGTCGCGCTGCCCGTGGGCGTGCGCTTCACCGCGAAGGTCAC
>NZ_SPQP01000034.1 GCF_004571075.1 Blastococcus sp. TF02A-35
CGCCGGCGGCACCGCCGGGCCGCCGCCCGCGGACGGGCTGGCCGCGTGGGCGGTGCTGCCGATGCGCACCGGCGAGCGCGTCCTCGGCTCGCTCGCCGTCGGCTGGCACCGGCCGCACCCCCTCGAGGACGACGACGTCCGGGTCCTGGAGGCCTTCGCCGCCCAGTGCGCCCAGGCCCTGGACCGGGTGGCCCGGCTGGAGCAGGAGCGCGAGCAGGCGGCGGCGACCCGCAGCCTCGCCGAGGCGCTGCAGCGCTCGATGCTCACCGAGCCCCCGCGGCCGCCGGGGCTGCGCATCGCCGTCCGGTACCGGCCCGCCGCGCGCGAGGCGGAGGTGGGTGGCGACTGGTACGACGCCTTCACCGCGCCGTCGGGCGCGACCACCATCGTGATCGGCGACGTCACCGGGCACGACCGGACCGCGGCCGCGGTGATGGGCCAGCTGCGCAACATGCTCCGGGGCGTGGCGCACGCGGTGGCCGGGGACCCGGCCGAGCTGCTCACCAGCCTCGACCGCGCCGTCGTCGACCTCGGGGTGAGCACGCTGGCCACCGCCGTGCTGGCGCACGTCGGGCCCGCCGCCGGCGGAGGCCGGGAGCTGCGCTGGGCGAACGCCGGGCACCCGCCGCCGCTGCTCGTCGGCCCCGACGGGGCGGTCGAGCTGCTCGAGCGGCCGCGCAACCTGCTGCTGGGCGTGGCCCCGGGCACCGCCCGGCACGCGCACGCCCGCACGCTGGCGCCCGGGTCGTCCGTCGTGCTGTACACCGACGGGCTGGTGGAGCGCCGGGACGCCGCGCTGGACGACGGCTTCCGGCGGCTGCTCGACGCGGCGCGCGACCTGCACGCGCTGACCGCCGAGGAGGCCTGCGACGCCCTGCTCGCCCGCCTGGCGCCGGACTACACCGACGACGTCGCACTGCTGGTGCTGCGGGTGGAGGGCTAGCTGCCGGACGCCCGCAGGTGGGTGTCGAAGAACCGGAGGATCCGCGCCCACGCGTCCTCGGCCGAGGGCTGGTGGTAGCTGAACCCGGTCACCCGCTCCACCACGGCGAACGGCCCGCTGGAGTGCCGGTTGAGGAACGAGTGCCCGGCGTCGGGGTACTCCACGACGTCGTTCGGCACCTCCAGCGCGTCCAGCGCGCCCCGCAGCCGGCCGGCGGCGCCGCGCAGCACCGGGTCGCGGCGGCCGTAGCTCGCCACCACCGGGCAGGCACCCTCGAGCACGCGCTCGGCGTCCTTCGGCACGAAGCCGTAGTTCGGCGAGGCGGCGTCGAAGCCGCGCGTGGCGGCCAGCAGCGCGAAGCCGCCGCCCATGCAGAAGCCGACGACGCCGACCCGCCCGGTGCAGTCCGGCTGCTCCGCGGTCCAGCGCCGGGCGGCCTCGATGTCACCGAAGGCGGGGCCGCTGCGCCGCAGCAGGGAGCGGAACGTGCCCTGCAGGCAGCGCAGCGCTCCCCCGGCGGTGAACAGGTCCGGCGCCACCGCGAGGTAGCCGGCGGCGGCCAGCCGGTCGGCCTGCTGGCGGATGTCGTCGGTGAGGCCGAACGCCTCGTGCAGCACCACCACGCCGGGCCAGGGCCCCTCGCCGACCGGGGGCCGGCTCACGTGGGCCCGCAGCTCGGGAGCGCTGGCGCCGCCGGGGATCGAGGTCATGGGCACGGGCTGGTCCTTCCGCCGGGGTCGGCCGAACGCTAGCGGCGGGAGCGCCGCCCCGCCCGGTCAGCGCTCACAGCCCGACGGCGACGGTGGCGGTCAGCTCGCGGACGGCCTCCATGTCCCCCGGCGCCGGCGCCCCGGTCAGCGACAGCGGCGCGGCCGCCCGCTTCCAGCCCAGCGCGGTCGTGATGCGCTCGACGCTGGCCAGCGCGCCGGCGGTGTCGTCGTTGCCGTGCACGTAGACGCCGTAGGGGAGCCCGCGCGTGGCGTCGAGGCACGGGTAGTAGACGGTGTCGAAGAAGTGCTTGAGCGCGCCGGACATGTAGCCGATGTTCGCCGGCGTCCCCAGCACCACGCCGTCGGCGGCGAGCAGGTCGGCCGGGCCGGCGGACAGCGCCGGGCGCAGCGCCAGCTCCACCTCCTCGACCAGCGCCGCGCCCTCCTTCACGGCCTCGAGCACCGCCTGCAGGGCGGGTGAGGGCGTGTGGTGGACGACGAGCAGGCGCGGCATGGGCGCATCATCCCCGACATGCACCTGCTCCTGGAGTACACGCTGGCCGACGACTACCTGCCCCGGCGGGCCGCGCTGCGCGAGGAGCACCTGGCTCTCGCGCGGGCGGCCCACGACCGCGGTGAGCTGCTGCTCGCCGGCGCGCTGCCCGACCCCTACGACCGGGCGGTCCTGGTGTGGACGGCGTCCCGCGAGGTGGTGGAGCGGTTCGTCGGCGCGGACCCCTACGTCCGCGAGGGCCTGGTGACCTCCTGGTCGGTCCGCCCGTGGAACGTCGTCATCGGCTGACCGGGCGGAGCCGGGCGTAGCTGCGGGCGAGGTCGGGCAGCTGCGCGTGCGCGTTCAGGCCGCTGGGTTCGGCACCACCCAGGTCTCCGCGCCGCCGAGGCGCTCCTCCTGGCGGCCGGCCGCGGCGCGCGGGCGTCCGAACGCCTGCCGCCAGGCGGTGATGCCCAGCACCGCCAGCACCGCGGGCCGGTAGGCCGACACCAGCCGCTCCAGCGCCACGGCGCCCTCGGCCAGCTCCTGCGCCGAGAGCTCCGCGGCGGTGCGGGTGGGCCGGTCGACCAGGTTCGTCACGCCCAGGCCGTAGCGCAGCAGCTCGCGGTCCTCCTCCGGGCGCAGCCGCCGCGGGGTGAGCCCGGCCAGGTGCAGCGCCGGCCAGAACCGGTTGCCCGGCCGGGCGAAGTGGTGCCCGCGCTCGGCCGAGGTCAGCGACGGGTTGATGCCGCAGAAGAGCACGTCGAGCCCGGGCGCGACGATGTCGGGCAAGGGCTTGTCGGCCACGGTGCTACCGGTAGCTGAGCAGGTGCCGCTGGGGGCCGGTGACGTGCGCGTGGTCGTTGAAGGCCAGCAGCGTCAGGCCGCTGCTCCCGGAGAGCAGGGAGGTGACGCCGACGTTCACCGCGGCCCGGTTGAGCGCCACGACGGCGTCCGCGGAGGCGCCCAGCAGGGAGGCGACCACCGCGGCGATCACGCCGCCGGAGCTGACCACCACCGCGTCGCGCCCCTTCTCGAGACCGGCGGCGAGGTCCCGGACGGCGGCGAGGGCGCCGCGGGAGAAGGCCGGCCAGCCGTCGGCGTCACCGGCCGCGATCCAGGACCGGAGGGCGCCGTCGAGCAGCTGCTGCACCTGGCGGTTCCCCGGCTGCCCGTCCGCGGCCTCGCCGGGGTAGCGCTGCAGCAGCTCGACGTGGTCGTACTCGTCCAGGCGCGGGTCCGGCCCGGCCGGCGCACCGAAGCCCGCCGCCTCCGCCAGCAGCGCCGCGGTGTCCCGCTGCCGCAGCAGCGTCCCGGACACGACCAGGGGGTCGCGCAGCTCGCGCCGCCGCAGCTCCTCCCCCACGCACGCGGCCTGCACGCGCCCCAGGTCGGACAGGACGTCGTAGTCGTCGGCCCCGAACGAGGCCTGGCCGTGGCGGACCAGGGAGATCAGCGGCATCCGGCCAGCCGCTCCGCGCGCTGGAGCAGGACGGCGGCGGCGATGCCGAAGTGGGCGAACCGCGGGTTGGTGGTGTGCCCGGAGCGGAACCGCGCCCAGATCTGCTGGATGATCACCGCGAGCCGGAACAGCCCGAACACCTCGTAGAAGGTCCAGTTCTCCGCCTGCAGGCCGGTGCGCGCCAGGTACCGCTCCACGACCTGCTCGCGGGTGGGCATCCCCGGCAGGGTGCTCGGCTGGGTGGAGACCAGGCCGAACTCCTCGTCGTCGTCGGCGGTCACCCAGTAGGCCAGCGAGGCGCCCAGGTCCATCAGCGGGTCCCCGACCGTCGCCATCTCCCAGTCGAGGACCCCGGTGATGCGGGGCGTCCCGGAGAGGTCCAGCACGAGGTTGTCCAGCTTCCAGTCCCCGTGCAGCAGGCTGGCCCGGACGTCTTGCGGCTGGTTGGCCGCCAGCCAGGCCATGAGCTCCTCGGCCGGGGGGACGTCGTCGGTGAGCGCGTCGCGGAAGCGCCGCGACCAGCCCTCCACCTGGCGGCGGACGTAGCCCGGGCCCTTGCCGAGGTCGGCCAGCCCGGCCTGCTCGACGTCGATGGAGTGCAGGTCGGCGAGGGTGTCGTAGGCGGTCTCGCCCAGCACCCTGGCCTGCTCGGGCGACAGCTCCACGCCCTCCGGGAGCTTCCGGCCCAGGACGACGCCGCGCAGCCGCTCCATGACGTAGAAGTCGCTGCCGATGACCGACGGGTCCTCGCAGAACCCGTGGATCTCGGCGACCACGTCCAGGTGCGGCCGCAGCCGCTGCTGCACCCGCACCTCCCGGCCCATGTCGTGCGCGGAGGCCGCCTTGTGCCCGTGCGGCGGGCGGCGGAGCACGAGGTCGAGGTCGCCGTAGTCGAGCAGGTAGGTCAGGTTGCTCGCCCCACCGGAGAACTGGCGCACCTGCGGCGCGGGGCGTCCGTCGAGCGCCGGCACGCGCGGCGCCAGCCACGCGTGGACGGCCTCGACGTCGAAGGCGTCCTCGGGGCGGACGTCGCGGAGTCGGGTCGCGTTCTCGCTCATCGGGCCCATCCCACCACGAGCCGCCCGGGCCTTCGCGGCGCGTGCCCCGTGGGCGGGCACCGGCCACCGGCAGCGGGCGGTACCTCGGTGTCAGGGAGCCACCGCGCCGCGTCCCGCCACCCCGCCGGCGTCGCCGGTTCCGGACCCGGCCGTTCCGGCACCCGCCGCGGGGGGCGTCGCCGGCGGTAGCGTCCGCCCCAGGTCGAGCACCCGGCCCACCGTCACGCACGCCGTGACCGGACCGGGCGGCCGCTGGACGACCCGGCCGAGGCAGGAGACAGGCCATGGCAGTACCAGCGAACCCCCCGGTCGAGCTCCCCGACGGGCGCCGCCCGGTGACCTTCCTCGTGTCGGTCGACCTCGGCACCGCCACCGTGACGGTCACCGGGGAGCTGGACCAGACGACCGCCCACCACGTCCTCGACGGGCTGGCCGCGCTGACCGGCACCGGGCACCGCCGGTGGTCGGTCGACATGGGCCAGGTGACCTTCTGCGACGCGGCCGGGCTCCGGTCGCTGGTCACCGGGCACCACCTCGCCCGCCGGCACGGCAGCGCGCTGGTCCTCGAGCGGCCGAGCCCCTGCGTGCACCGGCTGATGGTGCTGGTCGGGCTGGACCGGGTCCTCACGATGAGCACCGACCGGCCCTGCCCCCCACCGGCGGCGGGCGGTCAGCGACCGCTGCCGGCCGCCGGGCCGCTGCGCTCGGCCCGGCGGGTCCAGTCCCTCCCGGCGGGCATGGGCGGCCCGGGCGACCACGGCCGTCCGGCGCTACTGGACGGGTGACTCCGGCGCCGGGAGCTGGACGCCGAGCTGCTCGTCGACCGAGGCGACGCCCGCGACGCCGGTGAGCGCGCCCAGCGTGCCCGAGGGGACCGAGCCGGTGATGATGCCGAGGCCGTCGAGCACCTGGTCCACCTGCATGCCGCGCGCACGCAGGCCCTGCACGACGCCGTCCAGGGCCGCCAGGTGACCGTCGTCGACCGTGACGCTGACGTGGGTCATGCCGCGCACGCTACGCGGCACGGCCTCACTGCGGGGCGACCGCCAGCCCGCTGCCGGCGTCGACCGCCGGCTGGGGAATCCGCTCGCTCTCCTGCAGCAGCGTCGCCCACAGCTCCAGCCCGCGGCGGCCGGTGGCCTCGGCCCACAGCGCGGCGAGCCCGGCCACGTGCGGCGTGGCCATGCTCGTGCCGCTGATCGTGTTGTAGCGGGTGGGCATCGGCCAGGCGGAGTAGACCTCGAAGCCGGGGGCGGCGACGTCGACCTGGCCGCCGCGTGCGGGCAGGCTGCGGGCGGAGAACCAGGCCATCTCCAGAGCTTGGTCGAGCGCTCCCACGGCCATGATCTCGACGCTGTTGGCCGGGGCGCCGACGAACCCGAAGTCGCCCGCCCGCCGGTCGGCGTTGTTCCCCGCGGCGGCGATGACCAGCGAGCCCTGCTGGAGCGCCCGCCGCCCGGCCGCGGAGTAGGGCGGGTGCGCCTGCATCACGTCGGCGCCGAGGGACATGGAGATCACCGGGCACCGGCTGGTGACCGCCCAGTTGATGCCGGCGAGGATCCCGGCGTCGGTACCGCTGCCGTCGGTGCCGAGCACCTTGCCGGCGTAGATCTCGGCCTCGTGGGCGACGCCGTAGCGGGGGCCGGTCGACGGCGTGCGCGGGCCGCAGGCCGTACCGATGCAGTGCGTCCCGTGGCCGTGCCCGTCCTGCGCGTCCTCCCCCGCGACGAAGGAGCGCGCCGTGACCGCGCGCCCGGCGAAGTCCGGGTGGCCGGCGTCGAAGCCGGTGTCCAGCACCGCCACCCGGATGCCGCGTCCGGAGCGCCCGGAGGAGTCCGCGCGCACGGCCTGGACCCCCCACGTCGACTGCGCCGTGTCCTCGAACCGGGCCGGCGCGGCGGGCGGCGGCGCGGCACCCGCTCCTCCGCCGGCGAGCAGCCGGCCGGCCAGGTCGGCCACCCCGTCCCGGTAGCCGGCGGTGTAGCCGGTGGCGGAGCCGTCGGGGCGGCCGTCGTCGAGGCGGTCGAGCACGTGGTGCACCAGCTCGGGAGAGACCGAGAGGACCGGCCGGCCGGCCGCCTCGGCGGTCTGCAGGCGGCTCACCTGCCCCGGGTCGGCGGAGACCACGGCGATGCCCAGCGCGCTGAAGACCGTCGCCTCGGCGTCCTGCAGCGCCTCGGGCGGGACGTCCCCCTCGGCGAAGTCGCGGGAGTCGGCGACCTGGTGGACGCCCACCCGGCCCCAGTCCACGCGCGCGTCGTCGCCGGTGCCGGCGAGGACGACGACCTGCCTGCCCGTGGTGCGCGGCAGCGGGCCCACCGCACCGTGCCGGACCTCGCCCGGGATGCCCGGGCGCCTCGGATCGATCACTGCTCCCCCTCGGCTCGGGAACGCCGGACCAGCCAGCGTCCTCGGGTGCGGAGCGGGGCGCCAGCCGGCCCCGCGTGTCGCAGTGTGGAGGGCACCTACGACGAACCCGGGAGGTCAGCCCTGCGCGGCCGAGGGGTCCATCCACATGACCTCCCAGACGTGGCCGTCGGGGTCGGCGAAGCTCGAGCCGTACATGAAGCCGTGGTCCTGGGCGGGCATCCACGGCTTGCCGCCGGCAGCGACGGCGGCCGACACCAGCTGGTCGACCTCCTCGCGGGTGCCGGCCGACACGGCGACCAGGGACGACGTCGCCTGCGCCGGGTCGCCCACCTCGCCCGCCACGAAGTCGGCGAACCGCTCCCGGGTCAGGAGCATCACGTGGATGTTCTCCTCGACGACGTAGGAGACCGCCGAGGCGTCGGAGAACTGGTCGTTGCGCCGGAACCCGAGCGCCGCGTAGAAGGCGTCCGCGCGGGCGAGATCGGTCACGGGCAGGTTCAGGAAGACCATGCGCACTGGGGGCTCCTCGGGGTGCAGGGCGCCGAGCGCGGAGGCGTTCGGCGGGGTCAGGAGGGAGGACCGGGCACCGGGCGGGAACTCATCGGTGTCGCCGCGGCCGTCGCGTGGCGGGGGTCACGGGTGTGATCACCGCCATGCTGGGTTCACTTGACGAACCTTGTCCCGAGGAGCATGGTTCAAGGTGCGAACCCAGCATCCGGGGACGCGACCCGATCCGCTCCTCACCGTGGAGGACACCCCATGTCCAGCCTGCGCACCACCCTCGCCCGCCGTCACGCCGCGCGCGTCCAGCGCCGCCAGGAGCTGGCCCTCGCCCGCGCCTTCGCCGCCGCCCCGACCGTCGAGTCGGCCCACGAGATCGCCGTCCTCAGCACCCGCCGCTGACCGCCCGCCCCGGTCCCACCACCTGAGCGCTCCCCCGGCGCGGCACCGCCTCCCCGGGGGAGGATGCCCAGGTGGGTGTGGAGACCGTCCTGCTGCTCGTGCTGGCCTCCGTGGCGGTCATCGTCACCGTGCACGCCCTCGCCGAGCGGACGGGGCTGCCGGCCGCGGCGCTGCTGACCCTCGTCGGCCTCGGCTACGCGCTGCTGCCCGCCGACGAGATCGAGCTCGACCCCGAGCTGGTCCTCACGCTCGTCCTCCCGCCGCTGCTCTACAGCGCGGCCCTGGAGTCCTCCCTCGGCGCCATCCGGCGCAACCTGCGCACGGTCGTCAGCCTCTCGGTGCTGCTGGTCCTGGTCACGGCGCTGGTCATCGGCGCCGGGTTCGCCCTCCTCGTCACCGGCGCCACCCTCGCGGCCGGCATCGCGCTGGGCGCGGCCGTCGCCCCGCCCGACCCGGTCGCCGCGCTGGCGGTGGGGCGGAAGGTCGGCCTCCCCCCGCGACTGATCACCCTCATCCAGGGCGAGGGGCTGCTCAACGACGCCACCGCGCTCACCATCCTGACCGTGGCGGTCGCCGCGGCCCAGGGCGACGGCTTCTCCACCCCCGCCGCCGTGGGCCAGTTCCTGCTGGCCGCCGCCGGAGGCGTGCTCGCCGGGGTGGCCGTGGCGTTCGGTGTGCGGCCCCTGCGCCGGCTGCGCCGCGACCCGCTCACCTCCAACGCCATCAGCCTGGCCACGCCGTTCGTCGCCTACCTGCTCGGTGAGGCCGTGCACGTCTCCGGCGTCCTCGCCGTCGTCGTCGCCGGGCTGGTGATCGGGCACAACAACGCCAGCTGGGCGTCGGGGGCCAGCCGGCTGCAGACCAACGCCGTCTGGCGGCTGGTGAGCTTCCTCCTCGAGGGGTTCGTGTTCCTGCTGATCGGCCAGCAGCTCCCGGCCGTCATCCGCGGGCTGGGCGGGTACGACACCGGCACCGTCGTGACCGCGTCGCTGGTCACCCTCGGCGGCGTCCTGCTGGTGCGCCCGCTGTGGCTGCTGCTCACCGAGTCGCTGCCGCAGTCGCTGCACACCCGGCTCGGCGCGTCCGAGGACCCCGGCGACCGGCCCGCTGCCGTCCGGCGGCTGCGCGGTCGCGAGATCGTCGTCCTCAGCTGGGCCGGCACCCGTGGCGTGATCAGCCTGGCCGCGATCTTCACGCTGCCCGAGGTCACCACGACCGGGGAGCCGTTCCCCGACCGCTCCCTGCTGCTGTTCTGCGCCTTCCTCGCGGTGCTCGTGACCCTGGTCGGGCAGGGGGTCACCTTCGCCCCGCTGGTCCGCGCCCTCGGGCTGCGCGCCGACCAGGCCGACCAGGCGCGGCTGCGCAACCAGGCCCGCATCGCCTCGGTCGAGGCGGCGCTGCGCCGGCTGGACGACCTCGCCACCGACGACTGCGACCAGGTGGAGGCCGAGGCGCTGGACGTGCTCCGCTCCCAGCTGCGGACCCGGCTGTCGGGCTACCGCAAGCGGATGGACATGCTCGTCGGCGCCGAGCCGGGCGAGGTCCCGCTCGCGCCGCAGTACGAGGCGGCGCTGCGGTTCCGGCGGGCGGCCCTGGACGCGCAGCGCGAGGAGCTGCTGCGGTGGCGGGACGGCGGGCAGCTGCCCGACGAGGGGCTGCGCTCGCTCACCCGCGAGCTCGACCACGAGGAGGGCCGGCTCCCGGCCCGGGCGTTCCGCTGAGCGCTCAGCCGCGCTCGGCGGGCTCCGCGGCCGCCGCCTCCGCCGTCGTCCCCGGCTGGTCGCGGAGGAACAGGTACCAGTAGGACGTCGCCACGAAGACGACGGCGCCGACCAGGTTGCCCGCCGCGGCCAGCAGCCAGTTCACCAGCGTCTCGCTCCACCCGATGTCCGGCACCCCGGCGAAGATCGCCGCGGGCAGGAAGAACATGTTGGCGACGACGTGGTCGAAACCCATCGCGACGAACGCCATGATCGGGAAGAAGATCGCCAGCACCTTGCCGGAGACGTTGGTGGCCGCCAGCGACATCCAGACGCCGAGGCAGACCAGCCAGTTGCAGCCGACCCCGCGCAGGAAGGTCTGCCACGGCGACTCCCCCAGCGCCTTGCCCTCGGCGATCCCGGCCAGCCGCTCGTAGGTCAGCCCGGAGCTGCCGGTGGCGTCCGCGTCGCCGATGACCCCGGTCTGCACGGCCAGGAAGAACGCCACGAACAGCGCACCCAGCAGGTTGCCCAGGAGCACGAGCGTGAGGTTCCGGACGACGTCGCCGATCCCCAGCTTCCCGTTCATGGCGCCCAGTGGGACCAGCATCATGTTGCCGGTGGCCAGGTCCGAGCCCGCGATGAGGACGAGCACCAGGCCGAGGGTGAACGCCGCGCCCATGAACAGGGTCGGCAGCGTGCCCCAGGTGGCCGGGTCCAGCCCCGAGGAGACGGTGATCGCCACCAGGGCGCCGAAGGCGATGTAGGCCCCGGCCAGGAACGAGCTGACCAGCACCCGGTCCCAGCTCCGGTGGACCTTCTTCGCCCCCGTCGCGGCCGCCACCTGGGCCATCTCCTGCGGTTCGCGTGCCGACATGTCGTCTCCCCCGTGGATGGGCGTCTCCAGGGCAGCCTCCCGCCGGGCCGTCCGGGCGGCAACCGGGTGCGCCCGCGGACGGTGCGCCGGCCCCGACGCGTGACCACGGGACGAGGGGGTAGGTCGGCACCGGCGACGCGGACGCCGGTGAGCAGCGCCGGGCACCGTCCGCGCGCAGTGTCGTCACCCTCCCGCGGGAGGGGCCCGCAGAGGAGTGGACGAGATGAAGGCAGTGGTGTGGCATGGCGTCGGGGACATCCGGCTCGACGACGTGCCCGACCCGACCATCCAGGACCCGACCGACGCGATCGTCGAGATCACCGCGACGGGGATCTGCGGCACCGACCTGCATTTCGTGCGCGGCACGATGTCGGGCATGGTCGAGGGCACGATCCTCGGGCACGAGGCCGTGGGGATCGTGCGCGAGACCGGCCCGGGGGTGCGCAACCTGCGCGAGGGCGACCGCGTGGTCATCCCCTCCACGGTCGGGTGCGGCACCTGCTCGTACTGCCGGGCCGGGTACTACGCCCAGTGCGACAAGGCCAACCCCAACGGCCCCTCGGCCGGCACCTGCTTCTTCGGCGGGCCGCAGAGCACCGGCCCCGTCGACGGGCTGCAGGCCCAGTACGCGCGCATCCCGTTCGCCCACGTGGGACCGGTGTGGCTGCCGGAGCAGGTCACCGACGACCAGGCGATCCTGCTGTCGGACATCTACCCCACCGCCTGGTTCGGTGCCCGGCTCGCCGAGGTGGGCCAGGGCGACACCGTGCTCGTCCTCGGCGCCGGTCCGGTCGGCCAGTTCGCGATCACCAGCGCCTTCCAGCAGGGCGCCGGCCGGGTGCTGGTCGTCGACGGGGTCGGCAGCCGGCTCGCGCAGGCCCGCGGGCGCGGCGCCGAGGCGGTCGACTTCAACGCCGAGGACCCGGTGGCCGTCGTCCAGGAGCTCACCGGCGGCATCGGGGTGGACCGGGTCATCGACGCCGTCGGCGTCGACGCCCAGCGGCCGAGGTCCGGTCCGGCGGCCGGGGCGGCCGAGCAGCAGGCCGACGCGTTCGACCAGGAGCGCGCGCAGGTCGCGCCCGAGCAGAACCCGCAGGGCGACACCTGGGTGGCCGGCGACGCCCCGAGCCAGGCCGCGCAGTGGGCAGTCCAGGCCGTGGCCAAGGCGGGCACGATCGGGATCATCGGGGTGTACCCGCCGGACATGACGAGCTATCCGATCGGCGCGGCGATGAACAAGAACCTGACCGTGAAGATGGGCAACTGCAACCACCGCCGGTACATCCCGCGTCTGGTCGACCTGGTGCGCACCGGCGCCATCGACCCCTCCACGGTGCTCACCCAGGTCGAGGACATGCCCTCGGTGCTGGACGCCTACGAGACCTTCGACCGGCGGGAGAGCGGCTGGACCAAGGCCGTGGTCGCACCGTGAGCTCCGACGGCCCGGGGATCACCGTCGCCCCCGGCACGGTCGTCGTCTGGACCGATGTCGTGTGCGCCTGGTCCACCGTCGCGCTCCACCGCTTCTACGAGGCGCGGGGGCGGCTGGGCCTCGACGACGCGGTCCGCGTGGACCACCGCCTGTTCCTGCTGGAGGACGTCAACCGGTTCGCCATCCCCCAGCGGATGGTCGATGCCGAGATCCCCGTGGTCGGGCAGCTCGAGCCCTCCCTGGGCCTCTCGCCGTGGCAGGGCGAGCCGTCGGCCTGGCCGGTCACGGGGCTCCCGGCCGACGAGGCGGTGCACGCCGCCAAGCTGCAGTCCCCGGCCGCCGCCGAGCAGCTGGACATGGCGTTGCGGCTGGCGTTCTTCCGCGACAGCCGGTGCATCAGCATGCTGCACGAGGTGGTCGACGTCGCCCGGGGCGGCGACCTCGTCGACGCCGACGCCATCGCGGCGGCGCTCGACGACGGCCGGGCACGGGGGCCGATGATGGCCGGCTACCGCGCGCACCGCGAGGCCGTGCAGGGCAGCCCGCACTTCTTCCTCGCCGACGGCTCCGACGTGCACAACCCGGGCATCGAGATGCACCCGGACGAGGACGGCGGCTACCCGGTGGTCGACTCCGACGACCGGTCGGTCTACGAGGACCTCGTCCGCCGCGCTGCCGGCGCCGCCCAGGGGTGAGCGGCGCCGGCGGACGCTGGCCCGCGGACGTCAGCGCAGGCGGACCGGGCCCGCTCCGACGGGGGTCCGGAAGAGGACGTAGGGCTTGCGCCGCTGGTCCTCCCCGCCGCGGTACTTGTCCTGCCGGTACAGCTGGTTGGCCGTGACGTAGAGGTGGCCGTCCGCGGCGACCGACATGGTGTCCGGCCACAGCAGCCGCGGGTCGTGCACCACCGTCTCCCACGACCCGTCCGGCGACCGCCGGTGGATCGCGTCGTGCTCGCCGTCGGTGACGTACAGCCGCCCCTGGTCGTCGGTCTCCAGGCCGTCGCTGACGCAGCCCTTGTCGCCCTCGTCCCGCACGGTGGCGGCCACGGCGTCGTCGGGCTGCCCGCGGTCGACCAGGGCGTCGACCGACACGGAGTACCACCGCCGCCCGGCCAGCGGGCAGTAGTAGAGCCGGCTCCCGTCAGCGGCGATCGCGATGCCGTCGGCGCCCATGGTCACCGGCGTGACCTCGCCGTCGGACGAGCGCTCCACGAACTCCTGCCCCTCGACGACCATCCGGAGGTCCGGCGGGGTGGTCGCCTTGGTGCTGGGGTGCTCGTGCAGCCGCCGCCAGGACTCCCCGGAGGCCAGGTCGACCACGATGATCCCGTTGGCCCCCTGGTCGGAGGAGTCGGTGATGAACGCCGTCCCCTCCTGGCCCCGGCGCAGGTCGAACCGGACGTCGTTGAGGTAGGTCGTCGGCAGCGCCACGTCGGTCGGGAACAGGATGGTCCGCACGACCTGGTCGGTGGCCAGGTCGACGCAGACCAGCTTCGGGCCGCCGTGCTCGGTGGGCCGGAACATCGGGCTGCCGGTGTCCAGGACCCACAGCCGGTCGGCGGGGTCGACGACGACGCTCTGCACCGACACCAGCCGCTCCGGGTCCGCGTCGGACCGGTTGTCGTTGAGCTCCTGCGACGGGAAGGCTACGGCCTCCCCGTCCCGGATCTCCCCCACGGTGAACCCGACCTCGTCGCCCCACTTCGGGTAGCACACGAAGATCCGGCCACCGTGCGAGACCGTCACCCCCGTGGGCATGGCGTCGGAGAAGAGGTGCACGACCTCCAGCTCGCCGATGGTCTCCTCGGCGGCGACCTCCACCTCCGGTGTCACAGGGACCCGCGCCCCTGCTGCACGCCGCCGAATGCGCGCGTGAGGTGCGCGGCGGCCTCTTGCTGGGCCTGCTCGGCCTCGTCGAGCACCGCCGCGGCGCCGAAGAACTCGTGCATGACCCCGGCGTAGTGGCGGTGCGTGGTCGCGACGCCCGCCGCCTCGAGGTCGCGCGCGAACTGCTCGCCCTGGCTGCGGAGCACGTCGCGCTCGTCGGTGATGACGAGCGTCGGCGGCATCTGCGCCCGCTGCTCGGTCGTCCAGCCCAGGAGGTCGATGCGCGGGTCCTGCGCGGCGTCCGGCCTGCCCTCGAAGGCGTGCATGGCCATCCAGCTCAGCAGCGC
Source organism: Blastococcus sp. TF02A-35 (assembly GCF_004571075.1). Lineage (GTDB taxonomy): Bacteria > Actinomycetota > Actinomycetes > Mycobacteriales > Geodermatophilaceae > Blastococcus. The sequence continues at coordinate 14,125 of NZ_SPQP01000034.1, forward strand.
GCGGTTGAGCGGGCGGCCGTCCGCGGCATCGACCATGGACTCCCCGAACTGCTCTCCGGTGGTGAGCGGGTAGACGCAGACCTGGGCCAGCGGCAGCGGCTGGCCGTTGGCAGCCAGCTGCAGGCAGGTCGCCGCGGCCATGTTCCCGCCCACCGACTCGCCGCCGATGGCCACGCGCGAGGCGTCACCACCGAAGGAGGCCGCGTTCTGCAGCACGTAGTGGTAGGCGGTGAGGACGTCGTCGTGCGATGCCGGGAAGACCGCCTCGGGCGCGCGCCGGTAGTCCGGCGTCACGACGATCGCACCCGTCTTGTTCGTCAGGCCGCGGCAGGAGGCGTCGTAGTGGTCGTCGATGTCGAACAGCACCCAGCCGCCGCCGTGGATCCACATGACCACCGGCAGGGGCGCGGTGCCCGCGTCGGCCGGCTTGTAGACCCGCAGCCGCTGCGTGCCGCCGGCGCCGTCGGGGATGTCCAGGTCCTCGACCGAGCCGACCGCCTCCGGTCCCTCGAGACCGCGCTCGGCCATGACCTTCTCCACCGCCTCCTTCGGCCCCGGCTGCTTGCGGGCCTGGTCGGGGGTGAGGATCTCGAACGACAGCGGCCCCAGCGAGGAGTGCGCGTCGACGATGGCCTGCGCCTGCGGGTTCAGCAGGCCGGACGCGTCGGTGGCTGCCTCCTTCTGCTTGCCCGAGAGCAGGTCGCGGACGTGGTCCAGCGGCTTGGCCAGCATGCCGGCGATCCGCTCGGCCAGGCCCTCGTCCGGGGCGCTCGGGTGCGGACGGGTCGGGGCCTGGCGCTTGGCGGCCAGGAACTCCTTGCCGAGCTGCGCCATCCGCTCCGGGCCGGCCTTGCGCCGGAACTCCGGCAGCTCCTCGGTCTCCTCGTCGTCCACGTGGTGGCGGACGAGGCCGATCAGCTCGGTCAGCGCCTGCTCGAACTCGTCCTGCCCCGGCTCGGTGCTCCCGAGCACGACGAGCAGCTCCTTGATCCGCTGGTGCTCGTGCTCGGCGTCGTCGTGCTCGTCCTGCATGCCGATCTCCGACCAGATCGGGTACAGCACCGTCTCCTCGGCGAAGGCGTGCAGCGCCAGCTCGAGCGAGATCTGGTCCACCAGCACGCGCCGGTTGCCGCGACCGGCCTCCAGGTGCTGGAACTGGCGCTCGACGATCGCGTGGTCGTCGGCGATGAGATGGTCGATGTCGCCGGGCAGGGTCGGGTAGTCCAGGGCCACGGAGCTGCTCCTCAGGGGTCGATCGAGGGTGTCGTCGACCGCCTCACCTCGACGATCGGTGGTGTGCGACCTACCCGGGGTATGCGCAGGTACACCCGCCCGTGGGGGCTCAGCCGCGCTCAGGCGCCAGCCCGGCGATCAGCGCGCTCAGGTCGACAGCACCGGGGTCGGGCAGCCGCTCCGCGGCGGCGTCCATGGTGGCGAGGACCGCGCTGTCGAGCCGGTCGGGGACGCCCGCCGTGCGCAGCGCCGAGCGGATGAGGCGGGCGTCCTTGGCCGCGCCGGTGAGCCCGAAGCTCACCGGGAACTCGCCCTCGAGCATCATCCCGCCCTTGAGGTGGGCGTACGGCGTGTCCATCGGGCCGCCCTCGATGGCGGCGAGGAAGTGCCGGGGGTCCAGGCCCAGCCCGCGGGCCAGGGCGATCGACTGCGCCACCCCGGCGGTGAGCATGAACAGCCACGCGTTGGCGGCCATCTTCAGTCGGCTGCCCGCACCGGCCTCCCCCACCCAGAGCGTCTTCCCGCCGATGGCGTCCAGGACCGGGGAGAGCCGCTCGCGGAGCTCCTCGGGACCGGACGCCAGCACCACGAGGGACCCCTGCTCGGCAGGCTCCTTCGTGCCCAGCACCGGGGAGTCCACCAGGACCAGCCCCAGCTCCCGGGCCAGGTCGGCGGTGCGGTCGGCGCCCTCCACGCCCACGGTGGAGGTCTGCAACCACACCGTCCCGGCCGCCGGGGCCGCCTTCCGGACCACGTCGACGACGGCGTCGGCGTCCAGCACCATCGTCAGCACGACGTCGGCGCCGTCCGCGGCCTCGGCCGGCGAGCCGCACGCCTGGTCCCCCGTACCGGTCAGCGCCTCGGCCTTGCTGCCGTCCCGGTTCCACATCCGGACCGTGATGCCGGCCCGGCGCAGCGAGCGCACCATGCCCGCCCCCATCGTGCCGGTGCCGAGGACCGCGACCACCTGGTTCGTCATGGCTCCATGCTGAGGGCCGTCACGGGGTCCGGCAGCACGGCGACGCGCACGGCCCGGCCGGCGCGGCGGCAGGTCAGCCGCTGCTCTCCTCCGCGGCTCCGGAAGGCTCGGGCCCCGGCGCCGTGCCGGCGTCCTGCTCCGGCTCGGCCGGTGGAGAGGTGGGCGCCGACGGCTCGTCGCTCGGCTGGGCCGACCCGTCGCCCGGGGGCGTCGTCGGTGTCGTGGTGCCGCCGTCCTCGGCCCCATCGCTCGCCGGCGGGGCCGGCTCCTGCGGTGCCGGGGTCGTCCCCTCGGAGGCCGGGGTCGTCTCCTCGGGTGCCGGGGTGGCGGAGGGCCGGGGCGCCGGGCCGGTGCCGCCGTCCGTCCCGGTGGGGGCGGCTGGGGCTCCCCTCGTGGCGCCCCCGGGCACCGGCGCGGGCGCCACCGCGCCCCCGTTCCCCGCCCCCGTCGTCGACGGCCGGTCCCGGTCGGCGTCGGCACCCGCACCGGAGGGCGCCGGCGGCGCCACGGAGACGTCGAGCCGGACGGTGTCGCCCGCCGCCAGAGGCGCGCCCGCGGGGTCGAGGCGCACGACGGTCCCGGGTGGCTGCTCGTCGGTGACCACCTCGATCCGCTCCTCCTCCAGCCCGAGCGCCGTCAGGTCGGCGGCCACCTCGTCGGCCGGGCGCCCGATGTGGTCGCCGGCGGCGAGGACGATCGACCCCTGCCCCGGCGGGGGCGCCGCGGCGGGGCCGGCCGGTGCGTCGTCCCCACCGGGGAGACCGAGCGTCACCCCGACGACGGCCGCACCGAGGAGCAGGAACAGCAGCGGGACGAGCACCACCCGACGACGGAACGGAGCCCGTCGCCGCCGGGCGGCCCGCCCGGGCCGCGGGGCGGCGGGGGCCGGCGCGGCCGGGATCGGAGCGGTGGTGACCGGAAGGGCCTCGGTCGACGGGGCCTGCGGGCTCCCCCCGTCCAGCGTCGCGTCGATGGCGGTCAGGAAGGCCTCGGCGTCGGGGAACCGGGCGTCGGGGTCCTTGACGAGTGCGCCGTCGATCAGGCTGCGCACCTCCTCCGGCACCGCGGCGGGCAGGGGCGCCGGCTCCTGCTGGACCTGCTTGAGCGCCAGGGTGACCGGGTTGTCCCCCTCGAAGGCGGCGTGGCCGCTGAGGGACTCGTAGCCGACCAGGCCGAGGGCGTACACGTCGCTGGCCGGGCGCGGGGCCTCCCCCACCGCCTGCTCCGGCGACATGTACTTCGGGGTGCCGATCACCTGGCCCGCCTCGGTCAGCGGCACGCTCGCCGCGGACCAGGCGATGCCGAAGTCGGTGAGCTTCACCTGGCCCTCGCGGTCGATGAGGATGTTGGCCGGCTTCACGTCCCGGTGCACCACACCGGCGCGGTGGGCCTCGGCCAGGGCGGCAGCTGCCTGCCGCAGCACCTGCAGCGCGGCGGCCGTGTCCAGCGGTCCGCCGTCGCCGAAGCGGGCGGAGAGCGGCTCTCCCTCCACCAGCTCCATCACGAGGTAGGCGACCCGCTCGCCGGTCGCCTCCGCCGTGGTCTCGCCGTAGTCGTGGACGGCGGCGATGTTGGGGTGGCTGAGGGACGCCGCGTGCGTGGCCTCGGCGCGGAAGCGGGCGACGAACCCGGGGTCGTCGGCGTACTCGCTGCGCAGGACCTTGACGGCGACGGCGCGGTCCAGCCGGACGTCGCGCCCCCGCCAGACCTCACCCATGCCGCCGCTGGCGATCAGGTGGTGGAGCTCGTAGCGACCGTCGAGGAGCTCGCGATCGTGTCCGACGATGGTCACCCCAGGCTCCGTCCCCCGCTGACGCGACCCCCGGCGAGGCAGCGTCCGATCCCCTCTCGGAATGCCCGCCACGGCCCCGGGCTACACCCCCGCCCGCGGAGCCGGCGGTCACCCGGCCGGGGTCAGGACAGCCCGGGCAGCACCTTGTCGAGGGTCACCGGGAGGTCGCGCACGCGGACGCCGGTGGCGCGGTGGACGGCGTTGACGACGGCGGCCGCCGTGCCGGTGATGCCGATCTCGCCGATGCCCTTGCTGCCCATCGCGTTGACGTAGGGGTCGTGCTCGTCCAGCCAGTGCGCCTGCACGTCACCCACGTCGGCGTTGACGGTGACGTGGTACTCGGCCAGGTCGTGGTTGGCGACCTGCCCGATCCGCGGGTCCCACACGCTGTTCTCGTGCAGCGCCATGGACAGGCCCATCGTCATGCCGCCGATGAGCTGGGAGCGCGCCGTCCGCGGGTTGATGATGCGGCCCGCGGCGAAGACGCCGTACAGGCGGGGCACGCGGAGCTCGCCGGTGTCGGCGTTGACCCGCACCTCGGCGAACTGGGCGCCGAACGCGTACGCGGCTCGGGTGTCGTCCATGGCGGCCTGGTCCACCGAGCCCGAGACCTCGTCGCCGTCGCCCGGGTCGCGGCCGAACTTCGCCCGGAACTCCCGGGCGGCCACCGTGATCGCCGAGCCCCAGGTGTTCGTGCCCGAGGAGCCGCCGGCCACCGAGGCCTCCGGCAGGCGGGTGTCACCGATCCGCACCTCGACGTCGTCGACGGGGACGTCCAGGGCGTCGGCGGCGATCTGCGGCAGCACCGTCCACGCGCCGGTGCCGAGGTCGGCGGCGCCGATCTCGACGACGTAGCGGCCGTTCTCGAACCGGACCACCGCCTCGGAGGTCGCCATGCGCATCGTCGGGTACACCGAGGACGCGACGCCGGTGCCCACGAACCAGTCGCCCTCGCGGTGGCGGGCCGGCGGCCGGTCGGCCCAGCCGAACCGCTCGGCCCCCTCGCGCAGGCACTCCACCAGGTGCCGGCTCGACCACGGCTTGCCGGTCTCCGGGTCGACGGCGGGCTCGTTGCGGATCCGCAGCTCCACCGGGTCGATGCCGAGGGCCTCGGCGAGCTCGTCGAGGGCCACCTCGGGCCCGAACATGCCGGGGCACTCCCCCGGCGCCCGCATCCAGGAGGGCACGGGGACGTCGAGGGGCGCGAGCCGGTGGGTGGTCCGGCGGCTCGGCGAGGCGTACATCATCCGGGTGGGGACGCCGGTCTGCTCCGCGAACTCCTTGATCCTCGACGTCTGCTCGACGACGTCGATCGCGATCGCCTGCAGCCGTCCGGTCCGGTCGGCGGCCAGCTGCATCCGCTGGATCGTCGGGGTCCGGTACCCGGCGAGGAAGAACATCTGCTGCCGGGTGAGGGCGAGCTTCACCGGCCGGCCGGGCACGGCGCGGGCGGCGAGCACCGCGAGCATCACGTTGGCGTGCGGGGTGCCCTTGGACCCGAACCCGCCGCCCACGTACGGGCAGATCACGCGCACCTGCTCCTGCCCCAGCCCGAACACCTCGCACACGGCGGCCCGGTCGGGGTGCACGCCCTGGGTGGAGTCCCACACGGTGAGCGGCACCTCGGCTGACGGGTCCCACAGGGCGGTCGTGGCGTGGGGCTCCAGCGGGTTGTTGTGGTACATCGCGGTGGAGTACGTCTGCTCGACCGTCGCGTGCGCCGTGGCCATGGCGGCGGCAACGTCGCCCTCGGCGGTGTCGGTCTCGAACGACGGGTTCACCTTCTCCGGCTTGTACAGCGCGGGGTGGTCGACGACGAGCTCGCTGTCGTGCTCCTCCACCGCGTACTCCACCCGCACCAGGTCGGCGGCCTGCCGCGCCAGCTCGGAGGTCCCGGCGACGACGACGCCGACGAGCTGGCCGCGGAAGGCGACCTCGGCCGACTGCAGGACGGCGAGCTCCTGGTCGTCGGTGGAGGCCAGCCGCTCGGCGTTCTCGTGGGTGAGCACCGCCAGCACGCCGTCCAGGGCCTCGGCCGCGCTGGTGTCCACCGCGGTGACCCGGCCGCGGGCGACCGTGGCCTGCACCGGGAAGGCGTAGGCCGGCCGTTCCACGGGCGTCTCGTAGGCGTAGGTCGCGGTGCCGCGGACCTTGGCCTCGCCGTCCCGGCGGACCAGTCCCCGGCCGATGGCCCGCGGCTCCAGCAGCTCGGTCATGTCAGGTCTCCCGGGTCAGGTCGCGCAGGGTGGCGACGACGGTGCGCGTGGCCAGCGGGATCTTGAAGCCGTTGCCGCCGTCGATGCCCGGCTGCGGCTGTGCGGTGGTCAGCTCGACCCCCATCGCGTGGCCGACGGCGTGCTCGGTGAGCGGGGTGCCGCGGAGCAGCTCCTCCGCGCGGGCCGCACGCCACGGCTTGTGCGCCACGCCGCCGAGCGCGATCCGCACCGTGCGCTCGGATGTGCTGTCGCCGGCGACGACGGCAGCCACGGAGACCAGCGCGAAGGCGTAGGACGCCCGGTCGCGCACCTTGCGGTAGGCCGACCGCGCACCGTCGGGCAGCGGCGGCAGGTCGATGGCGGTGACCAGCTCGCCGTGGCCGAGCACGGTGTCGCGGGACGGGTCGTCGCCCGGGAGCCGGTGCAGCTCGCCGAAGGGGATGGTGCGCTCCCCGGCCGGGCCGAGCACGTGCACGACGGCGTCGAGGGCGGCCAGCGCCACGGCCATGTCCGAGGGGTGCGTGGCGATGCACGTCTCGGGCGCCGTCGGGTCCGGCATGGCCGAGGGCACCCCGAGGACCGCGTGGTACCGGGTGTAGCCGTTCACGGCCGAGCAGCCGCTGCCCGGCTCGCGCTTGTTGCACGCCGTGGTGACGTCCTGGAAGTAGACGCAGCGGGTGCGCTGCAGCGGGTTGCCGCCGGTGGTGGCGAGGTTGCGCAGCTGGCCGGTGGCGCCGGCCAGCAGCGCCTGGGCGAGCACCGGGTAGCGCTCCCGCACGCGGCGGTCGGCGGCGACCTCGCTGTTGGTGGTGGCCGCGCCCAGCCGCAGGCCGCCGTCGGGCAGGTCGCTGATCTCGCGGGAGGTCAGCCTCCGGACGTCGACGACCAGCTCGGGCGTCGCCACCCCGAGTTTGAGGTGGTCGACCAGGTTCGTGCCCCCGCCGAGGAACACCGCACCCGGTTCGGCGGCCACCTGGCGGACGGCCTCGGCGACGCTGCCCGGCCGGGCGAACGCGAACGGCTTCACGCCTGCACCCCTCCGGCCTGCTGCACGGCCGGGACGATGTTGACGTAGGCGGCGCACCGGCACAGGTTGCCGCTCATGCGCTCGGCCACCTCGTCGTGGGACAGCTCCGGATCGGCCACGAGGTCGGGGCTGGCATGGCTGGGCCATCCCCGGTCCACCTCGGCGAGCACGCCGACGGCGGAGCAGATCTGGCCGGGCGTGCAGTAGCCGCACTGGAAGGCGTCGCGGTCGAGGAAGGCCTGCTGCACCGGGTGCAGCTCACCGCCGCGCGCGAGGCCGTCGGCGGTGGTGATCTCGGCACCGTCGTGGGCGACCGCCAGCGCCAGGCAGCTCAGCGCGCGCTCGCCGTCCAGGAGCACCGTGCACGCACCGCACTGCCCGTGGTCGCAGCCCTTCTTGGGGCTGCAGTTGCCCAGCCGTTCCCGGAGCGTGTCCAGCAGCGTCGTGCGGGTGTCCACGGTGAGGCGGCGTGCCACGCCGTCGACCGTCAGCGAGATCTCGGCGTCCACGCGTCCCCGGTTCCCGCCCCGAGCACGGCACAAACCCACCTCGCCGGGCCACGCCTCGCCGGGCGCGGCGGCCGTCGCCTGGCTAGCGTCGGTGCATGACGACTCCCGATCCCCAGCCGCCGGCGCCGGACCCCACCCCGGCCGACCCGGACACCCCCGGCGCCCCGGACCCCTCGGGCCTCCCGGACCCGACCGGCCCGGTCGCCCCGCCGCCGGACGGCGGCCCCGCGCCGATCGTCTGAGCGCCCGGACGGTGGCGGCGCCGGGATCAGCCCCGTCGCCGCCGCCCGGACGGACCACCCCGGGCCTGGTGCCCCCACTCGACGACCCACTCCTCGCCCGGCGAGAGCGCGGCCCATTTCGCCGCGGCGTCCCGCAGCGCGAGCGCGGCGGCGTCCAGCCGCGCGCGGGGAAGGCCGAGCACCTCGACCTCGCGGGGCAGGACCTCCCGCCCGGACGCGCAGCGGCCGACGACGTCGGCGAGGGCCTCCGCACGGTGGATCGCGACCGTCCGCTCGCGCTTCAGCCGGACCGAGCGCTCCTCGGAGCGCGGCGGCCGCCGTCCGGAGACGTGCCGCATGCTGCCCCAGACCACCCCGTCGGCGACGCAGCCCCAGATCCCGTCGCGCACGCCGAGCTCCTGCTCGACGAGAGCGTGCACGAGGTCGTGCGGCAGGTCGGCCCCGCCGCCGGCCCCGCGCATGGCGAAGACGACACCGTCGTCGCGCTCGACCAGGGTCTCCACCGGCCGGCGGTCGGCCATGCGCCGGAAGACGATCCGCATGCGCCCAGTGTCGAGGCCCGATCAACCGGTTTTCGCGGCTCCGGCGGCGCGCCTCTCCTGCCGGCGCTCGCGCCGGGTCTCCAGCGCGGTGTAGAGCACCGGCACGAGCAGCAGCGTGAGCAGCGTGGAGCTGACCAGCCCGCCGATCACCACCAGCGCCAGGGGCTGGGAGATGAACACCCCGCCACCGGTGAGCCCGAACGCCATGGGCGTCAGGGCCAGCACCGTCGCCGCCGCGGTCATCACGATCGGCCGCAGGCGCTTGCGGGCGCCCTCGGTGACCGCCTCGGCCAGCGGGCGGCCGCGCTCGCGGTACTGGTTGACCAGGTCGATCAGCACGATGGCGTTGGTGACGACGATGCCGATGAGCATCAGCACGCCGATGAGCGCCGGCACGCCCAGCGGCACCCCGGTGGCCAGCAGCATGAGCAGGGCGCCGGTCGCGGCGAAGGGCACCGAGACCAGCAGGATCAGCGGCTGGGCCAGGCTGCGGAAGGTCGCCACCATGACCAGGTAGACGATCACGATCGCGATCAGCAGCGCCAGGCCGAGGTCGGCGAAGGCCTCGCTCTGGTCCGACGCCACGCCGCCGATCGTCACGTCGACGCCGTCGGGCAGGTCGAGCTCGTCGACGGCCGCCGTCAGCGCGCTGGTCAGGCTGCCCAGGTCGGCGTCGGCCGGGGTCGCCGACACGGTCGCGGCCCGTGAGCCGTCGATCCGGCTGACCGAGCTGGGCACCTGGACCTGCTCCACCGTCGCCACCCGGGCCAGGGGCACCGGGCCGGTCGGCGCGGGCAGCACGACCGCGCCCAGCTGCTCCGGCGTCGTGGGGGCCTGCAGCGGCTGCAGGTACACCGGCGTCGCGACGTCGTCGACGTCGACCGAGCCGATCGGCACCGCCGCGGACAGGCCGGCCAGGGTGCGCGTCACCTGGGCCTCGGTGAGCCCCGCGCGCGCGGCCGCGACCGGGTCGACGACCACCCGGACGACGGGGAGCGCGCCGGTCAGGTCGTTGGTCACGTCGGTGGCGCCGGGGACGTCCTCGACCGCCTCCTGCACCTGCGCGGCCGCCTCGGCCAGGGCACCGGGGTCGGTCGACTGCACCAGGACGTCGACCGTCGAGGGCCCGAAACCGGAGCCGGCCGACGCCACCGTCACGTCGCCGACGTCGCCGAGGTCCTCGGCGGCCGAGCGGATGTCGTCACCCACTGCCTCGGGGTCGGCGTCCTCGGCCAGGGTCAGGGCGAACGTCGCCCGGGGCGTCCCGCCACCACCGGAGAACGCGGCGAGCCCGCCGGCCGAGCCCACCGTGCTCTGCACGGTGCCCACCCCGTCGAGGCCGCTGAGCGCCTCCTCGAGGGTGCGGGCCCGCTCGTCCTGCGCCGCCAGGCTGGTGCCGGCCGGGTAGGCGGCGGTGACCGTGACGGTGTTCTGGCCGGAGTCGCCGATGAAGTTGGTCTGCAGGAGCGGGGTGAGCGCCAGGGTGCCGACGAGGACCGCCAGTGCGCCGGCCAGCGTCCAGCGGCGGTGGGCCAGCACCCAGCGCAGCGCCGGCAGGTACAGCCGCTGCAGCCAGGTGCGCCGCTCGGCCTCCTCGGCCTCCTCCCGGCTGCGCGCGAGCTCGGCCTCGGTCCGGTCGGCGTCCGGCGCCCGGAGGAACACCGAGGCCAGCGCCGGGACGATGGTGAGCGAGACGACCAGGCTGGCCAGCATCGCGATGGCCACCGTGAGCGCGAAGGGCCGGAAGAGCTCGCCGACCAGCCCGCCCACGAGCGCGATCGGCAGGAAGACGGCGACCGTGGTGATGGTCGACGCGGTGACCGCGCCCGCCACCTCCCGGACCGCACCGACGATCGCCGTCGAGCGCGCCTCCCCGTAGGACAGGTGCCGCTTGATGTTCTCGATGACCACGATCGAGTCGTCGACCACGCGGCCGATGGCCACCGTCATCGCGCCCAGCGTGAGGATGTTCAGGGAGAACCCGGCGACCTCCAGCCCGATGAAGGTGACGCACAGCGAGACCGGGATGGACACCGCGGACACCAGCGTGGACCGCACCGAGGCCAGGAAGACCAGGATGACCAGCAGGGCGAAGACCAGGCCCAGCCCGCCCTCGGTCGCCAGGCCGGCGATCGACTCCTCGATGAACGGGCCCTGGTCGAAGACGACGGCGACGACGCTGCCCTCGCCCAGCGCCTCGCGCACCTCCGGCAGCAGGTCGGCCACCGCGTTCGAGATCTCCACGGTGTTGCCGTCGGGGGTCTGGGTGAGCCCGACGGCCAGCGCCGGCTCGCCGTCGACCCGTGAGAAGGAGGTCGGCGGGGCGGCGGCGAGCTCGACCCGGGCCACCTCGCCCAGCGTCGTCACCGTGCCCCGGGCACCGGTGAGCGGGACGGCCCGGAGGTCCTCGACCGAGGTGAGCCGCGTCCCGGCCTGGACGGGCAGCGTCTGCTCCCCCACCGTCAGCGAGCCGGCCGGCAGCACCACGCCGTTGTCCTGCAGCACGGTGGTCACCGCCGCGGGCGACACCCCGGCGGCGGCGAGGGCGGCCGGGTCGAGCGTCACCTGCACGCGCGCCTCGTCGGCACCGGTCACGGTCACGTCGCGGACGCCGTCGATGCCCTCGAACAGCGGCACGACGGCGGCGTCGATGCGCTCGGCGAGGGCGGCGGGGTCACCGGGGGCGGCGACGGCCAGCTGCACCACCGGCAGGTCGGCCAGCGAGCCGGTGAGCACCTGCGGCTCGACGTCGTCGGGGAGCTGGGCCTGCACCCGGCTCACCGCGGTCTGCAGGGCGCTGGCCGCCGCGTCGACGTCGGAGCCGTACTCGAGCTCGACGGTGACGGCGGCCAGGCCCGTGCTCGCCGTCGACGTCACCGCCACGACGTCGGGCACCGAGGAGATCGCCTGCTCCAGCGGCTCCACGACCTGCCGCTCGACGACCTCCGGGGAGGCGCCCGGCTGGGTGGCGACCACGGCCGCGGCCGGGATCTGCAGCGACGGGATGAGCTCCTGCTTCAGCGACGCGGCCGAGATGAGGCCGAAGACCACGACGGCCACGGTCACCAGGCCGATGAGCGCCCGGTTGCGCAGGGACAGGACGGCGAGACGCGACACGGACTTCCTCCAGGGCCCCGAGCGGCGCTCGGCCCGTCGACACAGGTTGCGTCCGTCAACCTAGTGGCGCCGAGCGCCCCCGCCCCGCAGGTCCGGGGCGGGGGCGCGCCCTCAGCCCTGGCGCTGCAGCACGAAGTCGTACCGCGACTCCAGCCACGGCACGTCGCTGTGCCCGCCGCCGGGCGTCGGCCCCGGCTCGCGCTGCTCGAACGTGGTGACCAGCTCCTGCTTGGTGCCGAAGACGACGTCGCTGTCGAGGTAGTCCGACCCCTCCTGGAACAGGTGGGTGATGAGCGGCTCGTAGCCGGGCACGTTGATCAGGAAGTGGATGTGGGCCGGGCGGAAGTAGCTGATCTCGGTCCGGCTGATCAGGTCGCCGACCGGCCCGTCCATCGGGATGGCGTAGCCCAGCGGCGCGATCGTCCGGACGCAGTACGTGCCGTCCTCGCGGGTCGTGTACTTCGCCCGGAGCCGTGCCTCGTCGATGTCGGGGATCTGCGACTCGTAGGCGCCCTCGGTGTCGGCCTGCCAGACGTCGAGCACGGCATTCGGGACCGGGTTGCCCTCCAGGTCCCGGAGCGTGCCGTGGAGGTACAGCGGCGTGCCGGGCAGCCCCTCGGACATGTCGGCCGCGTAGCCCAGCTCCGGCGACCCCTCGATGTGGAACGGGCCGAGCACCGTCGCCGGGGTGGCCCGCGGGTCCAGCCGGTGGTTCATCTGGACGACGAGCATCGACAGGCCCAGGACGTCGGAGGCGAGGATGAACTCCTCCCGCTTCTCGTTGCTGATCTGCCCCGTGGCGGTCAGCCACTGCATGGCCGCCATCCACTCGGCCTCGGTCAGCCGGACCTCGCGGGCGAAGTCGTGCAGGTGCCGGACCAGCGCCGTCATGAGCTCCGCCAGGCGCGGGTCGCCGGCCGTGGCCCACCGCTGCACGGCGAGCTCGGTGATGTTGTCCTCGGTGACCAGCTGCACGGGAGTTCCTCCTGCCGTCCGCGCGCCGGGGGCCGGTCGCGCTGCCTCCTCCGCGCCCACCGCGGAGGTCCAGTTCTAGGGGGTGAGCACCAGCCGCACGCCGGGGTCGCCGGTGGCCTGCCGCCGCCAGGCGCCGGCGGCGTCGCCGAGGGCGACCTTCTCGTGGGCCACCGCGAGCGCGCCCGCGGCGGCGTGCTCGGCGACGGTGGTGACGGCCGCGCGGCGCTGCTCCACGGTGAGCGCGTTGTTGGTGTAGCCGAGCATCGAGGCGCTGCGGGACCGCAGCACCGCGGAGGAGAACTCGGCGACGTCGCCCGAGGCGCCGCCGAGGTTGACCAGCCGGCCGCCGGGTGAGAGCACGCGGGACGCCGCGGTGGCGGCGGCCCCGAAGACGGGGTCGACGACGAGGTCCAGCCGGCCACCGGTCGCGCCGGCCAGCCGGTCGGCGAGCGTGGCCACGTCGGTGCCGGGGGCGAGCGCCTCGTCGGCGCCGGCCGCCAGGGCCCGGTCGCGGGAGGTCTCCGAGCGCGCGACCGCGACGACGCGGCCGGCCCCCAGGACCCTCGCCGCACCGACGGCGGCCTGACCGACCGCTCCCCCCGCGCCGAGCACGAGGACGTGCTCGCCCGGCTGCAGCCCCCCGCGCCAGGTGAGCGACATCCAGGCGGCCACCGCCGAGAGCCCGAGCGCGGCGAGCGCGGCGTCGGGCACGTCCGCGGTCACCGGGACGAGGTCGTCGTCGGCGACGGTGCACAGCTCGGCCAGGCTGCCGTCCCCCGGGGCCATCCCGGCGGAGGTGGCGAACCAGACGCGGGTGCCGGCGGGGAGCGTCGTGGAGCTCTCGACCACGCCGACGCCCTGGACGCCGGGGACGTAGGGCACGGCAGGGCTGCCGAAGTAGCTGGTGCCCGAGGCGCACAGCAGGTCCAGCGGCACGACCGGGGCCGCGCTCACCCGGACCACGCTGCGCCCGGGGGCGGGGCGTGGTGCCGGGTGGTCGGCGACGACCGGGGTCTCCCCCGGCGCCCGGACGACGACGGCGCGCATCGGCACCCCCTCAGGCGTCGCTGCGGGGCAGCGGGTCGGGGACGAACGGGTCGGGGTCGACCGGGCGGTTGTGCAGGTCGACGGAGAGGAAGACGTCGTTGGCCACCGGGTTCCGCAGCTCCTCGGCGAGCTGGCCGATCAGCCCGGCGGTGCGCGCCAGCAGCGCGAAGCCGCGCAGCAGCTGCATCGGCAGGCCCAGGTCGGCCAGCGCGGCGCCGCAGACGCCGGCGCCGTTGAGCGGCAGCTGCTTGCCGAGCACCTGGGCGTGCACCCGGCCGATGGCGGCGAACAGCGACAGGTGCGGGCCGTAGAGCCCCTCCTCGGTCGCGATCGCGAACAGCCGGGGCGTGCGCGGGTCGCCCTGCTTGTGCACGTGGTGGCCCAGCCCCGGCACGAAGCGCTTCGCGGCGCGCTGCGCGGTCACCGTCTCCAGGGCGAGGGCGTCCCAGCCGGCGTCGTCGGTGGGCAGCGGGCCCTCCACCGAGGCGAGCACCTCGTGGAGGAACCGCCCGCAGTCCTCGGTCACGCCCAGGAACCGGGAGCCACCTCCGAGCAGGCCGGCGGCCAGCGCGCCCTGGATGGAGTCCGGCGCCGACAGGTACGTGAGCCGGGTGACGATCGCCGTCGGGGTGAAGCCGTGGTCGGCGAGCGCGGCGAGCACCGCCTCGAACACCCGGGTCTCCCCCGGGCTGGGCCGGCGCTGGGTGGCCAGCCAGAAGGCCAGCTCGCCGAAGCCGACCTTCCCCATGACGTCCTCGGCGAGGTCGGTGCCGAGCAGGGTGATCCGCTCCAGGCTCGAGGCGCCCAGCGCGGTCGGGTACACGGGCTCGCTCACTGCTGTCCCTCCTCGGCCGGCGCGGCCAGCCAGCGGCGGATCTCGTCGCCGTGCTCGTCCACGGCCGGCGGCGGCAGCCGGTAGGAGGCCGCGGTGTCGGAGAACCGGATGGGGTGGCGCACCGACCGGACGGCGGCGGGCCCCTCCCCGACGGTCACGACCGGGTCGAGGCCGACCTCCTCGGCGAAGGCGACGCCCTGGTCGATGGTGTTGATCGGCCCGCAGGGCACCCCCGCGGCGATGATGTCGCGGAACCACTCCATCTTGGTCCGGGTGGCCAGGCGCTCCACGAGCAGCGGGCGCAGCTGCTCGCGGTTGGCCGTGCGGTCCTCGTTGCGCAGGAACCGGGGGTCCTCGGTGAGCTCCGGCAGGCCGAGCACCTCGCACAGCTTGCGGAACTGGCCGTCGTTCCCCGCGGTGATGATCAGGTCGCCGTCCGAGCACGGCAGCGGCTCGTACGGGAACAGGCTCGGGTGGCTGTTACCCATCCGGAAGGGGACGACGCCGCCGGCGACGAAGGCGCTGGTCTGGTTCACCAGCCCGGACATCGCCGAGGCGAGCAGGCTGACCTCGACGTGCTGGCCGCGGCCGGTCTCGTGCCGGTGGTTGAGCGCCGAGAGGACGCCGATCGTGGCGTGCAGGCCGGCCATGACGTCGAAGACGGCGACACCGGCCCGGTAGGGGTCGCCCTCGGGGTCCCCGGTGAGGCTCATCAGGCCCGAGATCGCCTGGACGATGAGGTCGTAGCCGGGCAGCGACCTGCCGCCGGGGCCGCTGCCGAAGCCGCTGATGGAGGCGTAGACGACCCGCGGGTTCGTGGCCGAGACGCTCGCGTAGTCCAGGCCGAAGCGGCCCAGGCCGCCGGGCTTGAAGTTCTCCACCAGCACGTCGGCGCGGCGCGCCAGCTCCTGGGCGGCGGCGAGGTCCCCGGGGTCCTTCAGGTCCAGCGCCACGGAGCGCTTGTTGCGGTTCACGCCCAGGTAGTAGGTGGAGACGTCCTGGCCCCCGACCTGTGCCACGGGGGGTGCCCAGGTGCGGGTGTCGTCACCGCCGGGCCCCTCGACCTTGACCACCTCGGCGCCGAGGTCGGCCAGCAGCATCGTGCTGTACGGGCCGGCCAGGATGCGCGAGAAGTCCGCGACGAGCAGCCCGGAGAGCGGCCCGGGACGGTCGGGCGCCGGCGGCGTGGGCACTGCTCCGGGATCGCTCATGGGGTGCTCAGCCACTCCTCGCCTCGGTGCGCGCGGACAGCCGTCCGCCGAACTGCCGCCGAGTCTCGGCCTGCCGTCGCGGTGCTGTCAACCGCAGGCGGGCGCGCGGTTCGTGACCGCGCCGGACCCGGTTGACAGGCGCGACCGCGGGCAGCATCGTGACGTGCATCGCATCGGCCGTCCGTCAAGCGGACAGGCGTCCGTATCGTCTTGGAAGCCCCTGGAGGAGACGATGACCCAGCCCGAGCCCACCCCGGTGACCGGCCGGCCGGTGGTCCTGCGCAACGGCACGGTCCTGACCATGGACGACGCGGGCACGATCCTGCCCGACGCCGACGTCCTGGTGGTCGACGACCGCATCGCCGCCGTGGGGCCGGCGCTGGAGGTGCCCGAGGGCACCCAGGAGATCGACGCCCGGGGCGGCATCGTCATGCCCGGCATGATCGACACCCACCGCCACATGTGGCAGACCGCCATGCGCGGCTACGGCGCCGACTGGACCCTCACGCAGTACTTCGTCTGGTACTACCTCGAGCACGGCCGGAAGTTCCGCCCCCAGGACGTCGCCGCCGGCAACCGGCTCTCGGCCCTGGAGTCGCTCGAGGCCGGCGTCACCACCACCGTCGACTGGTCGCACGGCCTCCAGTCGGTCGACCACGCCGAGGCCGCCGTCTCCGCGCTCCGCTCGGTGCCCGGCCGCTTCGTCCTCGCCTACGGCAACATCCAGGCCGCCCCGTGGGAGTGGACCGCCGACCCGGCCGTCCGCTCCTTCCTGGAGCGGCACCGCGACTCCGCCGACGGCATGCTCGGCCTCCAGCTGGCCTTCGACGTGACCGGCGACCCCAGCTTCCCCGAGAAGGCCGCCTTCGAGGTGGCACGGGACCTGGGCCTCCCGGTCACCACGCACGCCGGCGTCTGGGGAGCGACCAACGACGACGGCATCCGGCTGATGCACGAGCACGGCTTCATGGGCCCCGAGACCGTCTACGTGCACGCGGCCAGCCTGAGCCCCGACTCCTACCACCGGATCGCGGCGACCGGAGGCTCCATCTCGGTCTCCACCGAGTCCGAGCAGAGCGCCGGGCAGGGCTACCCGCCCACCTGGCAGGTGCGCCGGCACGGCATCCCGGTGTCGCTGTCGATGGACACCAGCGTATGGTGGAGCGGCGACCTGTTCTCGGCCATGCGCACGACCCTCGGCGCCGACCGCTCCCGCGAGCACTTCGAGGCGCACCTCAAGGGCGACACCGTCACCCAGCTGGAGCTGCGCGCCGAGGACGTCGTCCGCTGGGCCACCCGCGGCGGTGCGGCCACGCTCGGCCGCGACGACCTGGGCAGCCTCGAGGCGGGCAAGAAGGCCGACGTCGTCCTGATCAAGAACGACGCCTCCCCGGTCTCCTTCCCGGTGCTGAACCCCTACGGCCACGTGGCCTTCCAGGCGCAGCGGGGGGACGTGCACACGGTGCTCGTCGACGGCCGGGTCGTGAAGCACGCCCACGCGCTGGTCGACAGCGACCTGCCCGGCGTCCGACGCGAGATCGAGGACACCGTCGAGCACCTGCGCTCCGAGCTCGGCGAGGAGACCTGGGTGGCCGGCATGCACCCCGACCTGCCCGACCCGAAGCTGCTGGACAACCCTTACCAGTACACCGACTACAAGTCGGAGGGCACGCACGCCGCCCGGGAGCAGGTGTTCGAGGAGCACCTCGCGAACGAGCGCTGATCAGACGGACCGACGAGAGGTCACCACATGGCGGGACGCGGTACCGGGCCGGACTTCGTCGAGGCCCTCGCGCGGGGGCTGGACGTGCTGGCCTGCTTCGACGCCGGGCGCCGCAGCATGTCGCTCAGCGACGTCGCCACGGCGGCGTCGCTGGCCCGGCCCACGGCGCGGCGGCTGCTGCTCACCCTGGAGGAGCTGGGCTACGTCCGCTCCTCCGAGGGCGCCTTCTCGCTCACCCCCAAGGTGCTCGAGCTGGGCATGGCCTACGTGAGCTCGCTGGGGCTGTGGGACATCGCGCGGCCGCACATGGAGGCGCTGGTCGGGCGCACGGGCGAGTCGTCGTCGATGGCCCAGCTCGACGGCTCCGACATCGTCTACGTCGCGCGCGTGGCGGTGCCGAAGCTCATCGCCCTCCGGGTCGACATCGGCACGCGATTCCCCGCGGTCCAGACCTCGCAGGGCAAGGTGCTGCTCGCCGCCCTCTCCCCCGACGATCTCGCCGGAACGCTGGCCGAGCCGTCCCGGTCCGGGCTGCCCACCCCGCTGCGCCGGTCCCCCGCGCAGCTGCAGGACGAGCTGACCGAGGTGCGGGCGCGCGGCTGGGCCCTGGCCGACGAGGAGCTGGCACCGGGCGTCCGGTCGGTCGCCGTCCCGGTGCGCGACGGCGCCGGCGTCGTCCGGGCGGCCATGAACGTCACCGTCCACGCGGCCGAGACCTCCACCGAGCTGCTGCTCACCGAGCACCTGCCGCAGCTGATGCGGACCGCCGGGGACGTCAGCGCCGAGTGGGCGCTCTGGCAGTCCCGGCCGCAGGTCGAGGTGACCGGCCGCACGGGCACGTCGGCCACGGGGTGAGCCCCTCCCCCGCGCCGCGGGGGGACGCCGCTCCGCGCCGTCGGCGGTGTGCCAGGGTCTCCGCGTGACCGCTGTCCTCTCCATCCAGTCGCACGTCACCTACGGCCACGTGGGCAACAGCTCGGCGGTGTTCCCGCTGCAGCGGCTCGGCATCGAGGTGTGGCCGGTGCACACCGTCCAGTTCTCCAACCACACCGGCTACGGCCAGTGGACCGGCCGCGTCTACGACGGCCAGTCGATCGACGAGCTGGTGCAGGGGGTCGCCGACCGCGGCGTCCTCGGGTCCTGCGACGCCGTCCTGTCCGGCTACCTGGGCTCGGCCGACATCGGGCACGCCGTCGTGGGGGCCGTAGCGCGGGTCCGCGAGGCCAACCCGGCCGCCGTCTACTGCTGCGACCCGGTCATCGGCGACGTCGGCCGCGGGGTGTTCGTGCGGCCGGGCATCGAGGAGCTCATGCGCGAGGTCGCGGTCCCCGCCGCCGACATCGTGACGCCGAACCACTACGAGCTGGACCTGCTCTCCGGCCGGGAGACCCGTTCGCTGACCTCGGTCAAGGACGCGGTCGCCGCGGTCCAGGCGCTGGGGCCGCGGGTCGTGCTCACCACGTCGCTGGTCGCCGAGGACACCCCTGACGACTCGGTCGACCTGCTGGCCTCCGAGGGCGGCCGGCACTTCCGGGTGCGCACGCCGCGCCTCGGCGTCTCGGTCAACGGGGCCGGCGACGCGATCGCAGCCCTCTTCCTCGCCCACTGGCTGGACACCCGGTCGGCCGCCGAGGCGCTGGCGCGCGCGTCGGCGTCGGTGTTCGGGCTGCTCGCCCGCACCGAGGAGGCCGGCTCCCGGGAGATCCTGCTCGTGGCCGCCCAGGAGGAGTACGTCACCCCGTCGCGGACCTTCGCGGTCGAGGAGGTCTGAGCGCGCCCGGCGTCAGGTCTTGCTCTTCCCCCGCGCGCTGGAGTGCTCGTGCCGGTCGTCGCCGTGGGTGTGGTGCTCGATCTGCTTGGAGGCGCCGGTCGTGACGCCGGCGGCGCTCGGGGCGACGCCCTGGCGCTTCGCCTCGCGCACGGCGGCTCGCTGCTGACCCTGATCGGTGTTCTTCGACATGCCGGTCATGGCTACCCACCGCGGGGACCCCGGACACGTCCCCGCCGCCCCCGGTGACGGCCGGCGCTCCGGGTCAGCGGGCGGCGAGGGTGGCGGCGATCCGGCTGATCGTCGCCTCCTCCACCGGGAGGTGCGGCAGCACCGCGGTCACCTCGTCGGGCTCGAGGCCGTTGTCGCCCAGCGCGACCAGCAGCAGGTCGGCCTCCTCCGGGCGCACCGGCACGGTGCAGCCGGACTCCTCCAGCGCCGCCCGCGCGAGGAACAGCGCACCGGCCAGGCTGTCGTCGGGCACCGGGGCCGGCTCCGGGGCGGCGGCCGCCCGGGCGGTCGCCTCGGCCGCGCGCACCAGCGACAGCGGCAGCCCCTCGGCCTCCACCTCGATCAGCGGGACGGTGCCGAGCGCGGCGAGCACCAGGTGCTCGGCGTCGATGCGCAGCGGCGCCTCCCAGCCACCGGCCCGCACCACGTCCAGCAGGTCGCGCGGGTCCTCGCCGAGGTCGTCGGCCAGCTCTTCCCAGGCCGCTCGCCGGCTGGTCCGCGCCCGCTCGGCGGCCAGCCGGCAGGTGTCCGCGACGAAGGGCACCAGCACCTCGTCGTCGAACCGCTCGGCCTGCACCCGGCCGTCGGCGCCCAGCATGTTCAGCGCGTCCTGGAAGCTCCCGGGCCGGGCGTCGCCCAGCTCCAGGCGGCCGTCCTCCTCGCCGGCGAGCGGCCGCCCGTGCGCGGCGCGCTCGCCGACCGTCAGGCCGGTGGCCACCAGCCTGCCGGCCCGTCTCTCGTGGTGCGGCTGGTCGGAGAGCCCTACGGCCCACGCGCAGCTCTCGGCGATCAGCGCCGCCCCGCGCTCGCGGAGCACCTCCCGGGTCAGCAGGCCCATCCAGTCGACGTCGAACACGCCTCCACTGTGCCTCGCGACGGTCACTCGGCGGCGGCCCCGGCCGTGTTGCCCTCGCTCTGCTCGCTGCTGGGCGGTCCCACCCACACGGTCTTGGCGTTCATGAACTCGCGCATGCCGAGCTCGGTCAGCTCCCGGCCGTACCCGCTCTGCTTGACGCCGCCGAAGGGCAGCTCGGGGTAGCTGGCGGTCATGCCGTTGATGAACGCCATCCCGGACTGGATGTCGCGCACGAACTGCGTCCGCTCCTCCTCGTCCTCGCTCCAGAGGTTCGAGCCGAGCCCGTACACGTGCGAGTTCGCGATCCGGATCGCCTCCTCCAGGCTGTCGACGACGTACAGCGCGGCGACGGGACCGAAGACCTCCTCGCTGTGCACCCTCATCTCGGGCGTGACGTCGGCGATGAGCGTCGGCTCGTAGAACCAGCCCGGCCGGTCGACCCGCCTCCCGCCGACGACCACCGTCGCGCCCTTGCTCCGGGCGTCCTCGACGTACTCCTCGACGTCCTGGAGGCCGGACTCGGTCGCCAGCGGGCCGATCTGCGTGTCGGGGTCCATCGGGTCCCCGACGGTCAGCGCGCCGATCTTCTCCGCGAAGAGCCGGGTGAACTCCTCGGCGACGTCGCGGTGGACGAAGAACCGCTTGGCGGCGATGCAGCTCTGGCCGTTGTTCTGGTTCCGGGCGGTCGTCGCCACCTCGGCGGCCCGGTCCAGGTGGGCCGAGGGCATCACGATGAACGGGTCGGAGCCACCCAGCTCCAGCACCGTCTTCTTCAGCGCGTCACCGGCGATGGCGGCCACCGACTGCCCCGCCGGGCCGCTGCCGGTGAGCGTCGCGGCGACGACCCGGTCGTCGCGCAGCACCTGCTCGATGGTCGAGGACCCGACCAGCAGGGTCTGGAACACGTCGTCGGGGAAGCCGGCCTTGCGGAAGAGCTCCTCCAGGTAGAGCGCGGTCTGCGGCACGTTGCTCGCGTGCTTGAGCAGCCCGACGTTGCCCGCCATCAGCGCGGGGGCGGCGAAGCGCATGGCCTGCCAGAGCGGGAAGTTCCACGGCATGATCGCCAGCACCACGCCCAGGGGCTGGTAGGTGACGTAGGCCCGCTGCGCCTTCACCGCCTCGGCGTCCTTCTCGACCGGCTCCAGGTACGCCGGCCCGTGCTCGGCGTACCAGCGCAGCGCGGCGACGCACTTGGTCGCCTCCGCCTTCGCCGACGCCAGCGTCTTGCCCATCTCCGTCGTCATCAGCTCGGCGACGGAGCCGGTGTCGGCCTCCAGCGCGTCGGCGGCGGCGCGCAGCCAGCCGGCCCGCTGCTGGGCCGTCGTCAGCCGGTAGCCCTCGAAGGCCGCCGCGGCCCGGGCGAGCTTCTCCTCCAGCGCCTCGTCGGTGAGCGGCTCGTAGGTCTTGAGCGTCTCCCCGGTGGCCGGGTTGATGGTGGCGATCGCCATGGTGTGTCTCCCTCCGCAGCTGCGCCCGCACACCTGCCCGCGAGCGGTCCGGTGAAACCGGCATGCCGGCTTTCCGCGCCCGTGAGCTGCTCGGGCTGTCCGGTCGGCCGAGGTCGCCTACCGTGGAGGGGACGGGTCCGGAGAAGTCGGGCCCGGGACGTCGGGGGCACGGGTGAACTGGACTGCGACGGGCGGGGTGGACCATCCCTCGCCCGGGGCCTTCCGCACGACGCCCTGGTCTACGACTCCGTCGACGACCTCGTCGGCACGGTGGTCCCCTTCCTGCACGACGGGCTGGCCGCCGGCGACGCCGCCGTCGTCGCCGTCCGGTCCGACACCGCCGCGGTGCTCCGGGAGGCGCTGGGCGACGAGCCGCGCATCCTCGTCCTCGACGAGGGCACCGCCTACGGCCACCGCACGCCGGCGGCGATCACCAGCTTCCGCCGCCTGGCCCGGGACAACGCCCCGGCGGGCGGCACCGCGTGCGTGTCGTCGGCGAGATCGACTTCGGCCCGACCGAGCGCGACTGGCTCGAGTGGGAGCGCTACGAGGCGGTCATCAACGAGGCGCTCCTCGGCCTGGACCTGTGGGGGGTCTGCCTCTTCGACACCACCCGCCTGCCGGGCCCGGTGGTGGAGGCCGGGCGCCGGACGCACCGCCGGCTGGTGTCCCCGACCAGCCGCACGCCCAGCCCCTCGTTCACCGAGCCGGCGGACTACCTCCGCAGCCTGCCCGTCCCCGACGAGCCGCTGGAGCGCACGCCGCCGCGGTTCGCTGCGAGCGACGTCGCCGACTTCGTCGGGCTGCGGCACGCCGTCGCCACCGAGCTCGCTGCCCTCGTCGCGCCGCCGGACCTGGTCGAGGACTTCCTCCTCGCCGTCGACGAGATGAGCTCGAACGCGGTGCGGCACGGCCGGCCACCGGTGGACCTGCGGCTGTGGACCGCACCCGACCGGGTCGTCTGCACCATCACCGACGGCGGCCCCGGCTGGGACGACCCCTTCGCCGGGTACGGCCCGGCGCACGGGGACGACCTCTCCCGCGGCGGCATGGGGCTCTGGCTGGCCCGCCAGCTGTGCGACTACGTGGACATCCGGGGCGGCGATCACCACCCCGGCGAGGGCGGGATCAGCGTGCGGCTGACCGTCCGCCTCCCCTGAGCCGGGTCAGCCGAAGAGCTCGCTCATCAGCGACTTCTTCTTGTGCGGCTTCCCGTAGCCCGAGTGCGACGACGAGTGCCCGGACCCCTGCACCTGCCGCAGCACCTCGCTGACCACCCCGCCGAGGCCCGCGGCCGCCGGGGCGCCGTGCTGCTGGCCGGAGGGCCGGTGCGCCGCCTGGGGCTGCTGGGCGGCGCCACCGTGGTAGGCGTTCTCCGCGTCGATGAGACCGTCCAGCTCGCCGCGGTCCAGGAAGATCCCCCGGCAGTCCGAGCACTGGTCGACGTGCACGCCGTTGCGCTCGTAGGTCCGCATGGTCCCGTGACACTTCGGGCAGGTCAGCTCCATGCCCGCGCAACGGGCCCGGGGGCGACGGAGTTCCCGGGCTATGTGTGCAGCGCGCATTCCGTCCAGTGGGGTGCGCACGTCGAAACGGGCCCGCAGGGCGGCGATACTGGTCATCCCGCAGGCTGACCGATGGGAGCACTTGGTGGACCGGACGCGCACGCGCCACGGGTGGGCCGCGCCCACCGCCCTCCGCGAGCGGGAGGCCTGACGTGGACAAGGTCGTGGCCGGTGCCCGCGAGGCCGTCGCCGACATCGCGCCGGGCTCGGTGCTCGCCGTCGGCGGGTTCGGCCTCTGCGGAGTGCCGTTCGCGCTCATCGACGCCCTCCTCGAGCAGGGCACCGACGAGCTGACGACGATCTCCAACAACTGCGGCGTGGACGACCAGGCGCTCGGCGTGCTGCTCTACGCCGGCCGGATCCGCAAGACGATCAGCTCCTTCGTCGGCGGCAACAAGGAGCTCGCGCGGCTGTACCTCTCGGGGCAGCTGGAGGTCGAGCTCACCCCGCAGGGCACGCTGGCCGAGCGGCTGCGCGCCGGCGGCGCCGGCATCCCCGCCTTCTACACCCCGACCGGGGTCGGCACCCTCGTCGCCGACGGCGGCATCCCGATCCGGTACGACGCCGACGGCAACGTGGTCGAGACCAGCCGGCCCAAGGAGGTCCGCGAGTTCGACGGCCAGCAGTACGTGCTGGAGACCGCGCTGACCGCCGACTTCGGGCTGGTGCACGCGCTCAAGGGCGACCGGCACGGGAACCTCTACTTCCACGAGTCGGCGCGCAACTTCAACCCGCTGGCCGGCATGGCCGGTCGGGTCACGATCGCCGAGGTCGAGGAGCTCGTCGAGCCGGGCGACCTCCGCCCCGAGGACGTGCACCTCCCCGGGGTCTTCGTCGACCGCGTCGTGGTGGTGGGGTCCGAGCACAAGCCGATCGAGAAGCGCACCAGCCGCCCCCGTACCGACCGCTCCGACACCCCGGCCGCCGCCGGCGAGGAGGCCACCGCCGAGAGAGGACTCCCCCGATGAGCCTGACCCGTGAGCAGCTGGCCGCGCGCGTCGCCCTCGAGCTCGAGGACGGCCAGTACGTCAACCTCGGCATCGGCATGCCGACGCTCGTCCCGAACTACGTGCCCGAGGGCGTGCACGTCGTCCTCCACTCGGAGAACGGTGTGCTGGGTGTGGGCCCCTACCCCTTCGAGGGCGAGGAGGACCCGGACCTCATCAACGCCGGCAAGGAGACCGTGACGGTCCTGCCCGGAGCGAGCTTCTTCGACTCCGCGCTGTCGTTCGGGATGATCCGCGGCAAGCACCTCGACGTCGCCGTCCTGGGCGCGATGCAGGTCAACACCCGCGGCGACCTCGCCAACTGGCTCATCCCGGGCAAGATGGTCAACGGCATGGGCGGCGCGATGGACCTGGTCCACGGCGCCAAGCGCGTGGTCATCATGATGGAGCACGTCGCCCGCGACGGGTCGCCGAAGATCGTCCAGGAGTGCACCCTGCCGCTCACCGGCAAGGCCTGCGTCGACCGGATCGTCACCGAGCTCGCCGTCATCGACGTGACGCCCGGCGGTCTGGTGCTCCGCGAGACCGCGCCCGGCGTGACCGTGGACGAGGTGGTCGAGAAGACCGGCGCCCCGCTCGCGATCGCCGACGACGTCCGCGAGATGACGCTCCCCGCCTCCGTCTGACCCGTCGCACCACCCGGGTCGACGGAGCCGGGTCAGGTGCCGCCGGCGAAGGCCAGGACGTCCCGGGCGACCCGCTTGTCCGACCCCGTGCCCAGGTGGCCCTTCCCCTCGTACCGGACGACCCGGCAGTCCGGCACGAGGGCGGCGGTCTCCTCGACCACCGCCGGCGGGAAGAACCGGTCACGGCTGCCGGAGACGACCAGGACCGGCACCGTGACCGTCGGGAGCACCGACCGGGAGTCGAACGACGTCTCGGCGCGCAGCTCGGTGAGGACGTCACCCGGTGGGCACAGCTCCTCGGCGAACAGGGCCCGGCCGACCAGCGGCCCCAGCAGCCGCCGCGGCCACCGCATCGCGGACCCGGGCAGGAGGTACTCGGCGAACGCCGTCCCGGCGGCCGTGGCGTCCCCCCGCGCCAGCGCCGTGGCCAGGCGCGTGTCGACGTCCTTGCCCCACTCGCTGACCTCGCAGCCGGAGACCACGAGGACCAGGCGGCCGAGCCGCCCGGGGTGCCGGGCGGCCAGGTGCTGGGCCACCAGACCGTCGTACGACTCCCCGACGACGACGTCCACCTGGCCGCCGAGGTGCTCGGCGACGACCTGCGCGTAGTCGTCGGCCATGTCGGCGACGCCGTGGCCGGGGGGCATGCCCCGGCGGCGGGTGACGACCCAGACGGCGTACCCGGCGGCGACGTACGGGCGGGACTGGCCCACGACCATCCGCGCCATGGCCCCGGTGGGCAGGAAGCTTCCCGGGCCGCCCGGGATCGACAGCAGCGTGCGCGGGCCGTCCCCCCAGGTCAGGTACTCCATCCCGTTCGGGAAGGTGCCCCGGCGGGGCTGCTGCACCGTCGTCCGGACCTCGGCCATGGCCGACCATCCCACGCGTCGGGGACGCCGGGTACCCGTTTCGGTCTCCCTGTCGACATGTCCACCCGTCGACAGTTCGCCGGTCAGGCGGAGGTGCCGCGGAGCTCGTCGAGGATCGGGCCGGCCACCTTGTACGCGTGGTTGGCCGCGGGCACGCCGGCGTAGACGGCGGCGTGCTGGATGACCGCGCCGATCTCCTCGTCGGAGAGGCCGTTGTTCTTCGCCGCGCGCACGTGCAGGGCGAACTCCTCCCAGTGCCGCAGCGCGATCGTGATCGACAGCGTCATCAGGCTGCGGTCCCGGCGCGACAGCTCCGGCCGCTGCCAGACGTCGCCCCAGGCCACCCGGGTGATGAAGTCCTGGAAGCCCTCGGTGAAGGGGGTGGTGCCGGCGACGGCGCGGTCGACGTGCGCGTCGCCCAGCACCTCGCGGCGGGTCCGCATGCCGGCCTCGCGGCGGGCGGCGTCGGTGTCCGGCAGGTCGCTCATCGGGCGTTCCCATCAGCGTCGAAGTGGGCCAGCAGGGCGCCCGTGACCTCCAGCGTGCGCTCGAGGTTGGCCAGGTGCGCCCCCGGGCTGAGGCTGAGCAGCTCCGCCCCGGGGATGCCCGCGGCGATCGCCTCCTGGTGCGGTGGCGGCAGCGCCGGGTCGTCCGCGCCGGACATGACGAGGGTCGGGGCGGTGATGCGCCCGAGGTCCTCGCGCAGGTCGACGTTGCCGACCACCTCGCAGCAGGCGGCGTAGCCCTCGTCGTCGGCGCCGGCGATCATCGCCTCGAGCCGGGCGACGAGGTCGGGGTGGTCCGCGGCGTGGGCCGGGGTCAGCCAGCGCTGCACGACGGTCGGCGCGAACTGCGCGGTGCCCCCGGAGCGGGCCTGCGCCGCCCGGTCGAGGAAGCCCTGCGGGTCGACCTTCGCCGAGCTGAACATGACCGCGAGCCGGTGCACCCGCGCGGGCTCGCGGGCGGCCATCCGCATGCCGACCATCCCGCCGAGGGAGACCCCGGCGACGTGCGCGCGCTCGGCGCCGACCCGGTCCAGGACCAGGAGCACGTCGTCGACGAGGTCGTCGAGGGTGTACGGGCCGGCCGGGGCGGGCGACTCCCCGTGCCCCCGGCCGTCGTAGGTGACCACGCGGTACCGCTCGGCCAGCGCCGGCACCTGCGGGTCCCACATGGCCCGGGTCGCCCCGAGCGAGTTGGACAGGACGACGACCGGCGCGTCGGCCGCCCCGTCGACGGTGTACGAGACCTCGACCGCGCTCATCGCTCCCCCTCGGTCAGCCGGACGTGCTCGGCCAGGACCGCCTCCACCTGCTCGGCGGCCTCCCCGACGTCGGGGCCGCCGGCGAGCAGCTCGGTGACGTCGATGTCGTCGCGCGCGGCGACCACGTCGGCCAGCGGGCGCCCGGTCGCGGCGGCCTCGCGCACGGCGGCCGCGGCCTCGTCGTGCGCGGAGATC
>NZ_SPQP01000035.1 GCF_004571075.1 Blastococcus sp. TF02A-35
GGCCGTTGACTACCACTTCGACGAAGCGCACCGCCCGCTCGTCGGTGCGCAGCCGCCCCCGTGGGTTGCCGGTGTCCGGGTCGCGGCCGGCCACCCAGGCCTCGTAGCCCTCGCCCGCCAGCGGCGCCCGCTCCGCCACCCGCCCGTCGCAGGCCACGAAGCGGCGGGCCATGCCCGTGCCCTCGGTCAGGTAGTAGTCGTCGGCCCGGCCCCGATCTGCCTCCAGGTACTGTCGCGCAGCGGCTGGCGATCCGGCGTAGACCTTCATTCCACCGCGCATTCTCAACGCCACCCAACAATGACCAACAGGTCACCCCTAGAAACGGCAATGGGCCCCGCGAAGCGAGGCCCGGACTACCCATATTGGTAGCATGCGTGCCGTTCTTAGGTGAAGGCCTGAGCTTGTCAGCAAAAGGCCGGAGTAGCAGGCGTGAAGTCGTCGCAGGCGCCATGGCGTAGACCGTTTATGGCGATTGTCGATTGAGAGAAGGTCGCGTTCTTCCCGGCTAGAGGCGTTGATGACGATCAGCTCCGCGATGCACCGGCTCGCGTCACGCGGCCCCTGCGACACGGTGGCGTGGATGTTGAGCGGCTGCCGGACGACGAGGCTGTCGCCGTCCGGCAGGTTGTCCCGATTGTCCTCCCCGTGCGGGAAGGTTCAACGAGCGAGTCTTACGGGACGGTGGACGAGGGGCACCTGCTCTGTCCTGCGGTGTTCCCGGCTGGGGTTCGGTTTGCGGGACGGGCTCTTGTTGGGAGGTGTCAGAGCACTTGGACCAGGCGGCCCCGTCCGCGCGGAGCGCGCCGCCGTTGGTGGCTGTGGCGACCGGACTGGCGAGGTAGGTGATCAGACTCGCCAGCTCGGCGGGCTGAAGCGCCGGATGAGCGAGGTGATGTTGCCCGTGGCGACGGCGTCCTGCATCTTCTCGACAGCCCCTGCAGCTCCGCGACATGGCGGACGGCGGACGCAACGCCGGGACGTGGCGTGAGGACGAATTCGGCGAAGACGCCGACGACCCCAACGCGCCCGGTGACGAAGAATGCATGATCTTGTCCGGCGACGGCGCCCAACGCCTGCTGCTTATCGAGGTGCCAGACGGCAATCAGATCAGGAACCGTCTGCACCTGGACCTCAAGCCCGCCGAGGGCACCCGCGACGAGGAACTCCAGCGACTGCTGGACCTGGGAGCCCGGACCGTCGCCGACCGCCGCCGCCCCGACGGGTCTGGGTGGGTCGTGCTCGCCGACCCAGAGGGCAACGAGTTCTGCATCCTCCGCAGCGACGCTGAGCGTGCCGCCTCACAGTGAGCGTCGATGACGTGTCACTTGCCGTGCCGATCTGCTGGCGATGACGGGCCACCGTTACCAGTCAGGGATCCCCTGCGAGACACCGGCGACTGGTTGATCCGGTCCGCTTGAACGTCGCCGTAGCGGGTTGGTCCGTTGCACCGAGGGTGGCCCTATTGATCTTGGCGGAGCTCGTCGAGCACCTGCCGAGCCTGATCGCGGAGGTGAGCGGGGCAGCCCCAGTAGTCGTAGATGCCGCCGCGCGCGCTGTTCTGGCCGCAGACGACGAAGACACCGGTGCCCAGGCGGCGTTTGAGCTCGCTGGCGAGCCATCCGACGAATCCGCTGTTGTCGAGGTCGAGCGGGAAGTGGAAAGAGAAGAGCGCGAACGGTTCGGCAGCATCCGCGGCTGCGGGCGCCAGCCATGACCAGCTGTCCCGGTCTCTGACGACGGCAAGCAGATTCGCGCTCAGCGTCGGCGGCTCATCGAGCGGAGCCTCTTGAAAAGACCACGCACCCTCGAGCACCACCACGTCAGACGCCGAGAGGACTGTCTTCAGCCGTCGCTCGGTCTCCTCGGGCGTTTCCTGGCTCACGCTGACCACGTTGCTCCTCCTGTCTGGTGGTAGGGATTGATGCGATGAATACGCAATCCGCTGTGTTGGTCATTGACGGCCTCGCAGCCCCGTGACTGTCAGGTCGTCGCTGGACGCGCCCCGTCGGTGGCGAGCTTCATCGCCAGGGCGGCTAGCACGCCGCCCATGAGATAGCGCTGCATACGCATCCAGGTCGGCCTGGCCGACAAGAATTGGCCGAGGCTACCCGCGAAGACCACGATCACCGCGTTGACGCTGAGCGCGATGACGATCTGCGTGCCGCCGAGCACGAGGCTTTGCAGCACCACTGGCGGACCGCTGGGTTCGATGAACTGCGGCAGCAGCGAGATGTAGAGGATCGCGATCTTGGGGTTGAGCAAATTCGTGAACAGACCCATGGCGAACAATCGACGGGGCCGGTCGATGGGGAGTTCGCGGGGCACGAAGGCGTTTGGGCCGCCGGGCCGCATGGCCTGCCAGGCCAGGTAGAGCAAGTAGGCCGCGCCGGCCAGCTTCAGCACCGTGTAGGCGGCGGGCACGACGACGAAGACCGTGGCCAGTCCGGCGGCGGCCGCGGCGAGGTACACGAGGAAACCAGCCGCCACCCCCAGAAGGGAGATCAGCCCAGCACGCCGGCCCTGGGTGATCGACCTCGACACCAGGTAGATCATGTTCGGGCCTGGAGTGAGGACCAAGCCCAACGCCACGAGCCCGATCCCAAGCACCGCTGACATCGACACCACGTAGCGTTACGTCCTCTCGAGGTTGTGCAGCCGTGTGCAGGAGCAGGCGCCTGCACACGGCTCCAGGCAAGCGATTTTCGCCGCCGAACATGTGGCCGTTCCGGATGTCGACAGCTACACCCGCACACAAGGTGCTTGGAGGGGAAGGGCGCGCGGCCAGTTGTCGGCCGCTGAACGCATCGGCACGAGCTGCGTCCCAGGCGGGCACATCCTGTAGGAGTTCGACGGCTGGATGCATGACCGGCCCGACCGTCTTCGTGGCTGCTTCATCGTCCGAGGACCTCGCCGGGTGGCGTCGGTCAGTGAGAAAGGCCTCAACTGGTCGGTTCGGTGGGCGCTCGCGCGTCATCGGGCTCCTCCTCGTGGTCGAGGTACTGCCAAGTCCGGCCATCGGCGAGGTACACCTCGGCACCGGCGTCGGAATCGCGGCCATGCAGAACGTGGAACATCGGGCCGGCTCGGTCGTCGAGATCTACGACGGTGGCGGACGCGCCGCGCACGGCTCGAACAACTCCGCGCGGTGCGGTGAGATCGATGCGGGTGACGACGCCGGGTGTCACCCAGACCGGGATGCCAGCGAGGAACCCAGCGATTTGTGCGTGGACATGCCCGCACAGGACCGCGCGGACGTCTGAGCCGCGTAGGACGTCGGCCAGTGCCGATGGGTTTCGCAGGCTGGCGGCGGCCCACTCGGGGGACACGCTGAGAGGCGGGTGGTGGAACGTCACGACCGTGCCCGCGGGCGCTGGCTCCACGAGGACGTCTCGCAGCCACTCGAGCTGCACGCGTTCGAGCCGGCCAGCGACCTCGCCGGGGACCAGGCTGTCCAATGTGATCACGCGCAGACCGTCGGTACGGCTGGTGGCCGCGCTGACCTGAGCGGCGGCCGGCGCACGCTGGCCGATGTCGCGGCCGCCGGCGTCGAGGTGTCCTGTGCCGAGCACGGCGGTGAACGCGTCTCTGTCGTCATGGTTCCCGACACACCATGCCTGCGCGGCACTCCGGTCTCTGGCGAAGGCCCCGACCAGGTCCCGGGCGTCGGCGCAGCCCTCGGGAGAACCGTCGTCGGCGATGTCTCCGCTCACGACGATCAGGTCCAGATCGGTCAGGCGGCGGCAATCGCGCAGCAGGTTCTTCAACACCGCTCGGGGGTCCACGCCGTGGGTGTCCGGCCCGGGCTGCCGAGGTATGTGCAGATCGGATAAATGCAGCAGTCGCATGGGTGCTACTCCTACGTGGATGACCGGGTGGCGTGCGCTCGACCGCGCAGCGACGGTGTGGGCTCAGCCTCGCCGGCTCACGGTGAGGACAGGCAGGGAGCGCTGTATCAGCGGGCCGACTCCTACGGCATAGAGCACGGTGCCGGCGCCGACGACTCCTCCAAGCAGCCAGCCGATGGCCAGGACGGTCACTTCCAGGGTGGTGCGGACCGCGCGCACCGACCCGCCGTAGCGGCCAACCCATCCGGTCATGAGACCGTCGCGCGGCCCCGGCCCCAGTCCGGCGCCGATGTAGCAGGCCGAGGCGAGCCCGTTGCCGAGGATCCCGGCCAGCAGGACCGCCCAGCGGACAGGCGATGCATGCGGCTCGGGGAGCAGGACGAGACTGGCGTCGATGGCCACACCAATGACCACGACATTGCTGATCGTGCCGATGCCCGGTTGTTGGCGCAGGGGGATCCATAGCAACAGCACCGCGCCGGCGACGAGGATGGTGATGACTCCCAGGCTCCAGCCCGTCTGCCGCGCAAGACCTTGGTGGAACACGCCCCACGGATTGAGCCCCAGGCCGGCGCGGACCATCAATGCCACGCTCACGCCGTAGAGAACCAGCCCCAGGTACAGCTGCGTTAGCCGTCGACCGAGTCGATGGCTCCCCCCAGGCCGCAACATGGCCTCTACTGAGGCTCTCGGGCTGTACACGTGATGATCTTGCGGCGTATCTGGCCCTCTTTTCCATGGCCATTTGAGCCATAGTGGCTCCATGTTATCGCCGTCGTCTCGTGTATCCGCCGCGGAAGTGGCCCGCTTGCTCGGCGCATGGGAGGGGTCGGGGGCGGCCTACGCCGTCCTAGCTACCCGGCTGCGGGGACTGCTGCTGGACGGCCGCTTGCCGCTGGGTGCCCGGTTGCCCTCGGAACGCGAGCTCACCGCGGCGCTACCAGTGAGCAGGACGACCGTCAGCGCTGCCTATGAGCAGCTGCGCGCAGAGGGAGTGCTGGTCAGCCGTCGCGGCGCGGGGAGCTGGCTCACCCTCCCCGATGGTGTCCGCGGGCTGACCGAGATGACCGACCGACCACGACTGCTCGACTTCAGTCGGGCAGCGCCAACGGCTCCGCTCGGCGTCCTGCACGAGGCCATGACCGCTGCGGTCACAGCCCTGCCGGCCTACCTGCCCGACCCGGGATACGAGCTGGTGGGCCTGCCACAGCTCCGGGCCGCCATCGCCGAGAGCTATCGACGAAGGGGGCTGCCCACCGATGGCGACCAGATTCTGGTCACCAGCGGAGCCCAGCACGGCCTCGCCCTGGTGCTGCGGACCCTGCTCGATGCCGGTGACCGAGTGCTCGTGGACAGCCCCACCTATCCGAATGCGCTGCTCGCTATCGCCCAGGCCGGCGGCCGGACGCTTCCGGTCGCCCTGCCGGCGGACGGCTGGGACTTCGACGCACTCGTTGCCGGCGTCCGTCAAGGGACGCCCAAGCTGGCCTACCTGGTGCCCGACTTCCACAACCCCACCGGAGCGCTCCTCGACGCCGCGGGACGCGCCCGCCTGGTCGAGACATTGCGCGCCACCCGCACCCTGGCGATCGTCGACGAGACCCTGGTCGATCTGCGTCTGGACGGGCCCACCCTGCCGCCACCAGTCGCCGCGCTGGACGACACCGCAATCACGCTCGGCTCGATGAGCAAGAGCTGCTGGGGCGGCCTGCGGATCGGCTGGGTCCGCGCCCAACCAGCGATGATCTCCCGGCTGGCAGCCGCGCGACCCGGCACCGACCTCGGCACACCGGTGCTGGAGCAACTCGCGGCCACCTACCTGCTCGACCGTCTCGACCAGGTCACCGCACCGCACCGCGCAGGACTTCGCGAACGCCGTGACGTCCTCACTCGCCTGCTCACCGCCCACCTGCCCGACTGGCGATGGACCGCTCCGCACGGCGGCCTCGTCCTCTGGGTGCACCTGCCTCTGAGCAGCACCGCGCTGGCCATGGCCGCCCAGCACGGGGGGCTGCTGCTGACACCAGGTACAAAATTCGGGTCAGCAGTGAACCTCGACTCCTGGCTGCGGCTGCCTTTCACTCAACCCATCGACACGCTGCGCGAGGCAGTGGACCGGCTCAGCGGAGCCAGTCGTGGCCTTCCAGAACAAGCCAGCCCGACGGCAGCACCACTCAC
The DNA here is from genome assembly GCF_004571075.1 of Blastococcus sp. TF02A-35. GTDB lineage: Bacteria > Actinomycetota > Actinomycetes > Mycobacteriales > Geodermatophilaceae > Blastococcus. The sequence goes on from NZ_SPQP01000035.1 coordinate 6,025, forward strand.
CATCTGACAAGAGTGGCAAAGCCCGCCGGTGTCTCTCCGTAGGCCTAAACGTTGCCAGGCGTTGGCACACCGTCTCGTCACCGCCTTCGTGGGCCGCGACCCGGGTCAAGTCGCCTTTCCGCCCTACCTTCAGCGCTCGGAGCACTTCCGCGGCCTGTTCTCCTGATCCGGCGGCGGGGGCGTTGCCGGTCGCCCGCGACGTCGCAGGTCGCCCGAGAACGACACCGTCGTCGTGGCGGGTCGAGCCGGGGTGCTGCTGAACTCCGCCACGGAGCGCCACGGGCGCGCCTGAACCCGGAGAGTCAACGAGAACGTCAACCACACCCGAAGGTGCGCCATGAACGGCCGGAAGCTGTCGACATTCGCTGACGGACGCGACATCGCGATGAAGGTGCCGCCGGCGCAGTGGACGGCGACTGTGGCCGTCTACCGGGACACTTTGGGCCCCCAGGAACTGGACGACCCTTTCACCTCCGGCCCCCAGTCGCGGTCGGCTTCGCCTTCGGGTCCAACCGGCTGTGGACCGAACGCGTACCGGGGATGAGTCAAGCCGAACTCTGGCTGCAGGTGACCACTGTCGACGCCGCTGGACAGCGACTCAGCGTTCACGGTCGCCAGCCCGGCCGGCATTGTCCACCTGGGTTCCGAGCCGCACATCGAGTGATGAGCCGCCCGGTCACCCCTCCCGTGCGGAATCGGTCATGGCCGCTTTGCGGTCATGTAGTGCTGCACCGTGGGAGCCAGCCATGCGATGAGCTCGTCCTGACCGATGGCGGTCACCGGACCTAGACGCAGGACAAACCGGGTAAAGGCCGCGCCGAGAATTGTGGCCGCGACCAAGCCCGCGCGGGCGGGCGCCTGCGCGGACACCGGGGCAAACGGGGCAATGACGGGGGCTACCTGCTGCGCGAAGACGGCGCGCATGCGCTCAGCAGCTGACTCGTTCGTTGAGGCCGCGCGCAGCAATGCCGTCAGCGTCTCGTCCTCTTCCCACCGCTGCAGGAAGTGACCGACGAGAATTCGGGCGGCCTGTGCCGCCGCGACCCCGACCAGGTCCGGCAGCCGCAGGTCGAACTCGGCCGCTGCGGCGAATAGGCGCTCCTTGGACCCGTAGTACCGCATCACCATGGCTGGATCGATGTCGGCGTCCGCGGCGATGGCTCGGATGGTGGCCCGCTCGTATCCGTCGGCGGCGAACCGGTCGCGAGCAGCCTCAAGGATCGCGGCACGCGTGGTATCGGAGCGGCGGGGAGCCGGGGATGTCATGGGGTCCAGCCTATGCCAACAGGCGTTGACACGGGGACCATCACTCCATATCGTAGTCAACATCTGTTGGCATACAGCTGTTGACTAGGAGTCCTGACATGTCCGCGCTCGTTCCTCGGTCGCGTTCTGGCCCGCCCTCCGAGGCAGTGCTCGGCCGGCGGGATCTTCTTTCTGCCGCGGTTGTCGCCGTCGCAATCACCGGATTCAGTGGCTGGGTGCTGATGTCGCTGCCTCTGCAGGCCGCCGGCATCCTGGTTGCGGCTTCGTGGCTGGCATTCGCCGGATGGCTGAGGACGACCTATGTGCATCCGGTGCGGTCCCGAAAGGTCATCGCCACCTACCTCTGCGCGGTGGCTTTCCAGCTTGTCCACATGTCCGAGGAGTACCTAGGTGGCTTCCCCCACGAGATCGTCGATCTGTTCGACTCACCGCGGCCGTGGAGTGAGGAGGCCTTCCTGCTCACGTTCGTCTTTGGGTTCGGAGCCCTGTGGTGCCTGGGCGCTGCTGGCGCGCTCTACAGGATCCGCATCGCCAACTACATTCTCTGGTTCTACGCCGTGGGGGCTGGCCTGCTGAATGCCATCTCGCACTTCGTGTTTCCGATGATCCGCGGCGGCTACTTTCCGGGGGTCTACACCGCTGCTGGTCACCTCGTGTTGAGCTTGTTGCTCATCCGCTTCCTGGTGCAGGAGGCTGCGCAGCTGAAGACCGCATCGGTGGCCGAGCCGGCCCAGAAGAGCGCGGACCGTTGAAGATGCTTTCGCAGCGATGCGACGTCGTAGTCGTGGGGGCTGGACCCACGGGGCTCACCCTGGCCTGCACCTTGCGCAGGCCAGGAGTCGATGTCCTGATCCTCGACCGGAGCATCGACAGCACTGCCACGTCGCGGGCAGCGGTCCTCCATGTCCGCACACGAGAGCTTCTTGAAGACCTGCAGGTCAGCCCATAGCTGGTGAAGGAAAGGTCTTGGCCAACCGCGATCAGGCACCATGAATTCTTCTCGTCGAGGAAGCCGGCGGTCGCTTCGCCGATCCCACCGGTGGACGTGCGAGCGATCACGGCCGCAACCTTCATTCCAACGCCATCCTGCACAGCCAGCTACTCGCTTCACTGCACTACCCGGGGCTGGCACCACGGTCCCGATAAACCCAAGGCCGGACCCGTCGCGCGTGTTATCGGCCGCGATTCTCGTGGGCGTGCACCCTGAGCTCAAGTTCAATGAACGCGGTGATCAAGGCACGGTAGGTGCGCTCCACGACCTCGGGCGAAGCCCCAGCCGGCACAGCCAATGCGCGGACCCGCGCGATGACCGCTTCGACCCGAGCTGGTGCACGCACAGCATCCTCGTCCTGATCGCGCTTGAGCCTGCCTGCCCTCGCGACCCACCCTTGACGCTCGCCGATCAGCGCAACGATGCGCTCGTCGAGAACGTTGATCGCCTCGCGAATGTCGGTGAGATCAGGGTTGCGGCTCGTGTCCACGTCCGGAGCCTACGAATCCCTCCGCACGCCACGTAAAGTCCTGGCACCAAGCGCGCGACCGCTCCAGCCGTCCCGAGCACCGCACACCCAGCGGCAGCCACGGCAACGACCGGACGGTCCCGGAGGACGACGTGCACATCCGTAGCAGTTTCACCACTGGCTGCGCGCCACGCCGAACCCGCTGAGGAATCCTTCGGGCGTCCAGCGTGTTGCTCGCTCGGGTGCTCGCGTGCCCTCCGGGATGCGGATGCTGGCGTGCGGCAGTCGGTGCCGTACAGTGCCGACGTGCACACAGCCCAGCTGACCTGGTGGCGCGCCTGCTGAGGCGCCCATCCGCAGACCCCTGCACTTCCGCGGCCGCCTCGTTCGAGGCGGCCGTTCGTGTTCTCCACGGGCTGGCTCGGACGGCGGTCTTCTTCCCTGGAGGACCCCCGTGCCCCGCCTGCTACCCCACCTGCTCCACGACCCCGCCGCGCAACCCTTCGCCATCCTGAAATGCGCAGACGGCCCCGGCGTGAAGGTCCTCACCGGCAATGTCGTCGATGTCGAGCGGCTCGCTGACATCCCGCTGCCCGAACCGAGTCCCAAGGCCCCGGGCCCGCAGGTGCTGGCCGCGGTTCCCTACCGGCAGGTGGCCGAACGCGGCTTCGCCTGCCACGACGACGGCGCGCCGCTGCGCTGCCTGGTGGTACACGACTCCGAGGTGCTGACCCTGGACGAGGCACTGGATCTGCTGCCCAATGAGGACCCCGGGGTCAACGGCGGCGACTTCGACGTCGCTGACGACGCCTACGCCGACCTGGTTCGGCGGGTGGTGGCCGAGGAAATCGGCCGGGGCGAGGGAGCCAACTTCGTGCTGCGCCGCGACCACCTCTCCACCGCCTCGGTCCCGCCGGCAAGCACCGCATTGAGGGTGCTGCGCCGACTGCTGGTGGGCGAGCCGGGCGCCTACTGGGCGTTCGCTCTGCACGCCGGTGACCTGACCATGGTCGGGGCGACTCCGGAGCGGCACGTCAGCTGCGCCGGGGGCGAAGTGGTGATGAACCCGATCAGCGGCACCTACCGCTTCCCACCGTCCGGCCCTACCACCGAGGGGCTGCTCACCTTCCTGGTCGACGACAAGGAGGTCGAGGAGCTGTTCATGGTGGTCGACGAGGAGCTCAAGATGATGAGCCGGGTCTGCTCCCGTGGTGGGCAGGTGATCGGTCCGCAGCTTCGGCAGATGAGCGCGCTGGCCCACACGGAGTACCTGCTGCGCGGGAAGAGTGACCTTGACGTTCGCGACGTGCTGCGCGAGACGATGTTCGCCCCCACCGTCACCGGCTCCCCCGTGCAGAACGCCGCGCGGGTGATCGCCCGCCACGAGACCACCGGCCGCGGCTACTACGCAGGCGTGCTGGCACTGATAGGAACCGACGACGCCGGGGCACGCACGCTCGACGCCCCCATCCTCATCCGGACGGCGTACCTGGAACCCACCGGTGTCGTGCGGGTGCCGGTCGGGGCGACCCTGGTCCGGCACTCGGACCCGATCGCCGAGACCGCCGAGACCCACGCCAAGGCGGCCGGGGTGCTGCGGGCCCTGGGCGTGCTGCCCGCGCCGGAGCACCGCCCGGTCCACCGGTTGGCCGACCAGCCCGGAGTCACCGAGGCGCTCGCCCGACGGAATGAACGGCTCGCCCCGTTCTGGGCGCACCCCCAGCACGACCGGCCGGACCCAACATTGGCCGGGCGCAGCGCCCTGGTGGTCGACGCCGAGGACGCGTGGACCCAGATGCTGGCGCACCTGCTTCGCCGACTGGGGATGATCGCCACCGTTCGCCGCTGGGACGAGATCGACCCCGCGGACGACACCGCCGATCTACTGGTCGCCGGCCCCGGACCCGGTGACCCGCGGAACATCGCCTCCCCCCGGATCGCCGCCCTGCACGCCCTCGTGCGCCGGCGCCTCAACACCGGCCGCCCACTGCTCGCGGTGTGTCTCAGCCACCAGGTCCTGGCCGTTCAGCTCGGGCTCACCGTCGTCCCGTTGCCGGTGCCGCACCAAGGCACGCAGCGCAGCATCGACCTTCACGGCCAGCGGGTGCGGGTCGGCTACTACAACACCTTCGCTGCAGCCGTCCCGCCGTCGGGGCTGCCCGGCGTGCTGGTCGCCGCCGAGCCGGGCACCGGCGAGGTGCACGCCCTCCGCGGGCCGAGCTTCGCCTCGGTGCAGTTTCACCTCGAGTCCCTTCTCTCCCCCGACGGCCTTGACGTGCTCACCGGACTCGCCCTCGAGCTGCTGCCGTGACGACACCGGTGACCGCCACCGGCAACTGCCGTGCGCGACGTCTCGAGGGATGGAGTGGATCAACGAGCAGACGTGACGGCCACGAGGGAGTTGGCCCGCAGCACAGGCGTCGCCGCAACGACCACCCCCGACAGCTAAAGGACGTACGGGTCGCCGCCTATGGCCACGTTGCGTCCGTGCCCACGTCTGGCGACGCCGCTGATGGCGCCTTCACTCCAGCGCGCCCGGTCACCCGGCCGGGTCAAGTAGAAGCTGGATTCGGCCGATAGACGCTGCGAACATTGCGTTTACTGCGACTGCTGCGAATACTGCTGACAGGGGTGTCTGGGGTGCTCTCCGGCGCCGACGCAGCACACAGCTGCGGCTCCGCCAACACATTAGGAAGAAGGAGAGGCTGATCATGACGTCGCTGCTTGACCCACCGATCCAGCCCGACGCGACCGATGTGACGACCGCGGCCGACGCGGTGAAGAGCGTCAAGAACTACCTGCGCACCCACACGCACAAGGACGCCGTGCGCCTGGTCGTCGAGGACGAGCACCGGGACACCCTCGTCGTCCCCCGGGCGGCGGTCGAACTCCTCGCCCAAGTCCTCGCGCACATGGCCGCTGGCGAAGGCGTCTCGGTGGTCCCGTCACACGCCGAACTCACCACTCAGCAAGCCGCCGACATGCTCAACGTGAGCCGTCCGTACCTGATCGGTCTGCTCGACCACAGTGAGATCGAATACCGCAAGGTCGGCAGCCACCGCCGGATCAAGGCGGAGTCTCTGCTGCGGTACATGCGCGAGGACGACCGCAGGCGGCGCGCCGCCGCCGACGAACTGACCGCACTCAGCGAGGAGATGGACCTCCCCTGACGTGGCTTCGTTCACTGTCGTCTACGACGCAAATGTGCTCTACCCCAACCTCCTGCGCGACCTGCTGATCCGGGTTGCGCAGGCAGGGCTGGTCCGTGCCCGATGGACCGACGAGATCCTCGATGAGGTCTTCTGGAGCCTGTCCAAGAGCCGGCCCGACCTCGACCCGGAACGACTCGCGCGCACCCGCACGCTCATGAACGAGGCCATCGAGATGCCCTGGTCACCGGCTACGAGCCGCTCGTTGACGTCCTCGACCTCCCCGACCCCGACGACCGGCACGTCTTGGCCGCCGCGATCAAGGTCGGCGCCCAGATAGTCGTCACCAACGACCTGGGGGACTTCCCAACCGAGGCGCTTGCCCCATGGGACATCGAAGCCCGCAGCGCCGACGAGTTTCTGCTCGCGATGGTCGACTTGAACCCGAAGGTCGTCTTCGGCGAGGTCCAGCGCATCGCTGACAGCAAGCGCCGCCCGCCGATGAGCGTCGACGAAGTGCTCACTGCCCTGAGCAACCAGGGCCTCGTCGAGACGGTGACCGCTCTCCGCTCATGACGCACCGGTCGCGGAGTGGCTGGTGCCGGGCCGAGCAGCGGCGCTGCCCCACCGACGTGCCGGCTGGCGTCCGCGAGGTTGCCCTCCGCCCAGTTCTCCCTGTCCGCCCCCATAACCCGCCCCTCTCCGTCGGTTGCGGCCGGGGGAAGGGTGGGCCGGAGGCCCATCCCCGCAGGGGACGCGTCAGCGCCCTTCCGGCGGCCGCAGCCGACGGACAGAATCCGACGGGCATGGGGCGTCGCCGCGCCTGCCTGTCGCTCGCCTCCATGCACCGCAATCAGGATGGCGCCTCGATGGAGCCGGCTCGCTGGGGCACACTTGGGGCACATGATCTTGCTATTGGTACTGATGGGCACTCATTGATTGCGATGTATTCATGCAGGTCAGGCGGCAACTCGTCGTCTTCACACTGGTCGCGCACGCCCGGTCACACCTACTGGGACTACACGCAGCTGCGCTTCCCGCGCCGCGAGGGCATGCGGATCGACTTCGTGCTCGGCTCCCCCGCCCTCGCCTCCCGCGTGGAGCACGCCTTCATCGACCGCGAGGAGCGCAAGGGCAAGGGCGCCAGCGACCACGCGCCGGTGGTCGTCGACCTGGCGGGCTGACGGTGCTGGTCCTCCTCCCCCCGTCGGAGACGAAGGCCCCCGGTGGGGACGGCGCCCCGCTCGACCTGGCGTCGCTCACCGCCCCCGAGCTGACCGACGTCCGGACCTCCGTCGCCGAGGCCCTGGTGAAGCTGGCCGACGACGTCCCCGCGTCCCGTGCCGCGCTCGGCCTGTCGCCGAAGCAGGACGCCGAGATCGCGCGCAACGCCGAGCTGTGGAGCAGCCCGACCCGCCCGGCGGTCGAGCGCTACACCGGCGTGCTCTACGACGCCCTGGACGTCGGGACGCTCACCCGCGCGCAGCGGGCACGGGCGGACCGCAGGCTGGCGGTGGGCTCGGCGCTGTTCGGGCTGGTGTCCGCCGGTGACCGGATCCCGGCCTACCGGATCTCGGCCGGCTCGACGCTGCCCGGGCTGCCGACCCTGCGGGCGCTCTGGAAGCCCGCCCTGGCGCCCGTGCTGGGCGCGGTCGGGGAGCTGGTGGTCGACCTGCGCAGCGGCTCCTACGCGGCGCTGGCCCCGGTCCCCGGCGCGGTGACGGTCTCGGTGCTCAGCGAGCGGCCCGACGGGACCCGCGCGGTGGTGAGCCACTTCAACAAGGCGCACAAGGGCCGGCTGGCCCGCCTGCTGGCGACCACGACCGCCGAGCCGGACGACGTCGGGCGGCTGCGCACGCTGCTCCGGCGGGCGGGGTTGCACGTGGAACACGACGGCGGCACGGCCCTGACGCTCGTGGTGCCCGCCTGACGCCGAGACATGGCTCGCATTACGACCGGTTGGTTGCGCGCAACCTGCCGGTCGTGACATAACTGCCAGGACAGCGCCACTCGAGCAACCGGGTGCATCCGGTCGAGGGACATCCGGGACGCCCGGAGCAGAAGGGCATCGGTGGACGCATCCACGGACCGCACGGTCGCCGCGGGAGCATCTCCCGCCGATCGCGCGGCGGCCTCCTTGCGTCGCGACCGCGACCGGGTCGATGCCGCGCGCCGGATCCTGCCCGCCGGGCACCGCACGGGGCTCGACCGCCTGGCCGAGCTCGCCGCCCGCCTCCTGGGCACCTCCGGCAGCCAGGTGTCCCTGCTCCTCGACGTCCAGCACGTGACCGCCGGCACGGGCGCCGCCGCGGTGGGCACCAGCGGGCCGCTGGAGGAGTCGCTCTGCACGGTCACCGCCGGCCTCCCGGCCGGTGAGGCGCTGGTGGTGACCGACGCCCAGCACGACGAGCGGGTCAACGGCCTCCCCCCGGTCAAGGCCGGCGTCGTCGGGTCCTACCTGGGTACCTCGCTCGTCGACGGGGACGGCCTCCCCCTCGGGGCGCTCTGCGTGTTCGACGCCGAGCCCCGGCCGTGGGCCCCGTCGGAGATCGCCACCCTCCAGCAGCTGGCCGGCTCGGTGATGACCGAGCTGCAGCTCTCCGCACTGCTGCAGCGCTACGAGGACGACCGCGTGCGCTGGGAGCTGGCCACCGAGGCGGGCGGCGTGGGCACCTGGGACTGGAACCAGGTGACCGGCGAGCTGACGTGGGACGAGCAGCTGATCGCCATGTTCGGCTACGAGCCGGGCAGCTTCGGCCGCACGATCGACGCCTTCGACGCCCGGCTGCACCCCGAGGACGCCGAGTGGGTGAGCGACGCGCTCACCCAGGCCGTCGAGACCGCCGGCGTGTACGACGCCACGTACCGGATCCTGCTGCCCTCCGGGGAGACCCGCTGGATCCACGCCCGGGGCCGGTCGGTCGTCGGCCCCGACGGGAGGACGGCGCGCATCCTCGGCACCGCCGTCGACGTGACCGGCGAGCGCGAGGCCGCCACCCTGGTGACCCGGGTCCTGGAGGCGATGCCGGCCGGCTTCTACAGCCTGGACCACGACTGGCGGTTCACCTACGTCAACGCCGTCGCCGAGCGGCTGCTGCAGACCTCCCGGGAGGCGCTGCTCGGCCGGGTCCTGTGGGAGGCCTTCCCCGCCGCGGTGAACAGCATCTTCGAGGACCGCTACCGCGAGGCGGTGCGCACCGGCGAGTCGATCTCCTTCGACGCCTACTACCCCGCACCGCTGGACGGCTGGTACGAGCTGCGCGCCTGGCGCAGCCCCGACGGGCTGTCGGTGTACTTCCTCGAGGTCACCGAGCGCCGGCGCGTCCAGGAGCAGGCCGAGCACGCCGCCCGGCGCCTGGCCCTGCTCGCCGGCGTCAGCGCCGACCTCGCCGGTGCGCTGGACACCGAGGCGGCCACCGCGCACCTCCCGCAGCTGGTCGTGCCCGCGCTGGCCGACTTCTGCATCGTGACCGTCGTCGACTCCGACGGCCGGGCCCGCGACGTCGGCTGCTGGCACGCCGACGAGGCGATGCGGCCGGTCCTCGAGCGGTACACCCAGCTCCGGCTGGACGCGATGCCGCCGGACTCGCCGGCCGCCGTCGCCCTGCGCACCGGCGAGGCCATCCGCCGCGACGGCCGCGAGGTGTCCTCCCTCCTGGCGCCCGGGGAGGCCCGCGAGCTCGCCGCCCGGCTGGCGCCCCGGGAGGCCATCGTGCTGCCCATGCGCGGCCGGAACCGGACCCTCGGCCTGCTGACCGTCTACTACGCCGACGGCACGCCCGCGCGCGAGGACGACGTCGCCACCGCGCAGGACGTCGCGGAGCGGGTGGGCCTGGCTCTGGACAACGCCCGCCTCTACGGCGCCCAGCAGCAGCTCGCGGAGGGCCTGCAGCGCAGCCTGCTCACCGAGCCGCCGGAGCCCGACCACGCCGAGATCGCCGTCCGCTACCTGCCGGCCGCCGAGGCGGCCCGGGTCGGGGGCGACTGGTACGACGCCTTCATGCAGCCGGGCGGGACGACGATGCTGGTCATCGGCGACGTCGTCGGCCACGACACCGAGGCCGCCGCCGCCATGGGGCAGCTGCGCGGGCTGCTGCGCGGCATCGCGACCTACAGCGACGCCGGGCCGGTCGAGGTGCTGCGCGGCCTGGACACCTCGATGACCACGCTGCAGATGCGGACGCTGGCCACCGCGGCCGTGGCCCGCTTCGAGCAGACGCCCGACGAGCTCGCGCGCGGGCTGACCCGGATGCGCTGGGCCAACGCCGGCCACCTGCCGCCGCTGATCATCAACCCCGACGGCAGCGTCGCGGAGCTCGCGGAGTGGAACGGCGACCTGCTGCTCGGCGTCGACGCGGCCAGCCGGCGCCGCGAGTCGGTGATCACCCTCGACCGCGGGTCCACGGTGCTGCTCTACACCGACGGCCTGGTCGAGCGCCGCGACTCCGACCTGGACGAGGGCATCCACCGGCTGCGCGAGGCGCTGATCGAGCTCGCCGGCCTGCCGCTGCAGGAGCTGCTCGACGAGCTCCTGGAGCGCCTGGTGCACGGCCGCCCGGAGGACGACGTCGCGCTCGTCGCCGTCCGGCTGCACCCCCAGGACCGGCCACGGCCGCCCGAGGCCGGCCCCAACCGGGTGCCGCCCACGGTGCCCCCGGAGATCCTCGCCCCCTGAGCCTGCGAAGGGTGGGGAGGCCGGGGTCCTCTCAGGAGCGGTCCCGCCGGATTGTGGCCTTGCGGCCCTTGATCATCGTGGCCTTGAGGGCCTGGATCACCTCGTCGACCGCCGCCTCCGGCACCTCGACCAGGGCGAACCGCTGGTGGATCTCGATCGACCCGACGTCCCGGCCGGTCAGCCCGGTCTCGCCGGTGATGGCACCGACCAGGTCGCCCGGGCGGATCCCGGCCTCCCGGCCCAGGCCCACGAACAGCCGGCCGGCCGGACCGGAGGAGCGCCGCGGCGCACGCCCGGCATCCCGACCGCCGTCGCGGCTCCCACCACGGGTGTCGGGACGGCCACCGGAGTCCTGCCGGAAGGTGACCTGCGGGATCTCCTCGTCGTCGTCTACCCCGTTGCCGGCCTCGTGCGCGAGCTTGACCGCGGCGAGCGCCACCTCCATGAGGTCGAACTCGTCGGCCAGGCTCTCCACCACCACCCGGAAGCGGTCGAGGTCGTCGGTGAGCAGGCTCTCCCGCAGCGCACCACGGGTGAGGTCCAGCCGGCGCGCGCGGAGGTCGGCGACCGTGGGGACCTTCTCCACGGCGATGGGCGATCCGGCGACCTTCTCGATCGTCTTGAGCATCCGGTGCTCGCGCGGCTCGGCCAGCGTGATGGCCACGCCCTCGCGCCCGGCCCGGCCGACCCGGCCGATGCGGTGCACGTAGGACTCCGGCGCCGAGGGGACGTCGTAGTTCACGACGTGCGTGAGCTGCTCGATGTCCAGGCCGCGCGCGGCGACGTCGGTGGCGACCAGCAGGTCCGCCGTGCCGCTGCGCAGCCGGCCCATGACCTTGTCGCGCTGCTCCTGGCTCATCCCGCCGTGCAGCGGCTCGGCCCGGTAGCCGCGGCCGTTGAGCGTGTCGGTGAGGGTGTCGACCTCCTCGCGGGTGCGGCAGAAGACGATCGCCGCCGTCGGCGCCTCGACGTCGAGGATCCGGCCCAGCGCAGCGGGCTTGGCCCCGCGCGGGACCACGTAGGCGGTCTGCCGGACCCGCGGGGGCTCCCCCGCCGACGCCTTCTCGCGGGCGATGGTGATCCGCACGGGGTCCGACAGGTGCCGCCGGGCCAGCGCGTCCAGCCGGCGCGGCATCGTGGCGGAGAACAGGACGGTCTGGTGCTGCTCCGGCGTCTCGTCGAGGATCGCCTCCAGGTCCTCGGCGAAGCCCATGTCGAGCATCTCGTCGGCCTCGTCGAGCACGACGGTGGCGATGTCACCGAGGTCCAGCGCGCCGCGGTTGACCAGGTCGAGGGCGCGGCCGGGGGTGGCGACGACGACGTCCACCCCGGACTCCAGGCTCCGCAGCTGGCGCACGATCGGCGCCCCGCCGTAGACCGGGAGGACGCGGGCACCGAGGTCGCGGCCGTAGCGGTGCAGCGCCTCGGAGACCTGGACGGCGAGCTCGCGAGTGGGCACGAGCACCAGCGCGACGGGGGGCTTCCCGCGGCGGTGGGCCTCCAGCCGCTGGAGCACCGGCAGGGAGAAAGCCGCCGTCTTGCCGGTGCCGGTGGCTGCCTGCCCGAGCAGGTCGCGGCCCTCGCTCAGGGGCGGGATCGCCTCCTGCTGGATGGGCGTGGGCTCCTCGTAGCCGAGGGCGGACAGCGCCTTCAGCAGCTCCGGGCGCAGGCCCAGGGTCTCGAAGGTGGCGTGCTCGCCGGTCGTCGCTCGTTCGTCGGTCATCGCCTCCATCGTTCACCGGTGACCCGGGTCGCGCGCACCCGGGCTTCTGCGAGGCTGGCCCGGTGACCGCCGACGAGCTGTGCACGCGCCCCGCGACCGAGCTGGCCGGCCTGGTGCGCTCCGGGGAGGTGTCCGCCCGCGAGCTGCTGGAGGCGCACCTGGACCGGATCGAGCGGCTGGGCCCGGCGCTCAACGCCGTCGTGACGCTGGACGCCGAGGGCGCCCGGGCGGCCGCGGACGCCGCCGACGCCGCGCAGGCGGCCGGCGAGCCGCTGGGCCCGCTGCACGGCCTGCCGGTGGCGCACAAGGACACGCACGCGACCGGCGGCATGCGGACCACCTGGGGGTCGCCGCTGCACCGGGACACCGTCCCGCTGCGCGACGAGCTCGTCGTGGCCCGGCTGAGGGCGGCGGGCGCGGTCCGGGTCGGCAAGACGAACGTGCCGGAGTTCGCGGCCGGGTCGCACACGGTGAACCCGGTGTTCGGCGCCACGCACAACCCCTACCGGCACGGCCTGTCCGCGGGCGGGTCGAGCGGCGGCGCGGCGGCGGCGCTCGCGGCGGGGCTGGTGCCGCTGGCCGAGGGCAGCGACATGGGCGGCTCGCTGCGGAACCCGGCGGCGTTCTGCAACGTGGTGGGGCTGCGCCCGACCCCCGGGCGGGTGCCGACGTGGCCGGCGCCGATGGCCTGGTCGACGCTGTCGGTGCAGGGCCCGATGGGCCGCACGGTCGCCGACGTGGCGCTGCAGCTCTCGGTGCTCGCCGGCCCGGACCCGCGCGTGCCGATCTCGCTGGCCGAGGACCCGGCCTCGTTCGCCGCGCCCCTGCCCGAGCGGCTGGACGGGCTGCGGGTCGCGTGGGCGCCCGATCTCGGCGGCCGGGTGACGGTGGACCCGGCGGTCACCGAGGTGCTGACGGCGTCCCTGCCGGTGCTCGAGCAGCTGGGCGCGCGGGTCGAGGAGGCGTGCCCGGACCTCTCCGGCGCCGACGAGGTGTTCGGGACGCTGCGGGCCTGGCTGTTCGACGCCACCTTCTCCGACCTGGTGCGCCGCCACCCCGACCAGGTCAAGGAGACGATCCGCTGGAACGCGGCGCTGGGGGCGCGGCTGACCGGCGCCGACCTGGCGCGGGCCGAGCAGCGGCACACCAGGCTGCACGAGCGGGTGGTCGAGTTCTTCACCCGCTACGACGTCCTGCTGGCGCCCACGACGCAGGTGCTGCCGTTCCCGGTGGAGCTGGAGTACCCGACCGAGATCGCCGGGGTGCCGCAGGAGGACTACCTGGCGTGGATGCGCTCGTGCACGCTGCTCTCCCCCACCGGCTGCCCGGCGCTCTCGGTGCCGGGCGGGTTCACGCCGGGCGGGCTGCCGGTGGGGCTGCAGGTCGTGGGGCCGCCGCGCGCCGACCGGCGGGTGCTCGAGGTGGGGCACGCGTTCGAGCGGGCGACCCGGTTCGGCGAGCGCCGCCCACCCCTCTGACCCCTTCTACACCTCTCTAGCGCATGGGATAGAGAGGTGTAGACGCCGTCATAGCCGTCCCGAGGCGCACGCGAGCGACATCCCCGACCCTCGTTAGGGTCGCCCGCGCGTGCGACCCGCGACGAGTTCTACGAAGTCGTGGCGATCAGCCGCTGATGGCCACGAGTTCGTAGAACTCGTCGGCGGGCCTACTTCTTCTCGTCCCCGGGGCGGGCGACGCGGCGGGCCTGGCGGCGCTTGCGCAGCCCGCGCAGGGTCCGCACCGCCACCAGGAGCTCGGCCAGCTCCTGCCGGTCCCCCGCGGTGATGTCGGCGAGCTGGGCGGCCGCGCGGCGCTGGGCGGTGTCCCAGCCCTCCTCCCAGCGGGCCACCAGGTCCGCGGGCGACTCGTCGTCGGAGGTGCGCAGGCCCAGCACGTCCTCCGTGAGCGAGGACTGCTCCATCCCCAGGTCGTCGCGCAGCGAGGCCCGCGCCATCGCCGGCCAGCGCCGGTCCCGCGGCAGGGCGGTCACCTGGTCGCGCAGCGGGGCCAACCCCAGCCGCTCGGCGAGCCGCTGCATGACCTGGCCCGCCAGCGCCACCGGTGCCCCGGTGCGCTCGGTGACGACGGCGAGGTCGAGGGCCGCCGGCAGCAGCGAGGCGACCGACACCCGTGCGGCCAGCTCCTCGGGCACCCCGGCCTCGCCCAGCCGCGCGGCGCGGGCGGCGTACGCCTCGGCCTCCCGGCCCATCAGCCAGCCGCGCAGCCCCGCCTGGACCTCGGCCACCGAGGCGGCGAAGCGAGCGGTCACGTCGGCGAGCGGCGGCGGGGTGTCGGAGGTGAGGTCGGGCTGGCGCAGCAGCCACCGGGTCGCCCGCTCGGCCAGGCGGGTGGCCTCCGTGCGGATCTCCACCTGGACCGCGGCCGGCACGACGTTGTCCAGCGTCCGTGCGGCGTCCCACATGTCGTCGACGCCGAACACCGCCCGGGCCACCGCGTGCGCCCGCACCACGGCCGGGAGCGGGACGCCGGTCTCCTCGGCCAGCCGGAACAGCCCGGTCACGCCGGCGACGTTCACCGCCCGGTTGGTCAGCGCGGTCGCGATGATCTCCCGGCGCAGCGGGTGCCCGGTGACCGCCGCGGGGAAGCGCTCCCGCAGCGGCGCGGGGAAGTACCCGACCAGCAGCGACTCCAGCGCCGGGTCGTCCGGCAGCGACGACTGCAGCACGGCGTCGCCGGCCTGGAGCTTGGCGTAGGCCAGCAGCACCGACAGCTCGGGGCTGGTGAGCGCGTGCCCGTCCCGGCGCCGCTCGGCCAGGCCGCGGTCGTCCGGCAGGGCCTCGACCGCCCGCAGCAGCCGGCCGGAGCGCTCCAGCGACCGGATGAACCGCTCGTGCGCGTCGAGCAGGCTGCGCGCCGAGGCGGTCTCGGTGGCGAGGGTGGCGTTCTGCGCGTGGTTGTCGGTGAGGACGTCGACGGCGACGTCGTCGGCCATCTCGCCCAGCAGGGCCGCGCGCGCCTCGGCGTCCAGAGCGCCGTCGGCCACCGGCCGGTTCAGCGCGATCTTGATGTTGACCTCGTGGTCGGAGGTGTCCACGCCGGCGGAGTTGTCGATGGCGTCGGTGTTCACGCGACCGCCGGCCAGCGCGTACTCCACGCGTCCGCGCTGGGTCAGCCCGAGGTTGCCGCCCTCGCCGACGACCCGGACGCGCAGCTGCCCGCCGTCGACCCGCAGGGCGTCGTTGGCCTTGTCGCCGACCTCGAGGTGGCTCTCCGACGCCGCCTTCACGTAGGTGCCGATGCCGCCGTTGAACAGCAGGTCCACCGGCGCCAGCAGGACCGCCCGCATGAGGTCGACCGGGCTCAGCGAGGTGACGACGTCGGGGAGGCCGAGCGCGGTCCGCATCTGGTCGGACACCGGGATCGACTTGGCGGTGCGCGGCCAGACGCCACCCCCGGCGCTGATGAGCTGCGGGTCGTAGTCCGCCCAGCTCGACCGGGGCAGCTCGAAGAGCCGCTTGCGCTCGGTGAACGAGGTGGCCGCGTCCGGGGTGGGGTCGACGAAGACGTGCCGGTGGTCGAAGGCGGCGACCAGCCGGATGTGCTCGGACAGCAGCATGCCGTTGCCGAAGACGTCGCCGGACATGTCGCCGACGCCGACGACGGTGAAGTCCTGGCGCTGCACGTCCAGGTCCAGCTCGCGGAAGTGCCGGGTCACCGACTCCCACGCGCCGCGGGCGGTGATGCCCATGGCCTTGTGGTCGTAGCCGACCGAGCCGCCGGAGGCGAAGGCGTCGCCGAGCCAGAAGCCGCGCTCCAGCGCCACCTCGTTGGCCAGGTCGGAGAAGGTCGCCGTCCCCTTGTCCGCGGCGACGACGAGGTAGGAGTCCTCGCCGTCGTGCCGGACGACCTTGCTCGGCGGCACCACCTTTCCGTCGACGAGGTTGTCGGTGAGGGCGAGCAGCGCACCGATGAAGATCCGGTAGCAGGCCTGCCCCTCGGCGAGCACCTCGTCGCGGGTGGCGCCCTCGCCCGGCGGGCGCTTGACGACGAACCCGCCCTTGGCGCCGGTCGGCACGATGACGGTGTTCTTCACCATCTGCGCCTTGACCAGCCCGAGGATCTCGGTGCGCAGGTCCTCGCGCCGGTCGGACCAGCGCAGCCCGCCGCGCGCGACCTTGCCGAACCGCAGGTGGACGCCCATGACGCGCGGGCTGCTCACCCACACCTCGTGCTTCGGCCGCGGGTCGGGCAGGTCGGGCACCTCGGCGGGGTCGAGCTTGAGCGCCAGCGCCGGTCGGGTGGCCAGCGACATGGCGTAGTACGTCGTCCGCTGGGTGGCGGTCACCGCCGCGAGCAGCGAGCTCAGCACCCGGTCGGCGTCCAGCGAGGCCACCTCGCCGATCGAGCGGCGCAGCGCCTCGACCAGGTCAGCCTGCCGGCCCTCCCGGCCGTTGACCCGCCCCGGGGAGAATCGGGTCTCGAACAGCGCGACGAGCCGGGCGACGACGCCCGGGTGCGCGGCGAGGGTCTGCTCCACGTAGGACTGGCTGAACGGCAGCCCCGCCTGGCGCAGCCACTGCACGTAGGCGCGCACCACGGCGACCTGCCGCCAGTTGAGGCCGGCCAGCATCACCAGCGCGCCGAGACCGTCGTCCTCGGCCTCGCCGCGCCACACCGCGCCGACGGCCTCGGTGAACCGCTCCGGCAGCGAGCGCAGCAGCGGCAGCTCGACCGGGGGGACGGCGACGCCGAAGTCGTAGATCCAGGTGGGCGGCGCGCCGATCCGGTCGAGCTCGTAGGGCCGCTCGTCGACGACGTCGACGCCCATGTTCTGCAGCATCGGCAGGATCTGGGAGAGCAGCAGCCGCTCGCCGACGCGGTAGACGGTCAGCCGCCGCTCGCCGGGTGCCGCGCCCGGCGCCGTCCAGAGCCGGAGCGCGAGCCCGCCGGGGGCCAGCTCCTCGAGGCGGACGAGGTCCTCCACCGCGCGGTCGGCCGGGAAGTCGTCCTGGTACGCGGCCGGGAACGCGTCGGCGACCCGCGCGAAGACCTTCTCCGCGTCCGCGCCGAACCGGGCGGCGAGGGCGTCGGCCAGCGCGTCGGTCCAGCTGCGGGCGGCCGCGGCGAGCTCGGCCTGCAGCGCCTCGACGTCCACGGGCACCCGCTGCGGCGAGCCCTTCCGGCCGACCGGGAGCCGGACGACGAAGTGCAGCCGGGCGAGCACCGACTCCGTGGAGCGGGCGGTGAACTCGATGCTGGTGCCGCCGAGCCGCTCGAGCAGCGTCTGCTGCATCGCCAGCCGGACCTCGGTGGTGTACCGGTCGCGGGGCAGGTAGACCAGCGCGGACCAGAACCGCCCGGTCGGGTCCTGGCGGAGGAACAGCCGGGTCTGCCGGCGCTCCTGGAGGTGCAGGACCGCCATGGCGACGGGCAGCAGCTCGTCGGCGTCGACCTGCATGAGCTCGTCGCGGGGGTAGGTCTCGAGGACGTCGAGCAGCTCCTTGCCGGTGTGGCTGTCGGCCGGCACCCCCGACCGGGCGATCACCTCGGCCACCCGCCGCCGCACGACCGGGACGTCGAGCACGCTGCTCGTGTAGGCCGAGGTGGGGAACAGCCCGACGAAGCGGTACTGCCGCCGCGCGCCGGAGGCGTCCGGCGGAGCGGTGACGGTGACCAGGTCCAGCCAGGCCCGCCGGTGAACCGTGGCGCGGGTGTCGGCCTTGGTGACGCTGAGCAGGTGGTCGGCCGGCGCCTGGGCCGCCTCGGGGGTGGCGGTGCCACCGCTCATGTCGGCGTCGCTGCGCAGCACACCGAGGCCCGTGCCGGGCACCGCGCGGACGGCGTCGCCGGTCAGGTCCACCTCGCGCGCACCGAGCAGGACGAAGTTGCCGTCGGCCAGCCAGCGCAGCAGCGCGGCGGCCTCCGCCGGGTCGTCGGAGGGGTGGGCCGCCCCGGCCGGGACCGCCATGTGCTCCAGCCGGGCGGCGAGCTCGCGCACCCGCTCGCGCAGGCGGTCGCTGTCCTCGCACACGGACCGGACGTCGTCGAGCACGGTGCGCAGGCCGGCGACGAGGTCCTCGGCGGCCTCGTCGTCCAGCGGCCCGTCGAGGACCACCGCCATCCACGACTCCGCGACCGCGTCCGCGCCGCAGGCCGGGGCGTCGGCGCTGTCGCAGAAGGCCGTGATGCGGCCGCGCAGGTCGCGTCGGACGACGAGCACCGGGTGCACGATGTGGTCCAGGGCGAAGCCCTGGCGGACGACCTCGGCGGTGACGGAGTCGACCAGGTGCGGCATGTCGTCGGTGACCAGCCGCACGACGGCGCGGGCGCGCTCGCCGCCGGGGTGGTGCACGTCGACGGTGGCCGCACCCTTGGGCCGCACCTCGGCCAGCGCGAGGTGGCCGAGCGCGAGCGCGGCCAGCTGCTCCGGCGGGTGCCCGAGGACCTCCTCGGCGGGCTCGCTCCAGTAGTAGCGCCGCAGGAACGCGGGCACGTCCTCGGAACGGCAGCCGGCGGGCAGCGTGCCGGACGGCGCCAGCCCGGCCACGGCGCCCTCCGCCGCCCGGTCGAGCACCTGCCGCTTCTCGTCGCGGGCGGCCTCGAGCGCGGCGAGCTCGGTCAGCGAGCCGGCCGCGGGGGCGCCGTCCCGGTGGCGCACCGGGATCTCCGGGACCACACCGGTGTCATGGGCCATGAAAGGCCACGCTACTGCCCGCTGAGACACCCGTCACGGCGACGCGGCGGGTCCCGGTGAGGCGGGGGCGGTCAGCCCTTCTCGACGATCTGGTCGGCGGCCCAGCCGCCGATCGCGAGCAGCAGGCCGCCCAGGACGGCGGTCACGAAGCCGTCGACGGTGAGCCGGTCGGTGATCGCGGCGGTGATGCCGAGCAGCGCCGCGTTGATGACCAGCAGGAACAGCCCGAGGGTCACCAGCACGAACGGCAGCGACATCAGCCGCAGGATCGGACCGACGACCGCGTTGACGACGGCGAAGATGAGCGCGATCCAGAGGAACGTGCCGACCTCCCCCAGCGGGGCGTCCGGGTTGCCGACGACGGCGACGCCGTCCAGCACGAGGTCGACCAGGTAGAAGACCCCGGCCATGAGCACGACCTTCAACGCGAACCTGAGCACGGGCCCACGCTAGCGCCCAAGATCGCCCGACCGGCCCATCGCGGCGTCTTCGGTCCTCTAGCGTCGTCGCTAGAGAGGCGCAGAGGAACCTCGCGACACGCGCTAGGTGGTTCTACCGATCTCTACGGTGCGGGCTAGAGAACGCCATACGGTGGTCGACATGGATCCCGTCCGGAACCCCTACGCCCCCGGCGCCGGCCAGCGCCCGCCCGAGCTCGCCGGCCGGGACGGCGAGCTGCAGGCCTTCGACGTGGTCCTCGAGCGGATCGCGCACGGCCGCCCCGAGCGCTCGCTGGTGCTCACCGGGCTGCGCGGCGTCGGGAAGACCGTGCTGCTCAACCAGCTGCGGTCGGCGGCCATCTCCCGCGGCTGGGGCACCGGCAAGATCGAGGCCCGGCCCGAGCAGTCGCTGCGCCGGCCGGTCTCCTCGGCGCTGCACATGGCCCTGCGCGAGCTCGGCCCGCGGCACGGCGACCAGGAGTCGGTGGCCGAGGTGCTCGGCGTGGTGAAGGCCTTCGCCCAGCGGGTGGCGCCGGCCGACGCCAAGGTCCGGGACCGCTGGCAGCCGGGGATCGACGTCCCCGCGGCCAGCGGCCGGGCCGACTCCGGCGACATGGAGATCGACCTGGTGGAGCTGCTCAGCGACGCCGCGGGGGTGGCCGCCGACATCGGCAGCGGGATAGCGCTGTTCATCGACGAGATGCAGGACATCCAGCCCGACGACGTCTCGGCGATCTGCGCCGCCTGCCACGAGCTGTCCCAGCAGGGGGCGCCGCTGATCGTCGTCGGCGCGGGCCTCCCCCACCTGCCCGCCGTGCTGAGCGCCTCGAAGAGCTACTCGGAGCGGCTGTTCCGCTACCTGCGCATCGACCGGCTGGAGCGGGAGGCCGCCGACCGGGCGCTCATCGCCCCGGCGGAGCGGGAGGGCGTCGAGTTCGAGCAGGGGGCGCTGGACGCCCTCTACGAGGCCGCCGACGGGTACCCGTACTTCGTGCAGGCCTACGGCAAGGTCACCTGGGACGTCGCGGCCTCCTCCCCCGTCACCGCCGCCGACGTCGCGATGGCGGCGCCCGTCGCCGAGGCGGAGCTGGCCGTCGGGTTCTTCGGCTCCCGCTACGACCGGGCCACCCCGGCCGAGCGCGAGTACATGCACGCGATGGCCGAGCTCGGCGGTCCGGGCGGCGCGGCGGTGGCGACGTCGGAGGTGGCGGTCTCGCTGGGGCGCAAGCCCGCGTCCCTCTCCCCCGCGCGGGACTCGCTGATCAAGAAGGGGCTGGTCTACTCCGCCGAGCGCGGCCAGATCGCCTTCACCGTCCCGCACTTCGGCCGCTACCTGCTGCGCCACCCCGAGTAGCGGTTCGACCCGCGGCTGCTGGGCACCGCACCGCTCGTGCCGGTGTGGGTGGAAGCAGGGCTGTGGGGCCTCCTGGGCGGGGCCGCGTTGGTGCTGGGCGCTGCGGTCGCCTGGTTCGTGCGGGTGCCGCAGGCGGTGGTCGCCGGGGTGATGGCCTTCGGTTCCGGGGTGCTGATCTCCGCGGTCGCGTTCGACCTGGTGGAGGAGGCTGCCGACACCGGCGGGCTGGGCCCGACGGCGGCCGGGTTCCTGGGCGGGGCGGCCGTCTACCTGGCCGCGAACATCGCGCTGGCGAGGCGGGGCGCGCGGCACCGCAAGCGCTCGGAGGACCAGCAGCCCTCGGAGGAGGAGCAGTCCGGCAGCGGCGCGGCGATCGCGGTCGGGGCGCTGTTGGACGGGGTCCCGGAGTCGGTGGTCCTGGGGCTGGGGCTCCTGGCCGGCGGTGGCGTGAGCACCCCGGTGCTCGCCGCCGTGTTCATCTCCAACGTGCCCGAGGGGCTGTCCTCGGCCGCGGGCATGAAGCGCAGCGGGCGCTCGGCGGCCTACGTCTTCGGCGTCTGGGGCGGCATCGCGGTGGCCAGCGGGCTGTCGGCGCTCGTCGGCTACCTCGCGCTGGGCGACGCACCCCCGGAGGCGGTCGCGGTCATCACCGCTGTCGCCGCCGGGGCGATCCTCACGATGGTCGCGGACACGATGATCCCGGAGGCGTTCGAGCGCACCCGCATCTGGACCGGGCTCATCACGACGCTCGGGTTCCTGGTCGCGTTCGCGATCGAGCGGGCCTGACGTCGTCCCCTCAGCGGGGAAGGGGCGGCAGGACCTCCGGACCGGCCTCGGCGGGGCGCTCGCCGACCTGGGGGTGCGCCCGCACCGCGAGCACGGCGACGTCGTCCTCGACGCCCTCGCCCAGCATCTCCGCGAGGAGCCGGTCGCACAGCTCGGTCAGCGTGCAGCCGGCCGAGCGCTCCAGGACGGCGCGCACCTGCGCGCGGCCGTCGTCCAGCGGCAGCCCGCGGCGCTCGAAGAGCCCGTCGGTGAACAGCACCAGCGTGCTGCCGTCGGGCATGGCCGCCACGCCGTCGGCGCGCTGCCCGGACCAGCCGATGCCCAGCGGGGGGCCCACCTGCGCGCTCAGGTCCTCGACCCGGCCGTCGGGGAGCAGCAGCAGCGGGTCCGGATGGCCGGCCGACGCCCAGTTCAGCCGGCGCACACCGGCGGCGCGGTCGGAGTCGTCCTGCTGCACCCGGCAGACCAGCGCGGTGGCCATGGCCGGCACCGCCAGCCCGACGAGCGCGTGGTCGACCCGGCCCAGCAGGGCGGCCGGCTCCTCCTGCCGGTCGAAGGCGATCCCCCGGACCAGGGTCTTGACCTGGCCCATCGCGGCGGCGGCCTCGATGTCGTGGCCCATCACGTCGCCGATCACGACGACGGTGTCGCCGTCGGGCTGCAGGAACGCGTCGTACCAGTCCCCGCCGATCGAGACGCCCTGCGTCGCGGGCCGGTAGCGCACCGCCAGCTCGAGGTGGTCGGGCTGGACCGGCGGCGAGAGCAGGCTCAGCTGCAGCCGCTCGGCGACCTGGTGGTTGAGCGAGACCAGGCGCGCGTTGTCCAGGGCCTGCGCCGCCCGGCGGGCGGCGATCTGCGCCGTCCGCAGCTCCGCCTCCGTGTGCGGGCCGCGGTCGGCCCCGTTCACCAGCGTGAAGGCGCCCAGCACCTCGCCGCGGGCGACGAGCGGGAAGGTGGCCACCGCCGACGGCGCGAGCGGGGCCAGCGCCTCGCGGCTCTCCTCGCCGTCGATCATCGTCTCGAGGTGGTGCTCGGTGAGCCGCTCGATGACCACCGGCTCCGCGCTGCGCATCGCCGTCGGGACCGGCGCCTCCACGCTGTTCGACGCGACCCGGGCGTCGGCGTACCGGTGCATGGCCTCGACCATGGCGGGGTCGCGGTGCGCGCGGCCGACGTCGCGACGGCGCCCATCGCGGTCGACGACGCTGACCAGGCACCAGTCGGCGAGCAGGGGCACCACGCGGGCGGCGAAGCGGCCCGCGGCAACCTCGTGGTCCAGGGTCGAGGTCATCTCCTGGCTGATGTCGCCGAGGAGCATCAGGTGGCGTCCGGCCTCCTCGGCCCGGCGGGCCTCGCGGGCGGCCTCGGCGGCGGCCTGCTCCCGGGCGGCCACGGCGGCCGCGCGCTCGTCGTCGGCCCGCCGGCGCTCGGTGACGTCGTCGTAGCTGACCACCAGGCCGGCGTCGGTGAGGAAGGCGTCGGCGCGGAACCACTTCTCCAGCGGCCCAAACCAGGCCTCGGTGCTGCCGGCGCGTCCCGAGCTCCGGACCGAGCGGTACAGCTGCTCGAAGGGACCGCCCACGGCCTCGGGGAACTCCACCCAGATGTCGCGGCCCAGCAGGTCTCCGACCGTGCGGTCGAGCACCTGGGCGCCGGCCGGGTTCACGTACGCGAAGAGCCAGTCCTCGTCGAGCACGAAGAGCGGGCGGTCCATGCCCTCGACGGCCTGGAGCAGGAGGTCGGCACGCAGGAGCGCCGTGTCGTCCCGCCCCATGCCCGCTTCGCTCCAGCCACTCGGCCGCGCAGTGGCAGCAGTCCACCCAGCCTGGCGGCTCACCGGACGGAAAGCAATGCGGACGCCTCGGGGTGCCCCTCTCACCGGTGACGTGACGCTGACCACAGCACAGGGGTCTCGGCCGCCCGCGGGGGTTGACACGCGGCCGGACGGGGCACCACGGAGATGTCCACGTCCCGAGCCGAGGGGGAGGCATGGCCCGACTCGCATGGCCCGTGCGCCGGCTGCCCGACGGTCGCGGCGAGGTCTGGCGCTGGCGGCTCAGCGGCCTCGGCGAGCTCGCGGCGGCGCGGGCGACCCTGCGGTCCCGCCTCTGCCGCGTCGGCCACCCGCCCGAGGGCGACGACCCGTCCAGCGAGCAGCTCGTCCTCGCGTTCGACGAGCTGGCCTCCAACGCCCTGCGCCACGGCGAGCGGCCCGTCGTCGCCACCGTCGTGGCCGGCAGCGGCGGCTGGCTGCTGGACGTCAGCGACAGGTCGCCGGAGACCATGCCCGCGCCCACCGTCGACCGGGACCCCGCCCAGGGCGGGATGGGGCTGCAGCTCGTCGCCCGCCTGTCGGTCGCGCACGGCTGGTACGTCGACGACGACTGCAAGCACGTCTGGGCCTGCCTGCCCACGGAGGCCGACGACCGGCGGGCCGCCGCCTCGGCCTGACCGGCCCCACCTGTTCCACGTGCAACACGCCACGACCCCCGTCGCCGGTGGGCGACAGGGGTCGTGGCGTGGTGCTGCGGTGCGCGTCAGGGGACGACGAAGGAGAGCGCACCCTTGCCGTAGGTCGGGACCTCGATGTTGAGGTCGATCCGGTTGAAGGCAGAGAGCATGCCGGCCAGGTCGCCGGGCACCTCCTCGCCGGGGGCGTACAGCTTGTGCAGCTTGGAGTGCGGGGCACCCGGGACGTTGAACAGCGCGGAGAGCACGTTCACGACCTCGTACAGCGCCTCGACCTGCATGCCGGAGAGCTCGCCGTCCTCCTCGACCGCGTCCTGGGCCCCGCCGGGAGGCAGGAGCGCCAGGGCGGAGCCGGTGTAGGCCGACGCCCCCAGGTCCATGAGGCACAGGGCGTTGACGTTCATCTGCGGGTCCACGTACACGGCCACGGACACCGGGCGCTCCGGCGTCGGGGTCACCGGCGCGCCGGGGGAGACGGCGACCGGCTTGCCGACCAGGCCGGTCAGCATGTCGCGGATGTCCTTCGAGGCGGGCAGCTGCACGCCGGTCGGGGCGGTCACGCGATCACCCCGTCCAGGTGCTCCTTGAAGGTGTCCTCGTTGAAGGGCTTGGCGATGAGGAACATCGCGCCGGCGTTGGCGGCCTTCTCCCGCATCTCCGGGGAGCCCTCCGAGGTCACGAAGCCGAACGGGACCTGCGAGCCCTGGGCGCGCAGCGCCTGCAGGCACTCGATGCCGGTCATGTTCGGCATGTTCCAGTCGGACAGGACCAGGTCCGGGCTCTCCGAGCCCACCTTGGCCAGCGCGTCCGCGCCGTCCTCGGCCTCCACGATGTCGTGGTCGTCGTACCCCGCCTGACGCAGGGTGCGGATGACGATCTGCCGCATCACGCGGCTGTCATCGGCGATCAGGATCTTCACAGTGGCACCTCGTTCTTCGCGCAGTGGGTTCAGTGGGAAACCGGCAGCGGCGGGAGCGCGCCCTGCACGGAGATGGTGAGCGGCTCGCCGCGCCAGAGGACGTCGACCCGGCAGACGTCGCCGGGGTTGCGCACCAGCGGGGCGTGGCCGACCTGGGGCAGGCTCAGGGCCGAGGGGCCCGGGAGCGCGGCCTTGACGCTGCCACCGACGACGTTGGCGATCTCGCCGAACGCGTCCTCGATGTCCTCGAGCTCGAGCACCTCGGGAGCGGCCTCGCGCAGCAGCGCGCGGGAGAGCGCCTCGGCAGTGGCCCGGCCGGTGGTCAGGACGACGCTGCCGGTCCACGGGCCGACGACGTCGACCCAGCTGGACAGGACGTCCCCGGGCAGGTCGCCCGGCAGCGGCACGAGGACCTCCTCCTCGCCGACGAGGGAGATCCAGGCCTCCTCGGCGACGGACAGGATGGTGGCCTCGTCCATGAGGTCGGTGATGACCGGGCGTGAGTCGCTCAGGCGACGGCGCTGTCCGGTGTCGGTGCTGGTCACAGGGCAACCTCCTGCGGGAGCAGGCCGAGCAGGGCGAGCTTGTCGCGGAACGCGTCGGCGGTGAACGGCTTGATCATGTACTCGTGGGCGCCGGCGGCCAGCGCGCGGACGATCTGGGTGTGCTCGCTCTCCGAGGTCACCATCATCATCGTCATCCGGCGCCAGGCCGGGTTGGACCGGACGGCGGAGACGAACTGCAGCCCGTCCATGACCGGCATGTTCCAGTCGATGGTGGCCAGGTCGGGGAGCCAGCCCTCGTTGAGGACCTCGAGCGCCTCACCGCCGTGGCCGGCGTCGCGGACCTCGTACCCGAGGTCGGTGAGGATGCTGGTGACGATCCGGCGCATCGCGCGCGAGTCGTCGATCACCAAGGCACGCATGTCAGGCCCCCTTCAGTGGGCGGTAGGCGGAGCTGCGGCCGATGACGACCCGCTCCCAGGAGTCGTCGACGCCGAGGGTGGTCTCGGCGGCGCCGAGGAAGAGCCACCCGTCGGGTCGCATGAGGTCCCGCACACGGCGGAGGATCGACTGCTTGGTGGGCAGGTCGAAGTAGATGAGCACGTTGCGCAGGTAGACCACGTCGAACGGGCCCATCCGGGGCAGCGGCGCAGCGAGGTTGCACTCGCTGGCGGTGACCATGCGGCGGAGGTTGGGCGAGACCTCCCACTCGGTGCCCGACCGCTGGAAGTGGCGGACGAGCATCGGGGCGGGCAGGCCGCGGTTGACCTCGAGCTGGCTGAACTTGCCGGCCCGGGTCCGCTGCACCATCTCGCGGGAGAGGTCGGTCGCGGTGATCGAGACGCGGGAGGCCGCGTTCGGCAGCGCGTCGTCCAGGAGCATCGCGATCGTGTACGGCTCCTGCCCGCTCGAGGAGGCCGCCGACCAGATCTGCAGGCGCTCGTTGGACCCGCGGGCCGAGAGCAGCGCCGGCAGCACGGTCGAGGTGAGGGCGGTGAACGGGTCGCCGTCACGGAACCACGAGGTCTCGTTCGTGGTGAGGGCCTCGACGATCCGCCGGGTGTTCTCGGGGTCCGGGCGGGTGCGCACCGTCTCCACCAGCTTGGTGACGTCGGGCAGGCCCATCTGCCGGGCGATCGGCAGGAGGCGCGCCTCCACCAGGTACTCCTTGCCCGGCTGGAGAACGATGGCGCTCTCCTTGCGGACGAGTTCTCGGACCCAGTCGAAACTGGTCGCGGTCAGGCTCATCGACGACCTCCCACGGCCATGGTTGTTGCGGAGTTGAGGACTGCGGCACCGGCGAGGTGCCGCTGGATCGCCTCGGCGATCCGGTCGAGCGGCAGGACCTCGTCGGCGTAGCCGGCCTGCGTGACGGCGCCCGGCATGCCCCAGACGACCGAGGTCGCCTGGTCCTGCACGACGACGGTGCCGCCTGCGTTGCGGATCTCGCCACACCCGTTGCGGCCGTCGGCACCCATGCCGGTCAGGACGACGCCCAGGACGGCGCCGTCGTAGGCCGCCACGGCGGAGCGGAAGAGCGGGTCGACCGCCGGCCGGCAGAAGTTCTCCGGCGGGCTCTGGTTGAGCGAGGTGGTGAACGCCGCGCGGGCGTTGGCGCGCACCACGAGGTGGTGATCGCCCGGGGCGAGGTGCACGGTGCCCGGCACCAACGGGGTCCCGTCCACGGCCTCGACGACGCGCAGGGCGCACAGCCGGTCCAGCCGCTGGGCGAACTGCCGGGTGAAGACCGGCGGCATGTGCTGGGCCAGCAGGACCGGCACGGGCAGGTTCGCCGGCAGCGCAGGCAGCACCCGGGCGAGCGCCTCGGGCCCGCCCGTGGAGGAGCCGATGACCAGGACGGCCGGCTTCTTGCCGGGGCCGGTCCGCGGCGCAGCGGGCCGCGGCGGCGGGGCCGCGGCGCCGCGCGGCGGCGTGACCGGCCGGCCGAGGAGGGCCTTGATCTTGGGGATGAGCTGCTGGCGCACGCTCTCCATCGACTGCGCGACGCTGCCCACGTTCGCCGGCTTGGTGACGTAGTCGTTCGCGCCGGCCGACAGCGCGTCCAGGGTGGCCGTGGCGCCGCGCTCGGTCAGCGTGCTGAACATGATGATCGGCACCCGGGAGCGGGTGCCGCGGATGGCGCGCACCGCCTCGATGCCGTTCATCTCCGGCATCTCGATGTCCATCGTGATGAGGTCGGGCTTGAGCTGCTCGAGCTTGCCCACGGCCACCTTGCCGTTGACGGCGGTGCCGACGACCTCGATCCCCGGGTCCTCGGAGAGCACATCGGTGACGATCTTGCGGACGACGACCGAGTCGTCGACCACCATCACCCTGATCGGATTCAACGCGTACCCTCCCCCGCTGCCCGCCACGGTTCGGCGCGCTGTTCGATTGGTGTATCGGCACCAATTCCCGATGCTTGAGCGGGATTGATTGTGCACATCCGGATAGTTCGCGGGCCGCTGCCCGACGTCCCATCCGCACCAGAAGCATCGACTGTCACAGGGCGGTTGTGAAGGCGCCGCGCACACTCGTTATGCAATTTCCGATGACCGTCACCGGGCCTGTCGAATTGACAATTCGGCCATTTGTCGACACGGGCGGGAAATGGTCGCTCCCCCGGTCCGGGCACACCGCCGCGACCTGCGGTTTCCCGCGTCCGGCAGCGGGACGGCGTCCGGCGCGCGCCGGACGCCGGGCTGCCGGAGGGGTGCGGCGCACGCGCGGGACCGACGGTCGTCGTCCCGGCGGGGAGGTCCGAGGGGGACCGGGCGGGCGGGGGCCCGCGGGTGGTCAGGCCCCCGAGACGCGCACCGCGGGCGCGCGGAGCACGGCGGCGGAGTCGTCGCCGAGCAGGTCGTCGAGCACGATGGCCTGCACGCACCCGGCGACGGCGTTCCAGACGCCGGCCGCGCCGTCGCGCAGGTCGAAGCCGCCGTCGAGGAAGGCCTGGACGGCGAGCAGCTGGGCCGCGGCCAGCGCCCGGGTGCGCCCGGAGACGTGGGCGGCCCACGACGCCTCGTGCATGGCGGTGGCCCAGGGGCGGTGCGCGGCACGGCCCTCGTCGACGGCCAGCCGCCAGCGGGTGCGGCCCAGGTCGTCCAGGTCGCGGACCGCGTCCAGGAAGGTGGTGAGCTCCGCCTCGGCCGGACCGAGCCCCCAGCGCGCCGGGGCGGCCAGGGGCCCGGCGTCCTGCGCGCGGTCGAAGGCGGCGGTCAGCTCGCGCCGCACCAGCGGCGGGAGCACGCCGGCGGCCCAGAAGCCGACGGCGGCGTCGGCCAGCACCTCGGTGGCCTCGTCCCACTGGTCCACGTCGACGTCGGCGCGGAGCGCGTGCTCGCGGCCGAGGACGTCCTCGCGCAGCAGGCGCTCCAGGGTGGGGGCATCCCCGATCGTGCCCTGCTCGAGCTGGGCGACGAGGAGGGCGGTGCGGTCACCGGCGCCGCCCGCGGCGTCGGCGGCCGACCGCATGTGCGGGACCCCGGCGGCCATCTCGCGGGCCCGCCGGGACCGGACGACGCGGACACCGCGCTGCTCGCGGTCCAACCCCCGGGCGGGGTGGACGGCGGCCAGGCGGGCGAAGGCGGCCTCGTCGGCGCCCAGCCCGGTGAGGAGGACCTCGGCGACCGCGCGGCCGGCGGGCAGCCGGACCAGGTCGAAGCCCAGGGTGGCGGCACTGACCAGCGAGTAGGGCATGGCAGCGCCTCCAGCGTTCCGGGACCGGGTCGGTCGTCCCATGCTGGTGCCCCCGGCCCTGGAATGCCACGCGGCCGTCACCCCATCGCAGGAGAGCGAGGGGATGACGGCCGCGTGTCTGGGTGAGCTGTGTCAGTACGCGATTACGTGGAGTGACCAGATCAGGCGCTGACGGCCTTCTGGACGTCCAGCGCGAGCAGCAGCTGCCCGTCGAGCTTGTAGGCGCCGCGGATCAGGTCGCGAGCCTGGCCCTCCAGCGTGTCCGGCGGCGCCTCGAAGTCGCTGGCGTCCACGTCGACGACGTCGGCGATCGAGTCCACCAGCAGGCTCACGGCCTCGCCGTGCAGGCGCACGACGATGACGACGGCGTCGGTGCCCTCAGGGCGCGGGGGCCGGCCGAGCCGCTCGCGCAGCTCGATCGCGGTCACCACCTGGCCGCGCAGGTTGATCAGCCCGGCAACGGCGGTGGGGGCCAGCGGCACCCGGGTCAGCTGCTGGCTGCGGAGCACCTCCTGCACGTGCTCCACCTCGACCCCGTACAGGTCGCCGTCGAGCCGGAAGGTGGCCAGCTGCCCGCTGGTGGCGGGCGCTGCGGTCGGGGCGGTCATGTCAGACCTCCAGCAGGGAGTCGGGGACGCCGGCCGGCGTCGTGGTGGGGTGCGAGTAGAACGCCGGGTCGGCGGCCAGGATCGCGGCGCGGACGTCGAGCAGCTCCGTGACCTTGTCGCCGAGGACGGCCGAGCCGAGCAGGCCCATGTCGTCGATGTCGCTGCGGACCGCGGCCTCGCCGTCGACGATGTCGAGGATCTCCTCGACCACGATCGCGACGCTGCGGCCGTGGTCGGCGTAGACGATGACCTCGAGGACCTCGTGGTCGGTCTCGCCGTAGGCACCCAGGTGCCGGTCGAGCCGGACGATCGGGAGGATCGCGCCGCGGTACTGCACGACCTCGCGGTTGCCGACCTTCTCCACCGACTCGGTGCGCACCTGCTCCAGGCGGGTGACGGTGTCGAGCGGGATGGCCACCCGGCGGCCGCCACCGATCGAGGCGAGCAGCATCCGCTGGCGCTCGGTCTCGGCCGCGGTGACCTGGCCGACCGACGCGCGGGACTCCTGCCGGTCGAGGCTCTCGGTGCGCAGGGCGCGCCGCGCCAGGGCCTGGACGTCGAGGATGAGGGCGACGGTGCCGTCGCCCAGCACCGTGGCGCCGGAGTAGAGGCCGATGGACTTCAGCTGCCCGCCGACCGCCTTGACGACGATCTCCTCGGTGTTGATGACCCGGTCCACGACCAGGCCGAAGCGCCGGCCCTCCGAGCGCAGCACCGCGATGACCACGTGGCCGTCGTGCCGCTCGGAGGTGATGCCCAGGACGTCGGTGAGCCGCACGAGGGGGAGGAGCTCGCCGCGCAGGCGGTAGACCTGCGCGCCGCCGACCTCCTCGACGGCGTTGGCAGCCTTCTCCGCATCCAGGCTGACCAGCTCCTGCAGGCTGATCTGCGGGATGGCGTAGCGGTCGGTGGCGCACTCGACGGTGAGCGCCGGGACGATCGCCAGGGTCAGCGGGATGCGCAGGCGGCAGACGGTGCCGACGCCGGCCTCCGACTCCACCTCGATGGTGCCGCCGATGGCCTCGATGTTCGTCTTGACCACGTCCATGCCGACGCCACGGCCGGACACGTTGGTGACCGCCGCCGCGGTGGAGAAGCCGGGCAGGAAGATCAGCTGCAGGATGTCGGCCGGGCTCATGCGGGACAGCGCGTCCTGGGTGAGCAGGCCGCGCTGAACGGCCTTGGCCCCGAGCTTGGCGGGGTCGATGCCCGCGCCGTCGTCGGCGACCTCGACCACGACCTGGCCGCTCTCGTGACGGGCGCGCAGGGTGAGGACGCCCTCGGCCGGCTTGCCGGCCTTCTTGCGGTCCTCGGGGGACTCGATGCCGTGGTCGACGCCGTTGCGGACCAGGTGGGTCAACGGGTCCTTGACCGCCTCGAGGAGGGTCTTGTCGAGCTCGGTCTCCCGGCCCTCCATCTCCAGGCGGATCGACTTCTTCAGCTGCAGGCCCAGGTCGCGGACGACGCGGGGGAGCTTGGACCAGATGTGGTCGATGGGCTGCATGCGCGTCTTCATGACGCCCTCCTGCAGCTCGCTGGCGATGAGGTTCAGCCGCTGGGAGGCGCGCAGCAGGTCGGTGTCGTTGGAGCGGCCGACGTACTGGACGATCTGGTTGCGGGTGAGGACCAGCTCGCCGACCAGCAGCATCAGCTCGTCGAGCAGGTCGACGTCGACGCGGATCGTGCTGTCGGCGACGGCGCGGCGGGCCTGGCCACCGGCGGCGTCGGGGTTCGCGGTCTCACCCTCGGGGTGATCGGCGACG
Organism: Blastococcus sp. TF02A-35; assembly: GCF_004571075.1. Classification (GTDB taxonomy): domain Bacteria; phylum Actinomycetota; class Actinomycetes; order Mycobacteriales; family Geodermatophilaceae; genus Blastococcus. Next base: position 37,494 of record NZ_SPQP01000035.1, read on the forward strand.
GCGGGCTCGGACACCGGGTGCTCCTCGGCGACGACGGCCGGCACGGCCGGCTCCACGGGCAGGTCTGCGACGGGCTCGGCCACCGACTCCTCGACGACCGGAGCGGGGGCGGGGGCGGCCTTGGCGCGGGTGGCGCGCTTGGCCGGGGCGGCCTTGGCGGGGGCCTTCTTGGCGGCAGCCCTGGCGGGGGCCTTCGCGGGCGCCTCCGGGGCGGCGGCGGGAGCCGGTGCCTCGGCGGCGGGGGCGGCAGGAGCGGCGGCGGGCGCCTCGGCGGCCGGGCCGTCACCGTTCTCCATGGCGGCGCTGATGTCGGCGACGACGGCGGAGACGTCGACGCCGCCCTCCCCGCCGCTGGCCTCGATCGTGGTCAGCAGCGAGCGCACGGTGTCGACCATCTGCAGCAGCACGCTGGTGCGGTGGGGGGTCAGCTCCAGCTCGCCGTCGCGCAGCCGGGACAGCATGTTCTCGCCGACGTGCGTGACCTCCTCCAGCCGGTTGAAGGCGAGGAAGCCGCTCGTGCCCTTGATGGTGTGGATGGTCCGGAAGATGCTCGACAGCCGCTCGCGCGAGTCGGGCTCCTTCTCGAGAGCGACCAGGTCTGCATCCAGCTGGTCGAGGTTCTCGTGGCTCTCGACGAGGAACTCCTCGACGATGTCGTCCAGACCGTCCACTGCTGCCTTCTCTCTGCTTTGCGGGAGCGCGGTCGGCCCCGGTGTGTCATCGGCGGGCGCTGGGCGGAGTCAAGGTGAACCCGCCGCGCCGGCGCTGTCAGTGCTGTTATCGGCAGTCCGTCGCCCACAACCGACCGTCCGCGGCCGGAAAAGGCCCGGAACCGGGGGAGGGGCGGGCCGGTGGCCTGCTGCGCCGTGTCGACCCGTGCCGGTGGCGGCCCCGGAGGGCCGCCACCGGCACGTCGGTCAGTAGGTGAACCGGCCCACCGTGGTGCGGAGGTCGGCGGCCATGCGGGAGAGCTCGTCGACGGCGACGCGGGTCTGCCCCAGGGCCTGGGTGGTGGAGTCGGCGGCGCCGGAGACGTTGGTGATGTTCGCCGCGATCTGGCCGGTGCCACCGGCGGCCTCCTGGACCGACCGGGACATCTCGTTGGTGGTGGCGGTCTGCTCCTCCACCGCGCTGGCGATCGTGGTCTGGCGGTCGGAGATCTGGGCGACGATCGCCGAGATCTCCTCGATCGCCCCGACGGCGGCACCGGTGTCCTTCTGGATCGCCTCGACCCGGCGGGCGATGTCCTCGGTGGCCTTCGCCGTCTCCTGCGCCAGCTCCTTGACCTCGTTGGCCACGACGGCGAAGCCCTTGCCCGCCTCACCGGCGCGGGCCGCCTCGATGGTGGCGTTCAGCGCCAGCAGGTTGGTCTGCTCGGCGATCGAGGTGATGACCTTGACGACGTTGCCGATCTCGGCCGAGGACTCCCCCAGCTTCGCCACGGTGGCCGTCGTCGTCGCGGCGGCCTCGACCGCCCGGTGGGCGACCTCGCTGGCCTCGGCCGCGTTCGTGGCGATCTCCCGGATGCTCGCGCCCATCTCCTCCGCGCCCGCGGCGACGGTCTGCACGCTGCGGGACACCTCCTCCGCGGCACCGGCGACGACGCCGGACTGGGCCGAGGTCTCCTGCGCCGACGCGGCGATCTGCGCCGACGAGGCCGACAGCTCCTCCGAGCTCGCCGCCACCGCGTCGGCGGACGAGACGACGGAGCTGAGCACCTCGCGCAGGCTCGCCTGCGCGCTGTCCAGCGCCCGGGCCATGCGGCCCAGCTCGTCGGCGCTGGTCACGTCGGTCGAGGTGGTGAGGTCGCCGGCGGCCATGGCCTCCGCGGTCACCTGCACGGCGCGGACGGTGCGGGTGATCCGGCGGACCACGAGGACGGTGAGACCGACGGCGGCCAGGCCGGCGGCGATCGAGACGACGAGCAGCAGCTCGGTCGCCGACGTCGCGTCCTCCGATGCCTCGGCGTTGCGGGCGGCGGCCTCGTCGGCCTGCGCCACGCCCTCCTCCTCGAGCGCGTCCGCGATGTCGCTGAGCAGCGGGCTGGAGACCTCGCGGTAGACCTGGGCGTACGCGGCCAGGTTGCCGGCGTCGGCGGCCGGGAAGAGCTGCGTGGCGTTGCTGGCCAGGAACTGGTCGCGCGAGGTCAGGTACTTCTCGATCGCCGCCTGGTCGATGATGAACGGCTCGTACTCGGCGAGGGCGGCCTCCACGTCGGCCTGCTTCTCCTCCATCTCACCCAGGAGCTCGACGCGGCGGGCCTGGTCGGAGACGGCGTACTCGAGCACGCGGGCGCGGTGTGCGGCGGTCGCCCGCTGCACGGCGGAGAGGGCGTTGAGCGGCTTGAGGTTCTCGTCGTAGATCCGCTCCTGGTCGGCGCTCATCTCGCTCATGCGCGAGATGGCCACCGCGTCGGCACCGGCGAGGACCGCGAGGAGCAGCACGACGACCGCGCCAATGCGGACGCCGATGGGCCGGTCGGCGAACCAGCTCCGACCTCCCACCGGGGGTGCCGCGGACGAACGAGTGCTCATGACTGCTCCAGTGCTGTGAATTGGGCCGAGTGTGAGAGCCGCTGTCCCGCACCGGCTCGGGTGAAAGAATTGCGCACCGCCGACTTGCTGGAGCGGCTCTACCGTGGCGTGTCGCGCGCCTCGGAGGAATTGTTCGGCGACCGCCATTCCCGAGTCGACATGGCAACGCGCGCACGCGGGCGAGAAATGCGGAACGGGGCGGTGGAATGGTCCACCGCCCCGTTCCCTCCCCCGGCCGGGCCCGTCAGTAGGTGAACCGGCCGACGGTGGTGCGCAGGTCGGCGGCCATGCGGGAGAGCTCGTCGACGGCGACGCGGGTCTGGGTCAGGGCCTCGGTCGTGGACTCGGCCGCGGTCGACACCCCGGTGATGTTCTCGGCGATCTGCGTGGAGCCGCCGGCGGCCTCCTGGACCGACCGGGACATCTCGTTCGTGGTGGCGGTCTGCTCCTCCACGGCGCTGGCGATCGTGGTCTGCCGGTCGGAGATCTGCGCGACGATCGCCGAGATCTCCTCGATCGCCTCGACCGCGGCACCGGTGTCGTGCTGGATCGCCTCGACCCGGCGGGCGATGTCCTCGGTGGCCTTCGCCGTCTCCTGCGCCAGCTCTTTGACCTCGTTGGCCACCACGGCGAAGTCTCGGAATGCCGGTGTGTCGCGGCCCCCCGGAAAACCGGTGGATGACCACCTGCACCGCTGTCGACATGGCGTCACACCCGCACCGCCGCACCCGGGAACGCCGAGCGCCGGTGGTGACCGGACCCGGTCACCACCGGCGCTCGCCGGTACTCCTCGCGTCAGTAGCTGAAGCGCCCCACCGTGGTGCGCAGGTCGGCAGCCATCCGGGACAGCTCGTCGACGGCGGTGCGGGTCTGCGTCAGGGCCTGCGTGGTGGAGTCGGCCGCGC
>NZ_SPQP01000036.1 GCF_004571075.1 Blastococcus sp. TF02A-35
GAGTTCCGCGGCCCGAACCTTCGGCCAGTTCTCCTCGACGACCAACCGGGCCAGCCGAAGACGCTGGCGCGGGGTCAAAGCGGCATTAGCGTGGAGCACGAGGACCTCCGGTGCTTCGTGGAATGGGTGCCTTCAGCAGCTCCACTCCACGCCCGGAGGTCCTCCCCGAACAAGACCTACTCAGATCCCGTCGTCACAACTCCTCGACCAACGTCTCCGGTCAGTACAGCTAGCGCGCAGCCACCCACGGCAGATTCATAGCGCCTGTCGGCCGGTGGGGGGTCCCCGCCGCGTCCGCGCACAAGCAGCTCCGCGCGCAGCCCGTATGCACTGCGCTCCCCATCCCCGCTCGCCCAGCGCCGCCAGCTCGGCTACCCACGCTGCCCCCTCAGTCGCCAGGGTGGGGTTGGCGGCACGGTCGGCGTCGTTGACGATTCGGCCGTTGAGCAGCTGCTGCCATCCGGCAGCACCGGCTCCTGATCACCCGATTGGTGCCGAGGACCGGAGGCTGGCGGGGTCGGTCGGCGAGGCCGGAAGGCGGTTCGCTCAAGGGGACAAGATCGGTTCGCTGTATGCGACAGCGCCGGCCGCGTACGGACTCACGGTCGGCCGGCATGCCACCGACAACCGGATGCCGACCGACCGAAACCGAGCTCGACTCCCTGCCGTTCGAGCTGAGCGCTGACCATCTCGCGGTGCTTGCTGAGCTGCCCAGGCCTGGCGGTTCTGCCGGCGCAGGCGGCGCGACCTTGCAACCCCCGACCTGGCCACCTTCGTCGGGGCGGTGGCCAAGATGGGCGTGGCTGGCTTGGCCGACCTGCGCGCCGCCGCCATACGCCCGGACCCCGAGCTTGAGGTGCCTGGCGCGCCGACTGCCGCCCCGCTGGTCGACGCGGAGGGCATGAGCCTGTCGTAGCTCCCCGCGATACTCAGACTCGTGCTGGACTGGGCGGGGCTTGACCCGAGCAAGGTCGAACGAGTCGCGCAGATGCTCGTACGCGAGGCCTGTGGTGCCACCAGCATCGACGGAAGCGGCGGCGACCGCGCGCAGGATCTGCGGCACGACGGTCCAGACGGGCTGACCATCTTCGAGATCAAGTCCTTCACCAAGCACACCAACAGCAGCCAGAAGCGCAAGATCGCCAGTTCCCTGAAGCGCGCCGTGGAGCTGCACGCCCCGCGCCGTTGGGTGCTGGTGATCCCGCTCAACCCGAGCGCCGCCGAGATGGTCTGGCTCGACACGCTCCGCAAGCGATACCCCGACGTGGACCTGGAGTGGTTTGGCCTGGACTGGCTAGACGGCCAGATCGCCGGCCGGGAGAGCCTGATCAGCTACGTCGAGGGCGCCCAGTACACGCTGTTGCGGCGGGCGAAGCAGCACGACATGGAACGTGCGGCGCTCACCACCGGTGCGGACCTGATGCAGCGGATGACCGACCTGCAGCGCCTCGGGGACACCATCACGCCGTACTGGACGTGGCGACCGGGCGACACACCTTGGGGGCCGGCGCAGATCTTCACCCCGCAACGCCTGGAGGCTCCCGAGGAGGACCCGGTCCAGCTGACGCCGCTGTTCTCGTTCCCCGCAGACGACCCCGAGGCACAGGCAGCCGCGAACCGTCTGCAGCACGTGCTCCGGCTCGGCGGGGACGTCGAGATCCCCGGGCGCTTCATCGAGCATCTGCGGGTCACCGCGGCATCGGAGGCCACCCAGCGGCTGCTGGGTGAGCCGATACAACAGGCTAGCCAGCTGCGCCTGATCAGCATCCCGGACACCACCGGCCTGCCGCTGCGTGGTTCCCTGGTCCTCGAGCGGCAGAACGGCAAGCCGGGGCTGTCGGTGCCGTTCACCTTCACCGAACGCGTCGGAGGCACAGCCGGCAGGACGCTGACAGGTATCGACGACAGCGGCCTGCTGGAGGGACGCCTCGAGCTGGAGGACGGAGACCAGCCGGCCGGCCGGTTCGAGATGAATCTCAAGCCCTTGGCCGGCTCCTACCCGCACGACGCGGTCCCCGCCGTGCGGATCTTGGCGGCCTGTGCCGCCGGGGACAGCCTGCACTTCCGCTTGGGTCCGGTCACCTTCCTGTCCTTCACCGCCAACTTGGACGCGCCGGAGGACGTGCGCGGCCTGTTCCATCTCGTCGCAGCGCTGGAAGTGCTGCAGGCCCACCTCGGCACCCTGGTGCCCATCCCGGCCGAGCCGCTGACCGACGAGGACACTCAAGAGCTCGTGTCGATGGCCCTGGCTCTCACCGGCTCGCCGGCCCGTCTGCCGTTCACGGGCCTGAGCGTGCCGGTGCCGCCGGGCGGCATCCGGTCGTTCCTTGAGTCGATCCCCACCGAGCCCGGGGTGCTGTACGGCGCGCCCAACACCGTCAAGGTCACCCTCGACGGTCAGCGCTACGAAGTCCCGGGGCTGGCCTTCTGGGCTCGGAACGTCGTGCTGCGCAACCGCGCCGAACTCGAGGCGCTCGCCGATGACGACACCGCGGAGGCCGTGGCCACATTCAGCAGCACCGACGAGACCAACATCGTCATGATCCGCGCGGTAGACGACCTCGGGCCGGAGTACCGACGGATCATCGAGTTGGCCGATCCCAGCTGACCCACCCACCCACCGGGCCCGCGTTCGGCGGGTAGGTGCGCGACGGTCGGCGGCAAGGCAACATCGACTCCCGTGCGCCCCCACCTGCCCATTCCCTCCGCCAAGCGTGTACCCGAAGGTCTGGCATGAGTCGGCGCATCTGGCTCGACCCGCCGACGGGCGCCGGCCGCCGCACCGCGCGGTACATCACCATCGAGCCGCGCGAGCTCCGCGACGACCCGCAGGCCCGTCCGTGGCTGCGGCCGACACCCGACGCCTGATGGATCAGACCAACTGCTGCAGCACGCCTACCCGTTGGTCGGGTTCATCTCGCCGTCGGCGCAAGGGGCCAGTCGGTGTGCCAGTGCTGGCTGGAACGCCGTTCATCCGCGCCGTGGACCGCTGACCCCACACCACCCACCCCCCGGGGCTATCCGCTTCAGGAATGCCAGCGCCGTGCCGATGCGCAGGTGATCGCCGCGTCTTCCGCGGCGCCGACTCCGAGGAGGGCTGAGCGTGCACTCAGACGGCAAGGTCGTCAACGGACCCTGGGCCGGTACCGGCGAAGCGCGACAGCCGCCGGCGAACGCAGTGGCCGGCTACCGGCGCGGCACCTACCGATGCGTCGACGGCCACGCCACTGACGTGCAGTCCGGCCCGACGGGTGCGCTGCCCTCGTTGTGGGAGTGCCACTGCGGTCGATCAGCCGCTCTCGAGTCGCCGGCATAGCCCCGGCGCACGCGGCGCGACCCGGTTGACCCTCGGAACGGGCCACGGGCCGTCTGATCAGTTCCTGTGGACAACGGGTTGCCGCCCAACGGGTCGTGCGTGTCTGGCTGTGCACGGCCCGGCCACGTGGCACGGCCCGCGCCGGCGAGGTCGAGGACCCGCCGTCCGATGCGGGTGCGTGTCCCGAAGTGCAGCCGTGCGCCCTCGACGGGGCCGGCGCGTGCGCAGCGGACGGGAGCTGCGGAGCGACTCACGCGGCCACCCGCCGCCCGGCCGATCATGGTTTTCCGGAACTCCACGGAACCGCCACGCCCAGCGGCGACGCCCAGTTGTCGGGCCGGGCCTCTAATCTGCGCCGAAACCTGCCGGAGCGGCACCAGACGATTGCGGCGAGTTGACCTGCCGAGGACCGTCGGCAGCACGACAGGGCGCCTGCAGTGCGCCGCAGCTCTGGCAACCAGCAACCGAGGGAGGAAGACGTGAGCGACATCGCCGGGGAGCTCGCACGCGTCCGCGGCGCGTTCGACCAGCCGACGCTCACGCTCCTGCACCGGAGCCTGGCGCCGGTCGTCATCGCCATCTTCCGCAGCTCGTTCGGCCGCGACACCCGCAGCATCCCCGCGCCCCGGCTGCACGACCAGGTCGACGCCTACCTCGACGAGCTGCGCCTGGCCGGAGTCCCGGCCGCCAACCTGCCGGCCGGCTCCGGCCGCGACCTGTGCCTGAAGTGGATGCACGGCCAGTGGCTGGTGCGCAGCACCGCCGACGACGGCAGTGAGGTGTACTCGCTGACCTCCCACGCGCAGGACGCCCTCGCCCTCGTCACCAGCCTCACCCGGGAGCGGGCCAGTCTGTCCGAGCACCGGATCTCCACGATCCTGTCCGCGGTCCGCCGGTTCAACACCGAGGTCAACCCCGACCGCGCGGCCCGCGTGAGCATCCTCGACAGCGAGATCGAGCGCCTGACCGCGGAACGCAACCGGCTGCTCGACGGCGGGGAACTGCCCCAGGTCTCCCCGGACTACATGCTGGAGGGCTACAGCGAGCTGCTGCAGCTCATCGCGGCCCTGCCCAGTGACTTCGCCCGGGTGGAGGAGGCGTTCACCGGGCTGCGGGCCAGCATCCTGGCCTCCTTCCGGGCCGAGGAACGGCCGGCCGGTGAGGTCATCGACGACTACCTGGCCCGCGCCGATTCCCTGATGGCCGCCACCCCCGAAGGGCGAGCGTTCGAAGGCGCGTTCGCGCTGCTGCGCGACGAGGCGCTGCTGCTGCAGCTGCGCGAGGACCTCGGCGCGCTGCTGGCGCATCCGCTGGCCAGCGACATCCTGCTCGACGCCGACCGGCGCGAACTGCGCGGCACGGTCGGGCTCATCCGCAGCGGCATCGTCAGCGTCCTGGCTCGGCGGAGCCGGGTCTCTGCCGCGCTGCGCGAGTACATCGTCACCCACGACATCACCCGCGACCGGGAGCTGGACGCCACGCTGCGCCAGCTCGACGCCGAGCTGGCCACCTGGATGAAGACCGCCGGCCCCCGCGCGACGGTGCCGCTGGAGCTGCTTCCGCCCCGCGTTGAGGTGACCCACCTGCGGGAGCGGTTTCACAACGCCGAGACCGAGGTCGGGCCGCCGCCGCTGGCGGATGTGAGCGAACACCGGCCGGACGCGGTGTCGCTGACCGAGCTGCTCGCGCAGGGCGGGCCGTCCCTGAGCACTTTGCGGGCCGAGCTGGCCAGGGCGCTGGCCGACCCGGAACCCATGACTTCCCTCGGCGCGCTGTTCGACCAGCTCGATCCGGAGCTGCGCCGGCCGGTGGAGATCTTCGGCCTGCTGCACCTGGCGACGAACTCGGTGGGGATGGACCGGCACACCGACACCGAGACCTACCGCGCGGTGCGGCCCGACGGCACCGAGCGGGCGCTGGCCGTGCCGCGGGTGGCGCCGGCCGACGCCCCTGTACCGCCTACTGACCCCGACGCGCAGCCACCGGCACTGGCGACGGTCCCCGAGGAGAACCGATGAGCGAGCTCGACACCGCCGACGGACAGACGCCGGGCGGCTATCCGCTCCACGGCGACACCGGCGACGCCGACCTGCACGAGCCCAGTTGGGCCGGCGAGGCGATCGACGCCGACGACCCCGACCGTGAGCTCTCCTCGACCGTCGCGCTGTTCGAGGGCGACGAGGGCGGGCTGGAGGTCGACCAGCGCCGCGCGCTGGTGGTTCTGCTCAAGCAGCGGTTCATCAGCGCCCGGACCCATCCCAAGGAGTGGCGGGCGCTGATCCGTCAGCCTCGGCCGATCCGTGCCCGGCTCAACGACCTGTTCCTCGAGCTGCACCTCGACGCCGACCGCGAGGTCGCCTACAAGCGGCAGGTCAACCCCGAGGGTGGCGGCCGACCGTTCCCCACCCTGCTGTACGACGCACCGTGGGGCCGGGAGGACACCATCCTGCTGGTCTACCTGCGCAGCCGCTTCCGCAGCGAGCAGGCCGCCGGGGCCGACCGGGTGTTCGTCGACCGCGACGACATGGTCGAGTTCGTCGACCAGCACCGGCCACCGCACGCCACCGACCAGTCCGGTGACCGCAAGCGCGCGGCACGGGCGATCGAGGCGCTGTACAAGGCGGGCTTGCTCATCGGGGCGAGCACCGGCGAGCGGTTCGAAGTCAGCAACGCCATCGAGGTGCTGCTGCCCATGGAGAAGCTGACCGAGCTGCTGGCCTGGCTGCGCGCGGAGAACAGCACCGCCGGCGATGCCGAGCTCACCGACCCCGACGGCGCCGCACACGCCGACGTCCACGACGAGAGCTGACCGATGACCACCACCGACCACCGCGACCCGCCCCTCGCCGACGAGGGCCACGCCGACGCCCTGACCGACGCCGTGCCCGGCGATGACACGCTGGCCCACGACGCCGGGCTGCTGTTCCACGTCGACGGCGCCACCGAGGGCACCACGCAGTGGAAGGCCGAGACCTTCCAGCTGGTCAACTGGGGCGGGTTCGAAGCCCGCGTCCCGTTCCACTTCCACCCCGGCTCCACCCTGATCTCCGGCGGCTCGGGGACCGGCAAGAGCACTCTGTTGGATGCCTACATCGCGCTGATGATGCCGGCGGACACCCCGTTCAACGGCGCGTCCAACGACGCCGTCGGCGGCCGCGCCCGCTCGGCCGAGCAGCGGAACCTGCTGACCTACCTGCGCGGGCAGATCGACACGACCACCGGCGCCGACGGCCAGGAGAAGGCCAAGGTGCTGCGCGGGGAGGGCACCGCAACCTGGGGTGCGGTCGGCATGACGTTCATCGACGATCACGGCCGCCGGTTCACCGCGTTCCGGGTGTACTACGTGCCTGCCCGCGCCCGGCGCACCGGTGACATCACCATGCGGATGGCCACCTACGACGGCGTGCTCGACCTGGCCAGCCTTGCCGAGCACATCGGCTCCGGTGACCAGCACTTCGCCCCGAAGGCGCTCAAGGCCGCCTTCGCCGGGCTGAAGACCCACGACAGCTACGCGTCGTTCGCCAACACGCTGCACACCCGGCTGGGCATCGGCGCCAACGGCGACGGCGCCAAGGCGCTACGGCTGCTGGTCCGCATCCAGTCCGGGCACCAGATCCGGACCGTCGACGAGCTGTACAAGGAGATGGTGCTGGAGCGGCCGGCGACCTACGCCGCCGCCGACAGCGCCATCGAGCACTTCGACGACCTCGAGGCGTCCTACCTGACGATGCAGACCGAGCAGCAGAAGGCGCAGCTGCTCGAATCGATCACCGAACGGCAGGCGTCCCTGCTCGCAGCCCGCGCCGAGATCGACGCGATCGACACCTTCGGGCTGACCCGCACCGGGGACACCCCGATCGGGCTGTGGCGGCTGCGGACGGAAAAGACGCTGCTGGCCGACGCCGTCGACGCCAACGCGACCGCACGCGCTGAGAACGGGGACCTGCTGCGCCGAGCGGTGACCACCGAGCAGGAACTGGCCCAAGAGCTGAAGGCCCGTACCGACGAGCACCTGCGCAACGGCGGCGCCGACCTCGAGCGGCTCGCCGCGGAGATCGAAGCGGCCGAGTCCGTCCGCGACGAGCGGCGGACCCGGCGCAGCGCGCTGGCGCAGCGGACGACGGTGCTGGGCGCGCCGCTGGGCAGCCGCACGGACTTCGTGAAGCTCCGCGCCGCCGGCCGCACGTTCCTCGACGGGTTCGAAGACGCCGCGGTTGAGTTCGGCCGCCGTCGGCACGCGCTGCTGAAGGAACAGTTCCCCCTCGCCGACCGCAAGCAGAAGCTCATCGAGGAGCGCCGGTCGTTTGCCGGGCGGACCGGGCGGATGCCGAAGTTCTTCGACGACATGCGCCGGCAGGTCGCCGCCGCCGCCGGGATGGACCCCGCCGAGCTGCCATTCCTGGCCGAGCTCATCGACGTCGCAGACGAGCACGCCCGGTGGCGGATCGCGGTCGAGACCGTCCTCGGGGGCGCCGCCCGGCTGCTGCTGGTCCCCGCCGAGCGACTGGAGGAGTTCTCCGCCGCGATCGATCCCCTGCACCTGCGCGGCCGGATCGAGTTCGAGGGCGTCCCCTCGGCGCCGCACACCGCCCGCCGGCTGGACCCGTCGCGGGTCGCGGGGAAGCTGGCGTTCAAGGACCACCCGTTCAGCGAATGGGTGGCCCGGCACGTGTCGGCCGAGACCCGCAATGCGCTGTGCGTAGAGTCCCCCGCCGACCTGCGCGGCGGCGGGTACCGGGTCACCCTCGCCGGGCAGACCCGCCGCGGAGCCCGCGGCAGCCATGGGCGCGCCGACTCCTCGTCGATCATCGGCTTCTCCAGCGCGGAGACGATCGCGGCCATCGACGCCGAACTCGCCGAGCTCGAGCGGAAGCTGACCGCCCTCGACGGGCAGCTGGGCGACCTGGACCGCGAGCAGGGCGACCTGGACCGGACCCGCCTGGCCTACGAGGCGATCGACGCAGCGGTGTTCGACGACATCGACGTCGCGGGCATCGAGACGCGCATCGGGGAGCTGACTGCCGCCCGGGCCGCGATCCTGGAAGCCGACGACGTGCTGCGGGCGCTGGAGAAGCACATCGCCGACCTCACCGAGCGGCTGGAGACCGCGCGGCAGACCCGGTACAAGCTCAAGAGCATCGCCGAGGACCTGAACACCGAGCACGGCAACCTCGCCGAGCAGCAGGACGAGACCAACCTGGAGCTGTACCGGATCGAGGACGAGGGCCTGATCGTCCTCGACGACGAGCAGGTCATGCGGCTGGACAAGGAGTTCGCTGCGGCGGCCACCGACGGCGACCCGGGGAGCCTGGCCGACTTCGGCGCGAACCTCGCCCGGATGCGGCGGCGGCTGTCGGAGGCACTGGACCGCGCCCGCGCCGACGCCGACCGCGCCGAGGGCGATCTGCGCCGGACGTTCGAGGCCTACCAGCTGAAGTGGGAGGACCCCAACCTCGGCGTGACCCCGGCGTCCTACCCGGACTACGCGCGCATCCTGGACAACATCGTCACCACCGGCCTGCACGCCCGCCGCCTCGAGTGGCGGAACCGGCTGACCGAGTGGAGCGGCCAGGACCTGGTGCCGCTGGCCGGCGCGATGGAAGCCTCGGTCGACGAGATCGAGGACCGCCTGGACCCCATCAACGACATCCTCGCCACCCTGCCCTTCGGCGCCGGTCGCGACCGGCTGCGGATCAAGCTGCGCCGGCTCACCCCCGACCACGTCACCTCCTTCCGCCGCGAGCTGCGGACGCTGTCCTCGGCCGCCACCAAGGGGCTGCCCGAGAACCAGATGGAGCGACGGTTCGCCGAACTGCAGCAGTTCATGGCGCAGATCCGGCGCCGCGACGACCCGCGGGCCATCGCCGACGTGTCCGACCGCGACCGGCTGCTCGACGTCCGCCGGCACGTGGAGATCACCGCCGAGCGGTACAACGCCGACGGGCAGCTGCTCAGCGTCCACTCCACGCTCGGCGGCAAGAGCGGCGGCGAGAGCCAGGAGCTGATCGCGTTCATCGTCGGTGCGGCGCTGCGTTTCCGCCTCGGTGACGAGGTGCGCGCCCGTCCGCGGTTCGCCCCGGTGTTCCTCGACGAGGGGTTCGTCAAGGCCGACGCCGAGTTCGCCGGCCGCGCGGTGCAGGCCTGGAAGGGGCTGGGGTTCCAGCTCATCGTCGGCGCGCCGCTGGACAAGGTGACCGCGCTGGAGCCGCACATGGACGAGCTGCTGGCCATCACGAAGAACACGACCACCGGCTTCTCGTTCGTGGCGCGGCTCAAGGACGCCATCGTCACCGGCGAGCCGGCGTGAAGACCCCCGAGCAGGTCGTCGCCGACATTCAGCGGCGGGTGAAGAACACCTGGGCGGCAACCCTGACCGGCACCGCCGAGGCGCCGGCGTGGCCGCAGGCGTTCCCGCTCGGGGAGCCGAGCTCCGCCGCGCTCGCCGCCGACTTCGCCGACGCCGCCCGGCTGGTCCGCGAGTGGCGGACGTGGGCCGAACATCGCGGCCTGCAGCTGCGGTGCGCGAACCGCCGCGTCGCCGGCACCGACCAGGAGCTGCCCACGCACGTGCTGGTGCCCGACCTGGACACCGCGCTCCGGGTCATCCCCGACGAGTGGTCCGACCGGATCACCCGCGGCCGGCAGCGGGCCGCGGTCCTGGCCGACCGCTACCCGCATCTGAGCCAACCCACCCACACCCTGGGCGCCGTCGACAAGCTCACCGACGTCGACTTCGACCTGCTCTGCCAGGCCGCGGACTGGTTCGCCACCCATGACGCCACCGGGCTGACGCCGCGCCAGGTGCCGATCCCCGGACTGCACGCCAAGTGGCTCAACACCCGCCTGGCGCTCGCCCGCGAGCTCGCCGGCGTCGACGACCTCGGGCTGCTGCCGAACCACCCGGCCCGCATCCACTTCACCTACCTCGACCCGACCCACCGCGCTGCGGGCGGCCGGCTGTACGACTCCGCGACCGTCGGCGACCGGATGCAGCTGCCGTACCGGCCCGAGGTCGTGATCATCAGCGAGAACAAGGACACCGCCATCCACTTCCCGCCCGTGCCCGGCGGGGTGTCGGTCGAAGGCGCCGGCACCGGTGGCGGCACCGCCGCGTCGTTCGACTGGATCGTGACCGCCTCGCGGGTCATCTACTGGGGCGACATGGACGCCGACGGCCTGGAGATCCTCGACGGGTTCCGCGACGCCGGCGTACCCGCCGCGTCGATCCTCATGGACCCGACCACCTACGACGCCTGGGAGCGCTTCGGCACCAACGTCGACAAGAACGGCAAACCGCTCGGCCCCCGCTCCCCGCGGCCAGTGCCGCACCTGACCGAGGACGAGCGCATCCTATACCACCAGCTCATCGCGTCCGACTGGACGCGGCACCGCCGCGTGGAGCAGGAGCGCATCCCACTGCAGGTCGCGCTGGACCACGTGCTCGACGCCACGGCACCCCGGTCGCCGCAGCGCCCGACGGGAGCCCCACGATGAGGCCGGGCACCGACTCGGACCTGCAGCTGCCCGGTGACTACGGGGCGCTGCTCGAGCAGCTCAAGGAGCACATCGGCGAGGCGCTCGTTCTGCGCCGCCTCCGACCTCCGCACCACAACCGCTGACGCTGTCAGTCCACTGCGGCACCATCCCAGACATGGCCGCAACCACGTCTCCGCCGCCCGCCGGCTACAGGCAGCTGCTCGATGACTTGCAACGGCAGGTGCGCTCGTCGAGGGCCGCAGCCCGCGTCGCCGTCAACAGCGAGATGCTCGCGCTGTACCGCACGATCGGTCGTAGCCTGCTCGACCGCACCCACGACGGCTGGTCGGCCGAGGCCATGGAGCGGATGGGCGCCGACCTGCGCGCGCAGTTCCCCGACTTGGTCGCCCTGTCGCCGGGCAACCTGGACTACATGCGGCGCTTCGCCGAGGTCTGGCCGGACCCGGCGACCGCCCCGCCGCTGGAGCACCTGCCCTGGGGGCACATCCGCGTCCTACTCGACGAGGTCGCCGACCCGCTCGCCCAGGACTGGTACGCCGCCGAGGCCGTGCGGTACGGCTGGTCGGAGAACGTGCTGCGGCACCAGATCCTCAACCACGCTCACCACCGCGGTCGCGGCGACCTGCGCGCCCTTGGGAAGCCGCCGGAGCCCGCCCGGCGTCTCTGAGCGGGGCGCGCCCCTCCGCCGGACAGCTGAGACCCGCCGGACTGGGGCGGCCACGGTCGCAGAAGCGGTCCAGCCTCGATAGGCAGCCGGTACACCCGCTCGGCCATGTCGCCCAGGTGCGCGTCGATCAGGAGCGGTGCGATCCGAATCCGTCGGACCTGGGCGTTGCCCTCCCCGTAGCGTTGCCGTCGCCAGTGCCCGCGGCGCACGTGCGGGGCCACCGCCTTCCCGGTGGGCTCGACGGTGCGAGCGGACAGCGGGGCCACCCCGGCACTCGACCTGCCCGGAGTTCCGCCGCCGCAGGTCCGCCGCGACGCCGATCGGCACGGCGCCGGCGTGCACGTCCTCACCGTCGGCCGCACCGTCGGCCGAGCTGGTCGATTGGTGCGGCCGGCGCAGTTCCGGCGCCGCGTGCTCAGCTGCCCTTGGCCGCCACGTCGTCGCGCAGCCGGGTCTCCTTCCACGGCCGCAGCGACTCCCCGTACGGCTCAATGGCGTCATAGACCGCCTTGACCTCGGCCCGGGTCTGCAGACCGGAGACCTGCAGCCGGTGCCCGAGCAGCAGCAGCTGCTCGATGTCGATCACACCAAGGCCCTCGGCGTCCGCGCGGTCGCTGCCGGTCTGCTCGTCCATCAGGACGTACACGCGCCGGCCCGCGTCACGCAGCACGATGCCGTGCCCGATCACCAGGTGCTCGCCCAGATCCTTGCGGGCGCCCAGGGCGAGGGCCGCGTCGGTACCGCGCAGCCGGGCGACGGTGTCGCGGACCGCGGCCTGATCGGCGCGGTCGATGGTGATCTTCTCCAGCACCCGTACGCGGTCGTGGGCGATGAACCTGCGCCACGGGGCCGGCAGCGCCGGGTACTTCCCCTTCTTCCCCAGGACCTCCTCCGACACCTCCGCAGGCACCTGGATCTCCCAGTTGAGCTTCATGAGGATGGCCAGCAGCAGTCCGGCCTTGCCGGCCGCGCAGAAGTGGATGCAGCAGACGGCGTCCAGCAGCGCGACCGGCTCGGCGGCCGGTGATTCGGGCGCGCTCACCGCTCCGGCGCGGCCAGGGCGAGCAGCTCCTCGATGCTGGCCAGGCCCGCTGGCGCGCGCCGGGCCGGCGCCTCGCTGAGCAGTTCGCGGTCGGCTTCCACCTCGGCGACGGTCCGCCCCTCCAGGTCGGCCAGGACGGCCGCGCCGAGCAGGCCGCGCGCGTAGGCGTCCGCGGCCCGCCGGGCCAGGCGCCGCGGCGGCCGCGGGCGCCGGGCAGCGGCCTGGGTGGCCTCGTACTCGGCGCGCCAGCCGTACCGGCTGGCCATCACCGGGGTGCTCGGCACCGCCGGCGCCGGCCGCAGACCCATCCGCTCCAACTGGATCCGCACCACCTCGGGCGTCACCCCGAAGTACCGCGCCAGGCGCCCGACGGCCTCCTCCTCCACCGGGCCGGTGTCGGTTCCCGCGGTGCGGCGCAGCCACAGCCGCACGCCGTCGGCGGGCACGAGCAGGTTGCGCGCGAACTCGTTGCACCGGGTCTCGGCCTCGCCGGTGCCGGCGTCCAGGCCGTCGATGTGGGCGCCGTCGCCGAACAGCAGGTGCCCCAGCTCGTGCGCCACGGTGAACCGCTGCCGCTCGGCCGGCTCGTCGCTGTTGACCACCAGCAGCCGGGTCAGCCGGGCCTCGTCGACCAGGCACATGCCCGAGACGGCCGGCAGCGGACGGGTGGCGACGTCCACCCCGGTGACCTCCTCCACGAGTTCGGCCAGCTCGGACAGCTCCGGGATG
The DNA here is from genome assembly GCF_004571075.1 of Blastococcus sp. TF02A-35. Lineage (GTDB taxonomy): Bacteria > Actinomycetota > Actinomycetes > Mycobacteriales > Geodermatophilaceae > Blastococcus. The sequence goes on from NZ_SPQP01000036.1 coordinate 13,252, forward strand.
GGCGCCGCCCCGAGCCCGAGCACCTCGCGCAGCGCGTCGGCCAGCTGCGCACCGCGCGCCGACGCGCTGCCAGCCACTGGCGCGGTCACCGGCAGAGCGGCCGCCCGCTGGCGATGCTCCGCGATCACCGCATCGAGCCGCTCGTCGAGCTCGAGCAGCTGCACACCGGCCTCGATCGCCGCCCGCCGGTCCGGATGCGCCGGGGCTGCGGCCCGGAGCGCGACCAGCACCCGCTCAGCGACCCCGCTGCCGTACAGCAACGTGTCCAGCGGCATCTGCAGCGTCCGGGCGAGCGCATCGGCCTCGACCAGGCTGACCCCGCGCTGCCCCTGCTCGATCCGGGAGACGGTGGCCTGCGAGACGCCGGCGGCGATGGCCAGGGCGGTCTGGTTCATGCCCGCTGCCTGGCGCGCGCGGCGCACACGGTCAGCGACCGCTGCCACGTCGACGTCCTTGGTACTCATCCTGCCTCCTCGCTGAATAGACCCCATCGTCCACTATTCAGTGCTGCGGTGCAAGGAGGTGGGCTCTCCCCACACCAGAGGGGGAGCCCTGGCGGTGGACGCGTCGGACCGGCTACGGGGAGGACCTCCGCACGCCCAACTGGCAGCCGAGCCGAGGGCTGCCGCTGGCAACCTGTCGAGCGTCGGCACTGCCTGCTGGACGGCCGCCATCCCCGCCCGGGCCCCCAAGTCGCGGTGTCAGACTTGGAGATCCCATCCGGACGTATCTGGACGGTCGCGAGTCCACCGGCGGCTGAGCCAGGCAGCCACCGCCGAACTACACAGCCGCGTCGTGCACAGGCGCATTTGGAGGAGCTCGCCGCCGAGCGCGAGCAGGCCTGCAGGGACCGCGCCGATCAACGCCGCCACATGCTCCAGCGACGCGGGGCCGAACCAGGCCGTCCCACCGTGATCCACTGCGCCGGACCTGCGGCGACGGGCATGTCGGCCGGCCAGTCCACGGGTCGCCGCGCCAGCTCCTCGGTCGCGATCGCCCCCTCGAGCTCGGCCACCACCGCAGCCTCCAGCCCATCGGCCGTCAGAACCTGTGGGAGCGGCGGCGCCGGCATCCGAAAGGCGCGCGCCGTGGCGGCCATGTCCTCGTGGGCCCCGGCGTACGCGGAGTCCAATCGCCCCAGCTGCGGATGCCACGCTCCGAGCACCACGGTCAAGACCTCACCTGGACCCGGGGTTAGCGTCAGCGCCTCGAACTCGAGGTCGTCCGTGCCGCGGAACGCGCGCAACCGCAGGTACTGCCAACGTCCGCGCCGGGCCGCGACGGCCACGACGACGTCCCACAAGGTCTCGTTGACAGCCAGCAGATCGGGAACGTGGGGACGTAGTTGGCTGCTCGCCGCGAGCATCACGCCGCTCACCACGCGCGTCGCCGACTCCACGTCATGCTGCCCATCGAGACCGGCCAGGACGTCGGCGAGCAGGTCACGGCCCTCGAGGGTGGCCAGGCCGGTGAGCAGCACCGCGCAGTCGCCGCGCCGGCCGACCTTGGCCGCGGCGGCCTGCCCATCCGGTGCCCCCTCGCGGAACTCGGTTCGCAGGCTGTCAGCGGCGAGGACAGCACCACCGGCCGTTAGAGCGGCAACGGCAAGGGTCACACCGCCGGACTCTCGCACGACGCGGTGCAGCGCCCTGCCACGCAACACACCGAAGGCCATGGAGGCAGCGTCGGCCCGTCCGCGCTGCTCGCACCGGGCGACACCCGCCGACCGCGGGCTGCCAGGGCTACCAGGGGCGGAGCCCAACGGAGCGAGTTGCGTTTGCCAAGAGTTGCTTGTGTCAAGAGTTGCCTCTGCCAATCTGCCCGCGTTTGTCAACGCGCAACTCCTAGTTGGCAAGGCGCAACAGTTGGCAGCTGGCGCAACTCCGAGCGTGGCAATCTCGTGCAATTGCTCAGCAGTCGCACCCGTGGCGGCCGGAGCACCAGGAGCGGGTCGAGGTAGGCCTCACCGCGGCGCAGGCCCCAGTGCAGGCAGGCGGCCGCCGGGCAGCCGGGGTGCCCGGGGGCGAGCCTGCCCAGGGGGTCGCCGCGCCTGAGCGGCTGGCCGGCGCCGACCACGGCCTCCACCGGCTCGTACGTCGTCCGCAGGCCGCCGGCGTGGTCGACGCTGACGACCGGCCGGCCGGCCACCGTGCCGGCGAAGACGACGACCCCGTCGCCGGCGGCGAGGACCGGCGAGCCCGCCGGCCCGGCCAGGTCGGCGCCCCGGTGGCCCGGCCCGTAGGCGTGAGGTGGTGGCTCGAACGGCCGGGTGACCAGCAGGTCACCGGCCAGCGGGGCCGACCACCCCTCGGCGGGCCGGGCCGTGGGCGCCGGGTCGGCCGTCGCCGGCGCGGCGGACAGCACGCCCGCGGCGAGCGCGACGAGCACGGCGGCGAGCGCGGACCTCATGGGCCCAGCCTTGCTGGGGGAGGGGCGGCGGGGACCCCCGTGCCGGGCCGCTGTGGAGGGGCCGGACGGCTGGGGAAACCGCCGTCCGCCGTCGCGTATGCTTGCCGGTGCGGCCCGCCTCGGTGGGTCGACTTCGCGCGTCCTTCTTCCCGCCGATCGGCGGGGCAGTCGCCACCTCGGTCCCGGCCCAGTGCCGGGTGAGTGGTGCCGCAGGACGCCAGGGCGTGCACCACCCGGTGCCCGCGACAACCGTAGTGCGCGCGGCCCCGGCCGCGCGCTGACAGCAGAGAGGCTGCGATATGGCAGTCGTCAGCATGAAGCAGCTGCTCGACAGCGGCGTCCACTTCGGGCACCAGACCCGTCGCTGGAACCCGAAGATGAAGCGCTTCATCTTCACCGAGCGCAACGGCATCTACATCATCGACCTGCAGCAGACGCTCGGGTACATCGACAACGCCTACGAGTTCGTCAAGCAGACCGTGGCCCACGGCGGCTCGATCCTGTTCGTCGGCACCAAGCGCCAGGCGCAGGAGGTCGTGGCCGAGCAGGCCACCCGCGTCGGCATGCCCTACGTGAACCAGCGCTGGCTGGGCGGCATGCTCACCAACTTCCAGACCGTGCACAAGCGCCTCCAGCGGCTCAAGGAGCTCGAGGACATGGAGCAGACCGGCGTGCTGGTCTCCCTGTCCAAGAAGGAGCAGCTGGTCCTCAGCCGCGAGAAGGCCAAGCTCGAGCGCTCCCTCGGCGGTATCCGCGACATGCAGAAGGTGCCCAGCGCCATCTGGATCGTGGACACCAAGAAGGAGCACATCGCCGTCGGCGAGGCCCGCAAGCTGAACATCCCGGTCGTCGCGATCCTCGACACCAACTGCGACCCGGACGAGGTCGACTACAAGATTCCGGGCAACGACGACGCGATCCGCAGCATCACGGTGCTGACCCGCGTCATCGCCGACGCCGTCGCCGAGGGCCTCATGGCCCGCTCGGCCGCGCAGGCCAACGCCGGTCGCGAGGAGGGCGGCGAGCCCGCCGTCGCCGCCGGTGAGCCGCTGGCCGACTGGGAGCGCGAGCTGCTGACCGGTGGCACCGCCGCCGACCAGGCCGCCACCCCGCTGCCCGAGACCCCGGCCGCCCCGCCGGCCGTCACCGCGGACTCGGTCGCCCCGGTCGAGGGTGTGCCCGCCACGGGCAGCACCGAGACCGGCACCCAGGGCGCCCAGAACGGTTGATCACCCGGCGCCGTCCCCGCTCGCGGGGGCGGCGCCGCGGCACGCCCGCATCTCCCTCCGCACCACCCACAGACCATTGAGGAAGTGACATGGCTGACTTCACCGCGGCCGACGTCAAGCGTCTTCGCGACGCCACCGGCGCCGGCATGATGGACTGCAAGAAGGCGCTCACCGAGGCCGACGGCGACTACGACAAGGCCGTCGAGCTGCTGCGCGTCAAGGGCGCCAAGGACGTCGGCAAGCGCCTCGAGCGCTCGACGACCAACGGCATCGTCGTCAGCAAGGACGGCGCGCTGCTCGAGCTCGACTGCGAGACCGACTTCGTCGCCAAGAACGCCGACTTCATCGCGCTGGCCGAGCGCCTGCTCGAGATCGGCCTGACGAACAAGGCCGCCGACGCCGAGGCCCTGCTGGGCAGCGACGTCGACGGGCAGACCGTGGCCGCGCTCGTCGAGGGCGAGTCCGCCCGCATCGGCGAGAAGCTGGTCCTCTCCCGCTTCGCCGCGTTCGAGGGCAGCACCGCCACCTACCTGCACAAGCGCGCCACCGACCTGCCCCCGGCCATCGGTGTCGCCGTGCAGTACTCCGGCGGCAGCGAGGAGGCGGCCCGCAGCCTGGCGATGCACATCGCCGCCGCGCGCCCGCGCTTCCTCACCCGCGAGGAGGTCCCGGCGGAGGCCGTCGAGACCGAGCGCCGCGTCGCCGAGCAGACCGCGAAGGAGGAGGGCAAGCCGGAGCAGGCGATCAGCAAGATCGTCGAGGGCCGCGTCAACGCCTTCTACAAGGACTTCGTCCTGCTCGAGCAGCCGTCGATCACCGAGCCCAAGCGCACGGTCAAGCAGATCGTCGACGAGGCCGGCATGACCGTCGAGCGGTTCGCCCGCTTCGAGGTCGGCCAGGCCTAGGCAGCACCGCATGGTGAACGGCCCCGCTCCCATCAGGGAGCGGGGCCGTTCCCCTGTGCGGCAGGATCACCACCGACACGATGACGAACGAGGGATGACGCCTTGACCGACACCACCACCCCCTTGTCCGCACCCAGCGCCTTCGAGCCGGCCGACGGGCACGGCTACAAGCGCGTCCTGCTGAAGCTCTCCGGCGAGGCCTTCGGCGGTGGCAAGGTCGGTGTGGACTCCGGCATCGTGCACAGCATCGCCCGGCAGCTCGCCGACGTCGTGCACGGCGGCACCCAGGTCGCCGTCGTCGTCGGGGGTGGCAACTTCTTCCGCGGGGCCGAGCTCGCCGAGGCGGGCATGGACCGCCGGCACGCCGACTACATGGGCATGCTGGGCACGGTCATGAACGCCCTGGCGCTGCAGGCGTTCTGCGAGCAGGTCGGCCTGGAGACCCGGGTGCAGACGGCCATCGAGATGGGCCAGGTCGCCGAGCCCTACATCCCGCGCAAGGCGGTCCGGCACCTGGAGAAGGGCCGGCTGGTGATCTTCGGCGCCGGAGCCGGCATGCCGTACTTCTCCACCGACACCGTCGCCGCCCAGCGCGCCCTGGAGATCGGCTGCCAGGTGCTGCTGATGGCCAAGAACGGCGTCGACGGCGTGTACGACGACGACCCGCGCACCAACCCGGCCGCCCGGATGTACACCGACCTGGACTACGCGAAGGTCCTCGCCGACGAGCTGAAGGTCGCCGACGCGACGGCCATCAGCCTGTCGATGGAGAACCGCATGCCGATCGTCGTGTTCAACCTGCTGACGGACGGCAACATCGCGCGTGCGGCGTCAGGTGAGAGGATCGGCACGCTGATCAGCCACGCCTGACCTGCACCGGCTGGCCCACGAACAGAGAGACGACGGCGGAGGTCCCGCCGTCGATGGAGGGAAGACCCGTGATCGACGACACCCTGCTCGATGCCGAGGAGCGGATGGACAAGGCCCTGTCGGTCGCCCGCGAGGACCTCGGCTCCGTGCGCACCGGCCGGGCCGCGCCCTCGATGTTCAGCAAGATCATGGTCGACTACTACGGCGCCTACACCCCGGTGCCGCAGATGGCCTCGATCACCGTGCCCGAGGCGCGCATGGCGGTCATCAAGCCCTACGACATGAGCCAGCTCTCGCCCATCGAGAAGGCGATCCGCGACAGCGACCTGGGCGTCAACCCGTCCAACGACGGCCAGATCATCCGCGTGGTCTTCCCGCAGCTCACCGAGGAGCGCCGTCGCGACCTGGTGAAGCAGGCGCGGGCCAAGGGCGAGGACGCCAAGGTCGCCATCCGCAACATCCGCCGCCGTGCCAAGGAGGAGCTCGACCGCATCGCCAAGGACGGCGAGGCCGGCGAGGACGACGTGCGCCGCGCGGAGAAGGAGCTCGACGACCTCACCTCCCAGCACGTCGCCCAGATCGACGAGGCGATGAAGAACAAGGAGTCCGAGCTGCTCGAGGTCTGACCTCCGCTCGGCTGCCACGTCCATGACGACTCCCTCCGCCGACCGCCCGGGCTCCGTCCGCCCGGGTGCCGAGCCGTTCCCGCGGCTCGGCACCCGCCGGGCCCGGCCGGCCGACGGCGACACGGGCCCGGTGCCGGCCGTGCGCCCCGCGCCACCCCTGCCGCCGCTGCCCCCGCGCCCGGGAACCCCGGCGGCAAACGAGACCGCCGTCCTCCCGGACGACACCGCGGCCTTCGTCACCGCGCACCCGGACGCCGAGGAGCCGGAGCAGCCCGCCCCGGTAGCGGCGAAGGCGACCGGCCGGGCCGGGCGGGACCTGCGGGCGGCGATCGGCGTCGGCCTCGGCCTCGCCGCCGCCATCGTGGCGTCGCTGCTGGTGTGGCGCCCGGCCTTCCTGGCGGTGCTCGCCGCCGCGGTGCTGGTCGCCGTCGTCGAGCTCACCCGCGCCCTGCGCGCCGGCCAGTTCCACCCGCCGCTGGTGCCGCTGCTCGTGGGCACGGTGGCCATGGGTGCCCTGGCCTGGACCCGCGGCCCCACCGGGCTGATGACCGGGTTCTTCCTGACCGCCCTGGCCGTCGTCGCCTGGCGGCTGGCCGACGGTCCCGCCGGCTACCGGCGCGACGCGGCGGCCGGCGTCCTCACCGCCCTCTACGTCCCGCTGCTGGCCGGGTTCGCCGTGCTGCTGCTCGTCCCCGAGGACGGCGCTGCCCGGGTCCTGGTCTTCATCGCGACCGTCGTGTGCAGCGACGTCGGCGGGTACGCGGCCGGCGTGCTGTTCGGCAAGCACCCGATGGCCCCGTCGATCAGCCCCAAGAAGTCCTGGGAGGGGTTCGCCGGCTCGGTGCTGGCGTGCGTGCTGCTGGGCACGCTGGTCCTCACGCTCACCTTCCACGCCCCGTGGTGGACCGGGGTGGTCTTCGGCGTCGCCATCGCCGCCACCGCCACCATCGGTGACCTCGCCGAGTCGCTGATCAAGCGCGACCTCGGGATCAAGGACATGGGCACGATCCTGCCGGGCCACGGCGGGATCATGGACCGGCTGGACTCGCTGCTGCCCTGCGCGGCGCTGTCCTACCTGCTGCTCTCGGTCTTCGCCCCCGTCTGAGCCGCGGGCCTCACCGGCTGGCGAACCAGGTGCGGCCGACCGCCTCGAACCCCCGGCGGGCGTACCAGTGCCGCGGCCAGTCGTCGGCGGCTGCCTCGAGCACCACCAGGTCGCAGCCGCTGTCCCCGGCCAGCCGGAGCGCCCGTCGCAGGAGCGCATCCGCGTGCCCGCGGCCCCGTGCCGCGGGGGCGGTCAGCACCGAGTCCACCGCGGCCGTCGCGCCGTCCACCCGCAGCTGCGCCGAGGCGACCACCTGCCCTTCCTCGCGGACCACGAGGTCGGTGACCGCCACGAACCGGTCGTTCAGCTGCTCCCGGCCCACGAGGTCGGCGACCACCCGGTCGAGGTCGCGGCCCAGGTGGGCCAGCCCCTCCCGCCAGGACCGCTCCCAGAAGGCGTGCACCTGTTGCTGGTCGACCACCTCCACCCGGTCCACGTCCCCCTCCGGCGCCGGTGCGGCGGCCCGGGCCATGAGCACCAGCTCCTCGGTCTCCCAGCCCAGCGCGTGCAGGCCTGCGGCGGTGCCCTCCGCCCCCGGCCACGCCAGCCAGGCCGCCCGGTGCGGCCAGCCGGCGTTGCCGCCGACCTCCTCGGCCGCCGCGTCGACGGTGGCGGCGCCCACCGGTGCGGTCAGCACCAGCCGGTTGTTGTCCTGGGACCGGACGTGGTCCGGGTCGAGCACCGCGACCCCGCCCGGGACGTCGCCGACCCCCACGGCGCGACGGACGGGCAGGGACGCGCAGCACGCGACGGCGCGGCCGAGGACGTCGCCGGGGGAGGGGAGCGGCGGCAGCGGTACCCGGTAGGGGACGACGGCGACGACGGCGCTCGTGGGCAGCGGCCCGTACAGGTGCGGGAACAGCATCCCCGCCGGGTCCTCGGGCCGGCCGGGCTCGAACCGCACCGGGGCGGGGAGCCGGGCCGGGTCCACCACCAGCAGCGCCACGTCCCGCCGGCCGGCGAAGAGGGCCCGGGCGGGCAGGTGCACCTGGTCGGGCGTCGACAGGTGGACGAAGCCGACCTCGGGCAGCGGCCGCACGGCCCCCCGGCGCAGGGCCTCCCGCCACGGGGCCGGCTCGATCAGGTGGAGGAGCACGTCCGGCTGCACCCTGCGATCCTGCCCGCATGACCGAGGAGGACCTCGACCGCATCGCCCGGGGCTACCGCGAGTTCGCGGGCGAGGCGCGGCCCACCTCGCCGCTGTACGCCCGGCTGGCCGAGCACGTCGCCGGGTCCCGGCCCGTCCTGCGCTTCCTCGCCGGCCTGCCCACCGGGAAGCGTCAGCCCAACCTGCTCCTCGCCGCCCTGCAGCTGCTCGACGGTGCGCCGGCCGACGGGGTGGAGCTGGAGCGCCGGATCACCGAGGACGGCGACCGCGTCCGCGAGACGGTCCTGGCCCGGGCCACCCAGACCAACGAGCCGGCCCGCTGCGGCGCGCTGCTCCCGGTCCTGGCGCAGCTGGACGGCCCGCTGACGCTGGTCGAGGTGGGCACCTCCGCAGGTTTGTGCCTCTACCCCGACCGGTACGGCTACGACTACGACGGCGTGCAGGTCGGGCCACCGGGCGCGCTGCGCATCCGGGTGGAGACCTCGGGCCCCGTGCCGGTGCCGGACGCGGTGCCGGAGGTGGCCGCGCGCATCGGCATCGACCTCAACCCCCTGGACCCGACCGACCCCGGTGACCGCGCCTGGCTGCGCGCCCTCGTGTGGCCCGGACCGGTGGCCGACGAGCGCCTGCGCCGGCTGGACGCGGCGGCGGAGGTGGCGGCCCGCGAGCCGGCCACGCTGCTCCGCGGGGACCTCGTCGAACGGCTGCCCGACGCGTTGGACCTGGCCGCCCCCGGCAGCACCGTCGTGGTGATGCACACCGCCCTGCTGCCCTACGTCCCCGGCGACGTGCGGGCCCGGTTCGTCGAGACGGTCACCGGGCTGCCGGTGCGCTGGCTGGCCCAGGAGCCGCCCGGCGCCGTCCCGGGTACGGGGGAGCGCCCCCTCGACGGCTGGGGCGAGGAGTTCGTCGTCTCCCTCGACGGCCGGCCGCTGGCCCGGTCGGCGCCGCACGGCGGGCGGCTGGACTGGCTCGACGGCGGGCTGGGAGCATCCCGGGGGTGAGCGACGACGTCCTGGCCGGGCCCACCGACTGGGGGACGACGGTCGGCGTCGGCCCGTGGGTGGGGCCGTGGCCGGAGGACCCGCGCTACGACCCGCAGCTGCTGGCCGAGGGCGACCGGCGCAACGTCGTCGACCGCTACCGCTACTGGACCGTCGAGGCGATCGTGGCCGACCTCGACCGGCGCCGGCACCCGTTCCACGTCGCGATCGAGAACTTCGGCCACGACCTCAACATCGGGACGGTCGTGCGCACCGCCAACGCCTTCCTCGCCGCCGAGGTGCACGTCGTGGGGCGGCGCCGCTGGAACCGCCGCGGGGCGATGGTCACCGACCGGTACCAGCACCTGCGCCACCACGCCGACGTCGACGAGCTGCTCGGGTTCGCCGCCGCCGAGGGCCTCGTGGTCGTCGCGGTGGACAACGGGCCGGGGGCCGTGCCGATCGAGACGGCGGAGCTGCCGGAGCGGTGCGTGCTGCTCTTCGGCCAGGAGGGGCCGGGGCTGACCGAGCAGGCCCGCGCGGGCGCGGCCGTGACCGTCTCCATCGCCCAGTTCGGGTCGACCCGCTCCATCAACGCCGGCGTGGCCGCCGGCATCGCCATGCACGCCTGGGTCCGGCAGCACGCACGGGTCGGCGGGCGATGACGGAGAAGGTCGACCTCAAGCGGTCGCTGGACACCTACCGGGCCCGGCGCGGGGAGTTCCGCGTCGTCGACGTCCCGGACCTCCGCTACCTGATGGTCGACGGCCACGGCGACCCGAACACCTCGCCGGCCTTCCCGCGGGCGCTGGAGCAGCTGTACCCGGTCGCCTACGCGCTGAAGTTCGCCAGCCGGGCCGACCTCGGGCGGGACTACGTCGTGCCGCCGCTGGAAGGGCTGTGGTGGGCCGAGGACATGGCGCTCTTCACCGCGGCGCGGGACAAGTCCCGGTGGAGCTGGACCCTGATGCTGCTGGTCCCGGAGTGGGTCGGGGACGAGATGGTCCCCCGCGCGGTGGAGCGGGTCAGGTCGCGGGCCGCGGGAGCCGGCGACGTCCGCCTGGAGCTGCTGTCGGAGGGCAGCTGCCTGCAGACACTGCACGTCGGCTCCTTCGACGACGAGGCGGAGGTGCTCGCGCGGCTGCACGAGGAAGTCGTCCCGGAGCACGGGCTCCGCCTCGCCGGGCGGCACCACGAGATCTACCTGAGCGACGTCCGCCGGACCGCGCCGGAGAGGCGGCGCACGATCCTGCGGCAGCCGGTCGTCCCGGCGACCGGCTAGGCCAGCGGCGGGTCGGGATCGATCCCGCGCCTGCGCAGGGCGGCCTCGACCGCCTCGCAGACCGTGCGGACGACGGCCACCCGTGCCCACCGCTTGTCGTCGCCGGGGACGACGTGCCACGGGGCGACCTCGGTGTGGGTGCGCTCGAGCATCTCCTCGACCGCGGCCTCGTACTCCGCCCGCTTCTCCCGGTTCCGCCAGTCCTCGTCGGTGAGCTTCCAGGCCTTGTACGGGTCGGCCCGCCGGCTCTCGAACCGACGCAGCTGCTCCTCCGGCGACACGTGCAGCCAGAACTTGACCAGGATCGTGCCCTCGGCGGCCAGCGACGTCTCCAGGTCGGCGATCTCGCCGTAGGCCCGCCGCCAGGCCTCCTCGGTCGCGAAGCCCTCCACCCGCTCCACCAGCACGCGGCCGTACCAGGTGCGGTCCAGCACGGCCATGCCTCCCCAGCCGGGCAGCACCGGCCAGAAGCGCCACAGGAAGTGGTGCCGCTTCTCGTCCCGGGTGGGGGCGGCGAACTGGGCGACCCGCACGTGCCGCGGGTCGAGCTCGCCGACCAGCCGCTGGATCGCCCCGCCCTTGCCCGAGGCGTCCCAGCCCTCGAACAGCACCAGCAGGGGCGGGCCGAGGTCCCCGGGCCCGATCTGCCCGCCCAGGAGCAGCCGCAGGTGGACCAGCCGCTCCTGGGCAGCGGCGAGCTGCTCCTCACCCTCCTTCTTGCTCAGCGAGAGGGAGAGGTCGACGTCGGCGAGCCGGCTCATGCCCCGGACCTTGCCAGGGATCCACCCCGTCCGCGTGAGTTCGGTCTCCGGACCGGTACCGCACCGCGGGGGAGTGGGACCATGGGGGACGCCATGACTGCCCTGCCCCTGGTCTTCGACGCCCCCCGCCGCGGTATGCCGCCCCGCCACCTCGCCGACCTCACCCGCGAGGAGGCGCGCACGGCGGTGTCCGAGCTCGGCCAGCCCGCCTTCCGGGCCGACCAGCTGGCCCGGCACTTCTACCGCGGCGTGACCGACCCGGCGCAGATGACCGACCTCCCCGCGGCGGTGCGCGAGACGCTCACCGAGGCGCTGCTGCCCGGGCTGCTCACCGTCGTGCGGCACCAGACCGCCGACGACGGGCGCACCCGCAAGACGCTGTGGCGGCTGCACGACGGTGCCCTGGTCGAGAGCGTGCTCATGCGCTACCCGGACCGCGCCACCGTCTGCATCTCCAGCCAGGCCGGCTGCGGCATGGCCTGCCCGTTCTGCGCCACCGGGCAGCAGGGGCTGACCCGGAACCTCTCGGCCGCCGAGATCATCGGCCAGGCGGTCGCGGCCTCGGCGGCGATGGCCAACGGCGAGCTCGACGGCGGACCGGGCCGGCTGTCCAACGTCGTCTTCATGGGCATGGGGGAGCCGCTGGCCAACTACGCCCGCGTGCGCAAGACGCTCGACGCGCTGCTGACGCCCGCGCCGCACGGCCTGGGCCTGTCCCAGCGCTCGGTCACCGTCTCGACCGTGGGCCTCGTGCCCGCGATCCGCAAGCTCACCGAGGAGGGGCGCAACGTCACCCTCGCGGTCAGCCTGCACGCCCCGGACGACGAGCTGCGCGACACCCTCGTGCCGATCAACACCCGCTGGAAGGTCGGCGAGGTCGTGGAGGCCGCCGACGCGTACGCGCGGAGGACCGGCCGCCGCTACTCCATCGAGTACGCGCTCATCCGCGACGTCAACGACCAGCCCTTCCGCGCCGACCTCCTCGGCAAGCTCCTGGCGGGGCGGCTCGCGCACGTCAACCTCATCCCGCTCAACCCGACGCCGGGCAGCAAGTGGGACGCCAGCCCCCTGCCCGCGCAGCGCGAGTTCGTCGCCCGGCTGCGGGCGGCCGGGGTGCCGACGACGGTGCGCGACACCCGCGGCCAGGACATCGACGGCGCCTGCGGGCAGCTGGCCGCCGCCGACCAGGTCGAGGGCGTGCCGAGCGTCGCGATCGCCTCGCCGGCGGTCGAGCCGGTGGAGGCGCCGGTGCCGCTGGGGGCCGAGGCGGACCAGGAGTGACCGCCGGCGCCCCGTCCCCCTCGACGGCAGAGGCGCACGAGCACAGCCACGCCGACGTCTCGGGCGGGTGGCTGCGGGCCGCCGTCTTCGGCGCGATGGACGGCCTGGTCACCAACACCGCGCTGGTCGCCGGCGTGGGCGGTGGCGGTGCGTCGTCCCGGGCGATCGTGCTCTCCGGTGTCGCCAGCCTGGTGGCCGGCGCCATCTCCATGTCGCTGGGCGAGTACACGTCGGTGAAGACGCAGAACGAGCAGCTCGACCTCGAGGTCGAGAAGGAGCGGCGCGAGCTGGCCCGCAACCCGGACGGCGAGCTCGCCGAGCTGACCGAGCTGCTCCGGTCCCAGGGTGTGGACGACCGGCTGGCCCGCAAGGTCGCCGTCCAGCTGTCCCGGGACCCGGAGACGGCGCTGCGGCTGCACGTGGTCGCCGAGCTGGGCCTCAACCCCGAGGACAAGCCGTCCCCACGGGTTGCGGCGGTCTCCTCGTTCCTGACCTTCGGCATCGGCGCGCTGGTGCCGCTGCTCCCCTTCCTGCTGGGCTCGACGCTCCTGTGGGTGGCGCTGCTCTGCGGCGGGGTGGGCCTGTTCGCGGCAGGGGCGATCTCGGCCCGCTTCACGCCCCGCGCGTGGTGGTTCGCCGGTCTGCGGCAGCTGCTGTTCGGGGCGGCCGCGGCCGGGATCACCTACCTGGTCGGCTCGGTGATCGGCGTCGCGGTCAGCTGACCCGGCCGTCGCACGACATGCCCGCCGCCGCGAGCGCCTCGGCGGTCTCCTCGGACACCGGCCGGACGAGCCCGTCACCCCCGGTGAAGGCGGTGGGCAGCACCTGCACCTCGGGGACGCCGGAGCCCGCGAGGGCCGCCAGGTCGGCGAGGGACGTGCCCCCGTCCACGGCGAGGGCGCCCGACCCCGCCCAGGCGAGGGCCTGCAGCCGCCACGGGCGGGCCGTGGCCTGCCCCGCCGCGTCGGCCAGCGCACGGACCACCGTGCCGGCGGTCGCCGCCCGGCCGTCGGGGTCGAGCGGGGCCGGCACCCAGGCCCCGTCGACCAGGTGCTCGGGGTGGCGTGACCGCACCAGGGCCAGGGCGGTCCGGCCGTCCACCCGCTGCCGCCCGGGAGCGCGCAGCTCCAGCCCGGCGGCGGGGTCCCGGACGGGCGCGGCGACGTCGACGTCGACGCCGCCCGCGGCGTCGACCGTGGCGGCGAAGCCGGCCAGGTCGACGGCGACGAGGTGGTCGGTCGCGATGCCGGCGGTGCACAGCGCGTCCACGGTCGCCTGCGGGCCGTCGAGCCAGGTGACGGCCAGCCGGGAGGGCAGCGCGCCCTCGGGCACCAGCAGGTCGCGCGGCACGGAGAACGCGTGGGTCCCCGCCGCCGACTCGTGGACCACCAGGACCACGTCGGCCCGGCTCCCGGGGACGTCGTCGACAGTCCCGAACTCCGCGGCCGGCGCCCCGGGCGGCAGTGCCGCCCGCGAGTCGGTGCCCACCAGCACCCAGGTCGTCCCCGCGCCGGCGGTCAGGGTCACGTCCAGCCGGTCCACCCGCGCCCGCAGCAGCGCGGCGTCGGCGCAGAGCAGGGCGACGACCACGGCAGCGGCCAGCGCGAGGCGGACGCGCACGGGCCGGAGCCGGGAACGCCACGGACGCCGGCCGGGGAGCTCCCGACCGGCGTCCGTGGCGCGAGGTGCCATGCTCAGGCCTGCGCAGCCCCCGTCGGGCGACGGCGAGCGGCGTAGGTGGCGCCGGCGCCCACCAGGACCAGCGCGATGCCGCCGACGAGCGGGACGGTGACGTCGGCGCCGGTGGCCGCCAGCTCGGCCGCCGTGAGCTTCTGCGTCGAGATGGTGACCGGGTAGCTGACCACGGAGCCGTCGGCGCGGGTGACCTTCAGGGTGTGGTCACCGGCGGGGGTGCCGGCGGGCGCGACGAAGGTGGCGACGACGACGCCCTGGGCGTCGGCGGTGAAGGTGCCGATCGTGCGCGGGGTCGAGTGGAGGACGAGCTTCACCTTCTCGCCGGGGGTGTACCCGGTGAGGCGGAGCGTGCGGCGCTCGCCGACCTTCGCCGGTGCGTCGGGCGTGAGCGACTGGCCGGGCTCGGCGGTGACGACGACGGCGCCCTTGGCGTCCTTGGTCACGGTCGCGGCCTTGGGCGCTACCGGGGCCTGGGCCGGGGCGGTGACCGTGACGGACTGCGCGGCGTAGGTGAAGACGTCGTCCCCGTAGTAGGTGCCGCACATGGCCATGACCGGGTAGCTGCCGGCGGGCAGGCCGGCCGGGAGCTCGACGGCGATCGACCAGGTGCCGTAGGCGTCGGGCTCGGCGGAGCCCCCGTTGCCCATCTCCCCGAAGCTCACGCCGGCCGAGACCACGGTGGGGATGCCGGTGCCGGGGAGCGAACAACCGGTACCGCTGATGGTGACGGTCGTGGCAGGGCCGGTGACCACGGACGCGGGCGTGACGACGGGGGCGGCCGGCGCAGCCAGGGCGGCCGGGGCGAGCGCCACGCCCACGAGGGTCAGGCCGAGGGTCAGGCCGGACGCGGCGGCGACACGGGTGTAGGACGAGCGGGACATCGGGACGCTCCGGAGATGAGGGACCGGCGGGGTACCGGATGAGCAATTTCTACCGATAGCGGACCGCTTTCGTGGCCGGTGCGCGGGCAGGTCGCCACAATAATCCCACGAATTGCAGGCGATATCAGCCAAGTCCGTCGCCTGGTGCTGGTCTGAGCTTGTGCATCCTGCTGAGCCGACGGCTCTCGGTGCCCGACCGGGGTGCCTCCATGCCCGGCACGAGCGGCCCGGAGGACGACGGAGGGCCGGTCCCCCGTGCGGGGAACCGGCCCTCCGGCAGGTCGGCGTGCGCCGGTCAGCGGCGCCAGGCGGTCTTCTTGCGGCGGAGGTCCCAGATCAGGATGAGAGCCATCAGCCCCGCGATGGCGTAGAGCCAGAGGTCCTCCACCCGGCCCTCGTGGTTGCCGATCAGGTACGACAGGATGATCAGCGTGGTGAGCCAGCCGCCGATCTGACCCCACTTGCCGGTCTCGCCGTGCCAGCCCCAGTCCGCCGGGCTCTCGTGCTCGACGGGGTGCGATCCGGCGCGGACGACTGCTTCCTCGCGCCCGGGCTGGTTCACCCGCGACGTGGCGGAGTTGTCGAGCGCGACGCGGCTGTGCTGGGTTCCCTCGGTCACGGGGACATTCTGGCAGGAGCCGGGCCGGGACACCCTCCGAGGTGGGTGCGACCGGCGGGTCGGGGAGGATGCGGGCGTGAGCGAACCGCGTGAGGTCACCCTGCTCGGCTCCACCGGGTCCATCGGCACGCAGGCGGTCGCGGTCGCCCGGCAGAACCCCGACCGCGTGCGCATCACCGGCCTGGCCGCCGGTGGCGGCGACGTCGCGACGCTCGCGGAGCAGGCCCTGTCGCTGGGCGTGCGCACCGTCGCCGTCGCGAAGGCCACCGCTGCCCAGGACCTGCAGCTGGCCTTCTACGCCGCCGCCTCCCAGCGCGGCTGGAACAAGGGCGAGTACGCGCTGCCGGAGATCCTGGCCGGCCCGCGGGCGGCCGAGGAGCTCGCCGCCCGGCCCGCCGACGTCGTCCTCAACGGGATCACCGGCTCCATCGGCCTGGGTCCCACGCTGTCCGCGCTCAGGGCCGGCCGCACCGTCGCGCTGGCCAACAAGGAGTCCCTGGTCGCGGGCGGCGACCTCGTGCGGGCCGCGGCCGCGCCCGGGCAGCTCGTCCCGGTCGACTCCGAGCACTCGGCGATCGCCCAGTGCCTGCGCGGCGGCGCCCGGCACGAGGTCTCGCGGCTGGTGCTGACCGCCAGCGGTGGCCCGTTCCGCGGGCGCACCCGGGCAGAGCTCGCCGACGTCACCCTCGAGCAGGCGCTGGCGCACCCGACCTGGGCCATGGGGCCGGTCGTCACCATCAACTCCGCGACCCTGGTCAACAAGGGCCTCGAGCTGATCGAGGCTCACCTGCTCTTCGGCGTCCCGTTCGCCGACATCGACGTCGTCGTCCACCCGCAGTCGATCGTGCACTCGATGGTCACCTTCGCCGACGGCGCCACCATCGCCCAGGCCAGCCCGCCGGACATGCGGCTGCCCATCGCCCTCGCCCTGGCCTGGCCGGACCGGCTCCCGCACGTGCAGCCGGCGCTGGACTGGTCGACGGCGAGCACCTGGGAGTTCCTGCCGCTGGACCCCGACGCCTTTCCCGCCGTCGGGCTGGCCCGCTCGGCCGGCGAGGCGGGCGGTGTCGTGCCCGCGATGTACAACGCCGCGAACGAGGAGGCCGTCGCGGCGTTCGTGGCGGGTCGCCTGTCGTTCACAGGGATCGTGGACCTCGTCGCGCGTACCCTCGACGCCGCGCCGGACCTCGGCGCCCCCTCCGGCGTCGACGACGTCCTGGCGGCGGAGAAGTGGGCCCGGGAGCACGCCCGGGGTGTCATCGCAGGAGGCTGAAGCTGAGCGGGATCCTGCTGACGGTCCTCGGGATCGTCCTGTTCGCGCTCGGCCTGATGTTCTCCATCGCCTTCCACGAGGCCGGCCACTTCTGGTGGGCGCGGAAGTTCGGCATGCGCGTCCCGCAGTTCATGGTCGGCTTCGGGCCGACCATCTTCTCCAGGCGCCGCGGCGAGACCGAGTACGGCATCAAGGCCGTGCCGCTGGGCGGCTACATCCGCATCGTCGGCATGATCCCGCCGGCAGAGGAGAACGAGAGCAAGCGGGCCACCCGCATGCGCAGCTTCATCGCCGAGGTCCGCGGCCAGGCCCTCGACGACGTCCTGCCCAGCGACCGCGACCGCGTCTTCTACAAGAAGCCCTGGTGGCAGCGGGTCATCGTGATGTTCGCCGGCCCCTTCCACAACCTCGTGCTGGCCGTCGTCTTCTTCACGATCTTTCTCACCGCCTTCGGGCTGCCCGAGATCACCACCACCGTCTCCCGCGTCAACGACTGCGTCCTGCCCGCCGGCGCGGCCACCGCCAACGCGAAGGACCCCTGCTCGATCCCGATCACGCCGCAGGGCCAGCGCTGCGAGGAGGGCGCCGTCGACTGCGCGCTGCCCGTCCGGAGCCCGGCCGCACAGGCGGGGCTGCGCGCCGGCGACACCATCCTGGCCATCGACGGCGACCCGGTGTCCCAGGAGCCGACCACCGGCTGGGACGAGGTCCAGGACGCCATCCGGGTGAGCGCGGGGGAGCCGCTGGTGCTCACCGTCGAGCGCGACGGGCAGGAGCGGGAGCTGACGGTCACGCCCACCGAGAACCTCGCCTACCTCGACCCCGAGGACAGCGAGAAGACCGGTGTGGTCGGCTTCGTCGGGATCAGCCCCGCCGACCGGCAGGTGCCCCGGACGTTCGGCGAGGTGCCCGGCGAGCTGGGGTCGATCGTGGTCACCTCGGTGCAGCGGCTCGCCGAGATCCCCGAGCGCATCCCGCAGCTGTTCCGGGCCACCTTCCTGGGCGAGGAGCGCGACCCGATGGGCCCGATCGGGGTGGTCGGGGTCAGCCGGATCTCGGGGGACGTCTTCGCCTACGAGCAGTTCTCCGCCGGGGAGAAGATCGGCTACTTCATCTCCCTGCTGGCGGGGATGAACATGGTGCTGTTCCTGTTCAACCTGCTGCCGATCTACCCGCTCGACGGCGGGCACGTGGCCGGCGCGCTCTACGAGAAGGCCCGCTCCACCGTCGCCCGGCTGCGCGGCCGGCCGGACCCCGGGCCGTTCGACATCGCCCGCCTGATGCCGGTGGCCTACGCCGTCGCCGGCCTCTTCCTCACCCTGTCGCTGCTGCTGCTCGTCGCCGACGTCGTCAACCCGGTCCGCTTCGGCTGACCCGGCCGCGAGCCGAACAGCACGCCGGCCACCACGAGGGCACCCGCCGTCAGCTCCACCGCGTCGAGGACCTCCCCGAAGGCCAGCCACGAGGCGAGGACCCCCACCACCGGCACGAGCATCGAGAACGGCGCCACCACGTTCGAGGGGTGCCGAGACAGCAGCGAGTTCCAGAGCCCGTACCCGACGAGCGTGGCGACGACGACCACGTAGAGCAGCCCGAGGACCGCCGGCAGCGCCTCGGCGGTGAGGGAGTCGGCGAGCGACCGGCCGATGCGCTCGGGGCCTTCGACGAGCAGGGCCAGTGCCAGCATCGGCAGGGGTGGCACGGCCGCCGTCCAGAGCGTGAGGTGCAGGCCGTTGGGAGCCTTGGCCTGCCGGCTGCAGACGTTGCCGAAGGCCCAGCCGAGCGCTCCGCAGAGAGTGAGGACCACGGGCAGCCACGCCGCAGCCTGGGAGCGGTGGACGGCGATGACGGCCAACCCCGCGACGGCCAGGACGACGCCGGTGAGCTGCCGTCCCGAGAGCTTCTCGCGCAGCCAGACGCCGCCGAGCAGGACGGTGAACGGTGCCGAGGCCTGGAGCACGAGCGAGGCGAGGCCGCTGGGCATCCCAACGGCCATCCCCAGGTAGAGGAAGGCGAACTGCAGGATGCCGATGCCCAGGCCGACGCCGATGAGCCAGCGCAGCGGCACCGGCGGGCGGGGCACGAGGAGCAGTGCGGGCAGTGCTACGAGGGCGAACCGCAGCGCGACCATGAACAGCGGCGGGAAGTGCTCGAGAGCCAGCGCCGTGGCGGGGAAGTTGACTCCCCAGCAGACGGCGACGAGGCAGGCGAGCAGGCGGTCGCGCAGCGGCATCCGTCGACCCTCGTGCCCGACTCCGATGAAGCACAAGCGCGTTCTGACGTACTGACCTTGTGGCGTCTCTTCATGATCGACGACGGGCATGACCTGTGGCGGCGGGTGGACGTCGCCCACCTGGCCGTCCTCCGCGAACTGGCCGAGCGAGGCTCGGTGACCGCGGTGGCGCGCGCCACGTCGCTGTCACCCTCGGCGGTCTCCCAGCAGATCAAGGTGCTGCAGCGGCGGCTCGGCGTCGTGCTGGTCCAGCGGGCCGGCCGCGGGGTGCGGCTGACCGACGCGGGCCGGGCGCTGGCCGGCATCGCGGCGACCGTCTCCACCGCGCTCGCCACCGCGGAGGCCGACTGGCAGCGCTACCGCGGCGGGGTCGGCGGAACCGTCCGGCTGGCCACGTTCCACTCGGCCGGCGAGCTGCTCGTCCCTGGTCTCCTCGAGCGCATGGCCGAGCACCCCGACGTCCACCTCGAGACCTTCGACGAGGACGTCCTGCAGGACGAGTTCGCGGGCCTCACCGCCGACTACGACGTCGTCGTCGCCCACCGCTCCGACGACGTCGTGCCGCCACCGCGCCCGGGTGTCGAGGTCCGCCTGCTGCTCCGCGAGCCGCTCGACGTCGCGTTGCCGCTGGACCACCCGCTCGCCGGCCGGGACCGCGTCACCCCGGCCGACGTGATCGACGAGGACTGGATCGTCCCGCCGGCCGAGTTCCCCATCGACCGGGTGCTGACCGCACTCGCGGCCTCGGCGCGCGCGCCGGTGCGCATCGTGCGCCGGACGACCCACCTGCCCCTGACCGAGAAGCTGGTCGCCCGGGGGCACGGCATCGCGCTGCTGCCGCGCCACACGACCCTGGAGCGAGCGGAAGGGCGGCTGGCGCTGGTGCCGCTGGCCGACCTGCGGGCGGGCCGGGTGGTCGAGGCGCTGATGCGCCCCGACCGGGCCGCTCGCCGGTCGGTGCAGGTGGTCGTCGACGCCCTGGTCGCCGAGGCCGCCTCCTTCGCCTGAGATCACGCGCACACCTCGTGCGTGGCGGGCCGGTGGATACTGGGCGGCATGGCGATCCCCGTCGGCCTCGGCATGCCCGCTGCGCCCCCGCCCGTCCTCGCTCCGCGGCGGAAGACCCGTCAGCTGGACGTCGGTGGCGTCGGCGTCGGCAGCGACCACCCCGTGAGCGTCCAGTCGATGTGCACCACCAAGACCGCGGACATCAACGCGACCCTCCAGCAGATCGCCGAGCTGACCGCGTCGGGCTGCCAGATCGTGCGCGTCGCGGTGCCGGACACCGACGACGTCGAGGCGCTGCCGATCATCGCCAAGAAGGCGCAGATCCCGGTCATCGCCGACATCCACTTCCAGCCGCGGTACGTGTTCGCCGCGATCGACGCCGGCTGCGCCGCCGTCCGCGTGAACCCCGGCAACATCAAGAAGTTCGACGACAAGGTCGGCGAGATCGCCCGGGCCGCCAAGTACGCCGGCACCCCGATCCGCATCGGCGTCAACGCCGGGTCCCTCGACAAGCGGCTGCTGGCCAAGTACGGCAAGGCCACCCCCGAGGCGCTGGTGGAGTCCGCGCTCTGGGAGTGCTCGCTGTTCGAGGAGCACGACTTCCGCGACATCAAGATCTCGGTCAAGCACAACGACCCGGTGGTCATGGTCCGCGCCTACGAGCTGCTGGCCGAGCAGTGCGACTACCCGCTGCACCTCGGCGTCACCGAGGCCGGCCCGGCGTTCCAGGGCACGATCAAGTCCGCCGTCGCCTTCGGCGCCCTGCTCAGCCAGGGCATCGGCGACACGATCCGCGTCTCCCTCTCGGCGCCGCCGGTCGAGGAGGTCAAGGTCGGCAGCCAGATCCTGGAGTCGCTGAACCTCAAGCAGCGTGGCCTGGAGATCGTCAGCTGCCCGTCGTGCGGCCGCGCCCAGGTCGACGTCTACAAGCTGGCCAACGAGGTCACCGCCGGTCTCGAGGGCATGGAGGTGCCGCTGCGCGTGGCCGTCATGGGCTGCGTCGTCAACGGGCCGGGCGAGGCCCGCGAGGCCGACCTCGGCGTCGCCTCCGGCAACGGCAAGGGCCAGATCTTCGTCAAGGGCGAGGTCGTCAAGACCGTCCCGGAGTCGCAGATCGTCGAGACGCTCATCGAGGAGGCCCTGCGGATCGCGGGTGAGCACGTCGACGCCGGCGAGCCCTCCGGCCCGCCGGTCGTCACCGTCAGCTGACCGTGCTCCGCACGCCGAGCGCGCGCGTCCTCGACGAGAGCGACGAGCCGGCCGTCACCGAGCTGCTGGCCACCGACCCGGTCGCCACGTGCTGGCTGGCCGGGCGGGTCGAGTCCGTGGGCACCGGCCCCGTCGCGCTGGGCGCCCCCCTCTGGGGGTTCGGGGCCGGCCGGTCGCTGGAGGCGGTCTGCCTCGCCGGTGCCAACCTGATCCCGTTCGCCGTCCCCGGCGCGGAGCGCGCCGCGGCTGCGGCCTTCGCCGAGCGCGCGCGTCGCGCGGGGCGGCGGTGCAGCACGATCGTCGGCCCGGCGAGCTCGGTGGCGCCGCTGTGGCAGCTGCTCGAGCCGTGGTGGGGGCCGTGCCGCGACCACCGTCCCCGGCAGCCGCTGCTGGCCATCGACGGGCCGCCGGCCGTGGCCGCCGAGCCCCGCGTGCGCCCGGTGCGCCCGGAGGAGCTGGAGACGCTGCTGCCGGCGTCGATCGCGATGTTCACCGAGGAGGTGGGCGTCAGCCCGCTGCGGGCCGACGGCGGGGTCGGCTACCGGGCGCGGGTGGCCGACCTGATCCGCGCGGGGCGGTCCCTGGCCTGGATCGAGGACGGCGAGGTCCTGTTCAAGGCCGAGATCGGCGCCGTGTCGCGCGCGGCGTGCCAGGTCCAGGGCGTGTGGGTGGCCCCGGCCCACCGCGGGCGCGGCATCGGCACCGCCTGCACGGCCGCCGTCGTCGAGTACGCGCGGGCCGTCATCGCCCCGGTCGTGAGCCTGTACGTGAACGACTACAACACCCGCGCCCGGGCCGCCTACGGCCGAGTCGGGTTCCGCGAGGTCGGGATGTACTCCAGCGTGCTGTTCTGACTCGCGCGCGCCACTCTGCAAGTGTGTCCCTGTGCGGAGACGACCGGCCCCCATCCTGCTGACCTCCCTGCTCCTCTCGGCGCCGCTGCTGGCCGGCTGCTCCGGGAGCAGCGAGGACGACGTGCGCAGCGCCGCCGAGGCGTTCCTGGAGGACTGGGCCGCTGGTGAGACCGAGGCCGCCGCCGGGGCCACGACCGACCCGGGCACCGCCACCGCCCTGCTCGAGCAGACCGCCGCCGACCTGCCCGGCGCCACGCTGAGCCCCGAGCTCGGGGAGGTCACCGTCGAGGACGAGACCGCCACCGTCGGCTGGACCGCCAGCTGGGCGCTGGCGGCGGCCCCCGAGTGGACGTACGAGGGCACGCTCCGGCTGCGCGAGGGCGACGAGGCGTGGGAGGTCGTGGCCGAGCCCGCGATGGTGCACCCGGAGCTGGGGGAGGGGCAGCACCTGGAGCTGGCCCGGAGCCTGCCCGAGCGCGCGCCCATCACCGACGCCGCGGGCGCCCCGCTGTTCACCGAGACCGAGGTCGTGAACGTCGGCGTCGCCAAGGGGCAGGAGACCGACCTCCCGGCGCTGGCCCAGGCGCTGGCCGCGGCCACCGGGACCGACGCGGCCAAGATCGTCGCCGACGTGCAGGCCGCGCCCGAGGGCCAGTTCGTGCCGGTCATCTCGCTGCGCCGCCCGCAGTTCGAGGCCATCCGGGCGCAGGTCTTCGACCTGCCCGGTGCGGTGTTCCCGACCGACACCCGCCCGCTGGCGCCCTCGCCGCGCTTCGCCGAGGCGCTGCTCGGCCGGGTCGGCGCGGCGACCGCCGAGATCATCGAGGAGTCGGCCGACGACGGCGTCGCGCGGTACGCGGCCGGCGACCAGGTCGGCCTCTCCGGCCTGCAGCGCGCCCTGCAGGAGCAGCTCACCGGCACGGCCGGCTTCACCGTCTCGGTGGTGAGCACCGACGAGGGCACCGCCGACGCCGGACGGGAGATCGCCGCCGTGGAGCCGGTGCCGGGCGAGCCGGTGCGGACGCCGCTGGTGCGCAGCATCCAGGAGGCCGCCGACGCCGCCGTGGCGGGGGAGTCCCGGCCCACGCACCTCGTGGTCGTGCGGCCCGGGACCGGCGAGATCCTGGCGGTGTCCTCCAACGAGATCGCCGACGCCGGCAACGCGCTGACCGGGCAGTTCCCGCCCGGCTCCAGCATGAAGGCGATCACCGCGACGGCGCTCCTGTCGTCCGGCGCGCTGACGCCCTCGACCGCGGTGCCCTGCCCGGGGACCACGGTCGTCGACGGCCGCGAGTTCGAGAACCAGGACCAGTTCGACCTCGGCACCGTGCCCTTCACCGAGGCCTTCGCGCAGTCGTGCAACACGACCTTCATCCAGCAGGGGCTCGAGCTCCCCGACGCCGCCCTCGCCGAGGCGGCGGCCGCCTACGGCGTCGGCACCGACTGGCAGCTGCCGGTCGACGTCTTCGGCGGGAAGGTGCCGTCGGACAGCACCGGCACCACCAAGGCGGCCAACGCGATCGGCCAGGGCCAGGTGCTCATGAGCCCCGCCCAGATGGCGCTCGTCGCCGCGGGCATCGCCAGCGGGACGCCGGCCGCACCCGTCGAGGTCGTGGGCGGCGAGCCGGCCGGCGCGGCGCCGGCCGGCCCCTCCGCCGAGGTCCTCGAGGCGCTGCGCCCGATGATGCGCCAGGTCGTGCTCTCCGGGACGGCGACGGCGCTGGCCGACCGCGGCGAGGTCTTCGGCAAGACGGGCACCGCCGAGTACGGCAGCAACACCCCGCCGGACTCCCACGGCTGGTTCGTCGGCTACCGGCTGGGCGGCGCCGGCGGCGACCTGGCCTTCGCCGTCCTCGTCGAGGGCGGTCAGTCCAGCAGCGCGGCCGTCGCCGTCACCGACGCCTTCCTCGGCGCGGTGCGCTGAGGCGCCGGGGTCAGCCGGCGGGCAGCCCCGGGAGGGCGCGCGTCGCCGGGCTCTGGCCCGCGGCGGCGCGCCAGCCGACCGCGCGCACCTCGGCCGCGCCCAGCGCGTCCATCGCCAGCTCCCGGGTGGTGCGCTCGGCGGCGCGGTCGAGGACCCGCACCCAGGCCGTCGTCACGCCCTCCTCCAGCGTGGCGGCGAGCGCCGCGGCGTCGACGGCCGAGAGCACGGGGAAGGGCAGCGCGTAGCCGCCCGCGGGGCCGGCCGGGTCCTCGCCGCGCTCGGTGAGCAGCGCGGTGAGCCGGTCGCGCACGTCGCGGTGCGCGTTCTCGGCGGCCGACACGGGCTGGCGCTGGCCAGGGCCCAGCGCGGCACCCACCACGCCGTAGCCCCAGACCGCCGCGTGCTCGGCCGCGAGGACGTCGGCCAGCGCGCCGTTCTCGTCGGTGGTGTCGTCAGCCATCGCCGGGCCCCCTCATGCCAGTAGTGCCTCGTGGCCCCGCAGCCCGGCGGCGACCGAGCCCAGCAGGGCGGAGCGCGCGCCGGTCTGCCCCAGGCAGGCGGCGGCGTGCGACGTCGCGGCCACCGCGACCTGGGCCCGCAGCCAGGCCTGGGCCCCTCCTCCGGGTGTGGACGGCCCATGTTGAGGGACGGGTACGACAGGACGCACCCGGGTTTCCGTCCAC
>NZ_SPQP01000037.1 GCF_004571075.1 Blastococcus sp. TF02A-35
GATCTGCAGCCCGCGCCCGAGCCGGCACCCCGGCCGGCCCCGAGCGTGCCGCTGCCGCAGGTGCCCCTCCCGCCGCCCCCACCGCTGCCGAGCGCACCGCTCCCTCCGCCGCCCGGGCCGGTCGCCGACCTCGTCGAGGGGGTCACCTGCAACGTGGTCGGGAACCTGCTCCCCGACCTCCCCGGACTGCCGGCCTGCCCGCCGCGGTGACGGACGGCGTCGTCAGCGGGGCGACGGCGGCCGGAGGACGGCGAACGGGTCGGTGACCTCCAGCCCCGTGGTCACGAACCGGTAGAGGGTGGCGGGGCGGCCGCCGGCGCGTCCGGAGGCCGCCATCTCCCCCGTCGGCTCCAGCACGCCCCGGCGCAGCAGGACCCGCTGCAGGTTCGTCGACGTGACCTCGTAGCCGAGCGCGGCCACGTAGATCTCGCGGAGCTCGGCGATGGTGAACGTCGGCGGCGCGAGGGCGAAGGCGACGTTCGTGTAGGAGAGCTTCGCCCGCAGCCGCTCGAGGCCCGACGCCACGATCGAGCCGTGGTCGAACGCCGTGGCGGGCAGCGCGTCGACCGGGTGCCAGGCGGTGTCCCCGGGCAGGACGGGGTCGACGTCGGAGGGGATGAGCCCGAGGTAGGCGGTGGCCACCGTGCGGCTGCGCGGGTCGCGGTGCGGGTCGCTGCGGGTCTCCAGCTGCTCGAGGTGCGCCAGCTGGGCGACCTCGACCTTGGACGCCAGCTGCCGGCCCACCGAGGCGCCGAGCGTCTCCTCCGGCAGCAGCGGGCCGCCGGGCAGCGCCCAGGAACCGGCGAACGGCTCCCCGGCGCGTCGCCACAGCATCACGTGCAGCCGCGCGGCCCTGACCTGCAGCACCACCGCCAGGGCCTGGTGGGGGAAGGCAGGCCGTTCCGGCGAGGACCACACGGATGTCACGGATCCCATGCTAGGTTTCCGGGCATAGGTTTTCGCCTCACAGTTCGAAACCCACTCCTCCGGAGGTCATGGTGACCGCAACGCTCCCCGCCCCCACCGCCGCGCAGTGGACCCCGGAGCAGTGGCAGGACTGGCGCGACGAGGTCCGCCGCCTCGCCGCCGAGCGCGACGCCGTCGTCCTGGCGCACAACTACCAGGCCGCGCAGATCCAGGACGTCGCCCACCACGTCGGCGACTCCCTCGCCCTCTCGCGCATCGCCGCGTCGAGCGACGCCTCCACGATCGTCTTCGCCGGCGTCCACTTCATGGCCGAGACGGCGAAGATCCTCAGCCCCGAGAAGACCGTCCTGGTGCCCGACGCCGCGGCCGGCTGCTCGCTCGCCGACACGATCACCGCCGACCAGCTCCGCGCGTGGAAGGCCGAGCACCCCGGCGCCGCCGTCGTCTCCTACGTGAACACCACCGCCGAGGTGAAGGCCGAGACCGACATCTGCTGCACCTCCTCCAACGCCGTCGAGGTCGTGGACTCGATCCCGGCCGACCGCGAGGTGCTCTTCCTCCCCGACCAGTTCCTCGGCGCGCACGTCCAGCGGGTGACCGGCCGGAAGAACATGCGCATCTGGATGGGCGAGTGCCACGTGCACGCCGGCATCTCCCCCACCGACCTGCGGCACAGCATCGAGGACGCCCCCGACGCCGAGGTGCTCGTGCACCCAGAGTGCGGCTGCGCCACCAGCGCGCTGTGGATGGTCGGCCAGGGCGACCTGCCCGAGGACCGCGTGCACGTCCTCTCCACCGGGGCGATGCTCGACCAGGCGAGGCGCACGACGGCCAAGCGCGTGCTGGTCGCCACCGAGATCGGCATGCTGCACCAGCTGCGCCAGGCCAACCCGGCGGCGGTCTTCGAGCCGGTCAACCCGCGCGCCGAGTGCCCCTACATGAAGAAGTCGACCCCGGAGAGGCTCCTGCGCGCCCTGCGCGAGGGCCGCGACGAGGTCACGGTCGACCCGGAGGTCGCCGCCCGCGCCCGCTCGGCCGTGGAGGCGATGATCGCCCTCGGCACCCCGTCGCTGGTCGGCGAGTGACCGTGGGGCCCCGTCGCTCCGCGCCGGTCGCCCCCGCCGTCGTCACCGCGCTGCCGCTGCCCGCCGCACGCTGGGAGCGCAGCACCGAGGTGGTCGTCGTCGGCAGCGGGGCCGCCGGGCTGATGACTGCGCTGGCCCTCGCCGAGGCCGGGCGGGCGGTCACCGTCATCACCAAGGGCGCGCTCGGCGACGGCAGCACCCGCTGGGCCCAGGGCGGCCTGGCGGCCGTGCTCGGTCCGGACGACGACGTCGCCCTGCACCTGCGCGACACGCTCGTCGCCGGCGCCGGGCTGTGCGACGAGGCGGCCGTGACCGCGCTGGTCACCGAGGCGCCGGCCGCGATCGCGCAGCTGCAGGCCCTCGGCGCGCGGCTCGACCTCGCGCCCGACGGCCGCCCGGCCCTGACCCGCGAGGGCGGTCACAGCCGCGACCGCATCGTGCACGCCGGCGGCGACGCCAGCGGGGCCGAGGTCACCCGCACGCTGGTCGAGGCGCTGGCCGCGGCCGGCGTCGAGGTCCTGGAGCGCACCGTCGCGCTCGACGCGCTGCGCACCGCGCGCGGCACCGTCGTCGGTCTCCGGGTGGCGAGGGTCGCCGACGACGGCGCGCTCACCGACGCGGGGGACCTCCGCGCGCACGCCGTCGTCCTGGCCACCGGCGGGTACGGCCAGGCCTACGCCGCGGCCACCAGCCCGGCCGGGGCCACCGGCGACGGGCTGGCGCTCGCCCTGCGGGCCGGCGCCGAGGTCGCCGACGTGGAGATGGTGCAGTTCCACCCGACCGTCCTCTGGCAGGGCCCGGGAGCGGCCGGCCAGCAGGTGCTGGTCAGCGAGGCGGTGCGCGGGGAGGGCGCCGTCCTGGTCGACGGCGAGGGCCGCCGCATCATGGCCGGCGCCCACCCGCTGGCCGACCTCGCGCCGCGCGACGTCGTCTCCGCGACCATCGCCGCGCACCTGACCCAGACCGGAGAGGACCACGTCCTCCTCGACGCGACGGGGCTGGGCGCGGACTTCCTCGCCCGCCGCTTCCCCGGGATCGTGGCCGCCTGCCGGGAGGCGGGCTTCGACCTGGCCACCCAGCCGGTGCCGGTCGCCCCGGGCGCCCACTACACCTGCGGCGGGGTGCTGGCCGACCTCGACGGCCGCACCGGCGTTCCCGGCCTGTACGCCGTCGGGGAGGTCGCCTGCACCGGCGTGCACGGGGCCAACCGGCTCGCGTCCAACTCGATCACCGAGGGGCTGGTCGCCGCCCGGCGGTGCGCCGCGCTCCTGGACGCCGAGCTGCCCGCCGGCGCCCCTGCCCCCGCACGCCCGGACCCGGTGACGGGCACCGGCGCGATGGACCCGGGCGCCCGGGCGGCGGTCGGCGTCGCGACTAGCCGCGGGGCGGGCGTCGTCCGCACGGCCGAGGGGCTGACCGCGCTGACCGGCGTGCTCGCCGCCGCTCCCCGGCTCGAGGGACCGCTGACCGCGGCCGCCGTCGAGGCGACCGCGGTGCACACCGTGGCCACCCTCCTGGCCGCCGGCGCGCTCGCCCGGCCGGAGAGCCGCGGCTGCCACCGCCGCAGCGACGCCCCCGGCACCCGCGCCGAGTGGCAGGTGCGGCTCGCGCACCGGGTCGACGGCTCCGGCCACCTGCACACCCGCACCGTGCCGCTGCACGCGCCGGGCACCGAGACCCAGGGAGTGGCATGACCGAGTGGTTCCCGCTGCGCACCGAGCTGGCCGACGTCCTCCGCGAGGGCGGGCTGGACCCCGGCACGGTCGAGCAGGTGGTGCGCCGCGCGCTGGACGAGGACCTGGCGCTGGGGCCCGACGTCACGACGATCGCCACCGTGCCGGCCGACGCCCGCGCCACCGGCGAGATCGTGCCCCGCTCGCCCGGGGTGCTCGCCGGAGTGCCGGTCGCCGCGGCGGTGTTCGAGATCGTGGGCGGGAGCGACGTCGAGGTGACGCTGCACGCCGCCGACGGCATGGCCGCACGTCCGCGGACCCCCGTCCTCGGCGTCACCGGCCCGACCCGGTCGCTGCTGACGGCGGAGCGGACCGCGCTGAACCTGGTCAGCCACCTGTCCGGCGTCGCCACGCTGACCCGGCAGTGGGTGGACGCCGTCACCGGCACCTCCGCCGCGGTCCGCGACACCCGCAAGACCATCCCGGGGCTGCGGGTGATGGAGAAGTACGCGGTCCGCTGCGGCGGCGGCGTGAACCACCGGATGGCGCTGGGCGACGCCGCGCTGGTCAAGGACAACCACGTCGCGGCCGCCGGCGGGATCACCGCCGCGGTGGAGGCGGTGCGGGCGCACGCGCCGACCATCGCGCTGGAGGTCGAGTGCGACACGCTCGACCAGGTGCGCGAGGCGGTCGCGGCCGGCGTCGAGCTGGTGCTGCTGGACAACTTCTCGCTGCCGGACACCCGCGCCGCGGTCGACCTGGTCCGCGGCACCGGCGTCCGGCTGGAGGCCAGCGGCGGGCTGACCCTCGAGCGGGCGGCGGAGGTCGCGGCCACCGGCGTCGACTACCTCGCCGTCGGCGCCCTCACCCACAGCGCCCCGGTGCTGGACCTGGGCTTCGACCTCCGCGGCTGACCGCGGTCAGCCGCGCCGGTCGGGGTGCACCCAGCCGATGGCCGGCGCCACGTACCGGACGACGTTCTCCATCAGCCGGGCGTTGTACTCGACGCCGAGCATGTTCGGCACCGTGATGAGCAGGGTGTCGGCCTCGCGGACCGCCGCGTCCTTGGACAGCTGCTCGGCCAGCACGTCGGGCTCGGCGGTGTAGCTCTTGCCGAAGCGGGCCCGGACGCCCTCCAGCAGGCCGACCTGGTCGGAGCTGGAGCGCTCGTCGCCGAAGTACTGCCGGTCGAGGTCGCTGACCAGCGGGACGACGCTGCGGCTCACCGACACCCGGGGCTCGCGCGCGTGGCCGGCGTCGGCCCACGCGGCGCGGAAGCGGGCGATCTGCTCGGCCTGCAGCTCGTCGAAGGGGACGCCGGTGTCCTCGCTGAGCAGCGTGGAGCTCATCAGGTTCATCCCCTGCTGGGCGGTCCACTCGCCCGTGGCGAAGGTGCCCGACCCCCACCAGATGCGCTCGGCCAGCCCCGGCGACTGCGGCTGGACCGCCAGCTTGCCGGGCATGCCGCCGGTCATCCGCGGGTCGGCGTCTGCGACGGGGCCGCCGGAGATGGCGGACAGGAACAGCGCGGTCTTCTGGCGGGCGAGGTCGGCGTCGGTCGCGCCCGGGCCGGGCACGTAGCCGAAGGCCTCCGAGCCGCGCAGCGCCGTCTCCGGTGACCCCCGGCTCACCCCGAGCTGCAGCCGGCCGTTGCTGATCAGGTCGGCC
This sequence comes from Blastococcus sp. TF02A-35, assembly GCF_004571075.1. GTDB lineage: Bacteria > Actinomycetota > Actinomycetes > Mycobacteriales > Geodermatophilaceae > Blastococcus. The sequence continues at coordinate 5,354 of NZ_SPQP01000037.1, forward strand.
GCCGCGGCCTCCTCGGCCATGTACAGCGGGTTCTCGTAGCGCATGTCGATGACGCCGGTGCCGAGCTCGATGCGCGACGTGCGGGCGGCCATCGCCGACAGCAGCGGGAAGGGCGAGGCGAGCTGCCGCGCGAAGTGGTGCACCCGCACGTAGGCGCCGTCGAAGCCGAGCTCCTCCGCGGCGACCGCCAGCTCGATGCTCTGCACCAGCGCGTCCCGCCCGGTGCGCACCTGCGACCCGGGGATGGGCTGCCAGTGCCCGAAGGACAGGAACCCGATCCGCTTCTCCACTGCACTTCCCTCTCGTCGTCCTGCCCTGACCAGCACCGGGGACCGCTGCGGGATTCCCGGCTCGGGTGTCATGCCGAACCACACGAACTCGTGGTGATCAGCGGCCGATGGCCCCGAGTTCGTGCGGTTCGTGGCGGCAGCCGCCGATCCCACTGGTGGGCCCCGGACGGCCACTTGACCAGGACGCCGGCCGCTGTTGGCAGATGATGATGAGACGACCACCGCAGATAACACGCTGTGACGGCACGATCACGACTCTCCGTCCCCCGGTTCCGTCACTTTTCGATGACGATGGGTGACGCTGTGCCGGTGAGCCTTCCCGCATCCGAGATGCCCCGCTCCCCGGGCACGCCTGGCGGCACCGCCGGGCAGCGCTTGCGGGCCATCGACACGCTGCTCGCCGACCGGGGCCAGCTGTTCCAGGCGCTCTTCCTGGCCGCCCCGATCGCCAAGGCCCTCGTCGACCTCGACGGGCACGTGCTGGTGGCCAACCCCCGGATGTGCGCCCTGACCGGCCGCACCCCCGAGAGCCTCTCCGGCCGCCACATCGACCTCCTCGCCCATCCGGACGACCCGCCGGTGGGCGACCTCGGCCTCGAGCCCGCCCCCGGCGAGCCGGCCCTGGACCCCAACCTCCTGCTGGACGGCGAGCGCCGGCTGCGCCGCTCCGACGGCAGCGAGCTGTGGGTCGTCCAGTCCCACGAGGTCGTGCGCCAGAACAACGGGACGCCGCAGTTCGTCGTCCTCTCGATGGTCGACGTCACCGACCGCCGCCGTGCGGAGGAGGACGCCGTCCGCCGCGCCTACACCGACCCGCTGACCGGCCTGCCCAACCGCCGCGCGCTCACCGACCGGCTGCGCCACGCCGTCGCGCTGTCCCGCCGCCGGGGGCTGCAGGTCGGCCTGGTGCACCTCAACATCGACCGGTTCCAGGCGGTCAACGAGGCCATGGGCCACGAGGCCGGCGACCTGCTGCTCAGCCAGTTCGCCGACCGGCTCCGCTGGAGCACCCGCGTGGAGGACACCGCCGTCCGCCTGGGCGCCGACGAGTTCCTCGTGGTCGCCGAGGACGTCGAGGACCTCGACGGCCTGCGCGCGCTCGCCGACCGGCTGCTCAGCGTCCTGGACGAGCCGTTCGTGGTGCACGACCGGGAGCTGACCCTCTCGGCGAGCGTCGGGCTCACCCTCGGCTCCGACATGACCCCCGACGACCTGCTGCGGCAGGCGCACAGCGCGCTGGTCCGCGCCAAGGCCGACGGACAGCGGGCCCGCATCGAGGTGCACGAGGGCGCGCTGACCCGCGACGAGGTCGACGCCCTCCAGCTGGAGACCGACCTGCGGCACGCGCTGGACAACGACGAGCTGCGCCTCTTCTACCAGCCGATCGTGCACCTGGCCGACGAGACGCTGCTCGGCTACGAGGCGCTCATCCGCTGGCAGCACCCCACCCGCGGGCTGCTGCCCCCGGGCGCCTTCCTCGAGGCCGCGGAGAACAACCGCCTCACCTCGAAGCTCGGCGCGTGGGTGCTCCGCCGCGCCTGCCTCGACGCGGTCACCTGGCCCGAGGACCTCCGGGTGCACGTGAACATCTCCGCCCGGCACCTCGCCGAGGAGGGCTTCAGCGAGCTCGTCGCCGCCGCCCTCGAGGAGTCCGGCCTCCCGCCGCACCGGCTGGAGCTGGAGATCACCGAGTCGACGGCGCTGTTCGCCGCCGAGGCCACGCTGCACGCGGTCGCCGTTGTCACCGACGCCGGCGTGACCCTGGCCCTCGACGACTTCGGCACCGGCTACTCGGCCATCACCGCCCTGCACCGGCTGCCGATCCACACCGTGAAGATCGACCGCTCGTTCGTCGCCGACGTCGTCACCGAGCCCTCGACCGCCGCGCTCGTGCACGGCCTGCTCCAGCTCGGCCGCGGCATGGGCCTGCAGGTCATCGCCGAGGGCATCGAGGACCTCGAACAGGCCGACTGGCTGCTGCGGCACGGCTGCGCCATGGCCCAGGGCTACGCCTTCGGCCGCCCGGCGCCGCTGCCCAGCCCGGCGGAGGTGCTCATGAGCGAGGCCACCCAGGCCCCGGTCGAGGACGTCGCCGGCCCGCTGCTGCCCGAGCCGCCGGCCCCGCCGGTCGAGCTGCCCCGGCCGCGCATCCCGTCGACGCCCGAGGCGCACGACCTGCACGACACCGGGTCGTTCGCCGCGCGCAGCCTCTTCGACGAGCTCGCCGACCCCGACGACGACTGAGGGACCCCCTCCTCCCCAGCCCTCGCACCTGGGGCCGGACCCCTGGAGGGGGCCGTTCCATCACGTCACCTTGGGCAGTGCCAGCGGGACCGGGCGCTTGGGCTGCCGGCCGTCCCCGGAGGAGCGGCCGCGCAGCCGCCGCCCGACCCACGGCGCGACGAAGCCCCGCACCCATGCGGCCTCCTCGGCGACCGCCGCCCGGAAGGCCCGCGGCTTCTGCGGCGGCAGCGGGGTGCGCCAGTCCTCGCCGTCGGCACCGGGCAGGCCCAGCGCCGCCGCGGCGGCCAGCGCCATCCGGCGGTGCCCCTCGTCGGTCATGTGGATGCGGTCGGTGTCCCAGAGCCGGAAGTCCTGCACCCACTGCGCCCCCCACTGGTCCAGCACGACCGCGCCGGTCCGGTCGGCGACCGACCAGATGTTGGCGTTGAAGACCGCGATCTTGCCCCGCACCCGGCGAAGGATCGGGGTGTTTCGGGTGTCGACGCTGGTGGCCAGCAGCACGTCGGCGCCGGCCTCGCGGAAGCGGACGACCGCCGCCTCCAGCCCGGCGGCGAGCTCGTCGGGGTCGGAGCCGGGGCGCATCAGGTCGTTGCCACCGGCGACCAGGCTCACCAGGTCGGGGCGGGCGTCCAGCGCGACCTGCACCTGCTCGTCGACGACCTGGCGCAGCAGCCGGCCCCGGATGGCGAGGTTGGCGTACTCCACGTCGTCGTCCGTGGCCGCGGCCAGGTGCTCGGCGAGCCGGTCGGCCCAGCCGCGGTACTCACCCGGGCGCGCCGGGTCGGGGTCGCTCAGCCCCTCGGTGAAGGAGTCGCCGAGAGCGATGTAGCGGCGCCAGGGGGACGGTGCGGGGAGGTCGGACGGCACCGGTCCACTCCAGCACGACGGCTCCGGCGCCCGCCCGCGCCCCCGGCGTGAGCCGGCTCACCCGCGGTAGGTCTCCAGCAGCCGCAGCCAGATCTCGCTGACCGTCGGGTAGGCCGGGACGGCGTGCCAGAGCCGGCCGATCGGCACCTCGCCCACCACCGCGATGGTCGCCGCGTGCAGCAGCTCGGCCACCGCCGGGCCGACGAACGTGACGCCGAGCAGCACCTCGCGCTCGGTGTCGACGACGGCGACCGCCGTCCCGGTGTAGCCGTCGGCGAACAGCGAGGCGCCCGCGACGCTGCCGATCGGGTACTCGACGACGCGGTGCGGCAGCCCGGCGTCGGCGGCCTGCGCGGCCGTCCGCCCGACGCTGGCCACCTGGGGGGTCGTGAAGACCACCGAGGGGGTGGCGACGTCGTCCGCGGTGGCCACGAACGGCGACCACGGCGACGTGTCCGCCTCCTCGCCGCGGGCGCGGGCCACGATGGCCGCACCTGCCTGCCGGGCCTGGTACTTGCCCATGTGCGTGAGCTGGCGGCGGCCGTTCACGTCGCCGACGCCGTACAGCCACGACGACCCTTCGACCCGCAGCGTGCTGTCGACCGGCAGGTACTCCCCCGGCTCCAGGCCGACGGTGTCGGCGCCGATGTCGGAGGTCCGCGCCCTCCGGCCGACCGCGACCAGCACCTCGTCGCCGCGGAGCTCCTGGCCGTCGTCGGTGGTCAGCACCACCTCCGTCCCGTCCCGGCGGGCGCCGGTCACCGAGGTGCCCAGCCGGACGTCCACCCCGGAGCCGCGCAGCGCCTCGGCCACCGCCTCGCCGGCCTGCGGCTCCAGGCCCGGCAGCAGCCGGCCGCCCCGCTGCAGCACGGTCACCTGAGAGCCGAGCGCCTGCCAGGCCGTCGCCATCTCGCAGCCCACGTAGCCGCCGCCGAGCACCAGCAGCCGGGCCGGCGCCTCCTTCGCGCTGGTCGCCTCCCGCGGGGTCCACGGGCCGGCCTCGGCCAGCCCGTCGACCGGCGGCGTGGAGGCCTCCGACCCGGTGCAGACGGCGACCGCGTGGCGGGCGGTGAGCCGCACCGTGCCGCCCTCGTCGTCGGTGACGACGACGGTCCGCTCGCCGTCGAGCCGGCCGGTGCCGCGCAGCAGGTCGATGCCCGCGGAGCCCAGCCACTCCACCTGCGAGGCGTCGTCCCAGTTCGAGGTGAAGGAGTCGCGGCGGGCCAGCGTCGCGGCGACGTCCTGCTCGCCGGTCACCGCCGCGGCGGCGCCGGGCACCGCCCGCGCCTCGGCGAGCACCTCCGTGCCGCGGAGCAGCGCCTTGCTGGGCATGCAGGCCCAGTACGAGCACTCCCCGCCGACGAGCTCCGGCTCCACCACCACCGCCGACAGCCCGCCGCGGACGACGATGTCGGCCACGTTCTCCCCGGTCGAGCCGCCCCCGAGGACGACGACGTCGTACGTGCGCTCCGCGTCTGCCATCCCTGCATCGTGGTCGTGTGGTCGACTGGGCGCCATGCCGGTCGACCGCAAGGAGTTCGCCGCCGCGCTCGGCCAGTACGCCGCCGGGGTCTGCCTGCTGACCGTGCGCGACGACATCGACGACGTCGGCACCACGGTCAGCTCGGTGATGAGCGTGTCGGCCGACCCGCCGCTGGTCGCGGTCGGGCTGAGCGCCGAGGGCTACCCGGCCGAGGTGCTGGAGGCGGTGGGCACCTGCGCGCTCACGGTGCTCGCGGCCCCGCACGCGATCGTGGCCTCGCGGTTCTCCTCGGCCGGCCGTCCCAGCGCCCGGCACCTCCTGGAGACCGTGCCGTGGTCCCGCGCCGAGAGCAGCGGCGCGATCGTCCTGCGGGAGGCGCCGGCGGCGCTGGACTGCCGGCTGGACCGCCTGGTCGGGGCCGGGGACCACGTGCTGGCCCTGCTGGAGGTCGTCGGCGTCCCGGTGCTCGACCCGGCGGTCCCGCCGCTGCTGCGGCTGCGCGGCCGGTTCGTCGACGAGACGGGAGCACCCGCCGGCAGGGGCTGACCCGCGTCGCGGTGTCACATCCGCGGCGTCGGCGGTGCTAGGGAGGTATGGAGCTCGTACAGCACGGACGACCGGCGGCCGCCGTCGTCCTGGCACGCCCCCGCACCGCGGGAGGCCGGCTCGGAGGGAAGGCAGCCGTGGCGATGGCGACGTCGGTGCGGCCCGACCTCGAGGAGGTCTTCCGCCGCGAGTACCAGCGGGTGGTGGGCGTCGCGGCCCGGGTGCTCGGGTCGCGGGACCAGGCCGAGGACGTCGCCCAGGAGGTCTTCCTCTCCTTCGGCCGCTCGTCGGTCCCGGCCGGCGAGGCGGGCGGCTGGCTGTCGGTGGCCGCCGCGCACACCGCCCTGAACGTGATCCGCTCGGGGCGGCGCCGGACCTCGCGGGAGGAGACCGTCGCCGCGGCGGGCGACGCCGTCGTCCCGGACGTGGCCGACGCCGTCCTCACCAACGAGGACCGCAGCCGCGTCCGCGCCGCCCTCGCCGCACTCCCCCGCACCCAGGCCGTCGCCCTGGTGCTGCGGCACAGCGGCCTCAGCTACGCCGAGGTCGCCGCCGCACTCGACCTGTCCCCCGGCAGCATCGGCACGACCGTCCGTCGCGCCGAGTCCGCCCTGCGCAAGGAGCTGAACCGTCATGCGTCATCCGACTGAGGGCGTGCTGCGCCGGCTGGTCGACGAGCCGAACGGGGTCGCCGACCCCGACCGCCGGCACATCGCCGGGTGCCAGGCCTGCCTCGCCCGGCTGGCCGCCGTCCGCGAGGACGCCGAGCTCGTCGGCGCGGCCCTGCGCACCGCCGACGACGTCGACACCTCCGCCGCCTGGCAGCGGCTGTCCGCGGCCCTGCCGGCGACCGCACCGGCCGCCGCCCCGGCCCGTGCCCGCCGGTCGGGGAGCCTCCTGCGGCGCCCGGCGGCCGCTGCCTTGGCCTTCGGCGTCGTGCTGGCCGGGACGGGGGTGGCGGCGGCCAACGACTGGTTCCAGATCTTCCGCACCGAGCAGATCGCCCCGGTCAGCGTGAGCACCGCCGACCTCGTCGCGCTGCCGGACCTCAGCGCCTACGGCGACCTCGTCGTCGACGGCGAGCCGGACCTCCACGAGGTGGCCGACGCGGCCGCCGCCGAGGCCGAGTCCGGCGTCGACGTGCCCGAGGTGACCGACCTGCCGCGCGGCGTCGACGGTGAGCCGACCTACCAGGTGGGCAGCGAGGTCACCGCGACCTTCACCTTCTCCACCGAGAAGGCGGCACGGGCAGCCGCGGAGGCCGGCGAGAGCCTGCCGGCACCCCCGGCGGGGCTGGACGGCAGCGCCGTCCGGCTGGTCGCCGGGCCGGGGGTCGCGCAGCTGTGGCAGTCCTCCGGCGTGCCCTCGCTGGTGGTCGGCCGGGCCCTCGCCCCGACCGCCTTCTCCGACGGCCTCCCGTTCGAGACGGTGCGGGGCTACCTGCTCTCGCTGCCGGGCCTGCCCGACGACGTGGCGGCCCAGCTGCGCACGTTCACCGCCGACGGCTCGACGCTGCCGCTGCCGGTCCCCTCGGACCGGGTGACCACCTCGACGGCCGAGGTGGCCGGGGCGACCGCGACCGTGCTCGAGACCCGGGACCGCGCCTTCGCGGCGGTGCTCTGGGTGGCCGACGGCGAGGTGACCGTGGTCGGCGGTCCGCTGGACGCCGACGAGGTCCTGGAGATCGCGCGGGGGCTCCGCTGACCGCGCCCGCCGGGCCCCCCGCGGGGGACCCGGCGGCCGTGCGGGCCGCCGCGCAGCTGGTCGCCGACCTGCCGCCGGCGGCCGCCGCCTGGTGCACGGGGCTGCGCAAGCGGTACGGGCGCCGCCAGGCGGTGGACGGCGTCTCGCTGGAGGTCGGCCGCGGCGAGGTCGTCGGCCTGCTCGGCCCCAACGGCGCGGGCAAGACGACGGTCATCAAGATGCTGCTCGGCCTCGTGCGGCCCGACGACGGCGAGGTCATGCTGCTCGGCCGGCCCGCCACCGACCCGGCCGCCCGGGTGCGCGTCGGGTACCTGCCCGAGCTCTTCCGCTACCAGCCGTGGCTGACCGCGGCGGAGGTCCTGGCCCTGCACGTGCGGCTCTCCGGGGTGGACGTCCCCGCCGGCGAGCAGCGCGAGGCGCTCGCCCTCGTGGGCCTGGGCGAGCGGGCCGCCGACCGGGTCGGCGGCTTCTCCAAGGGCATGCAGCAGCGGCTGGGCCTGGCGGTCGCGCTGGTCGCCCGGCCGGAGCTCGTCGTCCTCGACGAGCCGACCAGCGCCCTGGACCCGCTGGGCCGGGTCGACGTGCGCGACATCGTGCTCTCGCTGCGCTCGCGCGGGGTGGCGGTGCTGCTCAACTCGCACCTGATCGGCGAGGTGGAGCGGGTGTGCGACCGGGTGGTGATCCTCGACCACGGCCGGGTCGCCGCCGCCGGCACCCTGACCGAGCTGCTCGGCCAGCAAGAGGTGCAGCTGCACCTCACCGGGGTGTCCCCGGCCGCGGAGTCCCGGCTGGCCGCGGCCGGCACCGTCGACCGCGAGGGCGACTGGTTCGCCGTCGCCCTGACCGGCGACGACGACGCGACGGTCCCCGACCTGGTGAGCGACCTCGTCGCGCTGCGCGTCCGGGTGCACGCCGTGGAGCCCGGGCGGATCAGCCTGGAGGAGCGGCTGCTCGGCATCCTGCGCACCGGGAGCGCGGCGTGAACGTCGTGCGCACCATCGCCGCGCTCACCCTGCGCGAGTCAGCCCGCCGGAAGGTCCTGCGCGCCCTGGCCGCCCTCACCGTCGTCCTGCTGGCGCTGAGCGCCTGGGGCTTCTCCCGGCTGGCCGCCGAGAACGACTTCGGGACCATGACCAGCGGCCAGGCCCGCCTGGTCGCCTCCCAGCTGCTCAACCTGGTCATGTTCGGGATGAGCCTCATCGCCGCGCTCGGGACGGCGTTCCTCGCCGGGCCGACGGTCTCCGGCGAGGTGGAGTCCGGCGTCGCCCTCTCGATGCTCGCCCGCCCGGTGCGGCGGTCGGCGGTGCTGCTGGGCAAGTGGCTGGGCCTGGTCGCGTTCGGCAGCGGGTTCGTGGTGCTCGCCGGGCTCGCGCAGTGCGTCGTCGTCTACCTGACGGTCGACTACTGGCCCTCGCAGCCGGTGGTCGCGCTCGCCCTCCTCGGCGCGCAGACCGCCACCCTGCTCACCCTCGGGCTGCTGCTCTCCACGGTCATCTCGCCGATGGCGTCGGGCGTCGTCGCCGTCGGGCTGTTCGGCGCCACCTGGATCGCCGGGGTCGTGGGCGGCCTGGGGGCGGCGTTCGGCAACGACGGCGTGGCCCGGGTCGGCACGGTCTCGCAGATCCTGCTGCCCACCGACGGGCTGTGGCGGGGTGCGATGTACGCCCTCCAGGACCCCACCGCCTTCGCGGCGTTCGGCGCCGAGATGGCCGGCTTCCCGTTCCTGAGCGCCGGCCCGCTGTCGTGGGCCTACCTGGTCTGGGCGGCGCTGTGGATCGCGATGGTATGGGGTCTGGCGGCGCTGTCGTTCGGCCGCAGGGACCTGTGAGCCCGCCCCGGACGCGGGGCGGGCACACGATCGACATCCGGCGGGGATAGCGTCGGTCCCGCTATGAGCGCACTCCCCGCACCGTCCGAGTCCGCCGTCCGCCGTGCCCTGGTGCGCGCCGAGCGCGGCGTGACCCTCGACGCGGTGGAGGCCGAGACCCTGCTGCACGCCCGCGGCCTGGGCGAGGGCGAGCCGCTGGACCGGCTGCTCACCGCCGCCGGCCGCGTGCGCGACGCAGGCCTGGCCTCCGCCGGGCGGCCCGGCGTGGTCACCTACAGCCGCAAGGTGTTCATCCCGCTCACCCACCTGTGCCGCGACCGGTGCCACTACTGCACCTTCGTGACGACGCCGGGGCAGCTGCGCAAGGACGGCAAGGCGCCCTACCTCTCCCCCGACGAGGTGCTCGACATCGCGCGGGCCGGTGCGGCGATGGGCTGCAAGGAGGCGCTGTTCACCCTCGGCGACCGCCCCGAGGAGCGCTGGCCGGTCGCCGCGGAGTGGCTGGAGGCGCACGGCTTCGACTCCACGCTGGGCTACCTGCGCGCGATGGCGGTCCGGGTGCTGGAGGAGACCGGCCTGCTCCCCCACCTCAACCCCGGCGTGCTGTCGTGGGAGGAGATCCAGCGGCTGAAGCCGGTCGCGGCCTCCATGGGGATGATGCTGGAGACGACGGCCACCCGGCTGTGGTCCGAGCCCGGCGGCCCGCACTTCGGCTCCCCGGACAAGGAGCCCGCCGTCCGGCTGCGGGTGCTGGAGGACGCCGGGCGCTCCGCCGTCCCCTTCACCACCGGGGTGCTGCTGGGCATCGGCGAGGACTACGCCGAGCGCGTCGACGCCGTCCTGCAGATCCGGGCCAGCGCGCAGCGGCACGGGCACGTGCAGGAGGTCATCGTCCAGAACTTCCGGGCCAAGCCCCGCACCGCGATGCAGGCGCACGACGACCTGGAGCTGCAGGAGTACGTCGCCGCCGTCGCCGTCACCCGGCTGCTGCTCGGCCCGAAGGCGCGGGTGCAGGCGCCGCCGAACCTGTCCGACTCCACCGAGCTCGGGCTGCTGCTGCGCGCCGGCGTCGACGACTGGGGCGGCGTCTCCCCGCTGACGCCGGACCACGTGAACCCCGAGCGCCCCTGGCCGAACATCGACAAGCTCGCGGCGCTGTCCGCCGAGGCCGGCTTCGAGCTGCGCGAGCGGCTGGCCGCCCAGCCGCCCTACGTCCTGCAGCCCGAGCCGTGGCTGGACCCACGGGTGCGCCCGCACGTCGACGCGCTGGCCGGGCCGGACGGGCTGGCGGTCGAGGGCCGGCTGCCGGTCGGGCTGCCCTGGCAGGAGCCGGACGAGGCGTGGACCTCGACCGGGCGGGTCGACCTGCACGTCGAGGTGGACACCGTCGGGCGGACCTCCGACCGGCGCAGCGACTTCGACGCCGTCTACGGGGACTGGGCGGAGCTGCGCGACCGCACCGCCTCCGCCCGCGACGGGCGCTCGACGGCGCTGGCGTCCGGTGACCCGGAGGTGCTGGCCGCGCTGCTGCACGCCGAGCAGGACCCGGCCGGGCTGACCGACGCCGAGTACCTCGCGCTGCTCGGCGCCGACGGCACGGACCTGGAGAACCTGTGCGCGCTCGCCGACGCGGTGCGCGCCGACGTCAACGGCGACGACGTGACCTACGTCGTGAACCGGAACATCAACTTCACCAACGTCTGCTACACCGGCTGCCGGTTCTGCGCCTTCGCCCAGCGGCGCACCGACGCCGACGCCTACACGCTGTCGATGAGCCAGGTGGGCGACCGCGTCGACGAGGCGTGGGCCGCCGGCGCGACCGAGATCTGCATGCAGGGCGGAATCCACCCCGACCTGCCCGGTACGGCGTACTTCGACCTGGCCCGCGAGGTGAAGAAGCGGCAGCCCGGCATCCACCTGCACGCCTTCTCGCCGATGGAGATCGTCAACGGCGCCGCCCGCACCGGGCTGCCCTTCCGCGAGTTCCTCACCGAGCTCAAGGCGGCCGGCCTGGACTCGATCCCGGGCACCGCGGCGGAGATCCTCGACGACGACGTCCGCTGGGTGCTGACCAAGGGCAAGCTGCCGACGGCGACCTGGCTGGAGATCATCGGCACCGCGCACGAGGTCGGGATCCCGACGACGTCGACGATGATGTACGGCCACGTGGACACCCCGGCGCACTGGGTCGCCCACCTGCGCACCCTCGCCGCGCTGCAGGACCGCACCGGCGGGTTCACCGAGTTCGTGCTGCTGCCCTTCGTGCACCACAACTCGCCGATCTACCTCGCCGGCGTCGCCCGCCCCGGCCCGACGGTGCGGGAGAACCGGGCGGTGCACGCGGTCGCCCGGCTGCTGCTGCACGGCCGGATCGGCAACATCCAGACCTCGTGGGTGAAGCTCGGCGACACCGGCACCCAGGCGGTGCTGCGGGGCGGCGCCAACGACCTCGGCGGCACGCTCATGGAGGAGACGATCAGCCGGATGGCCGGCAGCGAGAACGGCTCGCTGAAGACCATCGCCGAGCTGGAGGCGATGGCCGCCGCGATCGGCCGGCCCGCGCGGCAGCGCACCACCGAGTACGGCACCCCGTCGGCCGAGCGGGTCGCCACCGCCCGGTCCGACGAGGGCCGCCGCCGGCTGACCCTGTCGGTCACCCCGCGCTGACGGGCTCCGGCGACCGGACCGACCCGGTCGCCGCGGACCGGAGCGCCCACCACCGCGACAGCCAGAGCGCGCCGGCGCAGGGCAGGGCGACCAGGAGGACCTCCACGACGACCACCCCCGGCGCCGTCGAGTAGCCCTCCATGCGACCGAAGCCCGCCGCCGCGAGCACCCCGCCCGCGGTGGCGACCGGGAGCAGCACGGCAGCGCGCGCCACCGAGCCGCGGACCGCCGGACGGCCGGTCAGGAACCGGGCGAAGGCCGCGAGGGCGCCGCCGAGACCCGCGACCGAGAGCACCCCGTACGCGAGCGCCGCCCCGGCGGCCGGGTAGCGACCGTCCAGCTCCACCCAGCTGGTGAGCAGCGGGTGCAGCGCCTCGATCAGCAGGTACCCGACGACGAGCGCGACGGCACCACCTGCCAGCGCCGTGGCCGTACCGCTCCACGAGTCCCGCGGCCGAGGCGTCCAGCCGCGGGCCGCCACGCTCTCCCGCGCGAAGGTCTCGACGTCGCCGAGCAGCACCTCCGGGGTCAACCCGTCACCGGCGGCCGACCGGAGGTCCTCCCGCACCTCGGCGACCAGCTCGGCGCGTCCAGCTCGTGAGATCCGCAGGCGCCGCAGCTCCCGGTCCAGCGCACGGGTGGCGCTCTCGATCTGGGCAGCGGTGTCAGGCGTGGGCATGGTCGGTGACCTCCTGGTCGGGAAGCGCCCCCGTGGTGGCGAGCAGGGTGCGGACGGACGAGGTGGTGGCATCCCACTGCTGGGCCCACTCGGCGAGGGCGGCGTGGCCGGCCGCCGAGACGGAGAAGACCTTGCGGGGCGGGCCGCTGGGGCTGGGCTCGGTCTGCTCGTCGACGAGCCCCTGGCGGCGGAGCCGGCCCATCAGCGGGTAGACGGTGCCGTACCCGACCCCCTCGACGCCGTGCCGCTCGAGCAGGACGACGAGGTCGTAGGCATGGGTCGGGGTGCGGGACAGCAGCGCCAGCAGGCAGGTGTCGAGCACCCCGCGGAGCAGCTGTGTCCGACGGTCGGGGTCCGGTGCCATGCGAGGCAAGATAGCGGAACTACCTTGCCGTGCCTAGTACCGACGTCGCGGCACCCGCCTCGGCCCCCGATACGTTCTGGCGGTGCGCATCGCGGCGATCTCCGACGTCCACGGCAACCTGCCGGCACTGGACGCCGTCCTCGCCGACCTCGCGACGCAGCACGTCGACCTGGTCGTGAACCTGGGCGACCTGCTCTCCGGCGCGGTCCGGCCCCAGGAGACAGCGGACCGGCTGGTGGAGCTGGACGCCCTCACCGTCGCCGGCAACCACGAGCGCCAGCTGCTGACCTGGCTGCGGGAGCGCATGGGCGCCTCCGACCGGCTGGCCCACGACACGATCACCGACCGGCACCGGGCGTGGATGGCCCGGCTCCCGCTCACCCTCGAGCCCGCCGACGGCGTGCTGGCCTTCCACGGCTCCCCCACCGACGACCTCGTGTACCTGCTGGAGACCGTCGACCCCGGCGGCGCCCGGCCGGCGACGGAGGCCGAGGTGCTCGACCGGCTCGGCGCGGCCGCGGCCGTCCCGCTGCTGCTGTGCGGCCACACCCACCTGCAGCGCGCGATGCGCCTGCCCACCGGCGCGCTGGTGCTCAACCCGGGGAGCGTCGGCTGGCCGGCGTACTCCGACGACTCCCCGCACCCGCACGTGATGGAGGCCGGCAGCCCGCACGCCAGGTACGCGGTCGCCGACGACGCCGGCGGCTCGTGGAGCCACGAGTTCCGCTCGGTCAGGTACGACTGGGAGGCGGCGGCCGCGACCGCCGACGGCAACGGGCGGCCCGACGTCGCGCACGCCTTGCGCACCGGCCGTGTCGGAGGCGCTCACTAGCCTCGGGCCCGTGGGCCTGTTCCGGAAGTTCTCCTACAGCGACGGTCGGTGGAGCACCGGCGGGCCGACGGCGGTGCCCTTCCTGCTGCTCGACGTGCACGACAGCGGGTTCGCCACCGTCGACTACCGGATGGCCGACGCCTCCGGCGGGCGGTTCTTCCTGCGCTACGAACCGCGCTTCTACTTCGACGACCCGGACGCGGCGGACCCGGTGGACGCGCCCGCGGAGGCCGAGGGCTTCACCCGCTGGGCGCGGGAGGCCACGGGCGCCGAGCTGGACCCGGACGACGTCCTGCGGCTCATGGCCTCCCCCACCGGCGCGCCGCCGCAGGACGAGGTCGTGGAGCTCACGGTCGAGCGGATGAACGAGCTCGCCGGGCTGCCGCCGCTGGAGTGGCCGACCGACCCGCACGCCTACGCCGGCTGAGTGAGCCGCCCCGTGCCGGGTAGGGGGCAGCCGTGCGAGCGATCTCCTACAGCCGTCCCGGTGGTCCCGACGTCCTCGAGCTGGTGGAGCGGGCGGTGCCCGAGCCCGGCCCCGGCGAGGTGCGGGTCCGCGTCGCCTTCTCGGGGGTGAACCCGACCGACTGGAAGTCCCGGACCACCGCGCAGCCGGGGCCCGAGGGGCAGGTGCCGAACCAGGACGGGTCGGGCACCGTGGAGGCCGTCGGCCAGGGCGTCGACCCCGCGATGGTCGGCCAGCGGGTGTGGATCTGGGAGGCCGCCTGGCAGCGGCCCTGGGGCACCGCCGCCGAGCACACCGTCGTCCCGGCACGGCACGTCGTCCTGCTCGGGGAGGACCCCTCGTTCGAGCTCGGCGCGGCGCTGGGCATCCCGTTCCTCACCGCGCACCGCTGCCTGACCGTCGCCGAGTCCCTGCCGGACCGGCTGGGGCCGGGCGCGCTGACCGGGCACACGGTCCTGGTGCAGGGCGGTGCCGGCGCCGTGGGCAACGCGGCCATCCAGCTCGCGCGCTGGTCCGACGCGACCGTGATCGCCACCGTCAGCAGCCCCCGCAAGGCGCAGCTGGCCGCGGCCGCCGGGGCCGACCACGTCGTCAACTACCGGGACGAGGACGTCGTCGCCGAGGTCCGCAAGATCGCGCCGAAGGGCGTGGACGCGATCGTCGAGGTGTCCGCCGCGGTGAACGCCGCCGTGGATGCCCAGGTGATCGGGATGCACGGCGCCGTCGCCATGTACGCCGACGACGGCGGCGCCGAGGTGACCGTGCCGGTGCGCGCGCAGATGGGGCCCAACGCCCGCTGGCAGTTCGTGCTCGTCTACACCGAGCCGGAGCGGTCGAAGGTGCTCGGCATCGAGGACGTCGCCACCGCGGTCGCCGACGGCGCGGTCCGGGTCGGCCAGGACGCCGGCCTGCCGCTGCACTTCTACCCCCTGGCGGAGACGGCGAAGGCGCACCAGGCGGTGCAGGACGGCGCCGTCGGCAAGGTGCTCATCGACGTCACCGCCTGACCTCCGGCGGGCACGGTCGGTCGCGGCGCACGGACCGACGGGTCCTGCCGTCCGCGCCCGCGACCGCGTCGACCCCTTCCCGGAGCGCTGAGCCGGACAGTCGCGGTGTCGTCCGGATGCCGACCTCGGGGAGCGTGCCGTGCCGGAGAGCGTCGCTGCAGCCTTCGCCGTCGGCGGCGTGCTCGGG
Organism: Blastococcus sp. TF02A-35; assembly: GCF_004571075.1. Lineage (GTDB taxonomy): Bacteria > Actinomycetota > Actinomycetes > Mycobacteriales > Geodermatophilaceae > Blastococcus. The sequence goes on from NZ_SPQP01000037.1 coordinate 20,518, forward strand.
GGCTGGCTCGGCTACCGGGTCGGCAACTGGCGGGCCGCCGCACGAGCAGCCCGGGCCACCTACCGCACCCAGCGCGGCCTCGGACGCTGAGAGACGTGGCGGTTTCGCTGCGGGCGCCCGGATGCCACGATCCGGTCGGACTGCGGTGGTCCGCCCACTGCTCACATCCCATGACCTGGTGCTGCACTCCGTGATCTGACGGCACGACGCCGCTGCAGTCGCTGCTGTCCCGTGTCAACCCACCGCCGTGCGCGAGCGTTCTACAGGTAGGACCGCGGCAGGCGCGGTCGGAGGCGACCGGAAGGTGCGCATGCACGACAGCGGGATCGAGGTCGCCGAGCCGGACGTGGCGCAGCTGTACGCCGAGGAGCGCAGCGCGCTGCTGCGGCTGGGCTTCCTGCTCACCGGTGACCGCGGGCTGGCCGAGGACCTCGTCCAGGACGCGTTCCTGTCCCTGCACCGACGGTGGGCCGACCTGCCCGACCGGTCACGCATGCCCGCCTACCTGCGCACCGCCGTGGTCAACGGCGCCCGGTCGGCCCACCGCCGGAGACTGCGCCGTCGTCCGGTCCCGCTGGAGCCCGAAGGAGGCGGCTCTACCGATGACGGCGTCCTGCTTGCCGAGGAGCACCGCACCGTGCTCGCGGCGGTGCGGCGGCTGCCCCGCCGTCAGCAGGAGGTGATCGTGCTCCGGTACTGGGCGGGCCTGAGCGAGGCCGAGATCGCCGAGTCGCTCGGGGTGTCCCGCGGCACCGTCAAGACCTGCGCATCCCGCGCTCTCGCCACCCTCACGCACCACCTGGGAGACCCAGATGTCCGCTGACCTGGAGCGCCGCCTGGAGAGCGCCCTCTCCGCCTACGCCGACCTGGCCGACGACAGCGCGCGGCCGCTGGTCACCTCCGCCCCGAGCCCCGGCCGGTGGGTCCGGTGGCGTGCGCCCCTGGCGGTCGCGGCCGCCACCGTCGCCACGGTCACGCTGGCCGTGGGCTTCGGCCCGGGGCACGGCACGAGGAACGGCTCCCCGGCCGCGCCGCCGACGTCCCCGACACCCGTCGCACCGGAGGTGTCGCCCTCGCCCGAGGCACCGGCGATCTCCCCGATGCCCTACCGGCTGTACACGCACTGCGGCATCGACGACGCCAACATCGGGGGCGTCTGGTTCGAGGCCGAGAGGCCGCACGTGACGGAGTACGGCCCGCCCGACGGCTGGGGCGACCCCTATCAGGACGGCACCATGACCCTGGTCAGCCCGACGGAGGCGGTGTTCCGCGACGACGCGGGCCACGAGGTCAGGTTCCGGGTCCGCCCCGGTGCGACGGAGCCGAAGATCCTCTGCGACTGAGGATGAGCGCCGAATGTGCACTTATCGACCTCTCAGGCGCGCTGAGACGTCGATAAGCGCACACTCGCGAAACCGGACGGGTCAGCCGACGCCGAGGTCGCGGGCGATGAGCATCCGCTGCACCTCCGACGTCCCCTCGCCGATCTCCAGGATCTTCGCGTCGCGGTAGAAGCGGCCGACCGGGAACTCGTTCATGAACCCGTACCCGCCGTGCACCTGGGTGGCGTAGCGGGCGTTGTCCATCGCGACCTCGGAGCTGTACAGCTTGGCGATCGAGGCCTCGCGCTTGAACGGCTCCCCGCGCAGCATCTTCTCCGCGGCCCGGTAGTAGGCCAGCCGCGCGGTCGAGGCGCGCACCTCCATGTCGGCGATCATGAACTGCACCGCCTGGTTGCGGCCGATCGGCTGCCCGAACGCCTCGCGCTGCGCCGCGTACTTCACCGACTCGTCCACGCACCCCTGCGCCAGCCCGACCGAGAGCGCCGAGATCGCGATCCGGCCCTCGTCGAGGATCGAGAGGAACTGCGCGTAGCCGCGGCCACGGGCACCGACGAGGTTCTCCTCCGGCACGCGGCAGTCGTCGAAGGACAGCTCGCGGGTGTCCGAGGCGTTCCAGCCAACCTTGGAGTACCGCTGGCCCACGGTGAAGCCAGGGGTCCCCGACGGCACGATGATCGCCGAGATCTCCTTGCCGCCGTCGGGCCGCGTGCCGGTGACCGCGGTGACCGTGACCAGGCCGGTGAGGTCGGTCCCGCTGTTGGTGATGAACGCCTTCGAGCCGTTGATGACCCAGTGGCCGTCCTCCAGCCGCGCGGTGGTGCGGGTCGCCCCGGCGTCGGAGCCGCCACCGGGCTCGGTCAGGCCGAAGGCGCCGAGGACCTCGCCGGTGCACAGCCGGGGCAGCCACTCCTGCTTCTGCTCCTCGCTGCCGAACCGGTAGATCGGCATGGCGCCCAGCGAGACGCCGGCCTCGACCGTGATCGCCATCGAGGAGTCGACCCGCGCCAGCTCCTCGAGCACCACGCACAGGTCGAAGTAGGTCCCGCCGCCACCGCCGTACTCCTCGGGGAACGGCAGGCCGAACAGCCCGAGCTCGCCCATCTGGCGCACGATCTGCGTCGGGAACTCGTCCCGCTCGTAGAACTCGCCGATCTGCGGGGCGATGACCTCGCGGGCGAACTCCTGGACGGTCCTCCGCAGCGCCTCGGTCTCGTCGCTGAGCCGGTAGTCGAGCATCAGTTCTCCTCCTCGGGAGCGTCCGCCGCCGGGGTCACCACGGCCAGCCGCTCGTCCAGCGCGACCGTCCGGCCGGCTGTCGCTCCGAGCTCGGTCACGGTCCCCGCGATCGGGGCCGTGAGCACGTGCTCCATCTTCATCGCCTCGACCACGAGCAGCGGGGTCCCCGCCGCCACCTCGTCGCCGACCGACGCCCGCACCACCGTCACCGTGCCCGGCATCGGCGAGGTGACGACGCCGTCGCCCGCGGCCGCGCCGGCCGCCGACGACAGGCGCTCCTGCTCGCGCACCGCGGTCACCCGCCCGTCGGCCGCCAGCCACACCGTCCCGCCGTCGTGCGCCACCACGTAGGACGTCGTCAGCCCGTCGACGGTGGCGGTGAGGCGGTCGCCGTGGCGGACGGCACGGGCCGGCACGGGCGGGGCGTCGCCCACGGCCACCTCGGCGGCACCGGACCGGCCACGCAAACGGACGGTCACCGCCTCTCCCCCGGCCTGGAACCGGCGCACGGTCCACGCCGGCTCGCCCAGCCGCCAGCCGTCGGGCACGTCCCAGGGGTCCACCACCGGGCCGGCCGGCTCGGCCGCCACCAGCAGCGCCAGCGCGGCGGCCGCGAGCACGTGCTCCGACGGCGGCTCCACCGTCGTCAGCTCCTCGCCGCGCCGCTCGATCAGCCCGGTGTCCAGCCTCCCGGCGACGACGTCGTCGTCGGTGAGCAGCGCCCGCAGGAACGCGGCGTTCGTCGTCACCCCGAGGACGGCGGTCTGCCCGAGGGCACCGACCAGACGGGCGCGGGCGGTCTCCCGGTCCGGCCCCCAGGTGACGACCTTGGCCAGCATCGGGTCGTAGTCGGTGCCGACGACCGAGCCGACCGCCAGCGAGCTGTCCACGCGGACCCCGGGCCCCGCGGGCTCGGCCAGCCCGAGCACCGTGCCGGCCTGCGGCAGGAAGCCCCGCGCCGGGTCCTCCGCGTAGAGCCGCGCCTCGATGGCGTGCCCGTCCAGGGCGACGTCGCTCTGCCCGATCGGCAGCCGCTCGCCGGCCGCGACGCGGACCTGCTGCTCCACCAGGTCCAGGCCGGTGATGCACTCGGTGACCGGGTGCTCGACCTGCAGCCGGGTGTTCATCTCCAGGAAGAAGAAGTCGCGCGGGCGGTCCGCGTCCACGATGAACTCCACCGTGCCGGCGCCGGTGTACCCCACGGCCTTCGCCGCCTCGACCGCCGCGCGACCCATCGAGGCGCGCATCGCGGTGTCCAGCAGCGGCGACGGCGCCTCCTCGATCACCTTCTGGTGTCGGCGCTGGAGCGAGCACTCGCGCTCGCCCAGGTGGATGACGTTGCCGTGCGCGTCGCCGAGCACCTGCACCTCGATGTGCCGGGAGTTGCCCACGTACCGCTCGACCAGCAGCGTGTCGTCGCCGAAGGAGCCGGTCGCCTCCCGGCGGGCACCGGCGATGGCGTCGGGCAGCTCGTCGGCCGACCGGACGACGCGCATGCCCTTGCCGCCGCCACCGGCGCTGGGCTTGAGCAGGACGGGGAACCCGACCTCGACCGCGGCGGCGGCCACCTCGTCGTCGCTCATGCCCGGCTCGGTGCGCCCGGGGACGACGGGGACGCCGGCGGCCATCACGGTCTGCTTGGCGCGGATCTTGTCGGCCATCGCCTCGATCGCGGCGACCGGCGGGCCGATGAAGACGACGCCGGCCGCCTCGCACGCCCGGGCGAAGTCGACGTTCTCCGAGAGGAAGCCGTAGCCGGGGTGGACCGCCTGAGCGCCGGTCGCGGCCGCCGCCGCCAGCACCCGCTCGGTCGACAGGTAGCTCTGCGCCGCGGGGGCGGGGCCGATGCGCACGGCGACGTCGGCGAGCCGGGTGTGCAGCGCGCCTGCGTCGGCGTCGCTGTGCACGGCGACCGAGCGGATGCCCATCGCGCGCAGCGTGCGGATCACCCGCACGGCGATCTCGCCGCGGTTGGCGACCAGGACCGTCTCGAACACCGCCGTCACCACCCGGTCCGAACAGCGGCCGACATGGCCATCTCGGCCCTCCTCTACATCCGGAAGACGCCGTAGCCGACGTCTTCGAGGGGCGCGTTGGCGCAGGCGGACAGGGCCAGGCCGAGCACGGTGCGGGTGTCGGCGGGGGCGATCACGCCGTCGTCCCAGAGCCGGGCGGTGGCGTAGTACGGGTGCCCCTGCGACTCGTACTGCTCGCGGATCGGCGCCTTGAACGCCTCCTCCTCCTCGGCCGGCCACTCCTCGCCGCGGGCCTCGATCCCGTCGCGGCGGACCGTCGCCAGCACCGAGGCCGCCTGCCCCCCACCCATGACCGAGATGCGGGCGTTGGGCCAGGTGAAGAGGAACCGGGGCGAGTAGGCCCGACCGCACATCGAGTAGTTGCCGGCGCCGAAGGAGCCGCCGATGACGACGGTCAGCTTGGGCACCCGCGCGCAGGCGACGGCGGTGACCATCTTGGCGCCGTGCTTGGCGATGCCGCCGGCCTCGTAGTCGCGGCCGACCATGAAGCCGGTGATGTTCTGCAGGAACAGCAGCGGGATCTTCCGCCGGTCGCAGAGCTCGATGAAGTGGGCGCCCTTGAGCGCGGACTCGGCGAACAGCACGCCGTTGTTGGCGACGATGCCGACCGGGTGGCCGTGCAGCCGGGCGAACCCGGTGACCAGGGTCTGCCCGTAGAGCGGCTTGAACTCCGCGAACCGGGAGCCGTCGACCAGCCGGGCGACGACCTCCCGGACGTCGTAGGGCGTGCGGGGGTCCGGCGGCACGACCTCGGTCACCGACGCCGGGTCGTAGGCGGGCTCCTCGACCGGCTCCACGTCCCACGGCCGGGGCTCGCGCGGGCCGAGCGTCGACACGATCTGCCGGACGATCTGCAGGGCGTGCGCGTCGTCGTCGGCCAGGTGGTCGGTGACCCCGCTGACCCGGCTGTGCAGGTCTCCCCCGCCGAGGTCCTCGGCGGTGACGACCTCCCCGGTCGCGGCCTTCACCAGCGGCGGGCCGCCCAGGAAGATCGTGCCCTGCTCGCGGACGATCACCGCCTCGTCGCTCATCGCCGGCACGTAGGCGCCACCGGCGGTGCAGGAGCCGAGGACGGCGGCGATCTGCGGGATGCCGGCCTTCGACATCGTGGCCTGGTTGAAGAAGATCCGGCCGAAGTGCTCGCGGTCGGGGAAGACCTCGTCCTGCATCGGCAGGAAGGCCCCGCCCGAGTCGACGAGGTAGATGCAGGGCAGCCGGTTGTGCAGGGCCACCTCCTGCGCCCGCAGGTGCTTCTTCACCGTCATCGGGTAGTAGGTGCCGCCCTTGACCGTGGCGTCGTTGGCGACGACGACGCACTCGCGGCCGCTGACCCGCCCGATCCCGGTGATGATCCCGGCGGCCGGGGCGTCGCCGTCGTACATGCCGTGCGCGGCCAGCGGGGAGAGCTCGAGGAACGGGCTGCCCGGGTCGAGCAGCGCGTCGACCCGCTCCCGGGGCAGCAGCTTGCCGCGGGCGGTGTGCCGCTCACGCGCCCGCTCGCCGCCGCCGAGGGCCACCCGCCGCAGCTGGCCGGCCAGGTCGGCGACCAGCTCCGCGTGCGCGGCGGCGTTGCGTCCGGCCGCGTCGGTCGGGGCCTGGGCACGAGGGAGCACCGGTGCGTCCACGCGCAGAGGTTAACCGTCGTTCACGTCCGAGGGCCACTCCCCACATCGAGCGGTTAACACCGGTTCACGGACGGGGCTAGCATCCGGCCCATGACCTCGACGCGGGACGCGGCCCTGCACGCCGACGTCGACCGCCCCTCGCGTCGCGAGCAGATCCTGCGGGCCGCCGCCCAGCTCTTCGCCGAGCGCGGCTCCCGGGCCGTCGGCGTCGACGACGTCGGCGCGGCGGTCGGGGTCACCGGGCCGGCGATCTACCGGCACTTCGCGAGCAAGGACGCGATGCTCGCCGAGATGCTGCTGCGGATCAGCGAGCGGCTCGCCGACGGCGGGCGGGAGTGCGTCGCGGCCGCCGGCGCCGACGCGGCCGAGCAGCTGCGCGCGCTCATCGCGTTCCAGGTGGAGTTCGCCCTCGACAACCCGGCGCTGATCGTCGTGCACGACCGCGACCTCACCTCCCTCCCGGAGAGCGAGGCCGGCCAGGTGCGGCGGCTGCAGCGCCGCTACGTGGAGGTATGGGTGGCCGTGCTGGCCCGCCTCCACCCCGAAGCGGAGGCGGCGGCCTGCCGGGCACGGGCGCACGCGGTCTTCGGGCTGATCAACTCCACGCCGCACAGCACCGGCCGGCTGGACCAGGGCTCGCTGCGCGACCTGCTCCGCCGCACCGCCTGGGCGGCCGCGACCGCCTGAGGCGGCTGCCGGTCAGCCGGCCGTCAGCTGCCGGAGCGAGGGCTCACAGCGGCGGGACCGGGAGGCCGAGGGCCGCAGTGGCGACGGCGTCGACGGCCGCGGCGTCACCGGCGGACGCCGGGTCGGCCCAGGCGCTCTCCACGATCGTCACCGTCGGCCCGGAGACCGCGCTGGCGTACTCCGCGGCGGTCAGCTTCTCGGGCGCGCCGTCGTAGGTGACGCCCTCGCGCAGCAGGTCGTTGACGTTGCCGCTGCCGTTGCGGTCGGCCAGCGCGCGCAGGTCCCGTGCCGTCGCCGGGTCGGCCATCGTCACGCGGGACACCGAGACGACGACCGGTGCTCCCCCGACGCTGGTCGAGTACAGCGCCCGCGAGAGGCCGGTGCAGTCGGTCGCCTCCAGGAAGGCGGCTACCTCCCCGTAGGCGTGCCCGGCGCAGGTGTCGTCGACCGCCACCTGCTCGACGGTGAAGCGCGTGCCGCCCGAGGCCGCGACGTCGCCGGGGACGGGACCGGCCTCGGTGGTCGGCCCAGCAGGCGTGGCGCCCGCGTCGGCGCCGTCGGACGGGTCGCCGTCCCGCAGCAGCCAGAAGGCGATGCCGCAGACCGCGACCAGCGCGACGAGCGCCGCGGCCACCAGCAGCCGGCGACGCCGGTCGGGAGGACCGTCGTCGCCGCCGCCGGTCGTCTGCGGGAGCCACGCCGGGGAGAGCGGTGGCCGCTCGGCGGGCCCCGGGGCCGCAGGCTGGACAGCCGTGGCAGGCGGCCCGCCGGTCGCGGCGTCCGCGGCGGGCGGCGGGGCGGGGGCGTCGACCTGCACCGTGTCCCGCTGCCGGGCGAGCTCGGCAGCCGGCGCGGGAGGCGCCGCCGCCGAGACCGCGGCGGCGTTGGCGGAGGCGACCGACGCCGCGACGGCGCGGGCCACGGCGGTCGCGCTCAGCGGGTCGCCGGGCGCGGCCGGCGGGACACCCGGCGCACCGTCCGGCGCGGGGGGCCCGGCGGGCAGCGGCGCGGCGGCCATGGCGGCCGGGGTGAGCAGCTGGGAGCGGCGCAGCACGTAGGGCGAGTAGGGGAAGGCCTCGCCGTTGAGCTCCTCGACCGTGGGGCCGCGCCCGGGCAGCTCCAGCGCCGCCAGCGCCGCGCGCACGTCCGCCGTCGTCCAGAGGCGGGGGTTGTCCACGCCGGCGTGCCGGCTGGCCCGGGCGAAGGCGAGCAGCAGCGACCGCGGGTCCAGCGTGGCGACGAGGTCGCCCTCGCCCAGGTCGCCGTCGGCGGGCACGAGGCCGGTGACCTCGCCGACGAGCACGGTCAGCCGGGCGATCCGGCCCGGCTCGAGGCCGGCGCGGCGCAGCTTCACGGCCGTGTCCATCCCGGCGCGCATCAGCCCGTCGAGCGGGGTGGAGCCACCGCCGGACAGCTGGAGCACCTGGGAGGGGCCACCCTCCGGGCCGATGCTCCAGGCGCCCTCGGGCGTGGCGGTGACGACGCCGGACTGGCGCAGCACCTCCACCACCCGGATGACGGCGATGCCCTCGGGCACCAGCAGCACGGCGTCGGACTGCCGCCGTCCGAGCGGCCCGTCGACCAGCGGGACCGAGGCGACGACGGCGGCCCGGACCGACGGGCCGGTGTCCCACCGCGCGAGCTCGCCGAAGAAGGCGCGCTCCCCCGCCGTCTGCAGCGGCTCGGGGGTCAGGACCAGCACGACGTCCTCCGGGCGCTCGGGTACGCGGTCAGGGCCGCCTCCGACGCTACGTCATGCGGGGAGGCGCCCCCGGCCTCCGCGCCGGAGCGTGGCGGATCAGGCGGCAGCGGTCCCCTGGACGGCCGCCGGCTCGTCCGCGGCCCGCCAGCGGGCGAGCCACGAGCTGCGGGCGAGCAGGTCGACCAGCCCCCACAGGACGGCGAAGCCCACGGCGACCGGCAGCACCGACCACCACTCCCACGGCGGGAGCAGGCCGAGGGACTCCAGCGGGTAGGCGGCGCCGTACACGCCGCCGGTGACCACCAGGCCGGCCACCCAGCCGGGAACGCCCTGGGTCACGGCGAGGTCGATGAGCACGGCGCCGACGATCAGCACGACGGGCAGGACCGAGGGCGGGAAGCCCATCGCCTCCAGGCCCAGCCACATGACGCCGCGGTAGCCGAGGTAGACGACGGCGATCGTCGTGGCCGTCCAGCGCAGCCCGACGATCTTGCGGGCGAGCACCAGCGAGAGCAGCCCGGCGCACACCAGCCAGGCGGGGTGCACCCAGGCGGGCACCGGGAGCATGAACATCGTCGGCGTCTGCCCCTGCGAGGCGGCGAAGTCCAGCAGCGAGGGCTCGGCCGTCGTCTGCCCCGCGCGGTAGGCCTCCAGGGAGAGGACGCCGTACTCCTGGTGCTGGTTGGGGAAGACCACGTTCTCGACGAAGAACAGCCACAGCCCGAGCGACACCAGCTCGCGGACCCGCCCCGGGGCCGCGTAGAGCCACCAGCCGCGCAGCGCGCCGGCCAGCATGATCGCCGTCCCGAGGTAGAGCAGGGCGTGGCTGGGGCTCCAGCTGGTGATGTCCAGGCCGTTGATGCGGTGGTTGACGATGTCGACCGGGATCGCGACGAGGAACGTGCCGATGCCCACCTGCATCAGCCGCAGCGCCCGGCGGTCCACGCCGTAGCCGCTGTAGCTGTGGAAGACCACCAGGGCGACGACGACCGCCGTGCCCACGGTGTTGAGCAGGTGCGGCGGCGCCAGGTCGTCGCGCAGCCACTTGAAGTGCCAGGAGACGTCCCACGACGAGCCGAGCATCTTCAGCAGGAAGGCGCCGAGCCAGGCGGTGTAGATCCACCGCAGCTCGGTCTGGTCCGTCGGCCGGCCGGGGCGTCCCGGCGTCATGTAGGCCGCCCAGAGCCACCGGACGAGCGACACCGGGTGGGCCAGTCCGGCCCGGAGCGTGCCCGGGGCCTGGGGGACGGTGGTTCCGGGGAGCGCGGGTGCAGTCGACACAGAATTGCTTCCTGACGTGGGGCGTTCGGGCGACCCTAGCGGTGATCGCGCCCCTGGCCGAGCGTTTCGCCTCGCGCCGCCGCCCCCGGTGCGCTAATGCGCGGACACGTGGGGTGAGCGGGGCGCACGCAACGCACGGTGCGTACTGTCAGCCGACGTGGCGGAGAGCGCGGGACACCTGGTCTGGATCGACTGCGAGATGACCGGCCTGGACCTCACGAAGGACAAGCTGATCGAGGTCGCGGTGCTGGTCACCGACTCCGAGCTGAACGTCCTGGACCCCGGGCTGGACCTGATCATCTCCGCCGACGACGCCGACCTCGACGGCATGACCGACTTCGTCAAGGAGATGCACGCGAAGTCCGGGCTGACCGAGGAGGTCCGCGCGGCCACCCTCACGGTCGCCGAGGCGGAGCAGCAGATCCTGGCCTACGTGAAGCGGTTCGTGCCCGAGCGGCGGACCGCCCCGCTGTGCGGCAACTCGATCGGCACCGACCGCGGCTTCCTCGCCCGCGACATGCCCGAGCTCGACGACCACCTGCACTACCGGATGGTCGACGTCTCCTCGGTCAAGGAGCTGGCCCGCCGCTGGTTCCCGCGCGTCTACTTCGCCCAGCCGCCGAAAGGCCTCGCCCACCGCGCGCTCGCCGACATCATCGAGTCGGTGCGCGAGCTGGCCTACTACCGGACGACGCTGTTCGTGCCCGCCCCCGGCCCGAGCAGCGAGCAGGCGAAGAAGGCCGCCGAGCAGGTCACCGGGACCTTCGGGCACCTGCTGGCCGCCGGGGACGCCGACCGGGCCTGACGCCCGGCCCTCCCCCGGCGGGCCGCCGCGCGGCCTCCGGTATCGTTGTCCCGTCGCTCCGGGCGCCCGCGCCCGGTCGGAGACGCGGTGGGTGTAGCTCAGCTGGTAGAGCACCAGGTTGTGATCCTGGGTGTCGCGGGTTCGAGCCCCGTCACTCACCCCGCACGAGAGGCCCCGGTCGGTTCCCGACCGGGGCCTCTCGCCGTTCGCGACGACGGCCGGGACCCGCTGCGCCCCGATGCGGTCACCCTGCCGCAGGGGCGCCCGTCGCCGAGGGGAGGAGAGCGCGGGCCTGCCGCACGGCGAGTGCTCCGAGGGCGGGCCCCGGGACGAGGAGCAGGAACGCGTACTGCCAGCCGACGGCGCCGGCCAGCAGCGGCACCAGCTGGATGCTGAGCACCGTGAGCGCGAACCCGATCGCCGTCTGGGCGCTGAGGGCGGTGCCGACGAAGCGCCGGTCGGCGACCTCGGACAGCGCGGTGGAGAAGACCCCCGAGTCGGCGATCACCGCGGCGCCCCACACGGCGAGGAACACCGCCAGCACGGGGGCAGGCGCAAGGAAGGCCAGCGGTGACAGCAGGCAGCACGCGCCGCTGGCCGCCAGCGCGGTGGCAGCCGCGGTGGAGCGCCCGAACCGGTCGGCCGCCCAGCCGCCGAGCAGGCAGCCCGCCAGCCCGAACAGCCCCAGGGTGACGAACACCAGCAGCTGCGAGGACGTGCCGAACGCGGCCGCCGCATCGCTGTGGAGCACCCACACCGAGGCCCAGGTCCACAGCGCGTAGAGCTCCCACATGTGGCCGAAGTAGCCCAGGTTGACCAGCCGCGGCCCGCGCTCGGCGAACATCTGCAGCGCGTACCGGGGGTGCAGGCGGACCGGACCGGCCGACAGGTGCGGACCCGCGCGCACGACGGTGGCAGCCAGCACGGCGCCGAGCAGCCCGATGCCGGCCGTCACCTCGAGGACCCCCCGCCACGGCAGGGTCACCAGCCCACCGACCAGGTGCGGCAGCGTCGAGCCGAGCGTCAGCGCCCCGATGAGCAGCCCCATGGCCAGCCCTCGGTCGGTGCTGCTCGCCCAGGACGCCATCAGCTTGATCCCCACCGGGTAGACGCCCGCGAGGAACACCCCGGTCAGGAACCGCAGGACCAGGGCGCCGGGCAGGCCGTCCACGACGAGGGCCAGAGCGAGGGTGGCCAGCGCGGCGAGTCCGGCGCCGGTGGCCATCACGAGCTGGGGTGGCAGGCGGTCGGCGAGGTTGAGCGCGCTGGAGGCCAGCGCGCCGGTCACGAACCCCAGCTGGACGGTGCCGGTGAGCCAGACCGCCGCGGCGCCGGAGATGCCCCAGTCCGCCTGCAGGCCGGGAACGACCGCCGAGACCGAGAACCACACGGCCAGCGCCAGGACCTGCACGGCCGCGATCGCGGCGCGCTGGCTGCGTGGTGTCATGGGCTCGGCGGCCCTCCGGTGCTCAGCGACCGATCTCGGCCGGCGACTCCCCGCCCTCCAGGTCACCCTCGGTGTCGAGGTAGGCCTGCTGGAGCTCGGCCAGCAGCGCCGGGTCCGGCTCGGCCCACATCTTCCGGTCGACGGCCTCCAGCAGCCGCTCGGCGATGCCGTGCAGCGCCCACGGGTTCGACGTCTCCATGAACTCCCGGTTCTCCGGGTCGAGCACGTAGGTCTGGGCGAGCTTCTCGTACATCCAGTCGGCGACCACGCCGGTCGTGGCGTCGTAGCCGAAGAGGTAGTCGACGGTGGCGGCGAGCTCGAAGGCGCCCTTGTAGCCGTGCCGGCGCATCGCGGCCAGCCACTTGGGGTTCACCACCCGCGCCCGGAACACCCGGGCGGTCTCCTCGGTGAGCGACCGGGTGCGCACGGACTCCGGGCGGGTGGAGTCCCCGATGTAGGCCGCGGGTGCCCGGCCGGTCAGCGCGCGCACCGTGGCGACCATCCCGCCGTGGTACTGGAAGTAGTCGTCGGAGTCGGCGATGTCGTGCTCGCGGGTGTCGACGTTCTTGGCCGCGACGGCGATGCGCTTGTAGGCCGCCTCCATGTCGGGCCGGGCCTGCACGCCGTCGAGGTCCCGGCCGTAGGCGTAGCCGCCCCACACGGCGTAGACCTCCGCGAGGTCGGCGTCGCCGCGCCAGTTCCGGCTGTCGATGAGGGACAGGAGGCCGGCCCCGTAGGCCCCGGGCTTCGAGCCGAAGACGCGGGTGGTGGCGCGGCGACGGTCCCCGTGCTCGGCCAGGTCGGCGTCGACGTGGGCCTTCACGAAGTTCCGGTCGGCCGGCTCGTCCAGGGAGGCGGCCAGCGTGACGGCGTCGTCGAGCATGGTCACCACGTGCGGGAAGGCGTCCCGGAAGAAGCCGCTGATCCGGACGGTGACGTCGATGCGCGGGCGGCCGAGCTCGTCGAGCGGCACCGGCTCCAGCGCGGTCACCCGCCGGGAGGCCTCGTCCCAGACCGGGCGGACGCCGAGCAGCGCCAGCACCTCGGCGACGTCGTCGCCCGACGTGCGCATGGCCGAGGTGCCCCACACCGACAGCCCGACCGACCGCGGGTACTCGCCGGTGTCGGCGCGGTAGCGGTCGACCAGCGACTCCGCCATCGCCTGGCCGGTCTCCCAGGCCAGGCGGGAGGGCACCGCGCGCGGGTCGACCGAGTAGAAGTTCCGGCCGGTCGGCAGCACGTTGACCAGCCCGCGCAGCGGCGAGCCCGACGGCCCCGCGGGCACGTAGCCGCCCTCGAGCGCGTGCAGGGTCGCGTCCAGCTCGTCGGTCGTGCGGGCCAGCCGGGGCACGACCTCGGCGACGGCGAACCGCAGCACCGCGGCGACCGCGTCGTCGTCGCGGCCCAGCACCTGCCGCACGAGGGCCGAAATGGCCATTTCGGCCCACCCGGCGGCCTCCATGCCGGCGACCAGGGCCTCGGCGAGCGCCTCCACCCGGTCGGTCTCGCGCAGCCCCGCGGAGCCGTCCTCGGTCAGGCCGAGCGCCTCCCGCAGGCCGGGCAGCGCCACCGAGCCGCCCCAGATCTGCCGGGCGCGCAGCATCGCCAGCACGAGGTCGACCCGGTCCTGGCCCTGCGGAGGCGACCCGAGCACGTGCAGGCCGTCGCGGATCTGGGAGTCCTTGATCTCGCAGAGCCACCCGTCGACGTGCAGGATCATCTCGTCGAAGTGGTCGTCCTCGGGCCGCTCCGCCAGGCCCAGGTCGTGGTCCAGCTTTGCCGCCTGCAGCAGCGTCCAGATCTGCGCCCGGACGGCGGGGAGCTTCGCCGGGTCCATCGCGGCGACGTTGGCGTGCTCGTCGAGCAGCTGCTCCAGCCGGGCGATGTCGCCGTAGGTGTCCGCCCGCGCCATCGGCGGCACCATGTGGTCGACCAGCGTGGCGTGCGCCCGCCGCTTGGCCTGCGAGCCCTCGCCCGGGTCGTTGACCAGGAACGGGTAGACCAGCGGCAGGTCGCCGATCGCGGCGTCCGGGCCGCAGGAGGCCGACAGCCCGACGGTCTTGCCGGGCAGCCACTCCATGTTGCCGTGCTTGCCGACGTGCACCAGCGCGTGCGCACCGAACTCCGACCGCAGCCACCAGTAGGCGGCCAGGTAGTGGTGCGAGGGCGGCAGGTCGGGGTCGTGGTAGATCGCGATCGGGTTCTCGCCGAAGCCGCGCGGCGGCTGCACCATCACGACGACGTTGCCGGCGCGCAGGGCCGCGAAGACGATGTGTGGGCAGGTGGGGTCGGAAGAGTCCACGAAGAGCGCGCCCGGCGGCTGGCCCCAGTGCTCGACCATCGCCTCGCGCAGGTCCTCGGGGAGCGTGTCGAAGTACGCGCGGTAGCGCTCGGCCGGGATGCGCACCGGGTTGCCCTGCAGCTGCTCCTCGGTGAGCCAGTCGGCGTCCTGGCCGCCGGCGGCGATCAGCGCGTGGAACAGCGCGTCGCCGTCGAGGTCGGCGACGCCGGGCAGCGCGTCGGGGCCGTCGAAGGGGCCGATGTCGTAGCCCTGCCCCTGCATGGCGGCCAGCAGCCGCACCACCGAGGCGGGGGTGTCCAGGCCGACGGCGTTGCCGATGCGCGCGTGCTTGGTCGGGTAGGCCGAGAGCATGACGACGATGCGGCGCTCGGCCGGCGGGGTGTGCCGGAGCCGGGCGTGCGCGACGGCGGTCCCGGCCACGCGGGCCGCCCGCTCGGCGTCGGCGACGTAGGAGGTCAGCCCGTCCTCGTCGGTCTCCTTGAACGAGAACGGCACGCTGATCAGCCGCCCGTCGAACTCCGGGATGGCGACCTGGTTGCCGACGTCGAGCGGCGAGAGCCCGTCGTCGTCGGCCAGCCAGTCGGCGCGAGAGCGGGTGAGGCACAGCCCCTGGATCACCGGCACGTCGAGCTCGGCGAGCTGGCCGACGTCCCACGCGCCGTCGTCCCCGCCGGCCTGCGCGGTGGCCGGGCGGGACCCGCCGGCGGCCAGGACGGTGACGACGAGGGCGTCGGCCCCCCGCAGGGTCGCGAGCAGGTCGGGGCCCACCGACCGCAGCGAGGAGGTGAACACCGGCAGCGCCTGCCCGCCGGCGTCCTCGACCGCGGTGCAGAGCGACTCGACGAAGGCGGTGTTCCCGGCCAGGTGGTGCGCCCGGTAGTAGAGGACGGCGACGACCGGGCCGCTGCCGCGGGACTCGCGCTCCAGCACCCCCCAGTCGGGCGCGACCGACGGCGGCTCGAACCCCTCGCCGGTGAGCAGCACGGTGTCGGAGAGGAACCGGCGCAGCTGGACGAGGTTGTCCGGCCCGCCCTGCGCCAGGTAGCCGTGCGCCTCGGTCGCCACGCCCATGGGCACGGTCGAGAGCTCCATCAGCTCGGCGTCGGGCACCTGCTCGCCGCCGAGGACCACGACCGGGGCGGGGCCGGCCAGCAGCGGGGCCAGCAGCTCCTCGTACTGCCGCCGCACGCCGAGGATCCGGACGACGACCAGGGCGCTGCCCTCGACGAGCGCGGCGATCCCCGCGGCGTCGAGCCGCGCGGGGTTGCCCAGCCGCCAGCCGGCGCCGGAGGCGCGGGCGGAGAGCAGGTCGGTGTCGCTGGTGGAGAGCAGGGTGAAGGTGGGGTCGCTCACGGCGCGTTCCTCACTCGGGGTCCGCGCCCCGGGTCGTCGGGCACGGCAGCCGGAGTGTCTGGCTCAGCCGGGCCCCTGGACGTGCGGGCCGGGCTCACAGTGGCGGGACCGCGTCGGAGTTGCACCGACTTCCTCGCTGACTGCCGTGATGCGGGGACCGTACCTGGCGCCCCCAGTAGCCTCGCCAGCGCCATGACCGCCACTCCCCCGCCGCGCGACCGCGCCGACGCCTGCCCCGGCGCGCTGCAGACCCATCCCGCGGCCGACGGCGCGCTGGCCCGCGTCCGGGTGCCCGGAGGCGCGCTCACGCCGGCGCAGCTGCTCGTCCTGGCGGCGGCCGCGCGCGAGCTCGGCGACGGTGCCCTGGAGCTGACCAGCCGGGGCAACGTCCAGCTGCGCGGTCTGCGCGCGGGGGCCGAGGGAGAGCTCGGCGACCGGCTGGCCGTGGCCGGCCTGCTGCCCAGCGCCACCCACGAGACCGCCCGGAACGTGCTGGCCAGCGTGCTGAGCGGCCGGTCCGGCGGGCTGCTCGACGTGCGGGCCTGGGTCCCGGCCTTCGACGCGGCCATGTGCGCCGACCCGCGGCTGGCGGAGCTGCCCGGCCGCTTCCTCGCCGCCTTCGACGACGGCCGCGGCGACGTCGCCGGGCTGGGTGCCGACGTCGGCCTGCTGGCGCTGGACGCCCGCACGGTCACGCTCCTGCTCGGCGGCGTGGACAGCGGGATCCGCTGCGCCCCCGAGGGGGCCGTGGAGCTGGCGCTCGCCGCCGCCGGGGCCTTCCTCGACGAGCGGGCCCGCCAGGGCGGCACCGCCTGGCGGGTGGCCGGTGTCGCCGAGCTTCACCCACGAGGTCTGGATGTTGCCGATCCGGCCGTGCAGCAGCAGCCGGGCGACCGCGTGCACCGCCCGGTTCTCCCGCACCGTCGGGCCGGGGCGGGCGACGCCGGCG
>NZ_SPQP01000038.1 GCF_004571075.1 Blastococcus sp. TF02A-35
GCGGACTGGTCGCGCCGGTTCGCCCCGCAGGCGGAGATCCACCAGTACCTCCGCGACGTCGCCCGCGACTTCGGCGTGCTGCCGCACATCCGCTTCGGCAGCGAGGTGCTGTCCGCCCGCTTCGACGCGGGCCGGGGCGCGGCCGTCGCGCCGCGCGGGCGGTCCGCGCCGCGCGGGCGGTCCGGGGCGACCGAGGACGGCGACTCGACGACGACGTCGGCGTCCACCGTCTCCGGCAGCTCGGCCACCGCGACGCCCCCGGCCGGGGTACGGCGTCGGCGCGCGCTGGCGACCGGCCCGGCCACGACGCCCCCGGTACGGGCCGCCGAGGCCCGCCGGGCGAGCACGCGGCGGCGCAGGGCGACCTGGGCCGGCTCGCGCTCCTTGAGGTCGGCCACGATCGGGGTCGCCAGGAAGATGGACGAGTAGGTGCCGGCCGCCAGGCCCACGAAGAGCACCAGCGCCAGGTCCTTGAGCGTGCCGACACCGAGCAGGCCGGCGCCGACGAAGAGCAGCCCCGCCACCGGCAGCAGCGCGATGACCGACGTGTTGATCGAGCGCATCAGCGTCTGGTTGACCGCCAGGTTCGCCGCCTCGCCCCACGTCATGCGGGCGCTCTTCTCCAGGTCCTTGACGTTCTCGTCGACCTTGTCGAAGACGACGACGGTGTCGTAGAGCGAGAAGCCGAGGATGGTGAGGAAGCCGATCACCGTCGACGGCGTCACCTCGAAGCCGACCAGCGAGTAGACGCCCGCGGTGACGACGATGTCGTGCACCAGGGCCGCCATCGCCCCGATCGCCATCTTGGGCTGGAACCGGACGGCCAGGAACAGCACCACCGCGACGAGGAAGACCGCCAGGGCCACCAGCGCCTGCTCGGTGATGTCCTCGCCCCACTCGGCGCTGACCGACTCGGGGCTGACCTGCTCGGGACCGATGCCGACCGCCTCGGCCATCCCCTCGACGACCGCCCGCTCGGTGTCGTTGTCCAGCTGCTCGGTGCGGACCAGCAGGGTGTTGCCGCCGACCACCTGGGCGCTGGCGACCTGGGCGCCGGCGTCCTCGGCCGCGACGCGCGCGTCCTGGAGCTGCTGCTCGGTGCCGGGCAGCCGGAAGCTGTTGCCGCCCTCGAAGTCGATGCCGAAGTTGAAGCCACGGAACACCATCGAGGCGATGCACAGGACCAGGACGACCGCGGTGATCCGGTAGATCAGCCGGCTGCGACCGACCACGTCGAGGCCGGCCTCGCCGTTGTAGAGCCGCGAGCTCAGGCGGGCCCGGCGCTGGGCCGGTGCACCCTCGTCCGGAACGGTCTCCGCGTCGCCGCCGGGGTCCTGCGGCAGGCCGGCGTCGGCCAGCGCGTCCTCGCCGGCGCCCACCGGCGCCTTCTCGGGCGTCGGGTCGGTCGGGCGGGTCATGAGGTGCTCCTGTCCGTGCGGCCGGCCCCGGCGGTGGCTCCGGCGAGCTCGCGCCCGCGAGCCGGCGCCTCCGGGCGGCGGGTGTGCGCGACCTGCCCGAGGCCGGAGAAGCGGTTGCTGCCGAAGGACTTGATCCGGGAGAGCACCGCCATCAGCGGGTGGGTGAAGAGGAAGACGACGATCAGGTCGAGCACGGTGGACATGCCGAGCGTGAACGCGAAGCCCTTCACGTCGCCGATCGCCAGCAGGTAGAGGATCGCGGCGGCGAGGAAGCTGACCGCGTCGGCCGAGAGGATCGTGCGGCGGGCGCGGACCCAGGCGCGGGGCACCGCCGACCGCAGGGACCGGCCCTCGCGGATCTCGTCCTTGAGCCGCTCGAAGTAGACGACGAACGAGTCGGCCGTGATGCCGATCGAGACGATGAACCCGGCGATGCCCGCGAGACTCAGCGTGAAGCCGATCTCCCGCCCCAGCAGGACCAGGCAGCCGTAGACGACCACCGCCGAGAGGGCGAGGCTGGCGATCATCACCAGCCCGAGCAGCCGGTAGTAGAGCAGCGCGTAGAGGAACACCAGGGCGATGCCGATGGCACCGGCGATCAGGCCGGCCTCCAGCTGCTCCTCCCCCAGCTCCGTGGAGATGGACTGGGCGGTCGCCTGGGTGAAGGACAGCGGGAGCGCGCCGTACCGGAGCTGGTTGGCCAGCTCGGTCGCCGACTCCTGGTCGAAGCTGCCCTGGATGGTGGTCTGCCCGTTGATGGCGCCCTGGATGGTCGGGGCGGAGATGACCCGGCCGTCGAGGGTGAAGGCGACGTTCTCCTGGACGTGCGCGGCGGTGTAGGCCGCCCAGGTCTCCCGGCCGCCGGACTTGAAGTCCAGCAGGACGACCCAGCTGCCG
Organism: Blastococcus sp. TF02A-35; assembly: GCF_004571075.1. Classification (GTDB taxonomy): domain Bacteria; phylum Actinomycetota; class Actinomycetes; order Mycobacteriales; family Geodermatophilaceae; genus Blastococcus. The sequence continues at coordinate 2,316 of NZ_SPQP01000038.1, forward strand.
TCGGTGGGGTCGGTCGCCGCGCTGGCGTCGTCGATCTCGGTGCCCTCGATGATCGTGGGGCCGAGCAGGTACTTGGCGGTGCCGTCCTCGCTGCACGCGGCCACGAAGTCGTCGGGCCGCGACGTCTCGCCGGTGACGTTCTCCGTCTCGCAGGTGAGCGTGGCGTAGGCCGCGGCCGCCTCCTCCTGCGTGACCGCCGGGGCGTCGGGGTCCGGCAGCGCCGGGTCCTCGACCGCGCCGTCGGTGTCGGTCGGGGCCGCCGGCGCGGAGGTCTCCGCGGCGTCGCCCTCGGCCGGGTCGCCCTCGGCGGTGCCGTCGGCCGTCTCGGCCTCCGTCGGCTCGGCCCCCTCGGCCGCGGGGTCCTCGGCCGCCGGGTCCTCGGCCGCCGGGTCCTCCTCGGCGGGCGCGGCCGGCTCGGGGCCGGACACGACCGGCCGGAAGCGCAGCTGTGCGGTGGCGCCCAGCTCGCGCGCCTGCTCGCCGTCGTCACCGGGGACGGAGATGACGATGTTCGCGTCGCCCTCGGTGACCACCTCGGCCTCGGCGACGCCGAGACCGTTCACCCGCTGCTCGATGATGCGGCGGGCCAGCTCCAGGTCCTCCTGGGCCGGCGGCTGGCCGTCGGGCGTGCGGGCGGCCAGCGTGACCGTCGTGCCGCCGCGCAGGTCCAGCCCGAGCTGCGGCGTCCTGGTGTCACCGACGAAGAAGATGAGCCCGTAGATCAGGGCGATGATCGCGATGAGCGCGGCGAAGTACCCCCGCGCCCGGGCCGGACGGTTGGCCACGGACGTCCTCCTGGTCAGACGGTGCGGGTGCCGTCGGCCGGACGGGCGGAGCCCTCGTCCACGACCGTCGGCCCAGCGGGGGTGCGCACCTCGAGGATGGCCTGCCGGATGAACGTCACGACGACGCCCGGAGCGATCTCCAGGTCGACCGTCGTCTCACCGAGTGCGGCGACCGTTCCGTGCAGCCCGCTCGTGGTCATGACCGGGGTCCCGACCTGGAGGGACGCCTGCATCGCGGCGGCCTGCTCCTGCATGCGCTTGCGCTGGCGCGCCGGCAGCACGATGAGGACCACCAGCATGACGGCCAGGAGGATGAACGGGAAGAACTGCTCCACGACAGGTGCGCCTCTCTACCGCGCCTCGGGTGCTCGCGGTCGGTGCGGGTCCGCGAGGGGCCCGCTCGGGTACGTCGGTGCCGGCCCGCGCAGCAGCCAGGCGGGACGCGCACGGCCCGGGCTGCGAGTTGCGCGCCAGCGTCCGGGAGTCTAGGCGTCGAACAGGGCTTCTGACGACGCCCCTGCCACGTGTGGGTCAGCTGTGACACGACCGAGAGGAACTCCGCCGCGCGGCAGCGGCTGCCCGAGGTGCTGCCAGGCAGCCTCGGTGGCCACCCGCCCGCGCGGCGTGCGGGCCAGCAGGCCGGCGCGCACCAGGAACGGCTCGCACACCTCCTCGACGGTGTGCGGCTCCTCCCCCACGGCCACCGCGAGCGTCGCGACACCCACCGGGCCGCCACCGAACTTCACGACCAGCGCCTCCAGGACCGCACGGTCCAGCCGGTCCAGGCCGAGGTGGTCGACGTCGTACAGCGCCAGCGCAGCCTCGGCCACCTCGCGCGTGACGCGGCCGTCGGCCTCCACCTCGGCGTAGTCGCGGACCCGGCGGAGGAGCCGGTTGGCGATGCGCGGTGTCCCGCGGGAGCGCCCGGCGATCTCCGCCGACCCCTCGGCGGTGAGCTCGACCCCGAGCAGGTCGGCGCTGCGGGCGAGGACCTGCTGCAGCTCGGCCGGCTCGTAGAACTCCATCTGGCCGACGAAGCCGAACCGGTCGCGCAGCGGGCCGGTCAGCAGCCCGGCGCGCGTCGTGGCGCCCACGAGCGTGAACGGGTTGATCTCCAGCGGGATCGCCGTCGCCCCCGGCCCCTTGCCGACCACGACGTCGACCCGGAAGTCCTCCATCGCCATGTACAGCAGCTCCTCGGCCGGCCGGGCGATGCGGTGGATCTCGTCGATGAACAGGACGTCGCCCGGAGCGAGGTTGGACAGCATCGCGGCGAGGTCGCCGGAGCGCTCGATGGCCGGGCCGCTGGTGATCTTCACCGAGGTGCCCAGCTCCGACCCGATGATCAGGGCGAGGCTGGTCTTGCCCAGCCCGGGCGGCCCGGAGAGCAGCACGTGGTCGGGGGTGCGGCCCCGCCGCTTGGCGCCCTCCAGCACGAGGGCGAGCTGGCGGGCGACCTTCGGCTGGCCGATGAAGTCGTGCAGCGAGTGCGGCCGCAGGGCCGACTCCACGACGCGCTCCTCGTCACCGGCCTGCGGCGAGACGGCCCAGTCCTGGCCCTCGCCGACGGCCAGCTCCCCGGTCAGCGACCGGTCGAACGGCGCGCTCACGACCTACCCAGCAGCTGGAGCGCCTGGCGCAGCAGGAGCGCGACCTGCACGCCGCCGGTGGCGAGGATCTGCTCGTCGGCCACCGGTGCCAGCTGCAGCACCGCGCTCTCGGCCTCCTTCGCGCTCCAGCCGAGCCCGACCAGGGCCGAGGTCAGCCGGTCGCGCCACGGGGCCACCGGGGTGACCGCGGGCAGGCCGGCCGGCGCGGGCGACTCCAGCTGGGTGTCGGTGGCCGTGGAGCCCAGCCGGTCGCGCAGCTCCAGGACCAGGCGCTCGGCGCCCTTCTTGCCGATCCCGGGCACCTGCATGAGCGCCTTGAGGTCGCCCATCGTGACCGCGCGCCGGATCTCCCGGGGCGGGTGGATCGCCAGGATCGCCTGCGCGAGCCGCGGGCCGACGCCGTTGGCCGTCTGCAGCAGCTCGAACAGCTGCCGCTCGTCGTCGTCGGCGAAGCCGTAGAGCGTCAGCGAGTCCTCGCGCACCACCAGGCTGGTGGCCAGGCGGGCGGCCTCCCCCACCTGGAGCCGGGCGATGGTGCCGGGGGTGCACTGCACCGAGAGGCCGACGCCGCCGACCTCCACCACGGCGCCGTCGGGGCCGACGGCGGCCACCCGGCCGTTCACCGAGGCGATCATCGGGCCGCCACCCCCTGCCAGCGCGGCAGCGTCCGCTGGACGACGGGGGCACCGATGCCACCGGCAATCGCGGCGCTGCGCAGCCGCTGCTGGGCAGGGCCGCGCCAGGCGTGGCACACCGCGAGCGCCAGCGCGTCCGCGGCGTCGGCGGGCTTGGGGGCGGTGGCGAGCCCGAGCACTCGGGTGACCATGAGGGTGACCTGCTCCTTGTCCGCGCGGCCGTTGCCGGAGATGGCCGCCTTGACCTCGCTCGGCGTGTGCCAGGCGACGGGACGGTCGGCCTGCGCCGCGGCCAGGGCCGCGACCCCGGCCGCCTGGGCGGTGCCCGTGGCGGTGCCCTTGTTGTTCTGGGTGAACACCCGCTCGATCGCGACGACGTCCGGCCGGTGCTCGCGCAGCAGCGCGGTCACCGCGGTGTGCAGCTCGAGGAGCCGGAGCTCCAGGTCCAGCTCGGGCATCGTCCGCACGACGCCCACCCCGACCGCCGTCGGCCGGGCACCGGGGCGCCCGTCGACCACTCCCCACCCGCACCGGGTGAGGCCCGGGTCGATGCCGAGCACCCGCATGATCACGCTCCCGTCAGCCGAACGCCTGTTCGACCGAGGCTAACTCCCGACGCGTGCACGCCGGCGCCAACACGCGGTGACGTGCTGGAACGGCCCCGGTGCAGGGACCCGCGGCGAGCGGAGCGAGTCGTGGGGGGCACCGGAGTCCTTCTAGGCGTCGGCGGTGACCTTCTCCATGACGTCGTCGGGCACGTCGTAGTTGGCGTACACGTTCTGCACGTCGTCGAGGTCCTCGAGGGCGTCGATGAGCCGGAAGACCTTGGTCGCACCGTCCTCGTCGAGCTCGACCTGGACGCTGGGCTGGAACCCCGCCTCGGCGGAGTCGTAGTCGATGCCGGCGTCCTGCAGGGCGGTGCGCACGGCGATCAGGTCGCCCGGCTCGCACAGCACCTCGAAGCTGTCGCCGAGGTCGCGGACCTCCTCGGCACCCGCGTCGAGGACCGCCATGAGCACGCTGTCCTCGTCGACCCCGTCGGACCTGGGCACCACGACGACGCCCTTGCGCGAGAACAGGTAGGACACCGAGCCCGGGTCGGCCATCGAGCCGCCGTTGCGGCTCATGGCGGTGCGGACCTCCATGGCCGAGCGGTTCTTGTTGTCGGTCAGGCACTCGATGAGGACGGCGACACCGCCGGCGGCGTAGCCCTCGTAGGTGATGCCCTGGTAGTCGACGCCACCGGCCTCGGCACCGGACCCGCGCTTGACGGCGCGGTCGATGTTGTCGTTGGGGACCGAGCTCTTCTTGGCCTTCTGGATGGCGTCGAAGAGCGTCGGGTTGCCGGCCGGGTCACCGCCACCGGTGCGGGCGGCGACCTCGATGTTCTTGATCAGCTTGGCGAAGAGCTTGCCGCGCTTGGCGTCGATCCCGGCCTTCTTGTGCTTGGTCGTCGCCCACTTGGAGTGGCCACTCACGACTGTCCCCTCTCGTCCCCGGCAGTGCGTCGCTCGCCGACGCCGGCCCTCTCGGCCAGGTGACGGCGCACGATGTCGACGAACAGCGCGTGCACCCGGCGGTCCCCGGTCAGTTCCGGGTGGAAGCTGGTGGCCACCACGTTCCCCTGGCGGACCGCGACGATCCTACCGTCGGCCGGCCCGCCCTCGACCCGGCCGAGCACCTGCACGCCCGCCGCCGCCTCCTCCACCCACGGCGCCCGGATGAAGACGGCCTGCAGCGGAGGGCCGTCGAGGCCGACGAGCCGGATGGTCGACTCGAAGGAGTCCACCTGCCGCCCGAAGGCGTTGCGGCGCACGGTGACGTCGAGCCCGCCGACGGTCGGCTGCCCCGCCGGGGCGTCGACCAGCCGGTCGGCGAGCAGCACCAGCCCGGCGCAGGTGCCGTAGGCGGGCAGCCCGGAGCGGACGGCGTCGCGCAGCGGCTCGAGCATGCCGAACCGGTCCGCCAGCTTCGCGATGGTGGTCGACTCGCCCCCGGGGACGACGACGCCGTCGACGGCGGCCAGCTCCTCGGGGCGGCGGACCGGCCGGGCCTGCGCCCCCTCGGCCCCCAGCGCGGCCAGGTGCTCCCGGACGTCACCCTGGAGCGCGAGCACCCCGACGACCGGCGGGGTCACCACCCGCGGGTGGCGTAGCGCTCGCTCTCCGGGAGCGTGGCGACGTTGATGCCCACCATCGGCTCCCCCAGGCCCCGCGAGACCTTGGCGATGACGTCGGGGTCGTCGAAGAAGGTGGTGGCCTGCACGATGGCCGCCGCGCGCTGCGCCGGGTCCCCGGACTTGAAGATGCCCGAGCCGACGAAGACGCCCTCGGCGCCCAGCTGCATCATCATCGCCGCGTCGGCCGGGGTGGCCAGGCCGCCGGCGGTGAACAGGACGACCGGCAGCTTGCCCAGCCGCGCCACCTCGCGGACCAGCTCGACCGGGGCGCGCAGCTCCTTGGCGGCGACGAACAGCTCGGTCTCGTCCAGGGTGGCCAGCCGCCGGATGCCGGCGCGCAGCGCCCGCATGTGCCGGGTGGCCTCGACGACGTTGCCGGTGCCCGCCTCGCCCTTGGACCGGATCATCGCCGCTCCCTCGGCGATCCGCCGCAGCGCCTCGCCGAGGTCGGTGGCCCCGCAGACGAAGGGGACCGTGAAGGCGTGCTTGTCGATGTGGTGCGCCTCGTCGGCCGGGGTCAGCACCTCGGACTCGTCGATGTAGTCGACGCCGAGGGACTGGAGCACCTGGGCCTCGACGAAGTGGCCGATGCGCGCCTTGGCCATCACCGGGATGGAGACCGCGTCGATGATCCCCTGGATCATGTCGGGGTCGCTCATCCGCGCGATGCCGCCCTGGGCGCGGATGTCGGCGGGGACCCGCTCGAGGGCCATGACCGCGACGGCGCCGGCGTCCTCGGCGATGCGGGCCTGCTCGGGGGTGACGACGTCCATGATGACGCCGCCCTTGAGCTGCTCGGCCATGCCGCGCTTCACCCGGTCGGTCCCGGTCGTGGGTTCCGGCTGGTCGAGGTGCGCTGCCACGGGTGTCCGCCTTCGGTCGACACGATCAGTCGTGCACGACCATACGGAGGTCAGCGGGCCGACCGACCCGCCGGGTCCGGGTTCCGCGCCCCGGCGTCGATGCGGTCGTCGATGTCGAAGTACCGCGGCAGGGGCCGCGAGCGGTGCAGCCCGAGCCAGCGCGGGAAGCGGCGGCCGCGCAGCTCCCGGGTGTCCCGGACCGCGTCGTTGTAGAACCGGCGGGCCAGCGCCACCCGGGTGAGCGTCCCGGCCAGGTCGGTGCGCAGGGCCTGCGGCACGCCGGGCAGGTCCACCGGCAGCTCGCGCAGCTCGCGCCCGAGCGCGTTCTCGGCCAGCTCCCGGTCACCGCCGCGGGAGGCGCGCGCCTCCCGCGCGGCCGCGGCCAGCCGGTCGGCCACCTCCGGACCGAGTGCCGCCGGGTGGTGGCGGGCGAGCTCCTCGGCCAGCCCGACCCGGCGCTGCAGCTGGGCCTCCAGGGCCGCCTCCGCCCGCTGCACCCGCTGGGCCAGCCGGCGCAGCCGGGTCAGCGTCCAGCCCGCCCAGAGCAGCAGCGCGAGGACGCCGGCGGTGAGCAGCAACCACACCTCGGACGTCACGGCTGACGAGGCTAGCGCTGCGCCCGCCGGATCCGGGGAGGTCGCGCCGCGGTTCCGGTCGGGGGCACGCCCGGGACGGCGTTGTCGGGCCCGGCGGTGACGGCTCCGCCGCCGGCGGGCAGCACCGTCTCGTAGACCGCGAGGATGCGCCGGGCCAGCAGCTGCCAGTCGTACTGCGCGGCCACCCGCGAGCCGCGGGCGGCGAGCTCGGCCCGGCGCGCAGGGTCGGCGAGGAGGTCCGACAGCGCGCGGCCCAGGGCGGCCGGGTCGTCCCGCCGCACCACGACCCCGGCCGCGCCGTCGTCGAGGACCCGGACGAAGGCGTCGAGGTCGCTGGCGACCACCGGGGCCCCGGCGGCCATGGCCTCGATGAGGATCACGCCGAAGGACTCCCCCAGCAGGTTGGGGGCGCAGTAGACGTCGACGGTCCGCAGCAGGGCCGCCTTGTCGGCCTCGGAGACCTCGCCCAGCAGCGTGACGTGCGGCCGGAGCTCGTCGCCCACCATGCGCCACAGCTCGTCGGCGTCCCCCCGCCCGGCGATGAGCAGCCGGGCCCGCGGGTGGTCGCGGACGACGGTGCGCATCGCCTCCAGCAGGACCGGCAGGCCCTTGCGCGGCTCGTCGAACCGGCCGACGAAGCCGATCGTGGGCCCGTCCGCGCCGCGCGGGCGGCCGGTGAGGGTGGGCCCCTCGGCGAAGAGGCCGACGTGCACCCCGTTCGGGATGATCACCGCGTCCCCGCCGAGGTGCTCGACCTGCACGCGGCGCGCGAAGTCCGAGACGGCGATGCGCCCGGCGATGCGCTCGAGCCAGGGCCGCACGGCGGGCCCGAGCACGACCAGCATCTTCGAGCGGGTGGTCGCGGTGTGGAAGGTGGCCACGATGGGGCCCTCGGCGAGCATGCAGACCAGCAGCGAGACCGACGGCGACGACGGCTCGTGCACGTGGACGACGTCGAACCGCCCCTCGCGCAGCCAGCGCCGGACCCGCGCGGCCGACACCGGGCCGAACTGGACGCTGGCCATGGAGCCGTTGTAGGGCACCGGCACGGTGCGGCCGGCGAAGGTGATGAAGGGGTCGGTGATCGACTCCTCGCGCTCGGCCGGCGTCAGGACCTCGACGTGGTGGCCCATCCCGCGCAGCGTCTCGGCCAGGTCGCGCACGTGGTACTGGACACCGCCGGGGACGTCCCAGCGGTAGGGCGAGACCAGGCCGATGCGCATCAGGCGGGCTGCCGCCGGGCCGGGCGGGGGTCGTCGGCGGGGACGTCGGGCCAGATGCGGCCGAGCATGTGCCAGTCCTCCGGCCGCTCGGCGATCGACTCCGTGAAGGCGTCCGCCACCGCCTGCATCGCCGTCGGCACGGCGGTCCGCGGGTCGTCGCCGGCGGTCACGGGTACCTCGGGGTGCACCTGCAGCCGCCACCCGCGGTCGGTGAACCGGCAGACGACGGGGTGCAGCGAGGCGCCGGTCTCCGCCGCCAGCAGCGCGGCGCCCCCGGGCATGGTCGCCCGGCGGCCGAAGAAGGTGACCGGGACGCCGCCGGCGCCCAGGTTGCGGTCGACCAGCAGGCAGGCGGACCCGCCGTCGGCCAGCCAGTCGCGCAGCACCTCCGAGCTCGGCCGCGGGCCGCCGGTGAGCGGCACGACCCGCATCCCGAGGGACTCGCGGTAGTCGAGGAACCGGCGGTACAGGGACTCCGGTCGCAGCCGCTCGGCGACGGTCATGAACGGCCCGCCGAGCCAGTTGATGAACCAGACACCGGCGGCGTCCCAGTTGCCGCTGTGCGGCAGGGCCAGGATCACTCCCCTGCCCGCCGCCCGCGCCTCCTCCAGGTGCTCGATGCCGGGCACGGTGGTGCCGGCGACGATGCGGTCCAGGCCGAGGGTGGGCAGCCGGAACGCCTCCTGCCAGTAGCGGGCGTAGGAGCGCATGGCGGCGCGGGTGAGGTCGTCGAGCTCCGCCTCGGAGAGGGTGCCGCCGGTGACCACCCGCAGGTTGGCCCGCAGCCGGCGCACGCCCGTGCCCTCGCGGGCGGTCGCCCAGTCGCCGGCCCGGTCGAACAGGGCGCGGGCGGCCGGCTCGGGGAGCATGCGGACCGCCCGCCAGCCGGCCGCGTAGCCGGTGTCGGCGGCGCGCCCCAGCAGGCGGTCGCGGGCGCCGCTCACGGCGCGATCCGCGCGTCGGCCGCCGACCGCTTCACCGCCAGCACCCGCTGGGCGACGGTGACGGCGCTGCCGACGAGCAGCACCCACAGCGCGACGTGCACCGCGTACGGGATGCCCAGGCCGGTGAAGCCGGTGCCGACGAGCACCAGGATGAGCCGCTCGGTCCGCTCGACGACCCCGACGTCGCACGACAGGCCCATGCCCTCGGCGCGCGCCTTGATGTAGGAGGTGAGCACGCCGAAGACCAGGCAGAGCAGGGCGAGCAGGACCAGGAGCCGGTTGTCGCCCTCGCCGGAGTACCACCAGACCAGCGCGCCGAAGATCGCCGCGTCCGCGGCCCGGTCGCCGGTCGAGTCGAGGACCGCGCCGAAGACCGAGCCCCCGCCGCGCAGCCGGGCCAGCGCGCCGTCGAGCATGTCCAGCAGCACGAAGACCGTGACGGCGAAGGCGCCCCAGAACAGGTGGCCGGTGGCGATGAGGCCGGCAGCCGAGGCGACCGCTCCGACGGTCCCGGTGATCGTCACCATGTCGGGCGTGACGCCGACCCGCGCCAGGCGGGTGGCGAGGGGGTTGACCACCTTGGCGACGACGGGACGCGCGTTGACGCCGAGCACTCAGGCCTCAGCCGGGGTGGTGGGGTGGGTGGACGACTCAGCCGGGGTGGTGGGGTGGGTGGACGACGGCGCGTGCTCCGCCCACGCCGCGGCCAGCAGGTCGCGGGTCTCCCGCAGCACCTGCGGGAGCACCCGGGTGAGCCCGACGACCGGCATGAAGTTGGTGTCGCCGCCCCAGCGGGGCACGGCGTGCTGGTGCAGGTGGTCGGCGATGCCGGCCCCGGCGACGGCGCCCTGGTTCATGCCGATGTTGAACCCGTGCGCGCCGGCGACCGCGCGGATGGTGCGCATCGCCGTCTGCGTGAAGGCGCCGAGCTCGGCGACCTCCTCGGCCGTGAGGTCGGTGTAGTCGGGCACGTGCCGGTACGGCACCAGCATCAGGTGGCCGGCGTTGTACGGGTACAGGTTGAGGACGGCGAAGACCGTGCTCCCCCGCGCTACGACCAGCCCCTCCTCGTCGGCCATGGTCGGGATGACGCAGAACGGGCAGTCGTGCGCACCGGTGGGCTTGCCCTCGCCGCGGATGTAGGCCATCCGGTACGGCGTCCAGAGGTGCTCGAAGACCGTCGCCGGGCCGCCGTCGTCGGAGGAGACGGCGACCCGGTAGGCCTCGGGGGGCCCGTCCTCGCTCATCCGGCGACCACCGCGTTCTCCGCCGTCGGGTCGGCGTTGTTGCGCGCCGCCACCCAGGCGGCGATCTCCTCGACGGCGACGTCGACCGGCACGCCGTTGCGCTGGCTGCCGTCGCGGAAGCGGAAGGAGACGGCACCGGCCTCGGCGTCGGTGGCGCCGGCGATCAGCGCGAACGGCACCTTCTGCTTGCTGGCGGTGCGGATCTTCTTCTGCATCCGGTCGTCGGAGTCGTCGATCTCGACCCGCAGCCCGCGCGCCTTGAGCTTCAGCGCGACGTCGCGCAGGTAGGGCACCTGCTCGTCGGTGACCGGGATGCCGACGACCTGGACCGGTGCCAGCCAGGCCGGGAAGGCACCCGCGTAGTGCTCGGTCAGCACGCCGAAGAACCGCTCGATCGAGCCGAACTTGGCCGAGTGGATCATGACCGGCTGCTCGCGGCCGCCCTCGGGCGTCGTGTACTCCAGGCCGAAGCCGGCCGGCTGGTTGAAGTCGTACTGGATGGTCGACATCTGCCAGGTCCGGCCGATCGCGTCCCGCGCCTGGACCGAGATCTTCGGGCCGTAGAAGGCCGCCCCACCCGGGTCGGGGACCAGCTCCAGCCCGGTCTCGCGCGCGGCGTCCTCGAGGACCTCCGTGGCCAGCGCCCACTGCTCGTCGGAGCCGACGAACTTGTCCTGCTTGTCCGGGTCGTCGCCGCGGGTGGAGAGCTCCAGGTAGTAGTCGTCGAGGCCGAAGTCGCGCAGCAGGCCGAGGACGAAGGCCAGCAGGTGGCGGACCTCGCCGGGCGCCTGGTCCGGCGTGACGTAGCTGTGCGAGTCGTCCTGGGTCAGGCCGCGCACCCGGGTCAGGCCGTGCACGACACCGGACTTCTCGTACCGGTAGACCGTGCCGAACTCGAAGAACCGCAGCGGCAGCTCGCGGTAGGACCGCCCGCGCGACCTGAAGATCAGGTTGTGCATCGGGCAGTTCATGGCCTTGAGGTAGTACTGCGAGTTGTCCAGCTCCATCGGCGGGAACATCGTGTCCGCGTAGTACGGCAGGTGGCCGGACAGCTGGAAGACCTGCTCCTTGGTGATGTGCGGGGTGCCGACGTAGTCGAAGCCCTCCTCGATGTGGCGGGCGCGGACGTAGTCCTCCATCTCCCGCTTCACCACACCGCCCTTGGGGTGGAAGACGACCAGGCCGGAGCCGATCTCGTCGGGGAAGCTGAACAGGTCGAGCTCGGCACCCAGCCGGCGGTGGTCGCGCCGCTCGGCCTCGGCGAGGTGCTCCAGGTAGGCCTTGTGCGCGTCCTTGCTCTCCCACGCGGTGCCGTAGACGCGCTGCAGCTGCGGGTTCTTCTCGCTGCCGCGCCAGTAGGCCGCCGCCGACCGGGTGAGGCTGAACGCCGGGATGCTCGAGGTCCGCGGCAGGTGCGGGCCGCGGCACAGGTCGGCCCAGACGCGGTCGCCGGAGCGCGCGTCGAGGTTGTCGTACATGGTCAGCTGCGCGCCGCCGACCTCCACGTCGGCGCCCTCGGTGTCACCGGCGCCGCCCTTGAGCCCGATGAGCTCGAGCTTGTAGGGCTCGTGCGCGAGCTCGGCCTGCGCGTCGGCGTCGCTGATCTCGCGGCGGGCGAAGTGCTGCCCGGCGCGGACGATCTCGGTCATCTTCTTCTCGAGGGCCTGCAGGTCCTCGGGGGTGAAGGGCCGCTCCGGCTCGAAGTCGTAGTAGAAGCCGTTCTCGACCGGGGGGCCGATGCCCAGCCGGGTGCCCGGGAAGAGCTCCTGCACCGCCTGCGCCAGCACGTGCGCGGCCGAGTGCCGGATGACCGAGCGGCCGTCCTCGCTGGAGGCGGCGACCGGCTCCACCTCGGCGTCGGCGTCCGGCGCCCAGGCCAGGTCCTTGAGCTCACCGGTGGCGAGCTCACGGACGACGACGGCGCCGTCGGCACCCTTCAGCGGGACGCCGGCGTCCTTGAGCGCCTGCTGCGCCGTCGTCCCGGCCGGCACCCGGATCGGGGAGACGGCGGTCGGCGAGGGCGGGGTGGACACAGGGGCTCCCAGGGGTCGGCACGGCTTCGGGGCGCCCGGACGGGCCGGTCACCGGCCCCTGAGCCTAGTGCGCGTGCCCACCCGCCCCGGGACGACGCCCGTGCCGGCTAGAGGCGGACGACGTCTCCGACGGTGATCTCCCCGGGGCGCCGCACCTCGGCGTAGACCCCGAGGCAGTGCTTGGGCGTCCGCGTCACGTACAGCTCGACGTCACCGACCCGGACCGTCCGCCCCACCCAGGTGCGCTCGTCGCCGTCGGGGAGGTCGAGCAGCACGTTGGCCCGCGGGTCGTCGGCGGAGCAGCCGTCGGGGACGTCCCCCGCCTCGGCCCGGTCGATCGCCTGGCGGGAGACCAGGTGGACCGCCGCGGCGTCGACCTGCGGCCCCTCCCCACCGGCGTCCAGCCGCACCGGCCGGCCGAGGACCTCGGTGAGGGTGATCGTGTCGGCCTCGGCGTCCCCCGTCGCGACGACCTGGCGCAGCTCGGGCGTCGTCTTCACCGTCACCCGCTCCCCCGTGTCGGCGTCGACCACCGCGTACGCCCGGTCGCCGCGCAGCCCGGCGGGGTCCACCAGGGCCGCCGGGACGCTCCGGCCGGCCAGGGACTTGACCGGGTACACCGAGATCGAGGCCACCGAGCCCACCATGTCGCTCACCCGCGCCACGCTACGGGCAGCCGGGGCGCTCAGCCCGTCCGCTGCCCGGCCGCACCGCCTGCCCGGCGGCCCAGCCTGCGGAGCTGCCCGTCGAGGTAGGGCCGCGCCCGGCGCTGGCCCCCCGCCGTGGCGATCGCGGCGGCCAGCGCGGTCAGGGTGCGGACCAGCCGTGGCTCGTCGGCCGGCCAGCCCCGGCGCAGGCACTCCTCCAGCCAGTCCACCGGGGTCCGGTGGCCGCGCTCGGCGTTGCAGCGCCGGCAGGCCGCGACCTCGTTGGCCAGCCACGAGGGACCGCCCTTGACCCGCGGCACCACGTGCTCGGTGGTCGGGTGGACGAGCGCGGAGAACTCCCGGCCGCACCAGATGCAGGTCGGCCCGTCGCGGTCGAGGACCAGGTCGAGCCGGGCCGCACGGTCCGGTTGGGCGCCCACCGCTCCCATGGTCCCCCCGGGCACGGGCCGATGTCGCGATCTTGGTCACTACGCTGCGCGCATGACGACCCCTGAGCGCCTGGTGGAGTCCGGCAGCCGCCACTACGGCTGGTTCGACGCCCGCCCCCGCGACGTGAACCCCGTCGACGAGTTCCGGGGCCTCGGCCGCCGCTGGCACGACTTCCGGCTCAAGGAGTGGGTGGGGTTCACGCTCGTGCACCCCGAGGTCGCCGGCGCCATGATCATCCAGGAGGCGAAGTACCTCGCGTCCTCGGAGTTCTACGTCCGCGACCTGGGCAGCCAGCAGCTCACGGAGTTCGCCGTCAACGCCCGCGGCGGCTTCGCGCAGCTCCCGCGGGTTCTGCTCGACGGCGCGCACTGCGAGTTCACCAAGCCCGGCTACTCGCTGCAGTACGACTTCGACGACGCGGGCGGCAGCCACCGGATCCGGTTCGAGTTCGCCGCGACCGAGCAGAGCGAGGCCGTCTCCGGCGACCTCGTGCTCGACGTGCGGGGGGCGTCGCCGGCGCTGTCCATGAGCGCCCGGCTCCCCCGCCGCACGAGCCTGTACACGCACAAGCGGATCTTCCCGGCCTCGGGGCACGTGACGGTCGGCTCGCGCACCTACCGGTTCGACCCCGCGAAGCACCTGGCGGTCATCGACGAGCACCGCTCCCACCTGGCCTACCGCACCGAGTGGACCTGGGGCACCTTCGCGACCCGGCTGCCCGAGGGCATCGTGGGCGCGAACTTCGCCACCCGCCCGCAGCTCCCCGAGGAGTTCGAGGAGTCCGGCATCTGGACCCCGGACGCGGCCGAGCCGCTCCGGGGCATCACGTTCACCCCCGACCCCGGTGACCCGCCGGCGGACCTGACGGCGCCGGTCACCGTCGTCGACGCCGACGGCCGGCTGGACCTGGTGTTCACCCCGGAGGGCCACAAGGCGGTGCGCCACCAGCTGGTGGTGGCGGCCATCCGCTACGCCCAGATGTACGGGCGGTACTTCGGCACCATCCGCGCGCGGGACGGTCGCGAGTGGGCGGTCGACGGCGTCCCCGGCGTGCTGGAGCGCATGGACGCCCGCATGTGGGCGACTGCCGCAGGACGACGAAGGCCCGGCCCGCTTCCGCGGACCGGGCCTTCCGTGCACGTGGGCGATACTGGGTTCGAACCAGTGACCTCTTCGGTGTGAACGAAGCGCTCTACCACTGAGCCAATCGCCCGTTGCGCGTCTGATTGTGCCAGACGCTCACCGCCACAGCGGCACCCACCCCGGGACCCAGTCGGGCACCCCCGCGATGTGCAGGGTGACCACCATGACCCCGTAGACGAACGCGGCGGTGGCCAGGCCGATCAGCAGGCGGACCCACACCGGCTGGCCGGACACCCAGTCGGTCCAGCGCTTGACGTGGTGCCTGGTGAACTCCAGCAGCCGCTCGGCCCAGGTGAACTCGGTGGCGAGCACGAAGAGGCCCGCGATGACGGTGAGCCAGCCCGGCCCCGGGAGCGGGATGGTCACCAGGCCCACGGCCAGGACGAGCACGCCGACGATGCCGACGCCCACCCGGTAGCCGTGGTTGATGCTGCGGTTGGCCGCCAGCCGGCGACGCCACCGCGCCCCGGCCACTCGCTCCCGCAGGCTGTGCACCTCGTCGGCGTCGTACCGCGCCCGCCGCTCGTCGGAGGTCTCCCCGTGGGAGCGGCCCGGGTGGGAGGCTGCCGACCTCGTCTCTGATCCGCTCAGCTCTCCACCTGCCCGCTCGCGACGACCCCCGTCGGTGCCGACGGAGCCTCTCGACCGGGCTCGATGCTGATACCGTAGCCAGGGAACTCGTCGAGGCCGGTCGACCCGGAGCCTACGGTTTCCACGGCGATCTGCGGGCGTTCGACGTCGAACGTGCCGAGCGCCACCGGCTCGCCCCGGCCCAGGCCCCACAGGACGTAGGTCTCGGCGGACACGTCGTTGCGCTCGAGCCCCTCGGTGACCACGTGCACCTCCTCGTCCCGCGCCACCAAGGTGACGGTGTCGCCCTCCTCGGTGGTCGTGAGCGGGACGACCACCGCCGGGCCCGGCTTCGTCAGCTCGGCCACCACGGCCTCCTGCGCGGCCAGCGTGGACCGCAGGTCGTCGCGCGACTGGCTGAGCACCGCCGTCCACGTGCCCAGCCCGACGACGGCGGCCACGGCGGCGGCGGCCAGCGCCCGGGTGAGGACCCGGGAGCGGGAGGCCGGGCGACGGGGCACCGGCACCGCCCCGGTGCGCTCGGCGGCACCCGCGGCGGCGGCCGGCTCCGGCGTCGGGCGGGCAGCGGGCGGCGGCAGCTGCTCGGTGGCCTCGACGGCGGCGCGCAGGCGGCTGCGCAGCTGCGGCGACGGCTCGGTCGCCGGCAGGTCCCGCGCCATCGCGCCCATGACCTCGGTGGTCTGCGCCACGGTGAGCAGGCACCGCTCGCAGCCGGCCAGGTGCTGCACGAAGGCGGCCTCGTCGTCGGGCTCGAGCGCGTGCAGCGCCCACCCGACGGCCAGCTCGTCATAGGCGTGTTCGCCGGTCATCGTGCCGTCCCGTCCAGGGGCGCGTCGTCCAGCGCGCTCCCGCCCTGCCCCGGCATGCCGCCGAGCTCCGTCCTGAGCCGGCGCATGCCCGCCAGCATCCGTGTCTTCACCGTGCCCAGCGGGGTGCCGGTCAGCGCCGCCACCTCCCGCTGCGTGTACCCGCCGTAGTAGGCCAGCGTCAGCGCCTCCCGCTGCGGCGTGGGCAGCTCGCCCAGCGCGGACCGGACCTGGTCGGCCACGACCCGCGACCAGGCGTCGTCCTCGACGTCCCGGGTGGCGACCGGCTCGTCCAGCACCGCCTGGTCCTCGGCGCGCGCCTGGCGACGGCGCTGCGACTCCTCGCGGCGCACGGCGTCGACCGCCTTGTGGTGGACGACGGCCAGCAGCCACGAGGAGAAGCTGCCCCGCGCCCCGTCGTAGGCGTACGGGTCCCGCCAGACGCCGAGGAAGACGTCCTGCAGCACGTCCTCGGCCAGCCCGTCGTCGGCGAGGATCCGCCGCGCCAGCGCGAAGGCCGGCCGGCGGAAGCGCTCGTACAGCTCGTCGACGGCGTCGCGCTCACCGGCACGGATGCGCCGGAGGATCTCGACGTCGCCGACGCCGTCCTCCGGTCGGCGCACCGGTCGACTCACGGCTCCCATCGTCACACGAGGTGTTCGCACGGACCCACCCCTGCGGTTCGGTGTGACCCGTGTGACTGATGGGACGGGTGTGACGGGTGGGGCAGGGCATCACTTATCGGCCCCTGCGTCGTTGACCGGACATGACGAGCCGATGGACGCCCGGTCACATCACCCCCATCACTCTTCAGCTGGTCGGCCCGCAGTCGTGGACGGAGGTCCCCGCGCTGCTCTGCTACGACCCGTCGGACCCGTTCGCGGTCCGCATCGCCTTCGGCGAGATGGGCGAGCAGGACGACGAGGGCATCGCCTGGCTGGTGGGCCGCGAGCTGCTGAAGGCCGGCCTCGAGCACCCCACCGGCGACGGCGACGTCCGGGTCTGGCCGGCCCAGGCGACCAGCGACGTCCTCTTCCTGCACCTGCGCGCCCCCTCGGGCGAGGCGCTGTTCGAGCTGTCCCGCGCGACCGTCGCCGCGTTCCTCCGGCACACCGAGGCGCTGGTCCCGACCGGGTCGGAGAGCGCCCTGCTGCACCTGGACCAGGAGCTCGACGCGCTCCTGTCCAACGGCGGACCGGACGCACCGGGCCGCTGACCTGCGGAAACGCGCCGGCGACACCCCTCGGAGGGGGTCGGGGGGACCCCCCCTTCAAACCCCCTCCGGGCGTCGGTTAGAGTTCTATCCGTAACGCGGACGTGGCTCAGTGGTAGAGCATCACCTTGCCAAGGTGAGGGTCGCGGGTTCGAATCCCGTCGTCCGCTCGGAACCTCGGGCACCGGTCGAGAGACTGGTGCCCGCGTGCGGTGGAGTGGCCGAGAGGCGAGGCAACGGCCTGCAAAGCCGTCTACACGGGTTCAAATCCCGTCTCCACCTCGTCGCTTCCTCGCGGGGCACGAGCGCGGGGAGGGAACCGGTCCAGACCGGATCGGGCGATTGGCGCAGTGGTAGCGCGCTTCCTTGACACGGAAGAGGTCACTGGTTCGAACCCAGTATCGCCCACCACGAAGAGCCCCAGGTCGGACGACCTGGGGCTCTCGCCGTTCCCGGGACCTCGCGCCGCTCAGCCGAGGGCCGGGACCACCCGCTCCTCCCAGAACCGCTCGACCTGCTCGGCGAGCTGCTCCCGCGTGCCGCTGTTGTCGAGGACGACGTCGGCCACCGCCCGGCGCTGCTCGTCGGTGGCCTGCGCGGCGATCCGGGCGCGGGCGTCGGCCTCGGTGAGCCCGCGGGTGACCAGCCGGGCGACCCGCACCTCCGGGTCGGCCTCCACGACGACCACCAGGTCGTAGGAGCCGGCCTGCCCGGTCTCCACCAGCAGGGGGACGTCGTTGACGACCACGGCGTCGGCCGGGACGTCCGCGACGAGCTCGGCGGAGCGCGCGCGCACGAGCGGGTGCACGATCGCGTCGAGCCGGGCCCGCGCCGCGTCGTCGGCGAACACGACCGCGGCGAGCGCCGGCCGGTCGAGCGCGCCGGCGTCCGTGAGGACGCCGCCGCCGAACTCCGCCACGACGGCGTCGAGGCCGGGGGTGCCGGGCTCCAGCACCTCCCGGGCGATCCGGTCCGCGTCGACCACCGTCGCGCCACGCGCGGCAAGGAGGGTGGAGACCGTGCTCTTGCCCGAGCCGATCCCGCCAGTCAGTCCGATCCTCAGCACGCACGGACAGTAGCGACCGCCCGCGGAAGATCACGGACGGGTAACACGCACCCCACACGCCCGGCGCGTCGCAGTAGTCACACCAGTCCCACCGCTAACGTCCCACCTGGCGATCTTCCCCGCCGAGAGAGGCAGAACGAGAACATGTCCGGTCACACGCCCGCTGCATCCCCGTCGACCCGAGCCGCCCGCCGTGGCGCCGGCCGGCACCGGCTCGGCGCCCCCGCCGGTGTGCGTTGCGCCGACATCCCCGCGGTCCGGGACCGGATGCAGTTCCAGCGCCCGGCGGTCGCGCACCGCAGCTCCCTGCTGCGCTGGATGTTCTCGACGCCGACCACCGGCCGGCACACCTGGAGCTTCCTCGCCGGCTCCGGCGGTCGCCCCCGCACGGCGTTCGCCATCATCCTCAGTCTCTGACCTCCCCACCGTCCGCTCGGGACGGTGGGCCGAGGGACCGGCGGTGGGCCCACGTGGCCCGCTGCTGCGCGCCGGCGCACGGGCGGGGCCACGTCCCCTCCCCTGCCTCCCGCACGACGAAGGGCCCGTGGACGTCGTCCACGGGCCCTTCGTCGTCACCGCGCTGCCGGGCGGACCGCGGCCCTCCGCGCCCGGGAACGGCAGAGGCCCAGGACCCGTGCGGGTCCTGGGCCTCCGACGTGCAGAGCTAGCGGGTCAGACCCTCAGGTCACTCGCCGCCGGCCAGCTTGGCGCGCAGCGCCGCGAGCGCCTCGTCGCTGGCCAGGGTGCCACCGGTGGCCGGGGCGTCCGTGCCGGCAGCGTCGTCGCTCGAGTAGCTGCCACCGGCAGCGGCCTCGGCGTCGGCCTCCTTGGCGGCCGCGATCTGCTTGCGGTGCGCCTCGAAGCGGGCCTGGGCCTCGGCGTACTGCCGCTCCCACGTCTCGCGGGCCTCGTCGTAGCCCTCGAGCCACTCGCCGGTCTCCGGGTCGAAGCCCTCGGGGTAGATGTAGTTGCCCTGCTCGTCGTACGAGGCGGCCATGCCGTAGGCGGCCGGGTCGAACTGCTCCTCGTCGCCGACGACGCCCTCGTTGGCCTGCTTGAGCGAGAGCGAGATCCGGCGGCGGTCCAGGTCGATGTCGATGACCTTGACGAGGATCTCGTCGCCGACCTGCACGACCTGCTCCGGGATCTCCACGTGGCGCTCGGCCAGCTCGGAGATGTGGACCAGGCCCTCGATGCCCTCGTCGACGCGCACGAACGCACCGAAGGGGACGAGCTTGGTGACCTTGCCGGGGACGACCTGCCCGATCTGGTGCGTGCGGGCGAACTGACGCCACGGGTCCTCCTGCGTCGCCTTCAGCGACAGGGAGACCCGCTCGCGGTCCAGGTCGACGTCGAGGACCTCGACGGTGACCTCCTGGCCCACCTCGACGACCTCGGACGGGTGGTCGATGTGCTTCCAGGACAGCTCGGAGACGTGCACGAGGCCGTCCACGCCGCCCAGGTCGACGAACGCGCCGAAGTTGACGATCGAGGAGACGACACCCGAGCGCACCTGGCCCTTGGCGAGCTTGTTGAGGAACTCGCTGCGGACCTCGGACTGCGTCTGCTCCAGCCACTGGCGACGGGAGAGGACGACGTTGTTGCGGTTCTTGTCGAGCTCGATGATCTTCGCCTCGAGCTCGCGGCCCACGTAGGGCTGCAGGTCGCGGACGCGACGCATCTCCACCAGCGAGGCGGGGAGGAACCCGCGCAGGCCGATGTCGAGGATGAGGCCACCCTTGACGACCTCGATGACGGTGCCGGTGACGACCTCGTCGGCTTCCTTCTTGGCCTCGATCGTGCCCCAGGCGCGCTCGTACTGGGCGCGCTTCTTGGAGAGGATCAGCCGACCTTCCTTGTCCTCCTTCTGGAGAACCAGGGCTTCCACCTCGTCGCCGACCTTGACGACCTCGTTGGGGTCGACGTCGTGCTTGATGGAGAGCTCGCGCGAGGGGATGACGCCCTCGGTCTTGTAGCCGATGTCCAGCAGCACCTCGTCCCGGTCGACCTTGACGATGACGCCCTCGACGATGTCGCCATCGTTGAAGTACTTGATCGTCGCGTCGATGGCGGCGAGGAAGTCCTCGGCGCTGCCGATGTCGTTGACGGCGACCTGGGGGGTGCTGGAAGGACGGACCTGGGTGGAGGTCATGTGGTTGGTAGCTCCGGACGGGGAATGCGTAGGGACAGGACACCCACGGCCGCACGACCGCGGGGAGGAACAGCGGGAAAGAACCGGCGCGGCCCGTCCCACGGGATGGGGAGGACACGTCAGACCTCTGGCGCCCCTCCATGGTACGGACGCCGAGACGGCCCGGTCCACCTGGGTGGAACCGGCAGCCCCCGCCGGCGGCGTGTCACGATCGGCGTGTCATGAGCCTGCCCCCGCACTCGTCCCCCCTGCCGCTCGCCGGTGACGGGTACCCCGCCGCGGGCGGGGTCGCCCGCCGGCCCGTCGGCTCCTCCGAGTCGGTCCGCGCCAACCGGGCCTGGTGGGACGCCGCGGCACCGGCGTACCTCGAGGAGCACGGCTCCGACCTGGGCGACGCGGACTTCCTCTGGTGCCCCGAGGGCCTGCGCGAGGCCGACGCCCACCTGCTCGGCGAGGTGGCCGGCCGGCGGGTGCTGGAGATCGGCTGCGGCTCGGCGCCGTGCTCGCGCTGGCTGCGCTCGGCCGGCGCCGACCCGGTGGCCCTGGACCTGTCCGGCGGCATGCTGGCCCGCGCGGCGGAGCTGAACCGGGTGACCGGGATCGACGTCCCGCTGCTGCAGGCCGACGCCGGCGCGCTGCCCCTGGCCGACGGCAGCGTCGACCTCGCCTGCTCGGCGTTCGGCGGGCTGCCGTTCGTGGCCGACGTCGAGGGCGCCCTGCGCGAGGTGGCCCGGGTGCTCCGGCCCGGCGGGCGCTTCGTGGCCTCGGTGAACCACCCGATGCGCTGGCCCTTCCCCGACTCCCCCGACCCCGAGGACCTGCGGATCGTCTCCTCCTACTTCGACCGGACGCCCTACGTGGAGACCGACGACACCGGCCGCACGGTCTACGTCGAGCACCACCGGACGGTCGGCGACTGGGTGCGGGCCGTCGTCGGCGCCGGGCTGGTCCTCGCAGACCTGGTCGAGCCGGAGTGGACGCCGGGCCGCACGGAGAACTGGGGCCAGTGGTCGCCCGAGCGCGGCGCGCTCGTCCCCGGCACGCTCGTCCTGGTCTGCACCCGACCCTGAACCTCAGGTCGAGCCTGAGCGAGCCCGTCGGTGCAGCCGCCGGCCCGTCGGCCGCGGCCGCTCACCAGAGGTCGCCCTCCCGCCAGTCGCAGGTGAGCTCCGCGGCCACGTCCAGGCCCACGTCCCCCGGCAGCACGAACACCGAGCCGTCGTCGTCCTCGGTGCGGACCCGGCCGGACGGAGTCAGGGCCCAGGTGGTCCCGCTCCAGCGCAGCCACCCCCGCGCGGCGTAGAGCGCGGCCCCGTCGTCGGTGGCGCTCAGCGCACCGGCGTCGTGGTCCCGCCGCACGGACTCCTCGAGGGCGGCCATGACCGCCGAGCCGAGGCCGCGCCGGCGGAGCCCGGGGTCGACCGCGACCGCCTCGACGTAGCCGACCCGCAGCACTCGCCCCCCGTGGAGGAAGCGGCGTGGGACCAGCGCGCCGTGGGCGACCAGCCGGCCGTCGTCGTGCACGAGGGCGTGGACGCCGCCCAGCGCGTGCCGCCAGTCCTCGTCGCCGAAGCACTCCCCGGCGAACGCCACCTCGCAGAGCCGGCAGCCGGCGGCGAGCTGCGCCGGCCCCAGCTGCTCGGTGGTGCCCAGCGTGACGGCGACCGGCGGCACCGGCTCAGTGCGCCGCGGCGTCCCAGCTGGCCCCGACACCGACCGAGACCTCCAGCGGGACCGACAGCTGCGCGGCGCCGGCCATCTCCCGGCGCACGAGGGTCTCCAGGGCGTCCTTCTCCCCCGGCGCCACCTCGAGCACGAGCTCGTCGTGCACCTGCAGCAGCATCCGCGACCTCAGCCCCTCGGCGGCGATCGCCTTCTCCACGTTGAGCATCGCGACCTTGATGACGTCGGCCGCCGAGCCCTGGATCGGCGCGTTGAGGGCCATACGCTCGGCCATCTGCCGGCGCTGGCCGTTGTCGCTGGTGAGGTCGGGCAGGTAGCGCCGGCGGCCCAGCGTCGTCTCGGTGTAGCCGGTCTGCCGCGCGTCGTCGACGACGCCGTCGAGGTAGTCGCGGATGCCACCGAAGCGCTCGAAGTAGGCGTTCATCTGCTCGCGCGCCTCCTCGACGGAGATGCGCAGCTGCCCGGACAGCCCGTAGGCGCTCAGGCCGTAGGCCAGCCCGTAGCTCATCGCCTTGATCCGGCGGCGCATCTCCGGGTCGACCTCCTCGATCGGGATGCCGAACGCCCGCGACGCCACGAAGGAGTGCAGGTCCTCCCCCGACATGAAGGCCTCGATCAGCCCCTCGTCGCCGGAGAGGTGCGCCATGATGCGCATCTCGATCTGGCTGTAGTCCGCCGTCATCAGCGACTCGTAGCCCCGGCCGACCACGAAGGCCTGCCGGATCCGGCGCCCCTCGGCGCTGCGGATCGGGATGTTCTGCAGGTTCGGGTCGGTCGAGGACAACCGCCCGGTCGCGGCGATCGTCTGCTGGAAGGTCGTGTGGATGCGCCCGCCGTCGTCGACCATCGGGATGAGGCCGTCGATGACGGTGCGCAGGCGCGTGACGTCGCGGTGGCGGAGCAGGTGCTCCATGAACGGGTGGCCGGTCTGCTCGAACAGCCAGGTCAGCGCGTCGGCGTCGGTGGTGTAGCCGGTCTTGTTCTTCTTCGTCTTGGGCAGGCCCAGCTCGTCGAAGATGACCGCCTGCAGCTGCTTGGGCGAGCCGAGGTTCACCTCGCGGCCGATCACGGCGTAGCACTCGGCGGCGGCCGCGGCGACGGCGTCGGAGAACTCCTTCTGCAGGTCCTGCAGGAAGTCCAGGTCGGCGGCAATGCCCCGGTACTCCATCGAGGCGAGGACCCGGGTGAGCGGCAGCTCGATCTCGCCGAGCAGGTGGGCCCCGCCCTTCTGCCCCAGCACCTGCTCCAGCGCGTCGGACAGGTCGTTGACCGCCACGGCCTTGAGCACGTCGACCTTCGCGGCCTCGGCGGCGACGTCGTCCTCGCTCGGCCCGAGCCCGTCGAGGGTGAGCTGCCCCTCCGGCTCGGCGGCATCCTTGAGCTCGCGGCGCAGGTAGCGGACGGCGAGGTCGCCCAGGTCGAAGGAGCGCTGCCCCGGCAGAGCCAGGTAGGCGGCGAGGGCGGTGTCGCTGACGACGCCGTCGAGCTCCCAGCCCCGGGCCCAGATGGCCAGCAGCGGGCCCTTGACCTCGTGCACGACCTTCGGCCGGCCGGGGTCGGCCAGCCAGGCCGCCAGCGCCTGCTCGTCGGCGACGTCGAGCTCCGGGCCGAGGTCGACGAAGGTCGTGTGGTCGTCCGCGCCCGCCAGCGCCAGCCCGGTCAGCTCGCCGGTGCCGCGGCCCCACGTGCCCCGGAAGATCACACCGGTGTGCCCGGTGCGCGCGTGCGCGTCGAGCCACGCGCCCAGCTCACCGGGGGCCACCGGGTCGACGCGGACGTCGAAGCCGCCCTCGACCTCGGGCTCGGCGCTGGTCAGCGTGGCGAACAGGCGGTCGCGCAGCACCCGGAACTGCAGGTTGTCGAAGAGGGTGTGCACCTCGTTGCGGTCCCACGCCTGGACGGCGAGGTCCTGCGGGCCCACCTCCAGCGGCACGTGCCGGTCGAGCTCGGTGAGCCGCCGGTTCTGCAGCACGGAGGACAGGTGCTCGCGCAGCTTCTCCCCCACCTTGCCCTTCACGGTGTCGACCTGGTCGACCAGCGCGTCCAGGGAGCCGTACTCGCGCACCCACTTGGCCGCGGTCTTCTCCCCCACGCTCGGGATGCTCGGCAGGTTGTCGCTCGGGTCGCCCCGGAGCGCGGCGAAGTCCGGGTACTGCGCCGGCGTCAGGTTGTACTTGGCCTCGACCTCGGCCGGCGTGAACCGGGTCATGTCCGAGACGCCCTTGCGCGGGTAGAGGACGGTGACGTGCTCGTTGACCAGCTGGAGCGCGTCGCGGTCGCCCGTGGCGATCAGCACGTCCATGCCCTGGTCGACCGCCTGCACGGTGAGGGTGGCGATGACGTCGTCGGCCTCGTAGCCCTCCGCGGTGATGACCGGCACCCGCAGGGCGCCGAGGACCTCCTGGACGAGGCTGACCTGGCCGCGGAAGTCCGTCGGGCTCTCCGCACGGTTGGCCTTGTACTCGGCGTAGATCTCGCTCCGGAAGGTCTTGCGGCCCACGTCGAAGGCGACGGCGAGGTGGCTCGGCTTCTCGTCGCGCAGGATGTTGATCAGCATCGAGGTGAAGCCGTAGACGGCGTTCGTCGGCTGGCCCGTGGTGGTGGAGAAGTTCTCCACCGGCAGCGCGAAGAACGCCCGGTAGGCCAGGGAGTGGCCGTCGAGGAGCAGCAGCCGCGGGCGCGTCCCCGGGCCCGAGGGGGCGGCGGACGCTGGGCTGGTGGACACAGTGGCGGAGACCGGAGCGGACATCGCCGCCGATCGTAGGTGCACGCACCGACGCTCCCGACCTCGGCGAGCGCTGGTTACGGTGCCGGGATGAGCACCCCTCCCCCGGCCTGGCTCCCCGACGGCATCAGCAGCCCGCTCGACGACAAGCTCGGCGTGCGGATCACCGACTGGAACCCCGACCGGCTGGTCGCGACCATGCCCGTGGCCGGGAACGAGCAGCCGTTCGGCCTCCTGCACGGGGGCGCCACGTGCACGCTGGTCGAGACGATCGGCTCCATGGCGGCCGCGGTCGGCGCCGGCCCCGACAAGCAGGTCGTGGGCGTCGAGCTCAACGCCAGCTACCTGCGCGCGGCGACGTCCGGGACCGTGACCGCCGTCTGCACGCCGGTGCGCCGGGGCCGCACGCTGTCGACGTTCGTCATCGACGTCACCGACGACCAGGGCCGGCAGACGGCGACGGCGCGGCTCACCTGCATGACGCTGAACGCTCCGAAGCGGGGTTGAACCCCGGCCGCGACCTGCAGTGATCACGGGTGCGCACCGGCCGGCTCCGTGCCGTCACGCTCTCGGCGTGTCGCGGAAAGGTCACAGCTCACCACGCGGCGGGGGTGCTGCCGGAGAACCGGGTTAGGGTCCGTCACTCCATTCATCCGCCTGGGAGGTCGAGTGACGCACCCGACGGACCGTGTCCGCCGGCACGGTCGACGCAGCAGGTCTGCATCAGCAGGTCTGCCGACGCCGGGCAGCGCCCGGCGCCGCAGGGGCCAGACGGCCCTGCGCCTGCTGCTGGTCGCGCTGTTCACCGCAGGCCTCGCCGCGCTGACCCCCGGGGTCGCGCAGGCCGAGGGAGAGCAGGTCTCCGGCACGCTGCGCACCAGCGCCAGCGGCCCCATCGAGGGCGTCGAGGTCGTCGTGGCGACGCCGGACGGCGACGAGGTCGGCACCGACGAGACCGACGGGAGCGGCCGGTTCGCCGTCCCCGTCCCGGGGCCGGGCCAGTACACGGTCACCGTCCCGGAGGACGCGCTCCCCGACGGCGTGGAGTTCGCCTCGGGCAACACCCGCACCGTCACCGTCGACCCCGGCCGCAACCAGGGCGTGATCATCGGCCTGGACGACGGCAGCCGCGAGAGCGGCAGCGGCACGGTGCGCTGGGTGCAGCTGCTGGTCGACGGCCTCCGCTTCGGCCTGCTGATCGCCATGGCCGCGGTCGGGCTCTCCCTGATCTTCGGCACCACGGGGCTCACGAACTTCGCCCACGGCGAGCTGGTCACCATCGGCGCGATCGCCGCATGGTTCATCAACGTCGAGGGAGGCGTGCCGCTCATCCCGGCCGCGCTCCTCGCGATGGTGATCGGCGCGGTGGTCGGCTTCGCGAACGAGCGGCTGCTGTGGCGCCCGCTCCGCCGTCGCGGCACCGGCCTCGTGGCGGCGCTGGTCATCTCGATCGGCCTGTCGCTGCTGCTCCGGTACGCCTACCAGATCTTCTTCGGCGGCCGGTCCGAGGCCTACGCGGACTACCGCGGGCAGCGGGCGGTCGACTACGGGCCGTTCAACCTGACGGACAAGGACCTCTACTCGATCATCATCGCGCTGGTCGTCCTCGTCCTGGTCGCGCTCATGCTGCAGCGCACCAAGATCGGCAAGGCGATGCGGGCGGTCGCCGACAACCGCGACCTGGCCGCCTCCTCGGGCATCGACGTCAACCGCGTGATCCTGGTCGTCTGGATGATGGGCGGGGCGCTCGCGGCGCTCGGCGGCGTGCTCCTGGGCCTGTCCGACGAGGTCCAGTGGGACATGGGCTTCCGGCTCCTGCTGCTGATGTTCGCCGGCGTCACCCTCGGTGGCCTGGGTACCGCCTACGGCGCGCTGGTCGGCAGCCTCGTGGTCGGTGTGTTCGTGCAGATGTCCACCCTGGTCATCCCGAACGACATCAAGTACGTCGGCGGCCTCCTGCTGCTGATCGTGATCCTCATGGTCCGCCCGCAGGGCATCCTCGGCAGCCGGGTTCGGGTGGGTTGAGCAATGGGTGAGTTCATCGACGCACTGGCCATCGCCGTCAAGGCGGGCATCGGCTTCCAGGCCGTGTTCCTCGCCCTGCTGGCGCTCGGCATCAACATGCAGTTCGGCTACGCCGGCCTGCTGAACTTCGGGCAGATCGCCTTCGCGCTGGTCGGCGCGTACGGCATCGCCGTCTCGGTCAGCCAGTGGGGCCTGAACTTCTGGGCCGGCGTCGCGATCGGCCTCGCCGCCGCGGTGGCGCTGGCACTGCTCCTCGGCCTGCCGACGCTGCGGCTGCGCGCGGACTACCTCGCCATCGCCACCATCGCGACGGCGGAGGGCCTGCGCCTGCTGTTCCGCTCGGTGTCGGCCACGCCGGTCACCAACGGCTCCCGCGGCATCTCCGGCTTCAACAGCGGCTTCGTCGAGCTGGCGCCCTGGGACACCGGCCGCCGCTACGACATCCTCGGCGTCCGCTGGAGCGGCGCCGACCTGTGGGTGGCCGCCGTCGGCTGGACGCTGGTCGCCCTCGGCTGCCTCCTGGTGTGGGCGCTGGTCCGCAGCCCCTGGGGCCGGGTCGTGAAGTCGATCCGCGAGGACGAGGACGCCGTGCGCGCCCTGGGCAAGAACGTCTACGTCTACAAGATGCAGGCGCTGGTGCTCGGTGGTGTCTTCGGCGCCCTGGGCGGCATGATCTACGCCGTGGGCACCGGCTCGGCGACGCCGGACCAGTACCAGAACGCCAACACGTTCCTGGCCTACGCCGCCCTCATCCTCGGCGGCGCCGCACGGGTCCTCGGCCCTGTCGTCGGCGCGATGCTGCTGTACTTCATCATCCAGTTCGCCGACTCCGGGCTGCGGAGCCTGATCGAGACCGGCGTCATCCCGGAGGGTCTGCTCACGACGACCGACGTCGCCCAGATCCGCTTCGTCCTGATCGGCCTGGGGCTGATCCTGCTGCTGGTCTTCCGGCCGCAGGGCATCTTCGGTGACCGTCGAGAGGTGATGCTCGATGCCCGCTGACCCCACCCCCACCGGCGCGACGGCGTCCGGCGCGACCGGTCCCGCGGGCCGCACGCCGGCCCGTGTGGCGCTGCGCGACGTCCCCTGGGAGGTCGGCGTCGCCAAGCCCGACCCGGCGATCGTCGTCGACGGCGTCACCCGCACCTTCGGTGGCCTCACCGCGGTCTCGGTCGACCACCTCGAGATCCAGCGCGGCGGCATCACCGGCCTGATCGGCCCCAACGGCGCCGGCAAGACCACGCTGTTCAACCTGCTCACCGGGTTCGACCAGCCCGACGGCGGCTCGTGGTCCTTCGACGGCCGGCCGCTGGGCAAGCTCGCCCCCCACCAGGTCGCCCGGCTCGGCGTCGTCCGGACCTTCCAGCTGACCAAGGCGCTGTCGCGGCTCACCGTGCTGCAGAACATGCTGCTCGGCGCCCAGGGGCAGAAGGGCGAGAGCTTCCTGTCCGCCCTGGTGCCGGGCATCTGGCGGGGCCAGGAGAAGGCGAACACCGAGAAGGCGATGGAGCTGCTCCGCCGCTTCAAGCTCGACGCCAAGAAGGACGAGTTCGCCGGCACGCTGTCCGGCGGTCAGCGCAAGCTGCTCGAGATGGCGCGGGCGCTCATGAGCGACCCGAAGGTGGTCATGCTCGACGAGCCGATGGCCGGCGTGAACCCCGCGCTGACCCAGAGCCTGCTCGGCCACGTCAAGGACCTCCGTGAGGAGGGCATGACGGTGATCTTCGTCGAGCACGACATGGACGTCGTCCGCGACATCAGCGACTGGGTCGTCGTCATGGCGGCCGGCAAGGTGATCGCCGAGGGACCGCCGGAGTCCATCAGCCAGAACCAGGCGGTCGTCGACGCCTACCTCGGCGCCCACCACGACGCCCCCCTCACCGTCGAGGAGGAGGACCGCGTGCTGGCCGAGGCGGAGTCCGAGATCGCCCGCGAGGAGCAGCGGGACACCGGCCGCTCCGACGACAGCAGTGAGGGGACGCTCCGATGAGCGAGCCCGTGTTCGAGGTCGACGAGAGCGGCGAGGAGCTCACCCGCGCCGACACCGCGCAGAGCGCCGAGCTCTCCCCCGCCGAGAAGGCGGCCACGCGCGAGGAGCACGCCCGCCTCGCCGAGGGCGCCCTCGTGCGCGCCGACGAGCTGGTCGCCGGCTACGTGCCGGGGGTGAACATCCTCCGCGGCTGCGACTTCTACCTGCAGGAGGGCGAGCTCGTCGGCATCATCGGCCCGAACGGGGCCGGCAAGTCGACGCTGCTCAAGACCCTCTTCGGCCTGATCCCGGTCCGGTCGGGCTCGGTGACCCTGCGGGGCGAGAACATCACCTCGGCCCCCGCGCACCGGCTGGTGTCGCTCGGGGTCGGGTACGTGCCGCAGAACAACAACGTGTTCCCCTCGCTGAGCATCGAGGAGAACATGCAGATGGGCGTCTACCTGCGCCCGAAGACGTTCAAGGACCGGTTCGACTACGTCGCCGAGCTGTTCCCGATGCTGGGTGAGCGCCGCAGGATCAAGGCGGGCTCGCTGTCCGGCGGTGAGCGGCAGATGGTCGCCATGGGCCGGGCGCTGATGATGGACCCGTCGGTGCTGCTGCTCGACGAGCCCTCGGCCGGCCTCTCCCCCGCCTACCAGGACGAGGTGTTCATCCGCTGCCGGCGGATCAACGCCACGGGCGTCTCGATCATCATGGTCGAGCAGAACGCGCGTCGCTGCCTGCAGATCTGCGACCGCGGGTACGTCCTGGACCAGGGCCGCAACGCCTACACGGCGACCGGCGAGTCCCTGATGCACGACCCGAAGGTCATCGAGCTCTACCTCGGCACGCTGGCCAAGGCCTACTGACCCCAGCACGCCCCACGACGGCGCCGGCTCCCCTCGGGGACCGGCGCCGTCGTCGTTCCCGGCCCGGGTCACCGACGCGCCCCCGGGAGCCGCTGACGGCCGCTGGAGGCCGCCGCTCGGGGCCCCGCTGGGGCCGCCCGGTCGGGGCCGCCGCTCGCGGGCCGACCTCACCTCCGGCACGCGGACCCCGCGCTCGGGCGCGAGGGCCGGGTGCCGGAGGTGAGGACGGCGCCCCCCGCGACACCGCGCCCCAGGGACGGCACGGTGACCCGGAGGGCACCGGCCCCGGACAGCACAGTGGCCCGGCACCAGTGCGGTGCCGGGCCACTGCGGTGGCGCTACCGGGTCCCTACGAGGTGCGGGTCCCGGTGAGGGTCAGCGCTGCGGGCCGATGCCCTGGGCGTTGAGGCCCTCGATGATGCGAGCCGACTCGTCGAAGCCGATGACCACGACGGCGTCGGGGTTGAGCTCGACCATCTGCTGCACCTCGGCGTCGTAGTCCGACGCCGTGGGGTCGTAGATGACCAGCTCGATGCTGTCCTCGGCGAGACCGCTGTTGGTCAGGTTCTCGACCAGCTTCTCCGCCAGGCCCGTGCCGTAGGAGTCGTTGCGGGCCAGGATGCCGATGGTGTTCGCGCCATCCTCGATGATGAGGTCGGCGAGAGCGCTCGACTGCAGCGTGTCCGGCGGCGCGGTCCGGAAGTACAGACCGTTGTCGTTGTAGGTCGTGAACTCGTCGGAGGTGTTGGCCGGCGAGATCTGGACGACCCCGGCACCGGTGATCTTGTCGATGACCGTGCGGGTGACCGCCGAGGACGCGGCGCCGACGATCACGTCGACGTTCTGCTGCAGCAGGTTGTCGACCGACTGGGTGGCGATGTCGGTCGAGGTGTCACCCGAGTCGCGCTGGATGAGCTGGACCGGCTGGCCGAGCACGCCACCGGCCTCGTTGATCTCCTGCACGGCCAGGTCGGCACCGGCGATCTCCGGGGGGCCGAGGAAGGCCAGGTCACCGGTCTGCGGGAGCAGGGTGCCGATGATCAGCGGGTCGGTCGAGGTGGCACCCGGAGCCGCAGCGGCCGGGCCCTCGTCGGAGGCGGCGTTGGCCTCGTCACCGGCGAGCACGTACTGCGTGTCGTCGGAGATGGTGTTGTCGTCGCCGAACTCGAGGATGCCGAAGCTGGCCCGCGAGGGCTCGCCCGGCTCGGTGAAGGCCAGCGGGCCGGACACGCCGTCGTAGTCGGGGTTGCCGCCGCCGTCGACGATCTCCTTGCAGGACGCGAAGTCCTCGCAGGTGTCGCCACCGAAGGTCACGCCGTTGATGTACGGCGCGAAGACGGCCGGGTCCGTGGAGCCGGCCAGGGACGACGCGATCGCCGCGATCATGATGGCGTCGTAGGTCTCGCCCGCGTAGTTGAAGTCCTCCAGCGCGGGGTCGATCTCCAGCAGCCGGCTGGTGAAGTCGTCGCCGAGCTGCGTGAGCGGCGTGGTGCCGCGCATGCCGGCCAGGGAGCCCTCCTCGGTGAAGGACTCACCCAGGGCGTTACCCATGTTGCCGTCGGTGCCGTAGACGTTGACCTGCTTCTCGCCGCTGTCGCCGCCGTCGGCGGTGTCGCCACCGTCGCCGCCGCCGCAGGCGGTGAGGGCGAGGAGGGCGGCACCGGTCACGGCGATGCCTCGGGCAGTGGTGCCAGTGCGCATCAAGCAACTCCCAGTGTCATCTGACAGACGTCGGGCGCGCCCTGGAGGGCGAACCAGCCGGGGGGCGCCCGATCGGTGCGCAGAACCTAGCTTCCGTTCCCGACGTTCTGACCCGACCGGGAAGGGACCGTGATGAGGTCGTGACCTCGGTGTCCGCACCGTGGGAGGAGTTGCACGCAGGGTCACGGCCTCATGACGCGGCGCATCGACTGGCCCCGCGCGGTCCGGTCAGGCCGGCGCCTCACCCGTGGCCGTACCGCCGGTCAGGATGCTCTCCGCCAGGACCTTCATGCTCGTGCGCTGGTTCATCGCGGTCCGCTGGATCCACCGGAAGGCCTCCGCCTCGGTCATCCCCTGCTCGCTCATGAGCCGGCCCTTGGCCTGCTCGACCACCTTGCGGGTCTCCAGCCGCTCCTCCAGCGTGCGGACCTCGCCGTCCAGGGCGGCCATCTCGGCGAACCGGCCCCGGGCCACCTCGATCGCCGGCACGAGGTCGTTCTTCGAGAACGGCTTGACCAGGTAGGCCATGGCGCCGGCGTCCCGGGCCCGCTCCACCAGCTCCCGCTGGCTGAACGCGGTGAGCACGATGACCGGCGCGATCCTGGCCGAGGCGATCTGCTCGGCCGCGGAGAGCCCGTCGAGCACCGGCATCTGGATGTCGAGGATCACCAGGTCCGGCCGCAGCTCCTGGGCGCGGTCCACCGCCTGCTGACCGTCCCCGACCTCGGCGACGACGCTGTACCCCTCCTCCTCAAGCATCTCCTTGAGGTCGAGGCGGATCAGCGCCTCGTCCTCGGCGATCAGAACGCGGATCGGCTCGCTGCTCACGAAGCGGCAGCCTATCGGCGTCGGACAGCTCACACCGTCCCGCTACGCTTCTCCGGCGCCGGTCGCACCCGGCACGCCCCCGTACCCCAATCGGCAGAGGGAGCGGATTCAAAACCCGCGCAGTGTGCGTTCGAGTCGCACCGGGGGCACCCCGCCGGGTCGCCGGACCCCTCCGGGGCCGGCTCGCCGCGGGCAATACGCTCGGGCGGTGACCGAGTCCGTTCCGCACATGACCCCCGAGCAGTTCCGGCGCCACGGCCACGAGGTGGTCGACTGGGTCGCCGACTACTGGGAGCGCATCGGCTCCTTCCCCGTCCGCTCACAGGTCTCGCCCGGCGACGTCCGGGAGCAGCTCCCCGCGTCGGCCCCTGAGCAGGGCGAGCCGTTCGACGCGGTCCTGGCCGACCTCGACCGGGTCGTGCTGCCCGGCGTCACCCACTGGCAGCACCCCGGGTTCTTCGGCTACTTCCCCGCCAACACCTCGGGGCCCTCGGTGCTGGGCGACCTCGTCTCGGCCGGTCTGGGCGTGCAGGGCATGTCCTGGGTCACCAGCCCCGCCGCGACCGAGCTCGAGCAGCACGTCATGGACTGGCTGGCCGACCTGCTGGGCCTGCCGGAGTCCTTCCGCTCCACCGGCACCGGCGGCGGCGTCGTCCAGGACTCCAGCTCCGGCGCCAACCTCGTCGCCCTCCTCGCGACCCTGCACCGGGCCTCCGGCGGCGCCACCGTGCGCCAGGGGGTGCAGCCCGAGCGGGCGACCGTCTACGTCTCCAGCGAGACGCACTCCTCCATGGAGAAGGCCGTCCGGATCGCCGGCCTGGGCACCGAGGCGGTCCGCATCGTCGAGGTCGACGGCGACCTCGCCATGAGCCCCGGCGCCCTGGCCGCCCGCCTGGAGCGCGACGTCGCCCGCGGGTACCGCCCGGTGCTCGTCTGCGCGACGGTCGGGACGACGTCGACCACCGCCGTCGACCCGCTCGCGGCCATCGGTCCCATCTGCCAGCAGCACGGCGTCTGGCTGCACGTCGACGCCGCCTACGCCGGGGTGAGCGCGGTCGCCCCCGAGCTGCGCGCGCTGCAGGCCGGCGTCGAGTGGGCCGACAGCTACACCACCGACGCGCACAAGTGGCTGCTCACCGGGTTCGACGCGACCCTCTTCTGGGTCGCCGACCGCGCGGCCCTCACCGGCGCGCTGGCGATCCTCCCGGAGTACCTCCGCAACGCGGCCACCGAGGCCGGCGCGGTGGTCGACTTCCGCGACTGGCAGATCCCGCTGGGCCGGCGCTTCCGCGCGCTCAAGCTGTGGTTCGTGCTGCGCTGGTACGGCGCCGAGGGCCTGCGGGCGCACATCCGCGGGCACGTCGCGCTCGCCCAGGAGCTCGCGGGCTGGGCCGCGGCGGACGAGCGGTTCGACGTCGTCGCGCCGCACCCGCTGTCGCTGGTGTGCCTGAAGCCGCGCTGGCCCGAGGGCGTGGACGCCGACGTCGCCACGATGACGCTGCTCGACCGGCTCAACGACGGCGGCGAGGTCTTCCTGACCCACACCACCGTCGCCAAGCAGCCGGTGCTCCGGGTCGCCGTCGGCTCCCCCGCCACCACGCGGGCGCACGTCGAGCGGGTCTGGACGCTGCTCACCGAGGGCCACGACTGGCTCGCCGCCGACTTCGCGGCCCAGGCCGCCGAGCAGGCCGCGGCCCGGGCCGCCGAGCGGGAGCGGGCCGAGCAGGAGCGGGCCGAGCAGGACCGCCGGCGCGCCGAGGCCCAGGCGGCCGAGGAGGCCGGGGTGACCGAGGAGGCCGGGGTGACCGAGGAGGCCGGGGTGACCGAGGAGGCCGGGGTGACCGAGGAGGCCTAGCTGTGATGCCCAGCCAGGTTGTCCAACCTGGTGATGGGTGGTGCCTTCCCGACCGCTGAGTGGGGCCGGTGGTGGTTGTACTGGTGGACCCATGCTGGCAGAGCCGCGAGGCGAGCTGATTCGGAGTT
>NZ_SPQP01000039.1 GCF_004571075.1 Blastococcus sp. TF02A-35
GCCTCGATCGACATGTTGCAGATCGTCATGCGGGCCTCCATCGACAGCGCCTCGATGGCGCTGCCGCGGTACTCGATGACGTGGCCGGCGGCGCCGTTGGTGCCGATCTGCGCGATGACGGCGAGGATGATGTCCTTCGCCGAGACGCCCGGGGCCAGCTCCCCGTCCACGGTCACGGCCATCTGCCTCGGGCGGTACTGCGGCAGCGTCTGGGTGGCCAGCACGTGCTCGACCTCGCTGGTGCCGATGCCGAACGCGAGGGCGCCGAAGGCACCGTGGGTCGAGGTGTGGCTGTCGCCGCAGACGATCGTCATGCCGGGCTGGGTGAGGCCGAGCTGCGGGCCGATCACGTGCACGATGCCCTGGTCCCGGTCGCCCATCGGGGCCAGCCGGATGCCGAACTCCTGCGCGTTCTTCCGCAGCGCGTCGACCTGCGCCCGGCTGATCGGGTCGGCGATCGGCTTGAGGATGTCCAGCGTCGGGACGTTGTGGTCCTCGGTGGCCATGGTGAGCTCGGGGTGGCGCACCGTCCGCCCGGCCGCGCGGAGACCGTCGAAGGCCTGCGGGCTGGTCACCTCGTGCACGAGGTGCAGGTCGATGTAGAGGAGGTCCGGCTCGCCCGGGGTGCTGCGCACCACGTGCGCGTCGTAGACCTTCTCGGCCAGGGTCTTCGGCACGGTTCGTCCTCTCGACTGGCAACCCGCCCGGGTGATCGCGGTAGCGGTCTCACCCAGTGGGATGCGAGTATTGCTGTGTGGGACAGCCTAACCCGGTAGCGGTTCTGGACAAAGCGGTGTCGATCCTCCACGCCGTGGCGCAGGAGCCGGCGACCCTCGCCGAGCTCGTGACGCGCACCGGTCTGCCGCGCGCGACGGCCCACCGGCTGGCCGTCGCGCTGGAGGGCCACCGCCTCGTGCGCCGGACCGACGGCGGCAGCTGGGCCCCCGGCCCGGCGCTCGCCGAGCTGGGCCGCGGTACCGCCGACATCGGCGAGATCGCCGGCCGGCACCTGGTCACCCTGCGCGACGCCACCGGCGAGAGCGCGCAGTTCTACGTACGCGACGGCGCCACCCGCGTGTGCGTGGCCGCCGCCGAGCGCACCAGCGGCCTGCGCGACACCGTCCCGGTCGGGGCCCGGCTGCCCATGACCGCCGGGTCCGCGGCCCACGCGCTGCTTGCGTTCATGCCGGCCGACGAGGTCAACCGGCTGCTGCCCAACGCCAGCTTCACCGCCCGCACGCTGCTCGACGTCCGCCGCCGCGGCTGGGCGCACAGCGTGGCCGAGCGCGAGGCCGGCGTCGCCTCGCTGTCCTCCCCCGTCCGCGACGGCACGGGCGCGGTGCTCGGCGCGGTCTCCATCTCCGGGCCGGTCGAGCGGCTGGGCCGCCGGCCCGGCGTGGAGGTCATCGGCGCCGTCCTCGACGCCGCGGCCGCCATCTCCCGGGCGGCCCGCTAGCCGTCCCGGCCGGTGCCCTCCTCGTCCCGCGCGGGCGGCTGCACCACGGTGGGGCGCAGCCGCGACCACAGGGCGAAGGCGGCCGCGACCACCAGCATGCCGATGCCGGCCCACAGGTTCGCGTTGACGCCGCCGGTCTTCTCCATCACCTCGGCGGAGTCGTCGAGCAGCCCCACGACGACGAGCACGACCCCGTAGAGGCCGATCAGCTCGGCGATGACGTTGCGGACGTCGAAGGCGCCCGCCTTCTGGCCCTTGCTCACGGGTTCTCCCCTCACCGGAAGATGATGTTCAGGACGACGACCAGGGCCAGCGCGACCCCGGCCAGCGGCACCGGCGAGCGGTACCAGGGCAGCCTGTGCGCGTCGGGGTCGGTGCGCACCTCGCGCGGCGTCTCCGAGTAGACGAGCCCGGCCAGCTCGGACACCGGCTTGGGCGCCGTGACCCGGCTGACGACGACGCTGACCACGATGTCGACGACGAACGCGGCGCCGGCGGCGACGAAGGCACCGCCCTGGCCGGGCAGGTCGAGAACCCCCGTCTCCACGAGCACGAACACCGTGACCGCCGCGGCCGTGCCCGAGACCAGCCCCGCCCAGCCGGCCGTCGGCGTCATCCGCTTCCAGAACATGCCGAGGATGAACGTCGCGAACAGCGGGGCGTTGAAGAACCCGAACAGCGTCTGCAGGTAGTCCATGAGGTTG
The DNA here is from genome assembly GCF_004571075.1 of Blastococcus sp. TF02A-35. Classification (GTDB taxonomy): domain Bacteria; phylum Actinomycetota; class Actinomycetes; order Mycobacteriales; family Geodermatophilaceae; genus Blastococcus. The sequence continues at coordinate 2,161 of NZ_SPQP01000039.1, forward strand.
CTGTAGCCCGCGGCGATCAGCGCCGTCCCGATCGCGGCGACGGTGGCCCCGACGGTCGCCCAGCGCCCGACCTTCAGGTAGTAGCCGTCGGGCCGGTCCTTCTTCACGTACTGCTGCCACAGGTCGTAGCTGAAGACGGTGTTGAACGAGGAGATGTTGGCCGCCATGCCCGCCATGAAGGCGGCCAGCAGCCCGGCCAGGGCCACGCCGAGCAGGCCGTTGGGCAGCACGTCCCGGATCAGCAGCAGGATCGCGTTGTTGTAGTCGAAGTCGGCGTCGGCGTTCGCCTTGGCCTCGATGACCTCGGGCACCAGCACCGTGGCGATCAGGCCCGGGATCACCACGATGAACGGGATGAACATCTTCGGGAAGGCCCCGATGATCGGCGTGCTGCGCGCGGCCGACATCGAGTTGGTGGCCATCGCCCGCTGCACCTCGACGAAGTTCGTCGTCCAGTAGCCGAAGGAGAGCACGAAGCCCAGGCCGAAGACGATGCCGATGGCCGACCACACCGGGTTCTCGAAGCCGGAGAGCTCGGTCGCCGGCCAGGAGGACAGCTGCTCCTCACCCCCGGACGCGGTCACCTTGTCGACCAGCCCCCCGACGCCGCCGACCCGGTGCAGGCCGATCAGGGTCAGGGGCAGCAGCGCGGCGACGATGACGAAGAACTGCAGCACCTCGTTGTAGATCGCCGCGGAGAGGCCGCCGAGGGTGATGTAGCTGAGCACGACCGCGGCCGCGACGATCAGCGAGACCCACAGCGGCCAGCCGAGCAGCGCGTTCACGATGGTGGCCAGCAGGTACAGGTTGATGCCGGCGATGAGGACCTGGGCGACGGCGAAGCTGAGGGCGTTGACCAGGTGGGCGCCGGTGCCGAACCGGCGGCGCATGAACTCCGGGACGCTGCGGACCTTCGACCCGTAGTAGAAGGGCATCATCACGACGCCCAGGAAGAGCATCGCGGGGATGGCGCCGATCCAGAAGTAGTGCATGGTGGCCATGCCGTACTGCGCGCCGTTGGCCGACATCCCGACGATCTCGACCGCGCCCAGGTTGGCCGAGATGAACGCCAGGCCGGTGACCCACGCCGGCAGCGACCGGCCGGACAGGAAGAAGTCCAGGCTGTCGGACACGCGGCGGCGGGCGGCGACGCCGATCAGCAGGACGACGGCGAAGTAGGCCGCGACCAGGGCGTAGTCGACGAAGGAAGCATCGAGCTTCAGCTGATCGTCCACGGGCTCCTCTTCTCAGGATGCAGTTCAGGCCAGGCGTCGGGCGCCGGCGGAGGGGACGACGACGAAGGTGCGCGGGGCGGGTGCGGCCTCGCGCGCGAAGCGTTCGGTGACGGCGGCGCCCACGGCGTCGACCGCCGCGGCGTCGACCAGCGCGACGACGCTGCCGCCGAAGCCCCCGCCGACCATGCGGGCCCCGTGGGCGCCGGCGGCCAGGGCGGCGTCGACGCAGGCGTCGACCAGCGGGACCGACACCTCGAAGTCGTCGCGCAGCGAGACGTGCCCGGCGGTGAGCACGGGGCCGACGGCCCGCGGGTCGGCGTCCTCCCGGAGCGCGGCGACCACCTCGAGGACGCGGGCGTCCTCGGTGACGACGTGCCGCGCGCGCCGGAGGCGGACGGCGCCCTCGGGCGTTCCGTCGTCGAGCGCGTCCAGCGCGGTGACGTCGTCGACCTCGCGCAGGAGGGGCACGCCCAGGCGGGCGGCGGCCTCCTCGCACTCCCGGCGCCGGTCGCGGTAGCCGCCCTCGGCGTGGTCGTGGGTGGTGCCGGTGTCGACCACCAGCAGGGCGAGGCCGGCAGCGGCGAGGTCGAGCGGCACCTGCTCGCGGGTGCCGTCGCGGGTGTCGAAGAAGAGGGCGTGGCCGGCCGTGCACAGGACCGACGCCGACTGGTCGAGGACCCCGGTGGGCGCGCCGACGAAGTCGTTCTCGGCCCGGCGGGCGACGTCGACGAGTGCGTCGGCGTCGAGGTCCAGGCCGAGCAGGTCCCGCACGGCGAGCGCGACGGAGCACGACAGCGCCGCCGAGGAGGACAGCCCCGCACCGGAGGGGACGTCGCCGTCGACGAGGACGCTGAGCCCTCCGGCCGCGTGGTCGGCGAGGGCGTGCACCACGCCCGCCGGGTAGCCGGCCCAGCCCCCGGGCCGGCCGGGCGCGAGGTCGGCCACGGGGACCTCGACGTCCTCGCCCGGGTGCTGCACGGAGGCCAGCGCGAGCACGCCGTCCGCGCGGCGGGCCACGGCGGCGCGGGTGGTGTGCGGGAGGGCGACGGGCAGGACGAACCCGCCGTTGTAGTCGGTGTGCTCGCCGATGACGTTCACCCGCCCGGGCGCGGCCCACACGCCCTCGGGCTGCCGCCCGAACCGCTCCGCGAAGGCCTCGGCAGCGGTGCGCGCGGCGTCGGCGTCGCTCACCACGTGACGGCCCGCAGCTGCTCGGCGACGTCCTCGGGGTTGGTGTCGGTGATGAACGCGCCCATGCCCGACTCCGAGCCGGCGAGGTACTTCAGCTTCCCCGGGGCGCGCCGCAGCGAGAACAGCTGCAGGTGCAGCCACCAGTCCTCGCGCGCCTGCGCCGGGGCCTGGTTCCACGAGGCGATGTAGGGCATGGGGGTGTCGAAGCGGTGCGCGAAGCGGCCCAGGACGTCGAGGTAGACCTCGACGAAGGCGTCCCGCTCCTCGCCGGTCAGCGCCGGCAGGTCGGCGACCCGGCGGTGCGGGAACAGCTGCAGTTCGTAGGGCCAGCGGGCGGCGGCCGGGACGAACGCCGTCCAGTGCTCGTTCGTGGCGACGACCCGGGGGCCGGAGCGCTCGGCGGCGAGCACGTCGGCGAACAGGTCCCCGCCGGTGGCCTCGCGGTGCCGCTGCACCGAGCGCAGCACGGCGGCCACCCGCGGCGTCACGAACGGGTAGGCGTAGATCTGCCCGTGGGGGTGCGACAGGGTCACCCCGATCTCCTCGCCGTGGTTCTCGAAGCAGAACACCTGCTGCACGCCCTCGACCGCCGACAGCTCCGCGGTGCGCTCGGCCCACACGTCGACCACCAGCCGGGCGCGCTCGGGCGGCAGCTCGGCGAAGTCTCGGTCGTGCTCGCTGGTGAAGCAGACGACCTCGCAGCGGCCGAACCCCGGGCGCAGCTCGGCCAGCGGGTTGCCGGGGACGGTGGGGGCCACGTCGCGCGCGACGTCGATGGCCAGCGACGGGAACCGGTTCTCGAAGACCACCACCTGGTAGTCGCTCTCCGGGACCTCCGTGGGCCGGCCCGGACGCGACGGGCACAGCGGGCACTGGTCGGCCGGCGGCAGGAAGGTGCGCGTCTGCCGGTGCGCGGCGACGACGACCCACTCCCCCAGCAGCGGGTCGAACCGCAGCTCCGACCGCGTGCTCACCGCCGGGAGGTCCCGCGTGTCGCGGGCCTGGCGGACCGGGGCGTCGCGGTCGTCGTCGAAGTAGAGGATGTCGCGCCCGTCGGCCAGCTGACGGGTCGTGCGGATCACGCGTCGACCACCTTCCCGCCGACGTCACCGTGCGTGACCGGCGGATCGACGGTAGTCCCGGTCGTGATCATGGGCCACCGGAGACGGCGAGAGCCCCCGACCGGGTGGTCGGGGGCTCTCGGTCGCGTAGCCCCGAAGGGATTCGAACCCTCGCTACCGCCGTGAGAGGGCGGCGTCCTAGGCCGCTAGACGACGGGGCCGTGCAGTGAGCATTTTGCCATGCCGGGATCGCGCCCCGGCACCGGGGTCCGGGAACGTCCCCCGGAAAGGCGAGAGCCCCCGGCCTGGTGGCCGGGGGCTCTCGGTCGCGTAGCCCCGAAGGGATTCGAACCCTCGCTACCGCCGTGAGAGGGCGGCGTCCTGGGCCGCTAGACGACGGGGCCGTGCTGGTGGTGCAAGAGGAACCAGGCTTCCTCGCTGGGGTACCAGGACTCGAACCTAGACTAACGGAACCAGAAACCGTCGGGCTGCCAATTACCCCATACCCCATGGGTGAGCACCTCGCGGTGCCGTCGAAGACTCTACCTGACGTGCTGCGGGGCCGTCGCACCACCCCCCGGCCGGCGGGTCAGGCCGCCGGGACCGGGGGCGGGAGGAAGGGGCCGCGCAGGTCCTGGGCGGCCGTGCGCGTCTCCGGGTGCGCCCCGCGGCGCCAGCGGGCCACGAGCGCGACGTAGGCCGCTGTCCCGGCCAGCCCGATGAGCAATGGCCAGGGGCCGGCCCCCTCGGGGACCGACTCCGTCGCCACTCCCCCGCCCAGCAGGCCGGCGGCCAGGAACACCACCACGTTGTTGACCACGTGCAGCACGATCGCGGCCTCCAGCCCGCCGGTCAGCCACACCACCGCCGACGCGGCCAGGGCGAAGGCGAACCGGTCGAGGAAGGTCACGAGGTCCGGCGGCAGGTGGGCGAGGGAGAACACCGCGCCGGTGACCAGCGCGGCCACGACCGCCCCGGCCGCCGGGCTGCGCACCCAGCCGGCGACGGTCTGGCTGAGGTAGCCGCGGAACAGGTACTCCTCCGCCGCGGACTGCAGCGGGGTGGTCAGCAGGACGACCGCGAGCAGCCACCCCCAGCCGGCCACCGGACCCTCGACCTCGCCCTCCCCCGTCGCCAGGTCGAGCGCCAGCGCGAGGCCGATGGCCAGGCCGAGCGAGACGAGCGCCAGCAGCGTGAGCCGGGGCAGCAGCCGCCAGCGCAGCCGCCCGAGCACCGACGACGACCAGCCCGGCCCCATGGAGTGGGCCACGGACCAGGCCAGCCACACGACGGGGATGCCGAGGGCCAGGGCCAGGTTGGTGACCAGCAGGACGAGGGGGTCGGTGAGGTCGCCCATCGCCAGGTCGGCGCTGGTCCCGGTGACGACGGCGACGGCCCCGAGGAACCCGCCGGCGACGAGGAAGCACGCCGCCAGCAGGAGCAGCCCGACGAGCGGCCGCCACCACGCCCAGCCCCGGGCACGCATGGCGTGCAGGTAGGGCTGCGGCTCGTCGTGCGGCGGCGTCCCGGGCGGCGGCGCCCAGGCCACCTGGGGCGGGCCGCCGGAGGGCCACGGCGGCGCCCACGGCGGGACCGCGTACGCGACCGGCCAGGGGGCCGGGGGCGGCTGGTCGGGTCCGGGTCGCGCGAACGGTGGCGGACCGGCGTACGCGTCCTCCGGCCCGACCCCGGTCCCCGGCAGGCTCATCCCGCCGTCGCCACCCCGCGGGCCGCGGCGAGCCGGGCCAGCGTGCGCTCCCGGCCCAGCAGCTCCATCGACTCGTACAGTGGCGGGGAGACGGTCCGCCCGCTCACCGCCACGCGCACCGGGCCGAACGCCTGGCGCGGCTTGATGCCCAGGCCCTCGACGAGCGCGTCCTTGAGCGCCTGCTCGATGGCCGGCGTGCTCCAGTCGGCCAGCTCGCCCAGCGCCGCGGTGGCGGCGTCCAGCACCTGGACGGCGCTCTCACCGGAGAGCTGCTTGTCCGCCGCTGCGGGCTCGATCTCGACGTCGTCGACGAACAGGAAGCGCAGCAGCCCGACCGCCTCGGACAGCACGACCATGCGCTCCTGCGCGAGCGGGGCGATCGCGCGCAGCACCCGGTCCTGCTCGGCCGTCGGCGGCTCGGCGACGAGCCCCTCGGCGGCCAGGTAGGGCACCACGCGGTCGACGAACTCCTCGACCGGCAGCGCCCGCAGGTGGGTGGCGTTGATCGCCTCGGCCTTCTTCAGGTCGAAGCGCGCCGGGTTGGGGCTCACGCGGGTGACGTCGAAGGCCTCGACCATCTCCTGCACCGAGAAGATGTCGCGGTCCTCGGCGATCGACCAGCCCAGCAGCGCCAGGTAGTTGGCGAAGCCCTCGGGCAGGAAGCCGCGGTCCCGGTACACGTCGAGGTTGGACTGCGGGTCGCGCTTGGACAGCTTCTTGCTGCCCTCGCCGGTCACGTACGGCAGGTGCCCGAACCGCGGGGTGCCCTGGGCGACGCCGATGTCGGTGAGCGCCGCGTACAGCGCGATCTGCCGCGGCGTCGAGGGCAGCAGGTCCTCCCCGCGCAGCACGTCGGTGATCCGCATCAGCGCGTCGTCGACGGGGTTCACGAACGGGTACAGCGGCGCCCCGTTGCCGCGGACCAGGACGAAGTCGGGGACCGAGCCGGCGGCGAAGCGGATCTCCCCGCGCACCAGGTCGGTCCAGACCAGGTCCTCGTCGGGCATCTTCAGGCGGAGCACCGGGGAGCGGCCCTCGTCGCGGAAGGCGGCCTTCTGCGCGTCGGTGAGGAAGCGGTCGGCGTTGTCGTAGCCGAGCTTGGGGTCCTGGCCGGCGGCGCGGCGGCGGGCGTCGACCTCCTCGTTCGTGGAGAAGGACTCGTAGGCGTGCCCGGCCTCGACCAGCTTGGCCGCGACCTCGCGGTAGATGTCGTGCCGCTCGGACTGCCGGTACGGGCCGTGCGGGCCGCCGACCTCGGGGCCCTCGTCCCAGGTGAGCCCCATCCAGCGCAGGCAGTCCAGCAGGTGCCGGTAGGACTCCTCGGAGTCCCGCGCGGCGTCGGTGTCCTCGATCCGGAAGACGAACGTGCCACCGCTGTGCCGGGCGTGCGCCCAGTTGAACAGCGCGGTGCGCATCAGGCCGACGTGCACCATCCCCGTCGGGGACGGGCAGAACCGGGTGCGGACCTCGCCGGCGGGCGTGGTCACAGGCCACCACCCGCGGTGGAGACGGGGTCGGCGGAGCTGACCGAGCTGGTCAGCGTGCCCAGGCCCTGGATGGCGCACTCGACCTGCTGGCCGGCGCGGATCGGGCCGACGCCCGACGGGGTGCCGGTGAGCACGACGTCGCCGGGCAGCAGCGTCATCACGCGGGAGATGTAGGAGATCAGGGTCGGGATGCCGAAGAGCAGCTGGCTGGTCCGGCCGCTCTGCCGGAGCTCGCCGTCGACGCTGCAGGTGATCTCCAGGTCGGCGGGGTCCAGGCCCAGGCCGGGCAGGTCGGTCTCGATCCAGGGCCCGAGCGGGCAGAACGAGTCGAAGCCCTTCGCCCGGGTCCACTGGCCGTCGCTCTTCTGCATGTCGCGCTCGGTGACGTCGTTGCCGATCGTGAAGCCGAAGATGCTCGCCATCGCCTGCTCGGGGCTGACGTTGCGGGCCCCCCGGGCACCGATGACCACGGCCAGCTCGACCTCGTGCTGCACGTTGGTGCTGCCCGGCGGGATGCGGATGGCGTCGCCGGGGCCGATCACCGACGTCGAGGGCTTGAGGAACAGCATCGGCTCCTTCGGAGCGTCACCGGTGTTCATCTCCTTCACGTGCTCGGCGTAGTTCTTGCCGACGCACACCACCTTGCTCGGCAGGATCGGCGAGAGCAGCCGGATGTCGGCCTGGGCGAAGCGGGCGCCGGTGAAGGAGATCTGGCCGAAGGGGTGGCCCTCGATCTGGGCGACCTGGCCGTCCCCGTCGAGGACGCCGAAGGACATGCCCTGCTGGGAGGCGAAACGGACGATGCGCACAGGGCGAGGTTAGCCGCGACCGGATCTGCCTACCGTGCGCCCATGGCCTGCCGCTTCTCCGAGCTCGTCGTCGACAGCCGCGACCCCGAGTCGCTCGCCGCCTTCTGGGCGGCGGTGCTCGGCTACCGGGTCCTGGGCCGGGAGGAGGACGGCGCCGTCGAGATCGGCCCGGAGGCCGGCTTCGGCGGCCCCGCGCCCACCCTGGTCTTCGCCCCGGTCGCCGACCCGACACCCGGGAAGGTCCGGCTGCACATCGACGTCAACCCCACCGACCGGGACCAGGAGGCCGAGCTGCAGCGGCTGCTCGGCCTGGGTGCCGTGCCGGCCGACGTCGGCCAGTCCGCCGAGCACGGCTGGCACGTGCTGCGCGATCCCGAGGGCAACGAGTTCTGCCTCCTGAGGAGCCGGCTGGAGCCGTGGCCGGCCTGACGGGAGAATGGGCGGCGTGATCCTCATCGTCGTGAAGATGCCCATCCGTCCCGAGCGTGCCGACGAGTGGGCCGGCCTGGCCGCCGACTACGCCCGCGCCGTGAACGCCGAGGAGGGCTCGCTCTTCTTCGAGTGGTCCCGCAGCATCGAGGAGCCCGACACCTGGATCTGCATCGAGGGCTTCCGCGACGCCGACGCGGGCGCGGCGCACGTGGCCACGGACGCCTTCAAGCAGTTCGTGGAGAAGGGCCCCGACCTGGTCTCGGCGCAGCCGCAGATCATCTACGTCGACGCGCCCCAGGTCCCCGGCTGGGGACCGATGGGCGAGATCCAGCCCCGCTGAGCACCGGCGGGCCCGGGCGGCCGTTCCTGCTGCTGTCGACCCGTCCCGAGGACGAGGCCGCCGACCAGGAGTACGCGTCGTTCCTGCGGGCCACCGGGCTGGCCCGCGACCGCCTGCACCGCATCCGGCTCGAGGCCGCTCCCCTGCCGGCGCTCGACCTCGACGCGTACGCCGGCCTCCTGCTCGGCGGCAGCCCGTTCAACTCCAGCGACCCGCCGGAGGAGAAGCCGCCGGTGCAGCTGCGGGTGGAGCGCGAGCTCGGCGCCCTCCTCGACGACGTCGTGGCGCGGGACGTGCCCTTCCTCGGCGCCTGCTACGGCATCGGGACCCTGGGCACGCACCAGGGCGGCGTCGTCGACCGCACCTACGGCGAGCCGGTCTCGGCGGTGGACGTCGTCCTCACCGGCGAGGGGCGGGAGGACCCGCTCCTCGCCGGGGTGCCCGAGCGCTTCGGCGCCTTCGTCGGGCACAAGGAGGCCTGCCGGGTGCTCCCGCCGGGTGCGGTGCTGCTGGCGTCGTCGGCGAGCTGCCCGGTCCAGATGTTCCGCGTGCGGCGGAACGTCTACGCCACGCAGTTCCACCCCGAGCTCGACGTCCCGGGGATCGTGCAGCGGGTGCGCATCTACCAGCACGCCGGCTACTTCCCGCCGGCCGAGGTCGAGGAGGTCATCGCGCGCCTGACGCCCGCGGTGGTCACCCATCCCGCACGCGTGCTGGCGAACTTCGTCGCCCGCTACGGCTGAGGAGCAGGCGCGCTAGGGCCTGGGCCGGCGCACGACGGCGTAGGTCAGCGCGTCCACCAGCGCGTGCCAGGACGCCTCGACGACGTTGTCGTGCACGCCGACCGTCGTCCACTCCCCCACGCCGTCGGTGGTGTCGATGAGCACCCGGGTCGTGGCGCTCGTGCCGCTGCGCCAGCCCAGGATGCGGACCTTGTAGTCGGCCAGCGACACGTCGGCCAGCTGGGGGTACCGGCCGACCAGCGCCTGGCGGAGCGCGTTGTCCAGCGCGTTCACCGGGCCGTTGCCCTCGCCGGTGCTGATGACCCGCTCGGTGGTCCCGTCGGGGTTGGGCAGGTGCACCTTGACCGTGGCCTCGCTGACCACCACGCCGTTGCCCCAGTGCTCGACGGAGGTCCGGTAGCTCTCCAGCTCGAACAGCGGCGCCGGGGCGTCGGGCAGCTGGGCGCGCAGCAGCAGCTCGAAGGAGGCGTCGGCGGCCTCGAACGACCACCCGTCGGCCTCGAGCACCTTCACCTGGTCCACGACCCGGCCGATCGCGTCGCCCTGGCCGCTCAGGTCGACCCCGAGCTCCCGGCCCTTCAGCTCGACCGAGGCGCGCCCGGCCATCTCGGTGACCAGGATGCGCATGTCGTTGCCCACGACCGCCGGGTCGAGGTGGTTGTACAGCTCCGGGCTGACCTTGATGGCGCTGGCGTGCAGCCCCGCCTTGTGCGCGAACGCCGAGGCGCCGACGTAGGGCTGGTGGTCGTCGGGGGCGATGTTGGCCAGCTCGGCGATCGCGTGGCTGACCCGCTGCAGCTCGGGCAGGCACTCGGCCGGGACCGCCGGGATGCCCATCTTGGTCACCAGGTTGGCGATCAGCGCGAAGGTGTCGGCGTTCCCGGCCCGCTCGCCGTAGCCGTTCGCCGTCCCCTGCACGTGGGTGACGCCCGCCTCGACCGCGGCGAGGGTGTTGGCGACCGCGCAGCCGGTGTCGTCCTGGCAGTGGATGCCGAGCTTCCCGGTGGTGCGCGCCCGCACGTCGGCGACCACCCGGCCCACGCCCATGGGCAGCATGCCGCCGTTGGTGTCGCACAGGACGCCCACCTCGGCGCCGGCCGCGAACGCCGTCTCCAGGACGCGCACCCCGTAGGCGGGGTCGGCGGCGTACCCGTCGAAGAAGTGCTCGCAGTCGACGAAGACCCGGCGGCCGTGGTCGACCAGGTGGGCGACCGTGTCGGCCACCATCGCCAGGTTCTCCTCCGGCGTGGTGCGCAGCGCGTCGCGCACGTGCCGCACGTCGGACTTGGCGACGAGGCAGACCACCGGCGTCCCGGCGTCCAGCAGCGCCCGGACCTGCGGGTCGTCCTCCACCCGTACCCCGGCCTTGCGGGTGGCGCCGAACGCGACCAGCTGCGCGTGCTGCAGCTTGAGCTCGGTGCGGGCCCGGGCGAAGAACTCGGTGTCCTTGGGCAGCGCCCCCGGCCACCCGCCCTCGATGAAGCCCACGCCGATCTCGTCGAGCAGCCGGGCGACCGCGAGCTTGTCGGCGACCGAGTAGCTGATGCCCTCGCGCTGGGCGCCGTCGCGCAGCGTGGTGTCGAAGACGTGGAACTCGGGGTCGGTCTGCACGAGGCGCTCCTCGGATCGGGTGGGCGAACGTCCCGGAAAGCAAAAAGACCCCCCGGGTACGGGAGGTCTGCGCGCAGTCGGGAGGGACTGCGCGCTAGGCGATGATGATCGTGCCACGGGTGCTCATCGCCGACGAGTAAAGCACGGCCGGAAAACGGCGTGAGCTCCGCGCCGGGCGCTGGGAGGCTGCGCCGGTGATCCCCAGCGGCTGGACCCCCGTGCACCGCGCCGACGGCGAGCAGGTGGGCTGGCTGGCCACCGACGGCCGGCCGCACCTCCTGACCGGCGCGCCCGTCCGGGGGGCCGGCTCCCCCGGCGAGGCCGCCGAGGTCCTGCGCGCCCGGGGCCTGGCCGCCCTCGACCGCCGCTGGTGGGCCCGGCTGCCCACGCCGCTCCCGCGCGGGACGTTCCCGGCCGGGCAGCCCGCGGCGGACTGGACGTGGCAGCCCGTGGTGCTGGTCGAGTCCTCCCGCGCCGGCTGCACCGTGCGGCCGGAGTGGCCCGCCCCGGGCGAGACCGGGCGGGCCCTCCTGCCGGTGCCGGTCGGCGACCTCCTGCGGGAGGAGCCGCCCGGCTGAGTCAGCCGCCGGCGAGCGCGGCGAGGCGGTCGCCGACGTCGGTGGTGCGGATCGGCGCCTGCGGGTCGCGGGTGGAGAGGTCGAAGGCGACCGCGGCGTCGACCTTGCGGGCCTGCTCCGTCCGGCCCAGGTGCTGCAGCAGCAGGCCGACCGACAGCACGGTCGCGGTCGGGTCGGCGATGCCCTTGCCGGCGATGTCGGGCGCGGAGCCGTGCACGGGCTCGAACATGCTCGGGTTGGTCCCCGAGGCGTCGAGGTTCCCGCTCGCGGCCAGGCCGATGCCCCCGGTCACCGCGGCGGCGACGTCGGTGACGATGTCGCCGAACAGGTTGTCGGTGACGATGACGTCGTAGCGGCCCGGGTCGGTGATGAAGAACATCGAGGCGGCGTCGACGTGCTGGTAGGCGACGGTCACCTCGGGGAACTCGACCGACACCTCCTCCACGACCCGCGACCAGAGCCCACCGGCGTGGGTGAGCACGTTGGTCTTGTGGATCAGGGTCAGGTGCTTGCGCGGTCGTGCCGCGGCGCGCTCGAACGCGTACCGGACCACCCGCTCGACACCGAAGGCGGTGTTCAGGCTGACCTCGGTCGCGACCTCCTGCGGGGTGTCCTTGCGCAGGACGCCACCGTTGCCCACGTACGGGCCCTCGGTGCCCTCGCGCACGCACAGCATGTCGATCGGGCCGGGCGAGGCCAGCGGGCTGCGCACACCGTCGAACAGCCGGGCCGGGCGCAGGTTCACGTGGTGGTCGAGCTCGAAGCGCAGCCGCAGCAGCAGCCCGCGCTCGAGGATGCCCGGCGGCACGCTGGGGTCACCGATCGCGCCGAGCAGGATCGCGTCGTGCTGGCGCAGCTCGTCCAGGACGGTGTCCGGCAGCAGCTCGCCGGTCCGCTGCCAGCGGGTGGCACCGAGGTCGTAGGGCGTCGTCTCCAGGTCGGGTGCGACCGCGCGGAGGACCTTGAGGCCCTCCGCCACGACCTCGGGCCCGATGCCGTCTCCAGGGATCACTGCCAGGCGCATGGGAGGGAACCCTAGGTCAGAGCGTGGTGAGGTCGGCGGCCCGGGCGGCGCGGGCGCCGATGCGCTCCGCGATCGCCTCGAGGAGCTCGGGGGCCACGGGGCTGTCGACGGTGACCGCCATGAGCGCCTCGCCGCCGTCGCTCGCCGGGCTGACCTGCGCTCCGGCGATGTTGATGCCGGCCTCCCCGAGAGCCGCGCCCACGGCGCCCACGACACCCGGCCGGTCCGCGTAGGTGAAGAAGAGCAGGTTGCCCGAGGCGGCGAGGTCGATCTCGAAGCCGGCCACCTCGGTCAGCCGCGGCACCTGGTTCTTGCCGAACAGGGTGCCGGAGACGGCGACGGGACGGCCGTCGGCCATGGCGCCGCGCAGGGTGACCAGGTTCCGGTAGGTCGGGCTCTCCGGGTCGGTGGTGAGGGCGACGTCCAGCCCCCGCTGCTCGGCGAACAGCGGCGCGTTGACGTAGGTGACCTGCTCCTCGACGACGTCGGAGAACACGCCCTTCAGCGCGGCCAGCTGCAGCACCGAGGCGTCGAACTCGGCCAGCTTCCCGCGCACGTCGACGGTGACCGACTGCGCGAGGCCCCCCGCGACGGCGGTGAACACGCGGCCCAGCTTCTCGGCGAGCGGGAGGCCCGGGCGCACGTCCTGGGCGACGACGCCGCCGGCCTGGACGTTGACGGCGTCGGGGACGAACTCGCCCTGCAGGGCCAGCCGGACCGAGCGGGCGACGGCGGCGCCGGCCTTGTCCTGCGCCTCGGTGGTGGACGCGCCCAGGTGCGGGGTGACGACGGTGTTGGGCAGCCCGAACAGCGGGCTGTCGGTGCACGGCTCCTTGGCGTAGACGTCGATGCCCGCCGCGCCCACCTGCCCGGACCGCAGCGCCTCGGCGAGGGCCGCCTCGTCGACGAGGCCACCCCGGGCGGCGTTGACGATGATCACGCCCCGCTTGGTCGTGGCCAGCTCCGCAGGCCCGATGAGCCCGAGGGTCTCGGGCGTCTTCGGCAGGTGGATGGTGATGAAGTCGGCCTGCTGGAGCAGCTCCTCCAGCGACACCATGCGCACGCCCAGCTGGGCCGCGCGGCCGGGCTGGATGTAGGGGTCGTAGGCGATCAGCTCGACGTCGAAGGCGGCCAGCCGCTGGGCGACCAGCTGGCCGATGCGGCCGAGCCCGACGACGCCGACGGTCTTCTCGGTCACCTCGACGCCGGTGAACTTCGAGCGGGCCCACTTCCCCTCGCGCAGCGAGGCGTCGGCCGCCGGGATGTGGCGGGCGGCGGCCAGCAGCAGCGCGACGGCGTGCTCGGCGGCGCTGACGATGTTCGAGGTGGGCGCGTTGACGACCATGACGCCGCGCTCGGTCGCGGCCGGGACGTCGACGTTGTCCAGGCCGATGCCGGCGCGGGCGACGACCTTGAGGTTCGGCGCCGCGGCCAGAGCCTCGGCGTCGATCTGCGTCGCGCTGCGGATCATCACCGCCGCCGCGTCGGCGAGCGCGGGCAGCAGCGCGGACCGGTCGGCACCGTCGACATGACGGATCTCGACGTCGGTCCCGAGCACCTCCAGCACACTCGGCGCGAGCTCTTCGGCGATCAGGACGACGGGCGCGGTCGTGGTCACGGGCACACAGCCTAGGGAGCGCGGGGCCGCAGGCTCCGACGCCCCCTGCCCGGGTGCTCCGCGGTGCGGTCACCGGACCGGGTGACCTTGGTTTCGGGCCTGTCGCGTCTCCCCACCACCGTGTGACGGCCACTACGATCCGCATCCCGGATGCCACCACGGGCAGCCGACCACCAGGAGGAACGCGGCAGATGACCAACCCGACCGACCCCTACGGGAGCGACCCGAACGGCGGCGCCCAGGGGCAGCCCGGCTGGGGCACTCCTCCGCCGCCGCCCCAGGGGCAGCAGCCCGGGTACGGCGCTCCCGGCTACGGCCAGGGCGCCCCCGGCTACGGGCAGGGCGCCCCCGAGTACGGCCAGGGCGCCCCCGGCTACGGCCAGGCTGCCCCCGGCTACGGCCAGGGCGCTCCCGGCTACGGCCAGGGCTACGCGCCGGCGCCGTCCTACGCCGGTGGACAGCCCTACGCCCCGCCGACGATGCCGCTCCCGGACGCCGTGCGCAGCGTCCTCACCCAGTACGCCGGCTTCTCCGGGCGGGCCCGGCGGTCCGAGTACTGGTGGTTCGCCCTCTTCAGCTTCGGTGTGTCGGTCCTGGCGAGCGCCATCGACGCGATGATCGGCGCCAGCGTCGTGAGCCTGATCGTCTCGCTGGGCCTGCTGATCCCGAGCCTGGCGGTCGGCGTGCGCCGGCTCCACGACACCAACCGGTCCGGCTGGTGGCTGCTGATCGCCCTCGTCCCGCTCGTGGGCGCGATCGTGCTGATCGTCTTCTTCTGCACCGACAGCGAGCGCGGCCCGAACCAGTGGGGCCCCTCGCCGAAGTACCAGCCGGCCGGTTACTGACCGGTCCGGTAGAGGACGCGCGACGGCCCCGCTGCGGAAGCAGCGGGGCCGTCGTCGTCTCAGCTGCGGGCGGCGGTGCCGGTGTAGTCGTCCGACGCCGAGACCCAGCTCATCAGGCCGCGGAGCTTGCGCCCGGTCTCCTCGATCGGGTGCGCCTCGGCGGCGGCCCGCTTCGCCTTGAAGTCCGGCGCGCCGGCGTCCTGGTCGGCGATGAAGGCCGCGGCCCAGGAGCCGTCCTTGATCGCGCCGAGGACCTCCTTCATCGACTCCTTGACGCGCGCGTCGATGACCTTCGGGCCGGAGGTGTAGTCGCCGTACTCGGCGGTGTCGGACACCGACCAGCGCTGCTTGGCGATGCCGCCCTCGTACATGAGGTCTACGATGAGCTTCAGCTCGTGGAGGCACTCGAAGTAGGCGACCTCGGGCTGGTAGCCGGCCTCGGTCAGCGTCTCGAAACCGGCGGTGATCAGCGCGCTGGCGCCACCGCAGAGGACGGCCTGCTCACCGAAGAGGTCGGTCTCGGTCTCCTCGGCGAAGGTCGTCCTGATGACGCCGGCGCGGGTGCCGCCGATGGCCGCCGCGTAGGAGAGGGCCAGCTGCAGGGCCGAGCCGCTGGCGTCCTGCTCGACGGCGACGAGGCAGGGCACGCCCTTGCCGTTCTCGAACTCGCGGCGAACCAGGTGGCCCGGGCCCTTGGGGGCGACCATGGCGACGTCGACGCCGGCCGGGGGCTTGATGTAGCCGAAGCGGATGTTGAAGCCGTGGCCGAAGAACAGCGCGTCGCCGTCCTGCAGGTTCGGCTCCACGGACTCCGCGTACAGCGTCCGCTGCACGTGGTCCGGCGCCAGTATCATGATCAGGTCGGCCTCGGCGGAGGCCTCGGCCGGCGTGACGACCCGCAGGCCCTCGGCCTCGGCCTTCGCGCGGCTCTTGGAGCCCTCGGGGAGGCCGACGCGCACGTCGACACCCGAGTCGCGCAGCGAGAGCGCGTGGGCGTGGCCCTGGCTGCCGTAGCCCAGGACGGCGACGGTGCGCCCCTGGATGATGGAGAGGTCGGCGTCGCTGTCGTAGAAGATCTCGGCGGCCATGCGGTGGGACTTCCCTTCGGTGGTTTCTCGGTAGGTCGTTGCGTGTGGGGGCCCGGCGGCGTCAGGCGCTGCGCTCGACCGGGCGCAAGGTACCGGCGCCGGACATCGCCCGCGGCCCCCGGCCCAGGGCGACGGTGCCCGACTGCGCCATCTCCTTGATGCCCAGCGGTGCGAGCACCGCCAGCAGGGCCTGGAGCTTGTCCGGCGTGCCGGTCGCCTCCAGGGTCACGGTGTCGGTGTTGACGTCGATCACGCGGGCCCGGAAGAGCTCGGCGGTCTGCAGCACCTGGGTGCGCTCGGCCAGGGGCGCGCGGACCTTCACCAGCAGCAGCTCGCGCTGGACGGCGGCCCCGCCGTCCAGCTCGACGATCTTGATGATCTCGATGAGCTTGTTGAGCTGCTTGGTGATCTGCTCCAGCGGCTGGCTCTCCGCGTCGACGACGATCGTCATGCGCGAGAGGTCGGGGTTCTCCGTGGGGCCGACGGCGAGGGACTCGATGTTGAAGCCGCGGCGGCTGAACAGCGCCGAGACGCGGGCGAGCACACCGGACTTGTTCTCGACGAGGACCGAGAGCGTGTGGCGGGTCATCTGAGTCGTCTCCTTCAGACCTGGCCGTCGCCGAAGACCGGGCGCAGGTCGCGCGCGGCCAGGATGGCGTCGTTGCTGGCGCCCGCGGCGACCATGGGCCACACCTGGGCGTCGGCACCGACGACGAAGTCGATGACGACGGGGGCGTCGTTGATGGCCATGGCCTTCTCGATGACGGCGTCCACGTCGTCCTTGCTCTCGCAGCGCAGGCCGACGCAGCCCAGCGCCTCGGCCAGCGCCACGAAGTCGGGGATGCGGACGGGCTTGGGGGTGCCGTCGGCCTCCTGCGCGTGCAGCTTGGTGTTGGAGTAGCGGCCCTCGTAGAACAGGGTCTGCCACTGGCGCACCATGCCGAGGTTGCCGTTGTTGATGACGGCGACCTTGACCGGGATCCCCTCGATGGCGCAGGTGGCCAGCTCCTGGTTGGTCATCTGGAAGCAGCCGTCGCCGTCGATCGCCCAGACGGTGGTCTCCGGGCAGCCGTACTTCGCGCCCATGGCGGCGGGGACGGAGTAGCCCATCGTCCCGAGGCCACCGCTGTTGAGCCAGGTGCCCGGCTTCTCGTACTTGATGAACTGCGCGGCCCACATCTGGTGCTGGCCGACGCCGGAGGTGTAGATCGCGTCCGGGCCGGCGATGGCGCCCAGCCGCTCGATCACGTACTGCGGGGACAGCGCCCCGTCCTCGGGCCAGTCGTAGCCGAGCGGGTAGCGCTCCCGCCAGTCGTCGAGCTGCGCCCACCAGGCCGCGAGGTCGGGGGTCCGGCCGGCGGCGTGCTCGGCGCGGAGGGCCTCGACCAGCTGGGCGATGGTCTCCTTGGCGTCACCGACGATCGGCACGTCGGCCTTGCGGTTCTTGCCGATCTCCGCCGGGTCGATGTCGGCGTGGACGACCAGCGCCTCGGGCGCGAAGCTCGACAGCTCACCGGTGACCCGGTCGTCGAAGCGGGCGCCGAGGGCGACGATGACGTCGGACTTCTGCAGCGCCGTCACCGCGGCGACCGTGCCGTGCATGCCGGGCATGCCCAGGTGCTGCGGGCTGCTGTCGGGGAAGGCCCCCCGGGCCATGAGGGTCGTGACGACCGGCGCGCCGGTGAGCTCGGCCAGCTCGGCGAGCTCCTCGGTCGCCTGCGCCTTGAGCACGCCGCCGCCGACGTACAGCACCGGGCGGGAGGCACCGGCGATCAGCGTCGCGGCCTCGCGGACCTGCTTGCCGTGCGGCCGGGTGGTCGGCTTGTAGCCCGGCAGGTCCATGCGCGGCGGCCAGGAGAAGTCGGTGGTGGCCTGGAGGACGTCCTTGGGGATGTCGACCAGGACCGGGCCGGGACGGCCGGTGGAGGCGAGGTGGAAGGCCTCGGCGATCCGCTGCGGGATCTCCGCGGCCGAGGTGACCAGGAAGTTGTGCTTGGTGACCGGCATCGTGATGCCGCGGATGTCCGCCTCCTGGAAGGCGTCGGTGCCGATGGCCGCGCTGGGCACCTGCCCGGTGATGGCGACGATCGGGACCGAGTCCATGTAGGCGTCGGCCAGCGGCGTGACCAGGTTGGTGGCGCCGGGGCCGGAGGTCGCCATGCAGACGCCGACGCGGCCGGTCGCCTGCGCGTACCCGGTGGCGGCGTGGCCGGCGCCCTGCTCGTGCCGGACGAGCACGTGGCGCACCGCGGAGTCGAACAGCGGGTCGTATGCCGGCAGGATCGCGCCGCCGGGGATGCCGAAGACCACGTCGACGCCGACGGCCTCGAGGGAGCGGACCAGGCTCTGCGCGCCGGTGATGCCGGCGGCGGGCTCGGCGGCGCTCTCCGCGACGGACCGGGCGGTCGTCTCGACGCCGGTGAGTGCTTCGGCCGCCTCGCGGGTGGCGGCCTCGTTCGGGGTGGTGGTCATCGCGCGGGTCTCCTGTGCCTTGCGGCGTGGTACGGGCTGGTGCGACGGTCAGCGTGCTCGCTGTGCGCCAGGTCACGGCCAACAAAAAACCCCTCGTGCCACGGGCACGAAGGGTCAGCGCGTCGGTCGGTGACCGGACGCGCTACGCGAGTACGAGGACGCCGCTGGTGCGGGCGTCTGCGGGCATGCTGGTGCGAGGCACACCGACACTGTGCGCCTCCCGGCGCCGCGTCGTCAACCGCCCTGTCCCACCAGGTGGACATCGGTGTCCAGATCTGCGAGAGCGCCGTCCAGGACGCTGGCGTCGAAGTCCTGCAGCATGGCCCGCAGCTCGGCCAGGGGCATCGGCCGGCCGAAGAGGTAGCCCTGCAGGAACCGGCAGTCCATGGCCCGCAGCTCGGCCAGCTGGCCGTCGGTCTCCACGCCCTCGGCGATGACGTCCATGCCCAGGGTTCGGCCGAGCTCGACCACGGCGGCCACCAGGGCCCGGCCCCGGGGGTCGGTCTCGATGTCGGCGATGAACTCCCGGTCCATCTTCAGGATGTGCACGGGCAGGCGGGCGAGGTAGGCCAGCGAGGAGTAGCCGCGGCCGAAGTCGTCGAGGGCGAGGACGCAGCCCATGCCGCGCAGCGTCGCCAGATCGCTCTCCAGCCGGGCCTGCTGGTCGATCATCACCGACTCGGTGAGCTCCAGGACCAGCTTGCCCGGGGGCAGCCCGGCCGCGGCCAGGGCCTGCGCCACGTCGGGGGCGAGGCAGCCGGCCTGCAGGTGGCGCATGGAGACGTTGACGCCCACCTGCACGTCGCGCCCGTCGGCGAGCAGCCGGGCGGCGTCGGCCGTGGCGGTCTTCAGCACCCACCGCTCCAGCGGCACGATCAGCCCGTCGTCCTCGGCGATCGGGATGAAGTCCTCGGGGCCGACCGTGCCGAGCAGCGGGTGCTCCCAGCGGACCAGCGCCTCCAGGCCCAGCACCCGCCGGTCCTCGACCCCCACGACCGGCTGGTAGACCACGCGCAGCTGGCCCTGCTCCAGCGCGAGCGGCAGGTCCCGGGCCAGCCGGGTGCGGCGGCCGAGCGCGTCGTCGATGCCCTCGCCGGAGGAGCGCACGCAGCGCTTGCCGGCGGCCTTGGCCGCCCGCAGCGCCACGTCCGCCTGCCGGACCGCGGCGGTGGTCGGCTGGCCGGCGTCCAGCCGCGCGACGCCGATGCTGCCGGAGACGGCGAAGACCGGCCCGGTCCCGTCGTCCGCCGGCCCTGGGGCCCGGAAGGAGCGGTCGAGCGCGACCACCAGCCGCTCGGCCAGCCCGGTCGCCTCGTCGAGGTCCCCCGGGACGAGCAGGGCGAACTCGTCGCCGCCGAGGCGCGCCACGAGGTCCTGCTCGCGCGCCCGCTGGCGGAGCTGGTCGGCGACCTGGCACAGCAGCCGGTCGCCGGCGTCGTGCCCGGCGACGTCGTTGACGGCCCTGAAGCCGTCGAGGTCCACCAGCAGGACGCAGACCTTGTCCCCCGCCGCCGCCCGGGTGTGGGCGTCGTCCAGCTCGGCCATGAAGCGCGCCCGGTTCGGCAGCCCGGTGAGGTAGTCGGTGAACGCCATGCGCTCCAGCTCGCGCTGGGTCGAACGGCGGGCGGTGACGTCGCGCAGGTGCAGCACGAGGCCCTCGCGCAGCGCCGTCCCGGGGACCCCGGCCCGCGCCGCGCCGGAGAGCTCGACGTCGCGCCAGTCCCCCTCGCGGGCACGCAGCCGGACGACCGGCGGCACCGCCGCCGGGGCGGCCACGGTGTCGAGCGCCGCGGCGAGCACGGCGTGGTCCGCCGGGTCGACGAGGTCGGCGAGGACGCGGTCGGTGAGGTCCCGCGCGGGCCACCCGAGCTGGCCGTGGGCGGGACCGGAGACCCACCGCACCCGGCCGTCGTCGTCCAGGACGACGGTGACGTCCTCCGCGCTGGCGGCCAGGGCCCGGAAGTAGGCCTCCGTCCGCTCCATGCGGCGGGTCAGCCGGCGGCCGTCGGCCGCCCACAGCAGCCCGCGCGCCGAGGTCTGCAGCACGACCAGGGCGACCATGACCTGCTCGAGCACGGAGAAGGTGTGCCCGGCGCCCAGCATCACGACGACGACACCGGCCACACCGTAGGCCGTCGCCTGGCCGGCCACCACGCCGAACATGGCGGGGCCGGACTCCTCCTCGGTCCCGGCCACCAGCGCGCCGGGGTCGGCGTCGACGGCCCGGACCGCCGCGGCCAGCATCGCCGTCCAGGCGAGGAGCGTGAGCACGTGGGACGCCTCTGCACCCAGGACGTTGGCCATCGCGCCCGCGACCGCGACCACCGCGAAGGAGGTCATGGTGGCCAGCAGCCACACCGCGGCCCTGCGCCGGGAGCGGCCCGCGCGCGAGACCGCCATGAGGCCCATGCCGCACACCAGCGCGCCGGTCACGGGGTAGCCGACCACCATCAGTGCATCCACGAGGTCGCGGGTGCCGGCCGCCGCCTCGTCGAGCACCAGCACGCCGACCAGCGCGACCGCCACCAGGACGATGCCGCCGTCGAGGAGCTCGCGCACGCCCGGGCGCCGGCCGGCCCGGGACGGCATCAGGAGCAGGCAGGCCGCGATGCCCAGCGGGACGGCGAGCACCTGCGGCACCTGGGCCAGGACGCTGCGCGAGCCGGCCGGGTCCACCAGGTAGACCAGCTCCGCGACCGTGAGCAGCCCGGCGACCGCGCCCAGCGCGCGCCAGGGCCGCCGGGACCGGGCGTCGAGCCGGCTCGCGTGCCGCGTGACCACCACGCCGGCCAGCACCGACTCCACGGCGAGCACCAGGGGGAAGGCCGGCGACGTCCCGCTGCCGAGCGCGACGCGCAGGGCCACCGCCACCATGCCCAGCACGCCCAGGGCGGTCAGCGCCGCGGCCGACTCACGGCGCGCCCGCGGGTCGCGACCGGCCGGCAGGACCGGGGCCGGTCGGCCGGGGACGCCGCGGGAGCGCACGCGCGGGGTCATGGTGCGACCCGTCCGTGCCTGCTCGACCCACGTCCGTCCACATCCGCATGGTCGGCAGGTGCCGACCCTCCGCGAAGCCGACGCCGCGGAGGGTCACCCCATGGGGGGTCAGCCGCAGATGGCGCCCTGCGCCGCCGAGCCGACGAGCTTGGCGTACTTGCCGAGGACGCCGGTCGTGTAGCGCGGGGGCAGCGGCTCCCAGCCGACCTTCCGCTCCGCCAGCTCCGCCTCGTCGACGAGCAGGTCGAGGGTGCGGGTGGTGAGGTCCAGCCGGATCCGGTCGCCGTCGCGGACGTGGGCGATCGGGCCGCCGTCGGCGGCCTCGGGCGCGATGTGACCGACGCAGAGGCCCGTCGTCCCGCCGGAGAACCGGCCGTCGGTGAGCAGCAGGACGTCCTTGCCCAGCCCGGCGCCCTTGATCGCGCCGGTCACGGCCAGCATCTCGCGCATGCCCGGGCCGCCCCGCGGGCCCTCGTACCGGATGACGACGACGTCGCCGGCCTTGAGCGTGCCCTCGGTGACCGCGTCCATGGCGCCCTGCTCGCCGTCGAAGACGCGGGCGGTGCCCTCGAACACCTCGGCGTCGAAGCCGGCCGACTTCACGACCGCACCCTCCGGGGACAGCGAGCCGCGCAGGATGGTGAGGCCGCCGGTGGTGTGGATCGGGTTGTTCATCGCGTGCACGATCGTGCCGTCGAGGTCCGGCGGGGAGATCTCGGCGAGGTTCTCGGCCATGGTCTTGCCGGTGACGGTCAGCGCGTCGCCGTGCAGGAGGCCGGCGTCGAGCAGCGCCCGCAGCACGACCGGGACGCCGCCGACGCGGTCGATGTCGGTCATGACGAACCGGCCGAAGGGCTTGACGTCGGCGAGGTGCGGCGTGCGGTCACCGATCCGGTTGAAGTCCTCGAGGGTCAGGTCGACCTGGGCCTCGTGGGCGATCGCCAGCAGGTGCAGGACGGCGTTGGTCGAGCCGCCCAGCGCCATGACGACGGTGATGGCGTTCTCGAACGCCTCCTTGGTCATGATCTGCCGCGCGGTGATGCCCTTGCGCAGCAGGTTGACGACCGCCTCGCCCGAGGCGACGGCGAAGGCGTCGCGGCGGCTGTCGGGGGCCGGCGGGGCGGCGCTGCCCGGCAGCGCCATGCCGAGCGCCTCGGCCACGCTGGCCATCGTGTTGGCGGTGTACATGCCGCCGCAGGAGCCCTGGCCGGGGCAGGCGGCCTTCTCGATGGCGGTCAGCTCGTCACGGGTGATCAGGCCGCGCGCGCAGGCGCCGACGGCCTCGAACACGTCGATGATCGTGAGGTCGTCGCGGTCGCCGAGCTTCCCCGGCAGCGTGGAGCCGGAGTAGAGGAAGACGCTGGCGAGGTCCAGGCGCGCGGCGGCCATCAGCATGCCGGGCAGCGACTTGTCGCAGCCCGCGAGCAGCACCGAGCCGTCGAGTCGCTCGGCGAACATGACCGTCTCGACCGAGTCGGCGATGACCTCGCGGGAGACCAGCGAGGCGCGCATGCCCTCGTGGCCCATGGAGATGCCGTCGGAGACCGAGATGGTGCCGAACTCCAGCGGGAAGCCGCCGGCGGCGTGCACGCCCTCCTTGGCCCGCTTGGCCAGCCGGTCGAGGGAGAGGTTGCAGGGGGTGATCTCGTTCCAGGACGAGGCCACGCCGATCTGCGGCTTGCTGAAGTCGTCGTCACCCATGCCGACGGCGCGCAGCATGGCGCGGGCGGGGGCCTTGGCGTCCCCGTCGGTCACCTCGTGGCTGCGGGGCTTGAGGTTGGCGGTCTCGCTGCCGGCGGGGCGGTCTTCCACGGTCGTCACGGCGGCGATGCTATGCCGGTCCGGCCCCGCCGCTCCGGTTGCGTTGATACTGGTACCGGTACCACCACCGATCGGAGCCCTCGTGACCGCCACCGCCCGCCGTGAGCTGGCCGAGTTCCTCGGCTCCCGACGTCGCCAGGTGAGCCCGGCCGCGGTCGGCCTGCCCGCGGGCGGCAACCGGCGGACGCCGGGGCTGCGGCGGGAGGAGGTCGCGCTGCTCGCCGGGGTGAGCCACACCTGGTACACGTGGCTGGAGCAGGGCCGCGACATCCGGCCCTCCCGGCAGGTGATGGACGCCCTGGCGCGCACCCTGCGGCTGTCGCCGGCCGAGCACGAGTACCTGCTGCGCCTGTCGGGGCACGGCGGCGCCCCGGCCGAGGGCCCGTTCGACGCGGTGCCGGCGCACCTGCAGCGGCTGATGGACGCCCTCACCCCCTCCCCCGTCTACGCGATCACCTCGAGCTGGTCGATCGTCGGCTGGAACCGGGCCTACGAGCGGCTGTACCCGGGCGTGGCCGCGATGGCGCCGGCCGACCGGAACCTGCTGTGGGCGGTGTTCACCGACCCCGCCGTCCGGGACCTGCTCGGCGACTGGACGGCCGACAGCCGGCGCTTCCTCACCCAGTTCCGCGCCGAGGTCGGCCCGCGGCTGGCCGACCCCGAGGTCGTCGACCTGGTGACCCGGCTGCAGGCGGCCAGCCCGAGCTTCCGGGAGGGCTGGGCGAGCCACGACGTCGACCGGTTCACCTCCACGGAGCGCCGCTTCGAGCACCCCGTCGTCGGCACGCTCGTCCTGGAGCACCACCAGCTCACCCCGGCCGACGCCCCCGGGATCCAGCTGGTCGTCTACACCGCCGTCGACGGCACCGGCACGGCCGCGAAGCTGTCGCGGCTGGCCGCCTGAGGGGTCTGGGAGGATCGGTCGTCGTGGACGCCCCTGCCCGCCTGCGGATGAACCGCACCGCGCTGTTCCCCGTCGGCTTCCTGGCTCTGTGCGCCCTCCCGCTGGCCACCACCGTGCCCGGGCTGCAGGTGCTGCTGCTGGTCCCCCTGGTTCTCACCGTGTGGGTGCTGCGGACCGGCCTGGACATCACCGGCGAGGGGCTCACGGTGCGCGCGCTGGTCGGCAGCCGGCACGTGCCGTGGGCGGAGGTCGCCGGCATCCGGGTGGGGCCGAAGGGTGACCTCTGGCTGGTCCGGACGGCCGGGACGGAGCTGCGGCTGCCCGTCGTGCGGGCGCGCGACCTGCCCCGGCTCGCCGACGCCTCCGGCGGCCGGATCCAGCTGTCGGCTCAGTAGTCGCCGACGACGTTCCCGAGGGGCCGGCCCTCCAGGACCCGGCGGACCTGGTCGGTCACCGCCGCCGCGGCCCGCTCGTTCGTGGCCGGGACGGCGCCGCCCACGTGCGGGGTGAGCAGCAGCCCCGGCGCGGACCACAGCAGGTGGCCCCCGGGCAGCGGCTCGGGGTCGGTCACGTCGAGGGCCGCACGCAGCCGGCCGGCGACCAGCTCGGCGAGCAGCGCGTCGGTGTCGACGACGACGCCGCGGGCGGCGTTCACCAGCAGGGCGCCGTCCTTCATGGCGGCGAGGAAGGACGCGTCGACCATGCCCCGGGTCCCGGCGGTCACCGGGACGATGAGCACCACGACGTCGGCGTGCGGGAGGAGCTGGGGCAGCTCGTCGGTCGAGCGGACGCCGTCGCGGGCGGTGCGGGCCACGTAGGTGAGCTCGACGTCGAACCCCTGCAGCATCCGGCCGATGGCGCGGCCGATGTCCCCGGCGCCCACCACCAGCACCCGCGCCCCCACCAGCGAGCCGTGCGTGGCCGGGGACCAGCGCCCGGCGTCCTGCTCCCGGACGAAGGAGGGGATGCCGCGCAGGGCGGCGAGCATCGCGGCGACCGCCCACTCCGCGGTCGACGGGGTGTGCGCGCCCCGGGCGTTGCACAGGTGCACGCCCTCGGGCAGCTTCCCGGCGAAGGCCTCCGCCCCCGCGCTGAGCAGCTGCACGAGCCGCAGGTGCGGGAGCGCGTCGAAGAACTCCCGGCCGGGCAGCGCGGCGCCGCCCGAGCGCGGCACCCACACCTGGGCCAGGGCCGCGTCCCCGGTCGGCGGGCCGTCGGAGGCCTCGATGCGGTGCGCCCGCACCCGCGGGGACAGCGCCTCGACGGCGGCTCCGATCGCGCGCGAGGGCACGAGGACGTGCAGGGTCTCGTCGGGGTCCAGGTCGAGGTGCGCCACGCCCGGACTCTAGGCGCCGGGTCGCGCCGCGCACGTACTGTCATCGGCGTGGGACGACGGTCGCGGACGCGGACGGCACGGCTGTTCGCCGTGGCGGTCGGCGTGGCGGTGCTGGCCGGTTGCGGCGAGAGCGGCTACGAGCCCGCCGGGCCGTTCCGGCCGCTCCCCGAGGGCGCGCCGCCCGAGGTCGGCCGGCCGCCCCAGCCGGTGCCGGGCGATCCCGCGCAGCCCGGGTCGGGCGAGGAGGGCGGCGACCCCAACGTCGTCGCGACGGGGCTGACGGTGCCGACCGGCCTGGTCGTGCTGCCCGACGGCAGCGCGATCGTGGGCGAGCGGGAGACCGGCCGGCTGCTGCAGGTCTTCCCCGACCGGTCCCCGGCGAAGGAGCTCATGACCCTGCCGGGCGTCGACACCGCCGGCGACGGCGGTCTGCTCGGCCTCGCCCTCTCGCCCACGTTCCCCGAGGACGGGCTGCTGTTCGCCTACGTCTCGACGGCGACCGACAACCGGGTCGTCCGCTTCCCGATCGGCGGCACCCCGAACCCGGTGCTCACCGGCATCCCGCGCGGCGAGGTCGGCAACGGCGGCGCGCTGATGACCGGCGCCGACGGCCACCTCTACGTGGGCACCGGCGACGCCGGGGACCCCGCCCTGGCCGCGGACCCGGCGTCGCTGGCCGGCAAGGTGCTGCGCATCGACGTGTTCGGCCGGCCGGTGGGCGCCGACGGGCCGGTGTTCAGCCGCGGGCACCGCGACGTCACCGCGCTGTGCCAGGACGAGGAGCGGACGTACGCGACCGACGAGTCGCGGGAGGGCCCCGACGAGCTCGACGTCGTCACCGAGGGCGGCAGCGGTGCCCCCGCGCTCGCCACGGTCCCGTCCGAGGAGGGCGGGCTGGGCGGCTGCGCGGTCACGAACGGCACGGTCTTCCTCGGCGCTCTCGACGGCCGGCGGGTGCACGTCCTGACCCTCGACGAGCAGGGGAACCCGGTCGAGGACGCCACCGACGAGGTGCTCGGCGGCCGCTACGGCCGGCTGCGCACCACCGTGCTGGACCCCCAGGGCGCGCTGTGGGTGACCACGTCGAACAAGGACGGCATCGGGACCCCCGGCGAGGGCGACGACAAGGTCCTGCGCATCCGCCCGCCCGGCGGCCAGCCCGAGTCCCCGCTCTGATCTCCGCCGGTCGTCACCGGGTGAAGCGGTGCACGACGTGGTCCCGGGGGTCGACCGGGTTGTCCGGCGTGAGCTCGCCGTCGGCGTACCAGGTGGCGCCGGCCCGGCGCAGCGCCCGCCACGACGCCTCGTTGCCCCGCGCCACCGGCACGAGCACGTCCTGCGCGTCCGGGTGGTCGGCGAAGCCGCGGGCCACGGCGGCCGCGATCAGGGCCGCGCCCAGACCCCGCCCACGTGCGCTCGGCACACCGACCAGGTAGTCGATGCTCAGCGCTCCGGGGGGCACCGGGCAGACGGTGCTCAGCTCCGCGAGCGACTCCGGCTCGTCGTCGAAGCGGTAGACCTGCACCAGGCCGAACGGCTCCCCCTCGTGCACCCCGAGGTACACGGCGGTCGGGTCCGTGCCGTCGACGCACGGGCCGTACTGCGCCTCGACCGTCGCGGGGTCCTCGTCCCACCAGCGGGCGACCAGCGGCTCGGCGAGCCACTCCGCCAGCAGCGGGAGGTCCGACCGGCGCAGCGGCCGCAGCTCCACCTCCGGCAGCTCCACACCCACAGGCTAGGAGCTGCCGGAGGCCCGGACCTGCCGGAGGTCAGGAGCTGACGAGGCGCTCCTCGAGCATGCGCTTCACCGTCGCGGCGTCGGCCTTGCCGCGGGTGGTCTTCATGACCGCGCCCACGAGCGCCCCGATCGCCTGCACCTTGCCGCCGCGCACCTTGTCCGCGACGTCGGGGTTGCCCTCGATGGCCGCCTCGACGGCGGCGACCAGCTCGTCGGAGTCGCCCATGACGGCCAGCCCGCGGGACTCCACGACCGCGGCCGGGCCGCCCTCGCCGGCGAGCACGCCGTCCAGCGCCTGGCGGGCGAGCTGGTCGTTCACCGTGCCGGCCGTGACGAGACCGGCGAGCTCGGCGACCTGCTGCGGGGTCACCGGCAGCTCGGTCAGCTCGACGCCGCTGTCGTTGGCGCGGCGGGCGAGCTCGCCGAGCCACCACTTGCGGGCGTCGGCGGGCGTGGCGCCTGCGGCGACGGTGTCGCTGACCAGCCCGAGAGCACCGGCGTTGACGATCCACGCCATCTCCGTGTCGGAGAGGCCCCACTCCTGCTTGAGCCGCGCGCGGCGGGCGGCGGGGAGCTCCGGGAGCGCCGCCCGGAGACCCTCAATCCACTCCTCGTCCGGCGCGATCGGCACCAGGTCGGGCTCGGGGAAGTACCGGTAGTCGGTGGCCTCCTCCTTGCTCCGCCCGGACGAGGTGCTGCCGGTGTCCTCGTGGAAGTGCCGGGTCTCCTGCACCACGCGCTCACCGGCGTCGAGGACGGCGGCCTGGCGGCGCATCTCGAAGCGCACGGACCGCTCGACCGACCGCAGCGAGTTCACGTTCTTGGTCTCGGTGCGGGTGCCCCAGTCCAGGCTGCCGATCGGGGCGAGAGACGTGTTGACGTCCGAGCGCAGGTTGCCCTGCTCCATCCGGACCTCGGAGACGCCGAGCGCGAGCAGGATCTCGCGCAGCTCGGTGACGTAGGCGCGGGCCAGCTCCGGCGCCTTCGCGCCGGCGCCCGGGATCGGGCGGGTGACGATCTCCACCAGCGGGATGCCGGCGCGGTTGTAGTCCACCAGCGAGTGGTCCGCACCGTGGATCCGGCCGGTGGAACCACCGACGTGGAGGTTCTTGCCGGTGTCCTCCTCGATGTGGACCCGCTCGATCTCCACGCGGTAGGTCTCGCCGTCGAGCTCGATGTCCAGGTGCCCGGCGGTGCACAGCGGCTCGTCGTACTGGCTGGTCTGGAAGCCCTTGGGGATGTCCGGGTAGAAGTAGTTCTTCCGCGCGAACCGGGACCAGGAGGCGATCCGGCAGCCCAGCGCGAGGCCGATCCGGATGGTGGACTCGATCGCCTCGGCGTTGACCACCGGCAGCGAGCCGGGCAGGCCGAGGCAGACCGGGCAGGTCTGGGTGTTGGGCTCGGCGCCGAACGTCGTCGAGCAGCCGCAGAACATCTTCGACTCGGTGCCCAGCTCGACGTGGGTCTCCAGGCCGATGACCGGCTCGTAGCGGGTCAGGACCTCGTCGAAGTCGACCAGGGTGTCGCTCATGAGGGGGCGTTCTCCTTGGTGGCGATCCCGGTGGTGGCGATCCCGGCCAGCAGGGCGTGCCCGCGGGCGGCGTCCTGCGCGGCCTCCAGGGCGGCGGCCACCCGGTAGCAGCGGTCGTCGGCCAGGGCCGGGGCCATGATCTGGAAGCCGACCGGCAGGCCGTCGGACAGGCCGCACGGCACCGAGATGGCCGGCACGCCCGCGAGGCTGGCCGGCAGCGTGCAGAGGTCGGCGGCGTACATGGCGATCGGGTCGTCGACCCGGGAGCCGAGGGTCCACGCCACCGTGGGGCTGGTCGGGCTGACGAGCACGTCCACGTCGTCCCACGCGCTGGTGAAGTCGCGGGTGATCAGCGTGCGGACCTTCTGCGCCTGCCCGTAGTAGGCGTCGTAGTAGCCGCTGGACAGCGCGTAGGTGCCGAGGATGATGCGCCGCTTCACCTCGGGGCCGAAGCCCTGCTCCCGGGTGAGCGCCATGACCTCGTCGAGGTCGCGGCTGCCGTCGTCGCCGGCCCGGAGGCCGTACCGGACACCGTCGAAGCGGGCCAGGTTCGACGACGCCTCGCTGGGCGCGATCAGGTAGTAGGCGGGCAGGGCGAGGTCGAAGGCCGGGCAGGAGACCTGCCGGACCTCGGCGCCCATGCCCTCCAGCAGCGCGACCGCCTCGGCGACCCGCGCCAGCACTCCGGGCTCGTAGCCGTCGGTGTGGCCGTCGCCGCCGAGCTCGGTGACGACGCCGACCCGGAGGCCGGCGAGGTCGCCCTCGGCGCCGCGGCGGGCCGACTCGGCCAGCACCGGCACCGGCGAGTCGATGCTCGTGGAGTCCAGCGGGTCGTGACCGGCGACGGCCTCGTGCAGCAGGGCGGCGTCGAGCACCGTCCGGGTCATCGGGCCGGCCTGGTCCAGGCTGGAGGAGAACGCGATCAGCCCGTAGCGGGAGACCGAGCCGTAGGTGGGCTTGTGGCCGACCAGGCCGGTCACGGCCGCCGGCTGGCGGATCGAGCCGCCGGTGTCGGTGCCGATCGCCCACGGCGCCAGGCCGGCGGCGACGGCGGCCGACGACCCGCCCGAGGAGCCGCCGGGGATGCGGTCGGTGTCCCAGGGGTTGCGGGTGACCTTGTAGGCGGAGTTCTCGGTGGAGGAGCCCATCGCGAACTCGTCCATGTTGGTCTTGCCGAGCAGCACCGTGCCGGCGGCCTTGAGCCGGGCGGCCAGGGTGGCGTCGTACGGCGGCCGCCAGCCCTCGAGGATCTTCGAGCCGCTGGTCGTGGGCACGCCCTCGGTGACGACGACGTCCTTGAGCGCCATCGGGACGCCGGCCAGCGGGCCGAGCTCCTCGCCCCTGGCGCGGGCGGCGTCGACGGCCCCGGCGGCCTCGAGCGCGGCGTCGGCGTCGACGTGCAGGTAGGCGCCGATCGTCCCGTCGGTCGCGGCGATGCGGTCCAGGTAGGCGCGGGTGACCTCGACGGAGCTCAGCTCACCGGCCTGCAGGGCCTGGCTGAGGTCGGCCGCGCTGCTGGAGGTGATGTTCTCGGTGGTGGTCACGCCTCCTCCCCCAGGATGCGCGGCACGCGGAAGCGGTCGTCCTCGGCAGCCGGCGCACCGGCCAGGACGACGTCGCGAGGCAGGCTGGGCCGGGCGACGTCGGGCCGCATGACGTTGGTCATCGGCACGGCGTGCGTGGTGGGGGTGACGTCGGCGACGTCGGCCTTGCCCACCTGGGCGACGGCGTCCAGCACGGCGGCGAGCTGGCCGGCGAAGAGGTCGAGCTCCTCGTCGCTCACCGCCAGCCGGGACAGGTGCGCCAGGTGCGCCACCTCGTCGCGGGTCAGTTGGCCCTTCGGGGAGGGGGTGCTCATGCTGCGGTGGAACTCCACTTCGGCGATGCCCGGCGGCCCGCTCCGGGCCGGGACGTGACCGGATCACTGTACGTGGGGCGAACACGCGCGCCGACCAGCGTGAGAGGCTCCCCCGGACCGCGATCGACGGAGATCGGCCCGAACCGGCGAGGACTCCCCGGAGGAACCGTGTCCTATCTCCTGCGTCTGGTGGTCCCCGACCGCCCCGGCGCGCTCGGCGCGGTGGCCACCGCGCTCGGTACCGCCGGCATCGACATCGTCTCGCTCGACGTCCTCGAGCGCGGAAACGGCATCGCCGTCGACGACGTCGTGGTGGACCTGCCCGGCGACCGGCTGCCCGACAGCCTGATCACCGTCGCCCAGGCGGTCGAGGGGGTGCAGGTGGAGTCGCTGCGCCCCTTCGCCGGGCCGCTGGACACCCACCGCGAGCTGGACCTGCTCGACGCGCTGTCCCGGGGCGGGCACGCACCCGCGGCGCTGCTCACCGAGGAGCTGCCCCGGGTCTTCCACAGCGGCTGGTCGGTGATCCTCGACGACGCCGCGCAGCCGGCCCCGCTGGTCGAGGAGGCGGTGCTCGCCGCGTCGGAGGCGGCGCCCGACTTCACCGGCCTGACCCTGCCGTGGCTCCCGCTCTCCGGGCCGCGGCTGCTGCCCAGCGACGAGTCCTGGCTGCCGGAGCGCTGGCAGGAGATGGCCATCGAGATGATGGCGGTGCCCTACGGCATCGGACGGGCGGTGGTGCTGGGGCGCTCCGGCGGTCCGGCGTTCCGGCGGTCGGAGCTGCTACGGCTTGCCCACCTGGTCGGCATCGCGTCGACGGTCGCCCAGCTCCCCCCGACCTGACCGGTCGCGCCCTCAGGCCCGCTGACCTGCTCTTTCGCCTTGCAGGGCCACGTGTTCGAACGTATGATCGAACACGTGGGCGAGGTGGCGACCGCAGCGAGCGGACCGGCCGCGCCCGTCGCCGGCCGGGCGTCCGGGCCGCTCGGCGCGGTGCAGGCCGCCGACCGGGAGATCGCCCGGCAGACGGCGCTGCGCGCCCGTGCGGTGGCCGAGTTCGCCGCCACCCGCCCCGCCTCCGCGGACCGGCAGCCAGGGCAGCCGGGGGCCATGAGCGCCGAACGCCGCGCTGCCCGGCCGGACGTGCTGGCCGACGTCAGCGAGTGGGCGGCGCAGGAGCTCGTGGTGGCCCTGTCCCTCTCGGCCCAGGCGGCCGAGCAGCTCCTGGTCCGGTCGCTGACGCTGGTGCACCGGCTGCCGGGCACCCTCGCCGCCCTCGAGTCCGGGGCGCTGCACACCGGTCACCTCTGGCCGATGCTCGAGAAGGTCGCGCCCATCGCCGACGCGGAGCGGCGGGCCGCCGTGGAGCGGGACCTGCTGCGGTGGATGTCCGGACGGCTCACCACCCCGGCCCAGCTCGGCGCACGGGCCCGCCGGCTCGGGCTGGCCCGTGACGCCCGCGACGAGGCACACCGGCTCGCCGCTGCCCTGCGCGAGCGCGGGGTCTCGGTCCGGGCCGACCGGCGCGAGGGCATGGCGGTGCTCGACGCCCTGCTGACGGTGCCGGAGGCGCAGTCCCTGCTCG